>JAZNYG010000079.1:0-70443 GCA_045594245.1 Bacteroidaceae bacterium
TTCTTGGTAGTTAATCATTGATTGTTTGCGCTTTACAAACTCCCCCTCTGTTTATAGAGGGGGTGCCCGTAGGGCGGGGGCGTTATAAGCGAAGCGCGTAGTATGTCTATTTGCGGCTTTTTCTCCGCACTTCGTTTGGAAACGTAGTTCGCCGGCCGAAGGGAAAGGCAACTCCCTCCTAAGACGACTTTGGGGAGCTAAAGCTCCCGTCGTCGCAAGCAACGCTCATCTCGCGTTGCCCCTCTATAAACAGAGGGACAGTTAGTTGGACGTTTTCATTAAGATGTTTTTATAATGCGTTTGCCCTGCCCCTACAGGGAGAGTGGATTACCTCTGCTGGGGAGAGTGGGCATTCATCGTAAAGAAAAGCTGGGAAGAGATCTGATAAGCAGAGAAGGCGCTTTTTCATTAAAAATATATACCGAAAGTAAATTTACACTTTTTACAGTGCAATGCATTGAGGATATATAAGATAACTCAAAAAGATGTACACAAACATTTACACTTTTTGTACACTTCTTGTACACATTCTCGTGCATCTTTTCGTGGATCTTTGGATGTGCGATGCAGCCACAATGTAGCTATGAGTGCGTTCTATTTAAAACTAATGCTGCTTAAAACTAATGCAGCAATATTTTCCCCATTCAATAAATTATCATTACTTTTGTAGACATTTATACAAAAACAAACATGAAACCTATGAAAAAGACATCAGCACTCCTGCTCGTTGCAGCCTTGACGGGCATACCCGCAACATCGCAAGACATTGTTACAGAAGAGATGACGACACGCATCTACGATACCTTCAGTACCTCGCTCAATGGAGAAGGCTCTGCGTATGAAGAGAACACCGAAATACCGGCGGAGCAGATATCGGCCACACGCGACAAGGTATGGAGCATATGGAAATCGGCAGTAGAGAACTTCGACGAGGAAAAGCTGTTCGAGGTGACCGAACTGGAGAAGAGAGAGAAGAGTTCGTGGAAACTGCCTGCACACCTGGAGGCTAATGCCACCATGCCCTTCTACTGGGGATGCAATGCCGTGGAGGTGGAGCCCGACACCAAATATCCGCTGTTTCTCTACATGCACGGCTCCGGCGACAAGAACCAGGAATGGGAAACGGGTATCGGCCTCAGCCTGCGCCGTTTCTACAGCCCCGGCATCTATTTCGTGCCGCAGATTCCCAACACGAGCGAATACCGTTGGGCCACACGCAGCAAGCAGTGGGCATGGGAGAAGCTCCTGCGCCTGGCTTTCCTCACCGACGAGGTGGATGCCAACAAGATATACTTCTTCGGAATCTCCGAGGGCGGGTATGGCAGCCAGCGCCTGGCAGCGTTCTATGCCGACTACCTTGCCGGAGCAGGCCCCATGGCCGGTGGCGAGCCATTGAGAAATGCCCCTATGGAGAACGTGGCCAACATAGCATTCTCATTGCGCACAGGAGCGCTCGATGATGCGTTCTACAGAAACAAGCTCACCCAGAAGGCACTCGAGGTTGCCGATGAGCTGCAGAAGCAACATCCGGGATACTACAACCACTTCATCGAGGTCATCGAAGGCGACGGACACTCGATAGACTACCGCCCCACAACCCCTTGGCTCGCCGAGTACACACGCGACCCACACCCCGACTACTTCTTCTGGGAGAACTACGACATGTATGGTGGCCGACGCACCGGATTCTACAACCTGAGAGTCATCGAGCCCAGCCTCACCAACGACAATCAGGGACGCGCCTGCTATGAGATGACCCGCGAGGGCAACACCGTAACACTCGACGTGAAGAAGGTGACCTACACCACAGTGTATGCACCAAGTGGCATTGAAATCGATTTCACGAAGAAATACGAGACCATCACCAAAGGCAAGGTGCGCCTCTACCTCAACGAGAAGGAGTATGACCTCACACAACCCGTCAAGGTGGTGCTCAATGGCACGGAAATCTTCAACGGCATGGTGGGCACCAATCTGAAGACCATGGTGGAGAGTTGTGCCTACTACTTCGACCCCGAGCGCCTCTTCCCCGCAGCCATCGACATCGACATCGAGGAGATGAGTGCCACACCTACAGCAATAGGTACTGTAGAGGCCGAACACGGCAAGGATATGGCTACGGTGGTTTATGACCTTGGCGGGAGGAGAGTAGAGCAACCCGTAGAAAAGGGTATTTACATCCGCGACGGCCAGGCTGTCATGGTAGGCCAATAGCATCTGTGTTAAGTTTTTTTAGGGTATACATTGACGGCCATTACATACAATTATCGTATATTTGCCTTGATTAAGTAAAATTTGAACATTAACAACTAACACAACTGATATGAT
Organism: Bacteroidaceae bacterium; assembly: GCA_045594245.1. GTDB lineage: Bacteria > Bacteroidota > Bacteroidia > Bacteroidales > Bacteroidaceae > UBA1189. The sequence continues at coordinate 2,329 of JAZNYG010000079.1, forward strand.
GAGAAAGAGTATATTCGCAGCGTTGCTGGCCATGGGCGCAGCCCTGCATACGACGGTGGCGGCTCAGGAGAAAGCCGTGCTGAGCGCACAAGTGTATGGCTATCAGCAGGAGATGGTGTATTTCGACTGTCTGCAGACACCGCTCATAGCGGCCGAGTTTCACACAAACCCCGGCGAGGAGCACCTCTACAGCTTCGAGTGCGAAGGGCTGATGTGCCTCACCATCAATGGGCGCACGACAGTGATGCTGCTCCCCGGCGACAGCCTGCACGTGGAGATGAACTACGAGGGCAAGAATGCCAAGGTAGACTATAGCGGCACCGAACGTGCGGTACACAACAACCGCCTGCTCAAGAGCATCGACAACCTGAAGCGCAGCATGCGCTACCGCAGCGACCTGCTAGGCTGTGTAGTGCTCGACATCAAGCCGAAGGCACGTATCGACGATGCACGCACACTGATGGAGAAGGCCACGGCACTCATCGAGAAGAGCCAGGCAAGCGAGGAGGCCAAGAACTACGCGCGCGCCATCATCGACTACGACGTATACATGTCGTTCATCGAGTACCCGGTGATGTATGAGAGCACCCGCGGACTCTCGCTCGCCGAGCAGGAGATAGGCGACTACTGGAGCATCGCCGAGGGCTATACCCTGCGCACCGACAAGGAGGCGCTGCGCTGCCCCGAATATGCGAGCCTGCTGATGCGCTACTGCTTCTACCTGAACGAGAAGGCAGCCAAGGCCAAGGGCGAGCAGTATGCCATGCCCACGAAGATGGAGGACATGTACCGGGAACTCGTGGCCTGCTACGAAGGCGACCTGCGCGACTATGTGCTGTATACCCTGCTGCGCAACTTCATCATGAACGGCAAGGAGATAGAGCGTGCCGACGCACTGTACAAGGACTATATAGAGAAGTATAATACCAGCACATTCCATAAGGGGATACTGGAGATGCTGCTTCAGTAATTATGAGTTATGAATTATGAATTATGAGTTGCCTGCCGGATGCTCCTCAACCATAAATCCTCAATCGCAGCGGAGCTGCAATGACTGTTGTCTGTTGACTGTTGACCGTTGACTGACTCCTTATTATAAAACACCCACAATTATGAAATCATTCCACAAAATACTCATCGCCGCCGTCCTGCTTGCGTGGAGCGTTCCCACGTTGGCGCAGACGGAATGGAAAGACAAGCCCGTGACCCTCAGGGTGAGCAACCAGCCCTTGGGTAAGGTGCTCGAGATGGTAGCCGACGCTGCAGGCGCCAAGATTACCCTGCAGGATGTGTCGCTATGGAACATCAACAAGCCTACGAGCATCGCCGTCAAGGACAAACCGCTCGACAAGGTGCTGGGCGAACTCATTGGCAACCAGAACGTGGTGATACGCTACGAAGGTGAAGGCCAGATCATCGTGGAGCCCGACCAGCAGTTTGCCTCCGACAAGGTGGAACTCAACGTCTCGGGACAGGTCATCGACAAAGCCACGGGCGACCCCCTCATAGGCGCCACAGTGCTCATCACCGACGGCACAGGCAAGGACAAGGGTGCCCGCGGATGCATCACCGACATCGACGGCAAGTTCAGCATACGCGTGGGCAAGAAGGAGTCCGTCAGCATATCCTACATAGGCTACGAGGCTGTGTCAAAGCAGATTACAAAGGAAGAGCACAGCCTCATCATAGAGCTGAAACCCAGTATCGAGCTCGACGACGTGGTGGTCACCGGTATCAGCCGACGCAACAAGAACAGCTTCACGGGTAACTACGTGGAGGTCAAGGGCGATGCGTTGCGAAAGATGAGCCCCACGAACATCCTCAAGGGCTTGCAGTTCTTCGACCCCAGCTTCAAGGTCATCGAAAACAACAAGACAGGCTCCGACCCCAACGCCGAGCCCGACTTCCAGATACGTGGCGACCAGTCGCTCGGCACCAAGTCGATGAACAGCATGGACCTCATGCTCGACAACGTATCGAGCCGTCCCAACACACCGCTCTTCGTGCTCGACGGATTCATCGTGCCCATGAGCCGCATCCTCGACCTCGACCCCGAGCGCGTAGAGACCATCACCATACTCAAGGACGCTGCCGCCACATCGGTATACGGCTCGCGTGCCGCCAACGGCGTGGTAGTGGTAGAGACCAAGGTAGCCCCCGACGGCGACCTCTCAGTGTCGTACAACGGCACGATGACCGTGCAGACACCCGACCTCACCGACTACAACATGATGGACGCCGCCACGAAACTCGACACCGAATGGCGTGCCGGACTATACAACCCAGCCAGTGCAAGCGACATGAACCTATACAACAGGTATCGCCGCAACGTGCTGGGCGGAGTCGACACCTACTGGCTCTCGAAACCCCTGCGCACAGCCTTCCAGCACCGCCACTCGGCCAGCGTATCGGGCGGTACCGAGGTGTTCCGCTACAGCCTCGACATCAATGCAGCCATGCAGCCCGGTGTCATGAAGGAGTCGGCAAACAACACCAAGGGAGTCAACTTCAACATGAGCTACATGAAGGAGAAGTTCATCATGCGAGCCAACGTAAGCCTCAACGAGTCGAACAGCAGCAACTCGCCCTACGGCTCGTTCTCGCAATACACGCGCCTGAACCCCTATTACATCCCCGAAGATGCCAACGGAAACCAGCAGAAAGTGCTCGACAACAATACCGTGAGCGGACAGAGCACCGTCATCACCAATCCGCTGTACGATGCCACCTTGGGAATCAAGGACCTCAACAACAGCCTCAACATGACCACCAGCCTCAATCTCGAATACATGGTGCTGCGCAACCTGCGCATCACCGAGCAGCTCTCCTACACACGCGGCATGGCAGGTACCGACAAGTTCCTCCCCGCCGACCACACCAGCTTCGAGCTTGAGGACGACCTCACACGCAAGGGAAGCTACTTCAAGAGCACCGGAGAGATGACATCGTGGTCGAGCAACCTGGGCATCAACTACAACCTCGTGCTGGGCAAGCACCTCTTCAGCACCTTTGCCAACTGGACCATCAGCGAAGACCGCAACGACTACGTCAACCTCTCGGCTACCGGCTACCCCGATGCCCACATGGACGACTTCATCTTCGGCAACAAGATGGAAACCAACATGAGCAACATCGGAAGCGAGAACATCTCACGCTCGATAGGCCTCATCGGGCAGTTCTCATATAGCTACGACAACCGCTACTCAGCCGACTTCAACCTCAGCGGTGAAGCCTCGTCGCGCTATGCCAAGCATGACCTCGTACCCTTCTGGTCGGTGGGCGGACGCTGGAATGCCCACAATGAGAAGTGGCTGCAGGGCTACCTGTCGAACCTCGTGCTGCGTGCCAGCTACGGTATCACCGGCGAGCAGAACTTCAGCCCCGCCGATGCCATAGAGTACTACTCCTTTGCCGGCACCATGCGCCCCTACCAGTCGTTCCCCGTGCTGGGTGCCCTGCTGAGCGGACTCAACAATGCCGAGCTGGGCTGGGCCAAGACCCACAACATCAGCCTCTCGCTCGACTTCGGCTTCTGGAAAAACCGCATCAACACCACCTTCAACTACTACAACAACATCACCAAGGAGCTGCTCACCAACTACGACCTGGCTCCCTCGACGGGATTCTCATCCATGGTGATGAATGCCGGTGAACTGCAGAACCGCGGCTTCGACGCATCGCTCAACATCATCGCCATGCAGAACCTGCGCAAGGAGTTCTTCTGGACCATCAACGCCAATGCCAACCACAACCGCAACCGCATACTCAAGCTCTCCGACTACCTCAAGAAGGTCAACGAAGAGCAGATGAAGTCGCCCGGAGCACCCCTGCCCCAGTACCGCGAGGGCGAGTCTACCACCACCCTCTACGTGGTGCGCTCGCTCGGTGTCGACCCCGTCACCGGCAAGGAGGTGTACCTCAAGCGCGACGGCACCAAGACCTTCGTGTGGGATGCCAACGACAAGGTAGCCGTAGGCGAAACCACCCCCACGGTGAGCGGCACACTCTCATCGAGCATCAACTGGAAAGACCTCTCATGCACCCTCGGCTTCACCTATAAATATGGTGGCATCGTCTACAATCAGACCCTTGCCGACAAGATTGAGAACCAGAACGTGGCCTACAACCTCGACAACCGTGCCGGACAGGGACGTTGGGAGCGCCCCGGCGACGTGACCTCCTACGTAGGCTTCAGCCCCACAGGAGCCAACACACCCGCCAGCACCCGCTTCATCATGAACGACAACGAGGTGCGCCTGGCCACCATGAGCGTGGGCTACCGCTTCACTGGCGAAGACTTCAAGGCGCTGAGCAAGGCCAGCATCGACGTGCTGTCGCTCAACTTCACTACCAACGACATAGCCCGTCTCTCGCGCATACGCATGGAGCGCGGCCTCGACTACCCCTTCGCACGCTCCTACACGCTGTCGATGTCGATAATGTTCCGTTGAGTTTAGTGTTTAGAGCCTAGGAAACCCTAGAAAGTCCTAGGAAATCCTAGGAGACCCCTAGAAAAAAAGAACAACAACCATATTATATAAAAATGAAAAGAACCACATACCTCCTCATCGCCCTGCTCACCCTCACTTCGTGTGAGAAGTGGCTCGATGTAATGCCCAACACCGATGTGCCCGCCAAGGAGCTCTTCACCACCGAGAATGGATTCACGAGCGCCCTCGCAGGCCTCTACATCTCCATGACCGAAGAGAACACCTACGGCAAGAACCTCAGCTTCGGGCTCCCCGAGCAGCTGGCACAGTTCTACGACAAGCTCCCCGACGGCACCACCGACCGCAACAGCGTCTACATCTACGACCGCGAGACCAGCGGTGCCTACAACACCAAGGGCACCCTTGCCAACACCTGGCAGGCACAGTACCACATCATCGCCAATGCCAACAACCTGCTCAAGTGGTGGGACCTCAATGGCGCTACCGTGCTCACCGACCCCACCACCCGCAGCATGATACGTGGCGAGGCACTTGCCATGCGTGCCTACCTCCACTTCGACCTCCTGCGCGGATGGGGCCCCATGCACTATGCCGACAGCGATGAGGCCAAGAGCGTCAAGTGCATGCCCTACCGTACCGTGGCCGACCACTCCAAGCAACCCCTGCTCGCCGCCGGCGAGGTGGTGAGCCGCATCCTCAGCGACCTGCACGAGGCACGCGAGTGCATGAGCTACGAGAAGGAGCTCAACCTGAGCGACCCTACCAACGACCGCCAGTTCCGCTTCAACTATCACGCCGTAGGTGCCCTCCTTGCCCGCGTATACAACTATGCCGGCATCCGCGACAGCGCAGCCCTCTATGCCCGGATGGTCATCGACGAGTGCGGACTTGCCCTGCAGAGCGGCAACAGCAACGACCCCATACTCTCGCGCGAGGTCATCTGCGGACTCAGCATGCACGAGCTTGAAGACAACCTCTCAGCCTACTTTGCCTATGGCGAGAAGATGAACACCAAGTACTACCTCGACATCTCCACCCTCAACGCCCTGTACGAGACAGTAGGCTCCGAGAGCGAGGACATGCGTGCCCAAGGCACCGCCTTCCACCGCAACAACGAATTGCAATATGCCATATCGCTCAAGTATATCGACAACGACAATGAGGTCATCCCCCTCATCCGCCTGCCCGAGATGTACTACATCGCCTGCGAGTCCACCGAGGACAATCGCCAGGCAGCCACCTATATCAATACCGTGCGCAACAAGCGAGGCATCTCGAAGGCCAAGGACGTAACCTGCGACACCCCCGAGCAGCGCATTGCAGCCCTCAACCGCGAGTACCGCAAGGAGTTCTACGGCGAGGGGCAGTACTTCTGGTTCCTCAAGAGCCACGGCCTCACCGGCACCCTCACCCATTGCCCCGAAGTGACGCTCGTGGAGGAGAACTTCATCTTCCCCCTCCCCGATGCCGAGGTCGAGTATGGCTGGACACAGGAGAACGAGGAGGACGGCGAAGGCAACGAGAAGTCTGCCGACAATGACAATACCATCACCCCCAAAGCATAAACATGTGACACTATGAGAAAGAATATTCCCCACATAGCCTGCCTGCTGTGCCTTGCCTTTGGCCTGGCAGCTTGCGAGAAGATAGAGCCCGACTTCTATGACGAAGGGGCCAACGGCGCCTACTTCGACTACGGGTATGCGTCTGACTTTGAGCGCGTGCTCAACTTCAGCGACCACATCGTGGGCCACCCCGACACGGTGAGCCTTCCGCTCAAGGTGAAACTGCTCGGCTACCTCAAGGAGGAGGCCCGCACACTCGCCATCAAGACCAAGCCCATCGAAGGGTATGCCCTGGCCGACGTCACCATCGATGAGGTCATCTTCTCCGGCAACGAGTATGAGAAGACCATCGACATCAAGGTGTGCCGACCCGAGAAAGAGGACTCCACCTACGCCGTATGCATCTACCTCGACGGTAGTGGCGACCTGGGCACTGGCATTGCCGGCAAGGATGAGGTGAACCTCTACGTGACCGAGTCGTACAGCATGCCCTCGGTATGGTACAGCCACATGGATACCTACCTGGGGCAGTGGACGAAGGAGAAGCACATCTTCCTCGCCCAGCACACCGGCAACGACCAGTTCTATGCCACCCTCTACGACAGCAATCTCGGCATGCACCTCTTCGACGCCATCCTCGCCCTCAACGTGAGCGCCGTGAATGCTCTGTTGGCCCAAGAGCCCACCGACCCCATTGTTGCAGACCTCCCCATCCTGAAGGAGAGCGACTACCCCGACTACCACATGCCCTACTTCTGGACACTCCATGAGGGGCAGCTGGGCATGTATAGAGCCAGCAAGTTCTGCCGCTTCACCACCATGCTCGGAGGCTCCAACACCCGTGACATCGCGGCCCTCTATGCCAGCGAGGCAGGCCAGCAGAAGATGCAGGAGGAGGCCAGTGACTTCCACAAGGACGATGTGCTCTACATGCTCAATGAGTATTACACCTATGCCCCTCAGGGCTACCCCATAGCCGAATACAGGAACCTCTGCTGGGTAGAGATGAAGAGCAATGTAAACTACAATGTGCGCATCCCCTACTGGTGGGACGACCCCAACGGCCTGGGCACAGCAGCCATCGTGAAGAAATACTTTGGCGACTACGAGGACGGAAAATACCAGTTCATGCTGAAGACCATGATGAAGGACGAAGGTGCGGACACGTTCATCGCCGCCTCCATACTCCCCTTCATGTACGACACGGCAACCAGCACCTACACCTGGGACCCCACACCGCTGGGCACCAAGGAGCTGGCTGGTGAGGAGCGCCTCAAGGAGTGCTACCGCCTCATCAAAGCCGCCAACGACAAGCGCCCCGCATCAATAAGATTTGATATACCGGAAGTGGAATTGTGATTTTAATGGAAATAAACTCATGAAAAAGATAACCCCCTACCTCCTGCTGGCCCTCCTGCTCACAGGCTGCTACAAAGACCAAGGTAACTACGACTACACCTTAGGTACAATGAACGAAATACGCTCCGTCACCTTCACCCCCTCGGCGACAACAGCTGCCGGAGGCGATGTCATCGAGGTGCAGCAGGCACTCAACGACTCAGACAGGGTGCGCCGTATCGAGGCCACCGTGGAGCAGTCCATCGCCACCACCCTCGACGAACTGGACTTCTACTGGTGCCGCACCTATGCCAATGAGCAAGGCAGACAGGTGCGCGACACACTGCGCACCAAGGGATACCTCGAAGTGACACTCCCCGTAGGCCAAGCCATGGAGTACAACATCTTCCTGCAGATTTACGACCGCTCCACCGACCTTTCACACTACTCCTCGTTCAGGCTCGCCACACGCCCCCTGTTCAAGAACAGCCTCTTCGTACTCCACGGACAGGAGGGCCAGCGCCAGCTGGGCAACATCGAGGTCATCGGTAACGAAACCAAGATCTACACCGACGTCAAGCACGTCACCAACGACAACAACCACTACGAGAACGCCACAGGCCTCGGCTATACCACCTATTACAACATCCCCGAAAACCTGGCTAACATCGGCACCACCAGCACCCTCACCCTCTACGGCAACCAGGGCGATACCCGAGGCTACAACCCCCACGGCATGAACGTGAAGTTCACCTCCGAACAGATGTTCAAGCCCGAAAGCGAGACCTTCGCCTACCGCCGCACCATGCAGACGGGCGACCCCGCCAATTACACCCAATACAAGGTCGTGCTCACCGAGACGGGCGAGGTATACGTAGGCAACTACGTGCACGCCCTCTACAAGCCCGGCCTCGCCTGCGAGGGCAACCCCGACCTACCCCATCAGACCGACTACGACATCACCGCCGCCACCATCACCCACAACCGCTTCCTCCTATGGGATGCCAAGCACGGCCGTTTCCTCTATGCCGCCAAGGAAGACCAAGGGTTTGCCAAGGACGAAGGCAACTCCATCAAGCCCGGCTACATGTCGCAGAGCCCCCTGCTCGATGCCCATGTCAAGCTCGCCACCCTGCAGCATTCGCCCGCCACGATGACCGCCGTGATGGGCTACATCAACTACCGCGACAGCTACGACCAGCAAAACGCCTACTTCATCTTCAAGGATGAGGCCACCGGCCACTACTACCGCTACGAGCTCCGCATGGAAGACATTGGCGACGGCAGCAAAGCCCCCCAGCGCCGCGGTGCCCCTGCCGAGAACGAGCCACTGGCCGCCTACACCATCATCAGCGAGAAGCAGCTCACCGGCCTCACCCCCACCCACATGAGCACCATCACCTACAACGCATGGTTCACCACCTCGAACCTCTTCTTTGCCGAGGGCGGCACCGTATACCGCTACAACGTCTCCAACGGCGACAAGTATCCCGTCTACCAAGCCCCCGAAGGCTATGAGGTCACCCGCATCAAGTTCCGCACCGAGGAGAGCTCCACTTTCAGCGACGACCTTGGCCTCCACCTCACCATCGCCCTCTACGACGGCACCCACGGCGCCATCGCCGAGGTGAAGTTCACCACCGCTGCCGACATCGACGAAGACTTCCCCACACTCTTCTACGACCGCGACAACGACGGCAACCGCTGGGGCGAAATCCACGACATGCAATTCGTATACGACTATATATATAAAATGGTATATTGATATGAAAAAGACCACACTACTGACACTGATGCTCCTATGTGCGCTGACCTCGATGGCGCAGGCTGGAGACATCGCGATAAAGGGTAAGATTGAGGGTATCAAGAAGGGACGGCTGTACTTGCTCGCACGCTCGGGCGAGGAGCAGACGGACACGCTGGGCTACTGCGACTTCAAGCGGGGAAAGTTCACGCTGACGGCCGTCGCCGAGGAGCCTGTGGTGGCACAGCTCGTGGTGGACGGCTTTGCCGGTGGCTTCACCCTCTTTGCCGAACCCGGAGTGACCTATGAGGCATACCTCAGCGAGGGCGACAACTACTACATCCGTGGCGGACAGCTCAACGACAGCTACACGGCACACATGAAGGAGTCTGCCGCCATGCGCAAGGCTATCGACGGCATGCAGAGCCGCTACGACTCGCTGCGCACGGCACGCAAATTCCGCAGCGCCAGCCAGGTGAACGACTCGCTGCAGCGTCAGCAGAACGCCTTGAGGGAGCTGACCAACACGTTCCTCGGCAGCAACGACAACCTCATAGCAGCCTACACCATCTATTCGAACCTGCTCATGCGCGAGGCGAGTCTGCGCGATACACGCAGCATGTATGCCACGCTGGGCGAGGGCGCCAAGGGTAGCCAGTACGGGCGCATCATCAAGGAGCGCATCAAGCGCCTGGAGAAGACCGAGGGCGGTGCCCAAGCACCCGACTTCACGCTCACCGACCCACAGGGCAATGCCGTGACGATGAGCAGCGTGAAGGGCAAGATCAAGATTATCGACTTCTGGGCAAGCTGGTGCGGACCCTGCCGCCTCAACAACCCCGCCCTGCGCAAGCTGTACGATGAACTGCACCCGCTGGGGCTGGAAATCATCGGCGTATCGCTCGACACCAACAAGGCAGCCTGGGAAAAGGCCATCGAGAAGGACGGACTGACGTGGATAAACGTGTCGTCGCTCAAGGGATGGAAGTGCGACCTCATCAGCCTCTACAACATAACGGGCGTGCCCGCACTCTTCGTCCTCAACGAGAACAACCAAATCATTGCCACAGGCCTCCGGGGCGAACAGCTACGGGAGTTCCTGGAGGAGAGGCTTCGCTAATTGTGAGTTATGAATTATGAGTTATGAGTTGTCTGCCGGATGGCTCCATCAGACATAAACCCTCAAGTGCAGCAAAAAAGCAATGACTGTTGTCTCTAAACTCTAAACAAAAAAAAAAACATATGAGAAAACTAATCACATTAACATTGCTGGCCATAGCCACCTTGGCTACGGCACAGGAGAGAAAGTTCGTCATCAGGGGCGAAATGAGCAGCAGCAAGCTCTGCTACAGTGAAGAAACCGTCAAGGAGGTGAAGCTCGAGGAACTTGTCGACGGACAGATGGTAGTCATCGCCACAGCCCCCGTGGTAGACAACAAGTTCACCTTCGAAGGCACAGCCCCCGAGCAGTTGGCCCTGTGCAACATCACCGGCTTCGACAACGGTGCCATACAGATCTATCTCGAGGAGGGTGAAATCAGCGTAGGTCCCTTCGATGCCGCCTACCCCGTAGGTGCCGACATAGCAGGCACGCCGAGCAACGACATCTATCAGGCCTACCTCGACCTCAACGACCGCTGCATCAAGGAGAGCAAGGTGCGCATGAAAGCCGTGATGGAGAATATCCCAGCCGACATCAAGGGCGACATGCAGGCCGAGATGAAGTACACCTCGCCCACCTTCTACGTCAACAACATGCACTTCAAGGTGGCCATCATGGGCTTCATCGTCCAGCACCTCGACTCGCCCGTAACGCTCTACATCATCAAGTACGCCATGGTGCCCACCTTCGATACCGATATGATACAGACCTTCCTCGATGCCGTGCCGCAGGAGATGCACAAGCAACCGCTCTACAAGGAACTGGTCAACGACATACGTGCCGCCAACCTCAAGGTAGGCTCCGAGGCTCCCGACATCAGCGGACGCACTCCCGAGGGCGAGGAACTGTCGCTATCAGACCTGCGTGGCAAGTACGTCTTCATCGACTTCTGGGCCAGCTGGTGCGCCCCCTGCCGCCGCGAGTTCCCCTACATGAAGCAGGCGCTCGCATACTCTGAGAACAGCGACAACCTCGTGGTACTCAGCTACTCCATCGACAGCAAGCACGATGACTGGGTCAACTGCATCGCCAAGAACCAACTTACACACAAGAACTGGATACACATATCCACCCTCAAAGGTTGGAACAGCGATGTCATCAAGCTCTTCAACGTCAAGGGCGTACCCTTCACCGCCCTTATCGACCCCGAAGGCAATGTCGTGGCATTCGAGCTTCGCGGCGAAGAGATGGTGAAGAAGTTGAAGGGGATAGTAGACGAAGCGAAATAATCCTAATCGATATACATTTATGCGTAACAAGATATTTTCAATTATAGCCCTCGCTGCCTGCATGGCTGTGAGCGCGCAAGAGACCTGCATCATCAACGGCACCATTGCCGACAACGACACCAAAGTCAAGAAAGTAAGCCTCACCCGTACCGATGAGCTGGGCAATCAAATCACAGTAGCCACAGCCAAGGTGAAGCGAGGCAAGTATACACTCACGCATGAGCTTGCGCAGGATGCTCCTGCCCTGCAGTACACCCTCACAGGCTTTGGCGAGGCAGGTAGCATCGCCCTCTTCGTGGAGCCGGGCGAGGTGGCCGTCAATACCGCATTGGCCAGTAACCCCGAGCAGAGCACAGTCAGCGGCACCCCTACCAACGACACCTATGCCCAGTACCAAGCCATCCTCGCCGAGGCAGCCCGCGAGGTAGCCGACAAGGTGGCTGCCCTAGAGCAGCAACATGGTCAGGCATGGACAGCGAGCCCCGAAGGCAAGAGCGCCATCAAGCGCCTCAAGGCTCAAGTGGCCATCAAGACCGAGTCACAGGTGATACGCTTCCTCATCGAGCACAACGCATCGCCCATGATGCCCCTCGTGACAGAGCACACCCTGCTGCCCAAGCTCACCGACGTCTATGCCGGACAGATGCTCAATGCCGTATCCACTACGTTGCACACACATCCCTACTACCTCTCGCTACGCAACAGTGTACTGTCTGCCAGCATGAAGGTGGGCAATGAGGTACCCGACATCACCCTGCCTCTGCTCACGGGTGACAGCAAGCGCCTCTCCGACTACCGCGGACGCTACGTAGTGCTCCACTTCTGGAAATCCGACTGTGAATCATCTGCCGCCTCCCTTGACGAACTGATGCGCCTGCACGAAATCATAAAGGAGCACCAAGACCAGTTTGTCATCATTAGCGTCGCTCTCGACACCGACAAGTCTGCATGGCAAGCAGCCGTAGAAAGCAAGGGCATCAGCCACGAAAGCTGGCTCCACGCATGCGACGGCGCTGGCGCTGCCTCCCCTGCAGCCAAGCTCTTCGGTGTAGACAGCACACCGAAAATCATCGTTGTAGAGCCCGAGGGCCTTGCCGTATCGCTCAACATGGACATTGACGATGTCGTGATGCGCACCGAGCAAATCCTCTCCGGCGACCTCTACTATCTTGACCAGCAAGAGTAAGGACGATACAACAAAGACATACAGAAACAATAAAGGAGGGCCCGCGGGCCCTCCTTTATTTATGTAGAATATTCAAGTTCTATATTACTTAATCACAACTTTAATTTCGCTTTAGTTGTTCACGCTTGGCATAAGCCTGCAAGCAGTCATCTACTCTCACTTAATCACAACTTTCTTGCCATTGACGATGTAGATACCGGCACCGGTAATCTTCTCGATGCGGCGGCCAAGGAGGTCGTAGATAATCTGCTCGCCAGCGGCAACCTCAATCTTCTCTACATTGCTGCCGCCAGTAACTGTCCATACGCAAGTACCTGCGCAAGACTGCTTCTTTGCATGCCAGATTGTAGCAGGATAACCCCACTCGTCGATTCCCGCCTCAGCAGCATGGTCAACTACAATGTCTGCCAAATTCAAGGTGTAGACTCCTGCTACAGTAATAGGAGTAGACTTGTAGGCATTATCCACCCACTCGGCATTCGCCAGATATACCAACTCATCAGCAGCATTGGTACTGAAACCGGGGTCGTTTGTCAGGATGTACTCCTTACCATCGTCGCATGTGAGCTTAATCTCGCGTGAAATCTGTTGCCAGTTCTCGTCCATAGAAAGCTGAATGGGCTGGTTGAACTTAACAACAATCTTTTCGAGCTGCTCTGTTTCGCCTACAGTTGGAGTAACACTCACAACCTCAAGCGGAGTGATATCCAATGTATACAAGGTAACTGCAACCTGAAGTTCTTCGTTAGCCACACCGTCCATAGTGAACATACCTGCGGGCACTACAAACCAATATTCACCCGGCTCAGTAAAGCTCTGCTCGAAAGTGACCGTTATCTTACCATCGGCCAAAGTTGCTGTGCCCTCTGCTTCGATAAAACCAGGGAGGTATGCGGCTACCTTAGGACCATTCTCGATGAGCTTAACCTCCTTGACATTATTGAATGTGATTTCAAGATTACCGAGCTCCTGCACTCTGTCGCCATTCTCATAGTTAAGAGAGAATGAGGGATTAGTATCTATCACATTGAAGAACAAAGAGTGATAGGCGCTTATTCCATTATTGCTAACGAAAACACCTTGATAGATGTCAAGATTATACTGTCCGGGAGTGGTGATAGGTGTCTCCAGCTCCAATGTCACAGTCTTCTTGTCTTCACTGATAACAACATCATTCTTTATAGTTGCCACGGGTGTCCAATAGTTGTCAACGATAGACATACCGGCACTGGGCATCACCACCTTGACAATCTCTTCACTGAACGTAAGCTCTATCTTTTCGAGCTTGTCTGTGTTGACGGGCGAATAGCCATCAATAGGGAATGTAGTTACGATACTGAACGTGAAAGTTTGGCCAGCAAACTCCTCGCCATCGACACTCTTGATGCATCCAGCGGGAATGGTATAGGAGTATGTGCCAGGGGTCTGCAGGTATTGATCCTGCATCTCCTCCTTACCGTCTTTATCAGTAACCGCTTTCTGCTCAAACAAGAATGCAGCCACATTCTTTGGCATCCACTCGGCTTCAAAGAGACGTGTCAATTTGAGTACCTCCTTCGTCTCGTTGTTCACCACGTCGATACCTCCCTCAGGGAGTGTCACGCTGATATCTTTAGAAAACTCAAGCTGAATCTGATAAACAGAGGTCACTGGGTTATCGCTACTGGGGTTGACAGAGACAAGCTTAAATGCATTGTCTTCTTGTGCCACTACTGTTCCTATCATCAGGAACATTGACATGAAGAAAAGTGTAAAAGTTTTTCTCATAACAATGGTTTTTTAGTTATAGTTTTAGTTGATTAGTATAATTATTTCGCAAAAATAGTGTAAAAAAATGACATTATGCAAGCAACAGCAACTTTAGTTTTGCTAACAAACAAAAAAAGCCCCTTCTCGAGAGACATTGTTTCTCAATTACAAGAATATGATAGATTGCATAAATGAGTTTATTGGTATTTAGAACCTCTGAATATATTCCATAATATTCCAAATATACAAAAAACTTTTGTATCTTTGAGCCAATTAAGCAAATAATGGAACAAAAAATAATAGCAATATGAAATATATAGGACCACACGTATCAGCATCGGGCGGCGTAGAACTTGCCCCTGTAAATGCCAAGGAGCTGGGCGCAACAGCCTTTGCACTCTTCACCCGTAACCAGCGCCAATGGGTATCGAAACCCCTATCGGAGCAGAGCATCGCCCTCTTTAAGGAACGCTGTGCCGAGTATGGCTATGACGCACGCTATATCTTGCCTCACGACAGCTACCTCATCAATCTAGGACATCCACACGAGGAGGGACTGGATAAGTCACGCGCAGCCTTCTACGACGAGATGCACCGCTGCGAGCAGCTTGGACTCTCGATGCTCAACTTCCACCCTGGCAGCCACCTCAACGAAATAGACAAGGACGCCTGCCTGGCACGCATCGCCGAGAGCATCAACATCACCCTCGACCGCACACAAGGAGTGACGGCAGTCATTGAGAACACCGCCGGACAGGGCAGCAACATGGGCTTCTCCTTCTACCACCTGGCACAAATCATTGAGCAGGTTGAAGACAAGAGTCGCGTGGGCGTATGCCTCGACACCTGCCACACCTACTCGGCAGGATACGATATCAAGGACAATTATGAGGCCGTATGGCAGGAGTTTGGCGAGGTAGTAGGCTTCTCTTATTTAAAAGGTATACATCTCAACGACACGAAAAAGGCATTGGGATCACGTGTAGACCGCCACGAGAGCATCGGTCTGGGGCTGTTGGGTATCGACTTCTTCAAACGCTTCATGCAGGACCCGCGCTTCGACAACATTCCGCTCATCCTCGAGACTCCCGACGAAACACGCTGGGCCGAAGAGATACAGCTGCTGAAAAGTTTCGAAACAGCCTAACACAAGAAACAAAAAACCAAATTGACGGATTTTTGTTGGTTTTAATGATAATTTTTCACGATAACGCAAATTTTCTTGCCAATTTGTTGCACCAGTCAAAACAAACCCATACCTTTGCATCAGGTAACTAAGGTAAAAAGAAAAAATGAAGCAAGCTCACCTACATCGCCATTATCATCACCCTATCAGCCGATAAGGTAAGCGATGTATGTAGTTTGTTTTCATCATACAGGAAGGACTTACCTATCAGGCAGGTCCTTCTTGTTTTATACACCTAACTCATAAAAAGATTAAATAGAAAGAGCCATATGATACGAATAGCTATCCAATCGAAAGGACGACTCAACGAGCAGAGCGTCGACCAGCTGCAAGATGCAGGCATGAATGTGAATGACCAGAAACGAAAGTTTCTCGATCGTGTAGGCAACTTCCCTCTCGAGATTCTCTACTTGCGCGACGATGATATCCCCGAAGTCGTGGCCGACGGCTCTGCCGACATTGGTATCGTGGGCTATAATGAGGTGGCCGAAACGGACGCTGCAGTGGAGATAGTGCGCCGATTAGGGTTCGGTGGCTGCCGCATCTCGCTGGCCATTCCCAAAGCCGATGAGTACACCTCGCCCGAGTATTTCCAGGGCAAGCGCATCGCTACCTCCTACCCCAACATCCTGCGCCGCTTCTTCGCCGAAAAGGGCATCGAGGCCAGCATCCGCGTCATCAAGGGTTCGGTAGAGATAGCCCCCGCAGCAGGCATTGCCGATGCCATCTTCGACATCGTATCGTCGGGTGGCACCCTCGTGTCGAACGGGCTCAAGGAGGTGGAGCAGGTCATTCAGTCCGAGGCGGTGCTCATCGCCAACCCCAATCTCTCATCCGAGAAGCGCGCCATCCTCGACTCGCTGCTCTTCCGCATCGATGCTGTCACCAATAGCCGTGGAAAGAAATATATCCTGATGAACCTCCCCGCCGATAAGGTCGACGAGGCCATTGCCATACTCCCCGCCATGCGCAGTCCGTCGGTGATGCCTCTGGCCGACAAATCCTGGTGCTCACTGCACTCCGTAGTGAAAGCCGACGAGCTGTGGGACAAGATAGAGCGCCTCAAGCAGATTGGCGCCGAAGGCATCCTCGTCTTGGATTTGGATAAAGTGATTGAATAAATGAAAAATTAATAATGAAAAATTAATAATTAAAAATTAGAACAACTTAAACCGTGCTAGTTTTAATTCCTAACTTTTAATTTTTAATTCAGCATGCTACAAACACACATTTCCCCCGATAAAAATACCTGGCCCGCCCTGATGTTGCGTGCCACCGATGACGATACAGTCATTGAGCAGCGCGTACGCACCATTCTTGAGCGCATCCGCCAGGGCGGTGACGAGGCCCTGCGTGCCATCACCACAGAGATTGATGGACGTTGCCCCGAGTCGTTGCAAGTCTCCGAGACAGAGTTTACCGAAGCCGAGACCATGGTGAGCGACGAACTCAAGTCGGCCATCCGCCAGGCAGCAAGCAATATCAGCGCTTTCCACAAGGCGCAGCAGACTCCTGCCGTAGATGTCTACACCATGCCCGGTGTGCACTGCCGTCGCCGCGTGCTCCCCATACGCCGTGTAGGTCTCTACATACCGGGTGGCAGTGCCCCACTCTTCTCTACCATTCTGATGCTGGCACTTCCCGCCCAGATCGCTGGCTGCGAGGAGATTGTACTGTGTACCCCATGCGACCGCACCACCGGCAAAGTCAATCCCGTAGTGCTCTATACCGCCCAGCTGTGTGGCGTACGCACCATATATAAATTGGGTGGCGCACAAGCCATTGCCGCCATGGCCTACGGCACCGAGAGCATTGAGCGCGTGTTCAAGATTTTCGGCCCCGGCAACCGCTACGTGACCAAGGCCAAGCAGATGGTCAGTGCACAGGGCACCGCCATCGACATGCCCGCAGGCCCTTCCGAAGTGATGATCATGGCCGACGACAGCGCCCGTCCCGACTTCGTGGCGGCCGACTTCCTCTCCCAAGCCGAGCACGGCCCCGACAGCCAATCGCTGCTCGTATGCCGCAGTCAGGAGTTTGCCGAGCAAGTCAATGCCGAGATAGCGCGTCAGCTCGCTCTGCTACCCCGTGCCGATATTGCCACACGCTCGCTTGCCAACAGCCGCATCGTGGTATTTGACGACATCGACACCATGATTGCCTTTGCCAACGCCTACGCTTCTGAGCACCTCATCATCGCCATGGACGACGCGTGGGCTGTGGCCGACCGCATCACCGCAGCAGGCAGCATCTTCGTGGGGCACTACTCGCCCGAGAGTGCCGGCGACTACGCATCAGGCACCAACCACACCCTGCCTACCATGGGACTCGCCAGCGCCTACAGCGGCATCGGCCTCGACAGCTTCATGCACGCCATCACCTATCAGCAGCTCACCCAAGAAGGCCTCAACAGCCTCAGCAACACCATCATCCGCATGGCCGAAGCCGAAGGACTGGATGCGCATGCCAATGCCGTGAAGGTAAGGGTGGCCTCGAAGGGTTCCAGCAACTCCGAGAACTCAAAGTCCTCCGAGAACTCTAATTTTCAATTTTCAATTCTCAATTCTCAATTAAACAACGTCCGCCCCAACATCGCCGCCCTGAAACCCTACTCCACCGCCCGCGACGAGTACAAGGGCAGCATCGGCATCTACCTCGACGCCAATGAGAACCCCTTCGACAATGGCTACAACCGCTACCCCTCTACAGCGCTCAAGGAGCAGGTGCGCAGCGCCATAGCACAGAAGAAGGGCGTCGATCCCGCACGCCTCTTCCTCGGCAACGGTAGCGACGAGGCCATCGACCTCCTGTTCCGCATCTTCTGTCGTCCCGGCATCGACAACATCGTCAGCATAGCGCCCACCTACGGCATGTACAGCGTGTGTGCTGCCATCAATGACATTGAGTGCCGCGAGGTGATGCTCGGCGAGGACTTCAGTCTGCCCGTAGAGGCACTCCTGAGCGCTACTGACATGCAGAGCAAGCTGCTCTTCGTGTGCTCACCCAACAACCCCACGGCCAATGCCTTCCCCCGCGAACAGCTCGTCTCACTCTTGAGCCGCTTCCCCGGTATCGTGGTGGTAGACGAGGCCTACATCGACTTCTCCTCCGTGCCCAGCATGGTAGAGCTGATTGACCAATACCCCAACCTCATCGTCCTGCAGACCCTCTCGAAAGCCTACGGCCTTGCCGGTCTGCGCATGGGCCTTGCCTTTGCCGAGGAGCGCATCATCCGCCTGTTCGAGCAGGTGAAATACCCCTACAATATCGGTACCGACACGCTCTCGCTTGCCCTGCGCCTTCTCGAGACGGACATCACCCCACAGGTGCAGACCCTCATCGCCGAACGCGAACGCGTAGCCGCAGCCCTCACCGCGCTGCCCTATATAGAGAAGGTATACCCCAGCGATGCCAACTTCCTCCTCGTGAAGACCGCCCGTCCGCGCGAGCTCTACGACTACCTCATCGCCCGCGAACTCATCGTGCGCGACCGCTCACGCACCCCAGGCTGCGAGGGCACCCTGCGCATCACCATCGGCACACCCGAGGAGAACGACAGACTGATAGAGGAGTTGAGGGTTTGGAGTTAACAACTTCGTTGTTGAGCTTCGGCTGCGCTCGCTGTGAGAGTTCAAACAAGTTTGACTCTCGCTCACTGGCACGAACCTTGAGGGCTGAGAGTAAAAACTGCGAGAGGCTGCACATGCACCTCTCGCTTTTGTTTTTTCGCAATAATAAATCAACCTAATACATGCAATAGATTTATTACAAACATGCGACAAAACCAGTACATACATGTACCGCGAAAACGCAAGGCTCTGATCAAAATGTCAGAGCCTTGCATTTCAAAAAATCTCTTTGTCCATTTTCCGAAATCTCTTTGTCCGATTCAAAAATCGCCTTTTTCGGCCTCTCGAAGTTTGACGTTTTGCTACAGACATTGCCGATTGGGCGACAATATGATAGACATATCATACTGTCTCATATAGTCCTCATTCTGTCGATAGAATGGTTAGAAATTCTCTCCGCACTCCCAGTACCAAATAATTTCAGCGAAGTGAGACTCGAGTCTCACCATAGAGAGATTGCAGTCTCTACATACAGAAATTCCAGTCTCACCACATAGAGATTGGAGTATCGCAGTATAGAGATTGAACAGAGACAGGCTTCTTCTTTCGACATGAAATGAAGCTTTCCGCCAAACGCAAACACATTTTATTTCACGTTGTAGGAGATAATTCGGAATTAATTCGTACATTTGCGGTAAACCATAGGGTAGACCTCATTAATTGTGATGTATGCCCGCACAATAAGGAAAACACTTATGCAGACAGGCGAATCAATCATACTCTACACCTCCGAGGACGGACGCAGTAGCGTCGCCCTTTATGCGCGTGACGGCTCCGTTTGGCTTAACCAATTACAGATGGCAGAACTTTTTGCCACCTCGAAACCAAACATCAGCATGCATATAAGCAGCATTCTGAAAGACAAGGAATTGGATAAGAATTCAGTTGTTAAGGAATACTTAACAACTGCCTCAGATGGCAAGAAATACAAAGTCATTTTCTATTCTTTGGAGATGATTATGGCCGTAGGTTTCCGCGTTCGTTCGGTGCGCGGAGTCCAGTTCCGTCAATGGGCAAACCGTCACCTTGCTGAATTTCTCCAAAAAGGTTTTGTCATGGATGTGGAGCGACTGAAGAACCCGGATGGCCGTCCCGACTATTTCGACGAACTGCTGTCGCAGATTCGTGATATCCGTGCTTCGGAGAAACGCTTCTATCAGAAGGTGCGTGACCTGTTCAAGCTAAGTGTTGACTATGATGCTACGGACAAAGCCACGCAGATGTTCTATGCCAACACACAAAACAAACTGCTTTTCGCGGTAACAGGTATGACTGCCGCAGAGATTATCTGCAATCGTGCCAATGCCGAGCTTCCTAATATGGGGCTGACAGCCTGGAAAGGGAGCATCGTGCGCAAGCAAGACGTTATCATTGCTAAGAATTATTTGACATACGACGAGCTTGATTCGCTTAACCGACTCGTTGTCATTTTCCTCGAAACAGCAGAGTTTCGTGCCAAGAACCGTCAGAATCTCACGATGGATTTCTGGCGTGAGAATGTTGACAAGATACTTGTCTCAAACGAGCAACCATTGCTTGTTGGCAATGGCTCAATCAGCAACAAGCGGGCCGAAGAACTTGCTGAGCATATCTACGATGATTTCCACGCCCGTCGCAAACAACTCGAAGCCACTCGGGCAGACGAGGAGGATATGCAGGAACTGCTGGAACTGGAAAAGGAACTGAAGCGGAGATGAAAATCTGTGTAAGTGAGTCAATGTTACGATAATTATCGTACATTTGCAGAGTTGAGGACAACCTCGGGACATCCCTGGTTATCCTTGTTTATATACAGGAATACAATTGATTACACTCGACAAGGACAGCCGGACAACCTATTCGGGAAGAGTACTTATATTTTGTCAAAACAACTTTCTAATAAAAACGCACCTCGTAAATCTCTTTTTGAATGTAATCCAGGAATCGTGCAGCATGTGCTCCGTCCATTTGTGTATGGTGGAATTGGAAAGAAACGGTCAAGGTGGTTTTGAACCACGCACGTTTGTACTTGCCCCAAATCATGAACGGATTGTTGAAAATGCCACTATACATACCTACTGCACCATCAATTTCATATTGTGCCAATGCAGAAGTACCTATCACCATACTCTGATGTGAAAGGTCGTGGTCGGTACAACTCTGTGCTACTTGTTGAGTTAAGCGTAGATAATCATTACTGAATTGCTGTAAATCGTCGTTGAATGGAAGATCGCACGAACTTACTTCGCCAGCGCTGTTAGCAACGATGGTATTTACTGCGATAGTATCGAACCGCATCAACTTACCACTCACGGGAAGCATATAAAATTCTTTAATTTTACTTGCGGACATTCCAATGCAATAGCACATAAGCATATTAAATTTCAATCTTTTCTTTCTGCTGATTTTTACAAGATTGGAGACATCAAGTGTCTTGAAAAATGTAACCATCGGCATTGGGGCGTTCATCCACATCTCATAAGCGTAAGCACGAGTGGTTGTTTGAGGATTGACTTCTTTCATACTTTTCTGTCATTAAGTTTGTAAATGAAGTTGCAAAAGTAGATGAAGTAGCCGACATTGGATAGAACAAACGAGACTTCTATATAGAAGTAGTAAACAAGTCGGAATAGGGAGTTGAAACTTCGAGCAATGATAAAGGAGTGTATCCACACAACTTCTTGAACTCCCGTATGAGGTGTGACTGGTCTGCATAACCGCTTGCGTATGCCAAATCAGCTTGATTGATTTTACCCTGCTGATGCTGCATTAGCCATAATGCCTTTTGAAAGCGGACAATACGAGAATACTCTTTGGGATTCATCCCTACATGCAAATAGAACTCGCGTTCGAATTGTTTCTTGCCCAAACAACAAATTGAAGACAACTCAGTTACAAGGGTATGAGGAGCAACACAAAGTTTCTCTACGGCCGCATTTATCCGCATTACTCTGTATGTCGTATCGTATGTCGTATTTGATAGTCGTGACAATAACCATTCCTCTATGAGGTTTATACAAATGTCGTTATCCTTACATTCGAATACTTGTGCAGCCAACTCGTTCAGTTGTTTATCCTCAATGTCATAGCCTGAAACCTCTTGGTTATAAAAAGATGATGCAGGAGCATTCAGAAATGTATTCATCGTATGCGGATAGAATACAGCAACAATCATTTCGACATCACCATGTGCTTGCAGGTGTGAAGAAAATTTAACTTGTCCACTGATTGTCAGTTTATTTTGTGTTGCACCCAATTCCGGTATAAATAGTGGTGTTCGCTTATGAAAAATGATTTGAGGACATCCAATAGGGAATGTATAGGTATTCAGCAATTGAATACTACTGAATACCCAATAATACCTTACATAAGGTTGTAACAACTCACATGGCTTATAAAACTTAAATTCCTCTTGAATCATATTGCAAAATTACAAAGAAGCCGTAATAATAAAGCATATACAGGCAAATTATTACGACGGGTAGTGTGTTCCCGTCACAGCGGATAGATATCCGCTGCTAACGAGTATCAGGGTCTGAGCCCCGAGAGAATAGTCCAAAATCCACAGAAGGTTTTCGAAGAATAGGCGCAGACGTACTTCGAAAGCCTTCTGTGGAATTATAGCCTTAGAAAACTAGAGAACGTTATCTGCTAATATATCACCAGCCCCACCAAGGCACCTATACCGATTACGGAGAAGGGGCCGAGTTTCTTGAGGTACAGGGCGATGAAGGCAACGATGCAGATGACAAAGCTTTTCCAGTCGATGAAGTTTTCGGGGGTGGCCAGGCTGAGGGCAGCGGTACCGATGAGACCCAGCA
Source organism: Bacteroidaceae bacterium (assembly GCA_045594245.1). GTDB lineage: Bacteria > Bacteroidota > Bacteroidia > Bacteroidales > Bacteroidaceae > UBA1189. Next base: position 25,368 of record JAZNYG010000079.1, read on the forward strand.
CGGCGGGACGAAGACCACTCATCACACCACGGAAGATGGGGTGATCTTTCCAGTGGGCATAGACCTTGGCAAGCAGCAGCACGATAATGAACGAGGGAAGCACCACGGCAAAGGTAGCGGTGAACGAGCCGAGAACGCTCATGAACTCTGACGCTCCGGCCTTGGCCAGCACTTCGTAGCCGATGTAGGTGGCCGAGTTGATGCCGATAGGCCCTGGGGTCATCTGCGAGATGGCAACGATGTCGGTAAAGGTGGTGTCGTCAATCCAGCCGTGCACCGTAACCACCTGGTTCTGGATGAGCGAAAGCATGGCATATCCACCGCCGATGGTGAACATGCCGATGAGGAAAAAGGTCAGGAACAGCTCTACGTATATCATACGGCTTTACGATTATTGTACCAACTGATGAAGGCGGCAACGACGATGACACATATCAAGATATATATAGGCGACACACTGAGAAGGCACACGAGCGCCATCGACGCTATCCAAACTATCCACGACCACCAACGCATCTTGGTAGCCTTGAGCATGTCGATCATGGGCACACCAATGAGGGCTACCACGACGGGGCGGATGCCCTTGAAGGCCTTGATGACATAAGGATTATCCTTATAACTGGTAAAGAACATCGCCACCAACAGGATGATAAGGAAGGGAGGCAAGCAGCTGGCAATGGTAGCCACCACACTGCCCTTGGTGCCGCGTAGACGGTGACCGGTAAGGATAGAGATGTTGACGGCAAAGAGTCCGGGCGCTGTCTGTGCCAAGGTGATGATGTCTACAAAGTCCTCATCGTTCAGCCATCCGCGCTGCACGAGCTCGCTCTTTATCGCCGCTATCATGGGAATGCCACCGCCAATGGTGAAGGCACCAATCTTTCCGAATACGAGGAATATCTGCCAAAGGCTTATCATAAATGTATATTTTTTCTTGGCAATAAAAATAGATGTTGTTCAAAATGTTTCGTGTCATGCAGAACATCGTGAAGCATCTCGCAATGTCGGTGGCAAAGTCTACTGCGAGATCCTTCGTTTTCACTCAGGATGACACCATCGCGGTAAACATTTGTATCATTGGACTACTACAATAATATTGCCTTTTTCTTTATTCTCTTAATGGAGTGCAAAGGTACAACAAGCCGAGCGGAGAACAAAGCAAACTTGTTTGTTTTTTATTCCGAGGCGCAGTGTCCCTTCTGCTTGTAGCTACAAGCTAAAGTTACAACAAGCCCGGAAAATAAAAAAATAAACAATTTATTTTGTTGTACTATCTGCATATTGTATCTTTGCGGATTAGAAGCTGTTTTGATTTTAACGTTAATATGTATTTGAATAACTTTTCGGATTATCTGAGACCATTTCGGGCATCTTTACCCTCTCAATTCTTGCAAATAGACCACTATTTGCTTCGCACCGAGAGGATAAATCTATCCCCAAATGCCTCTCAGCTAAACTCGAAATAAAATCCAAACAGTTTCTTTAAGTAAAAAGATTGTATGAACCGACTACTCGTCATTGACCGCGACGGCACTATTCTCGTGGAGCCGCCCGTGGACTATCAGATAGATAGTATAGCTAAAACGGACTTTGTGCCCGGTGCCATCAGTGGCATGAAAGCCATCAGCAACCTTGGCTACCAACTCGTCATGGCCAGTAACCAAGACGGACTCGGCACTGCCAGTTTCCCCATGGAGGACTTCCTGTCCCCACAAGAAATGATGCTCAAGGTGCTCGCCTCAGAGGGTGTGCAGTTTGACGACATCCTCATCGACCCTACGATGCCCGAGGAGAATGCTCCTACGCGCAAACCGGGCATAGGCATGTTTGGCAAATACCTCACAGGCGATTACAACCTTGCAGAGAGCTACGTGATTGGCGACCGCCTCACCGATGTGATGCTGGCCAAGAACCTTGGTGCTCGCGCCATCTTGCTGCAGTCGCCCGAGAAGGCCGCCGACGCACTCGCCGAGCAAGGCCTCACCGAGACATGTGCCCTGTGCGCCACCTCGTGGAATGAGATTGCCGAGTATCTGCGCCGTACACGCCGCGTAGCCTCAACTGAGCGCAACACCCGCGAGACGAAGATTGCCGTGACCGTGGACCTCGACGGACATCTGCCCACGAGCATCGACACGGGACTGAAGTTCTTCGACCACATGCTCGACCAGATAGCCCACCATGGCAGCATCTCGTTGCAGATACAATGCCAGGGCGACCTCGAGGTAGACGAGCACCACACGATGGAGGATGTAGCCATCGCCCTCGGCAACACCCTGCGCGAGGCATTGGGCGACAAGCGCGGCATAGAGCGTTACGGCTTTGCCCTCCCCATGGATGAGTGCAAGGCGCTCGTACTGCTCGACCTCGGTGGCCGTATCGACTTTGACTGGGATGTTACCTTCACCCGCGAGTATGTGGGCGACACACCCACCGAGATGTTCCGCCACTTCTTCTACTCATTGTGCGCAGCCATGCAGTGTAACCTCCACATCAGTGCTCGCGGCGACAACAACCATCACCTCATCGAGGGTGTGTTCAAGGCCTTTGCCCGCAGCCTGCGTGCCGCCCTACACCGCCAACCATTTAACTACGATTTACCCAGTAGCAAGGGAGTATTATGATAGCTATAGTAAACTACGACACAGGAAACATACGTTCGGTAACCAATGCCTTGGCTCGCGTAGGCTGCACCGACTGGGTGTATACCGATGACAAGCGCCTGCTCACCACTGCCGACAAGGTGATACTGCCAGGCGTGGGCGAAGCCTCCACAGCCATGGCCAAGCTCGCCGAGCGCGGCCTCGACACCCTCATCCCCACCCTAACGCAACCCGTACTGGGCATCTGCGTGGGCACCCAACTGATGTGCCAAAGCAGCGAAGAGGGCGATGTGGAGTGTATGGGCATCTTCCGCACGAGAGTGAAGAAGTTTGTCTGTCAACAGACAACAGACAACAGTCAACAGTCGCCATCCGGATGTACACACTGCACGGAGCCTGCCAATAAGCCGTTGACCGTAGACCGTAGACCGTTGACTATTGAGAAAGTTCCCCACATGGGCTGGAACCAGATTACCGACCTGCGCACACCACTCTTCAATCATATTGACGAAGGAGCCTATATCTACTACGTACACTCCTACTATCCCGAGCTGTGCGACGACACCATCGCAACCTCCCATTACATCAACGCATTCAGTGGTGCTCTCGGCCGCGACAACTTCTTCGGCACCCAGTTTCACCCCGAGAAGAGCGGAGCCGTAGGAGCACAAATCCTTAAAAACTTCCTGGAGCTATGAACAAAATGGTAGACTCGAACGATAAAAAGTCAATTGCCAATTGCCAATTGTCAATTAATATAATCCCTGCCATTGACCTCATCGACGGCAAGTGCGTGCGCCTCACCAAAGGCGACTACAGCCAGAAGAAGCAGTACGATGCCTCACCGCTCGACATGGCCCTGCGCTATCAAGACATAGGCATACACCGCCTGCACCTCGTAGACCTCGATGGTGCCAAGAGCAGCAGTCCCCGCAACCTGCACGTGTTGGAAGAGATTGCCACGCGCACCTCACTCGATATCGAATGGGGCGGTGGCATCAAGAGCGACGAAGCCTTGCGCGACGCCTTTAACGCCGGCGCCCACCACCTCATCATAGGCAGCGTGGCAGTGAGCCGACCCGAGCTGTTTGCCCGCTGGCTCGAGCAGTATGGTGGCGACCGACTCATCCTCGGTGCCGACGTCAATGATGGCCGTGTAGCCATCAACGGATGGATGGACCAGTCGGAGCAGACCATCGAGTCGCTCATCGACCGCTTTACCCCCCATGGACTGCGCGAGGTCATCTGCACCGATATAGCCAAGGACGGTATGCTGCAGGGGCCATCCTTCGACCTCTATGCTCGCTTGCAGGCGGCATACCCCGAGCTGGACGTCATCGTGAGTGGCGGCATCAGCGCCATGGACGACATATACCGCCTCAATGAGATGCACCTGCGCCACGTCATCGTAGGCAAGGCCATTTATGAGGGACGGATTAGTTTAGAGGAGATAAGAAGATGTTAGCCAAACGTATCATACCCTGCCTGGATGTCAAGGACGGACGCACCGTCAAGGGCATCAACTTTGAAGGCCTGCGCGACGTAGGCGATGCCGTAGCCCTCGGAAGCCAGTATGCTCGCGAAGGAGCCGACGAACTCGTCTACCTCGACATCAGTGCCACACGCGAAGGACGCAGCACCTTCACTCACCTTGTGACCCGTATAGCCGAGGAGATAGATATCCCCTTCACCGTAGGAGGAGGCATCAGCACACTCGACGATGCCGCCCGACTGCTCGATGCCGGTGCCGACAAGGTGAGCATCAACAGTGCCGCCATACGCAACCCGAACCTCATCGACGAGATTGCCTCAAAGTATGGATCACAGTTTGTTGTCATCGCCATTGATGCCAAGCTCATCGACGGACGTTGGCTGGCCACCACGCACGGAGGCAGCCGCCCCACCGACAAGGAACTCTTTGCCTGGGCACACGAAGCGCAGGAGCGCGGAGCGGGCGAACTGCTCTTCACCTCAATGAACCACGACGGCACTCGTCAGGGATACCCTTGCGATACCTTTGCCCGCCTGGCCGAACACCTGCGCATACCCATCATCGCCTCGGGCGGAGCCGGCAGCATTGACGACATTGCCGAAGTGCTCACCCACGGACGTGCCGATGCCGCACTCGCTGCCAGCATCTTCCACTACGGCGAGATACCCATACCCGTGCTCAAACAAGCACTCAGCGAAAGAGGCATAGCGGTGCGGAGATAAAGAAGAGAATCATTGTATTTTAGGATTTCCTAGAACTCCCTAGGATTTCCTAGGAACCCCTAGAAAATATTGAAAAAGATATAAATATGACCTACCAAGATTTCAACCTAAGCAAGACAGCCGACGGGCTTCTCCCCGTCATCATCCAGGATGCCGACAGCCTCAAAGTGCTGATGCTCGGCTACATGAACCAAGAAGCTTTCGAGAAGACACAGGCCGAAGGCCGCGTCACCTTCTATAGCCGCACACGCCAGACCCTCTGGACCAAAGGCGAGACGAGCGGCAACTTCCTCCACGTAGTAGAAATGTTTGCCGATTGTGATGGTGACACCCTACTCATCAAAGCCCGCCCCGACGGTTCCACATGCCACCGTGGCACCACAGCATGCTTCGACACACGCGACAACGAAGGATTCCTCGGCACCCTCGAAGCTTGCATCAAGGACCGCCATGTCCAGATGCCCGAAGGCTCATACACCACCTACCTCTTTAACAAGGGCGTCAACAAGATAGCCCAGAAGGTTGGAGAAGAGGCCGTAGAGACCGTCATCGAAGCTATCGACGGCAACCGTGAACGCTACCTTTACGAAGCCGGCGACCTGCTCTACCATCTCCTCGTGCTCACCGAGCAGATGGGTTGCTCACTCTCCGACCTCGAAGATGAGCTGGCCAAGCGTCATAAGTAGTAACAATAAATTTCTGTTCCCAATATATATCTTCGATGCAGAGTATAAACGGATAATCTCAATATGATTTGATTTCCAAAAAACACAGTAAGGGGCGCGCCAATAACAGGCACGCCCCTTACTGATTTTCAAGTTTATCCTATAGAACAACACAATGAATAATGGGTTTAGCTATCACTACTATCTACGAATATGCAATTCAAATGCTTCAGGATGATGGGCTAGCCACAACGGTCACGCACCTCGAATGTAGGTTCCAAAGAGATGGTGATAGCCCAGCCAGGATGATGCATGCTCACGTAGGGTTGGTCAATCCACGTACCTGCTATATCTAACCTTGTGGGGATTCCTTGGTTGAGGGCTGAGGGTTGCGGGCTGAGGGAATCCTCTTGTTGGGTGCTAAGAGCGGCTTTCAAGGAGCTGGAGCTACGGGCCTGCAAACCTTCGTGAGGAGTGCGCTCAAGCTCGATGTATTGGATACCACGTTCCTCGCAGAGTTGGCGTTTAGCGGTGCTACCACCCTCAGCATTGACAACGAAGATGTAGGGCTGCACGATATCGAGCGTAGGAATAAAGTCGATGACTCCACTTCCCGCATTGATATAGGCCTCCTTCACTGCCTTGATATTGCGCACCATAAACAGGCGTTCCTCCTAAGGGAACATCGGCTTGCGGTGCTTATATTCTAGGTAAGTGGCATCGGATCCGATACCGACATATAAGTCACCAAACTGAGAAGCTTGCTGAAAAAACTCCACATGACCACTATGTAGAAGGTCGTAACAGCCAGAGACAAATACTTTCTTGCTCATTTTTTCAGTTTGTATTTCAGCTCCTCCATTACAATAAATTCCTTTTACTCCTCCCAGTTCCACTCAAATCGTTCTATATCCTCCTCTATGAGCGGATGCCCCGTCTGCACCTCAATAAAGGTCAGTTCAGTGACAGCCTTGATAGTATGGTAATGCTCCACGGGGATTATCACCGTATCACCAGCTTTCACCCTGCGCACCTCACCATCCAGCACAAAGAGTCCCTCACCATCCACGAAGGTCCAAACCTCTGAGCGATGGTGATGTATCTGATATGAGATATGCTTCCCAGGCTTCAGGGTGATGCTCTTGGTCAATGCATGTTCACCGCTGGCATAGAACGTGTCATCAAGCACCCGATAGCTACCCCATCGGCGCTCCTCATACATCGGGCGGTTATCAAGCGTTTCCACATGCTGTTTGATATGTTCCGATGCCTCTTTGCCGCACACCAGTATGCCATCATGTCCAGCCACCACCACAGCATTGTCCACGCCATCGCAGACGACAGGCACCCCCAATTCGTTGATGACCGTCGTACCCTTAGTGTCTGCACTCATGATCACATTACCCATTGTAGCTACCGGTAGTTCCTCCACCAGAGCATTCCAGGTACCCAAGTCCTTCCACTGTCCACTATAAGGCACTACAGCTACAGAAGCCGCCTTCTCTGCCACCTCATAGTCGAAGCTGATCTTGGGCAGTTCACCATAGCGACTACGCAGTTCTTCGAAGCTGTTTGCCTGGATATACCGCTCAACAATATCCATCATATATCCCAAGCGGAAGGCAAACACGCCTCCGTTCCAGTAAGCATGCTGCTTGAGCAGTTCCCTAGCCTTCTCCTCTTGGGGCTTCTCGGTGAATCGTTTCACCCTATGATAAGGCGCATCCACATCGTTCTCCTCGGGCACTACATATCCGAACTTCGTCGACGGATAGGTAGGCGTTATTCCCATCAGCACCAGATCAGCTACACCGTACTTAGCAAGCTCTGCCATGCGACCGATTGTATTGAAATACTTGGCTTCCGTATAGGCGTCACAAGGCATCACCACTACCACTTCATCACGCGAGCATCCCTTTTCCAATGCCAAATAAGCAGCCGACAAGGCTATTGCCGGGAACGTATCCCGACGTTCTGGTTCCGTCACCACCTCAACCTTTGCTCCCAGCTGGCTCTCTATGGAGTCACGCTGCGCTACACTCGTGGCTATCGTCACTGAGGAGGTCAAGGCAGCATCACCGATTTGGCGTACCACACGTTGCACCATTGATTCGGCCTGTCCATCAGGTGCCTGCAGAAGTTGCAGGAACTGCTTCGAGCGAGTTCCATTGGATAGAGGCCACAGCCGTTTGCCTGACCCTCCAGATAGTAATATTATATTCATCTAAATCTATTTTCTCCGTTATACAACATATACAATATTAGCATAGCAATACTAATAACTGCAAAATTACGTTTTTTTCTCCAATTATATCCTTTTTTCTATTTTTTTAATCCGATTACCTTCCCGATTCATGTTAAATCTAGAAACCCTAGACAATTAATTTACATTATCTTCGCCGAACCGATTTTTTACACTAAATTTGCAGCCTTTTAAGGTAAAAAGATAGGATTATATATATGACAACCCGACAGATTGAGATAATGGACACTACGCTGCGCGATGGTGAGCAGACCAGCGGCGTATCGTTCGTACCCCACGAGAAACTTTCCATTGCACGTTGCTTGCTCGACGACCTCCGCGTAAACCGCATCGAGGTGGCCTCGGCCCGCGTATCGGACGGTGAGGCCGAGTCGGTCAAGGCTATCTGCGACTGGGCCACCCGTGCCGGACATATCGACAAGGTGGAGATTCTCGGCTTCGTCGACGGCACTACCTCGGTCGACTGGATACGCCGTTGCGGTGCCCGTGTGATGAACCTCCTCACCAAGGGGTCGCTCAAGCACTGCACCGAGCAGCTTAAGCGCACTCCCGAAGAGCACATTGCCGATATACGCCGCACCGTAGCCTACGCCACCGAGCAGGGCGTAGCGGTGAACGTGTACCTCGAGGACTGGAGCAACGGCATGAAGAACTCGCCCGACTATGTGTTCCGGCTCATGGACGGTCTGCGCGATTGTGGCATACGCCGCTTCATGCTCCCCGATACCCTCGGCATTCTCAATCCCATGCAGGTGCAGGCCTTCATGGGCGTGATGGTGGAGCGCTATCCCGACACGCACTTCGACTTCCATGCCCACAACGACTACGACCTTGCCGTGAGCAACGTGTATGCCGCTGTGCTGGCTGGTGCCAAGGGTCTCCATACTACGATCAACGGCCTGGGCGAGCGTGCGGGCAATGCCCCCTTGGCCAGCGTGCAGGCCATCTTGCGCGACCACTTCGGTGCCGAGACCTCCATCAATGAGGAGCGCCTCAACGATGTGAGCCGCCTCGTGGAGTCCTACTCGGGCATCACCATCCCTGCCAACAAACCCATCGTGGGCGAGAACGTCTTTACCCAGGTGGCAGGCGTGCATGCCGATGGCGACAACAAGAACAACCTCTACTGCAACGAGCTGCTCCCCGAGCGCTTCGGCCGCAAGCGCGAGTATGCGCTGGGCAAGACCAGCGGCAAGGCCAACATACGCAAGAACCTCGAAGCCCTGGGCCTCGAACTCGACGATGAGGCCATGCGCAAGGTCACCGCGCGCATCATCGAGCTGGGCGACAAGAAGGAGGTAGTCACACAAGAAGACCTCCCCTACATCATCTCCGATGTGCTGAAGCACTCTGTGGAGGATGCCCGAGTGAAGCTCCTGAGCTACTACGTCACCCTCTCGCAGGGCCTCAAGCCCATGGCTTCGCTCAAACTGAGCATCGGCGACCAGGTGTACGAGCAGAACGCCAGTGGCGACGGACAGTACGACGCCTTCGTGCGTGCCCTGCGCAAGATCTATAAGGAGACGCTGGGCCGCAAGTTCCCCATGCTCACCAACTACGCCGTCTCCATCCCCCCTGGTGGCCGCACCGATGCATTCGTGCAAACCATCATCACGTGGGAGCACGAGGGCAAGACCTTCAAGACCCGTGGCCTCGATGCCGACCAGACGGAAGCGGCCATCAAGGCCACCATCAAGATGCTCAACATCATTGAGTGATAGATAAAAAAGGCCTCCCCCGCCCTCTCCAAAGGGAGAGGAAGCTTGCAGACATCACGGCTTAGATGATTGCCTCTCTCCTCGGGGGAAAGGCGTTGTACCTCTTTATGCGGAAGGATATTCAAAATTCTGAATTATCCTTCTCTTCCTTTTCTTCTTTGAAAACCTCGCTCAGCCCTTTGGCACCCAGTATGGCAAGGCCGCCATACTGGAACGTCTTGGCCAATCCGAAGAAGACAAACCATAGCACTCCCTTCAGCGCAGTACTGATGGGGAGGGCCATCTGTGCGAATGAGATGATGTAGCAAGGCAGGCAGAGTGCTGTCACCACTACGCCCGTTCGGTAGGGCAATCGGGCAAGGCGAGCCTTTACTTCCGAAATCATTTGCCGTATCACTTGACCTGTCTTCATGGAGGCGAAGATACTGTAAAAGTTTGACTTATCGGCATCGGTGCCGCAAGAAAAATTCTCCGTCTCTGCAAAAATCCTCATAAATGAGGATTGACCGCCGTGCCGATTTGCGCTTACTTTGCACTGCGAAAACAAAAGAAACTCCTGTGGCGTTATGAAGTCCATCAAGCGAATACTCCTTTTGATTATAACTTTAACACCTATATATATTATGGCTCAAAGCATTTATGACTTCACGGTAGCCGACATCAAGAAGAATCCCGTGAGCCTTGCCGCCTACAAGGGCAAGGTGCTGCTCATCGTCAATACGGCCACGCATTGCGGCTTCACTCCCCAATACGAAGGCCTGGAGATGCTCTACAAGCGATACCGCGAGCAGGGCTTCGAGGTGCTCGACTTCCCTTGCAACCAGTTTGGCCATCAAGCGCCCGAGGTCGAGAGCGAGATAGCCTCCTTCTGCCAGCTCCACTATGCCGTGTCGTTTCCCCAGTTTGCCAAGATTGAGGTCAACGGCGAGGGCGCATCGCCTCTCTATGTGTGGCTCAAGCAGCAGAAGGGCGGCACATTCGGGTCGGCCATCAAGTGGAACTTCACCAAGTTCCTCGTCGACCGCAACGGGCACGTCGTAGCACGCTACTCGCCCACCACCAAGCCCGAGAAGATAGAGAAAGATATTGAGAGATTGCTGAAAAGTCAGTAAACATCAGGAGTTAGTAGTTAAAGGGAGATATCGCTTCGCTCCTTTGGGAGATAAAGCCAATTGCTTTTTTCGCGCGTAAGGACATTCGGCCTTTATCTCCTTCTATCTCCATTTATCTCCTTATCTCCATAAATCCAACTTGAAAGTTGAAACAACAGACATACCACTATGACTGAAACAAAGACCTACCCTTGCGCCACGTGTAAGCTGCGTGCCAAGTACGACAATGCTCCCCGCTCACTGGCCGGACGCTTCTGGCGCTGGCATATCGGCTTCTGCCCCGGATGGAAAGCCTACTACACCCCATCTGCCCGAAGCCGAGCGCAATACGCTGCGCGAGCGTTATGGGCTGAAGAAATAACAACCTGACCATGAAGAGACTATTGTAGCCCGCCGCCTGGTCATTGGGAAATACTTGGCGGCCAATGTAGTTTTGCACTCACTTTGTGGTGCAAAACTACATTTGTATAGTGAGAATATCGTAACTTTGCAGCATGAGAGACTATACGGCACCAATATCTGGCGAGAGCCCTGTAGAAGTAGCCATCATCGATGCCAACACGCTGGCGCGCATCGGGCTGCAACGCATCATCGAGGAGGTGATGCCCACGGTCGTGGTGCGCGGCTTCGGCTCGTTGGAAGAACTCATCGACGACACTCCCTACGCCTATGCCTACTGCTTCGTCTCGGCCAGCATATACCTGTCGCGCATCAACTACTTCCGCAACCATCATCTCCGTGCTATCGTACTGGTGGGCGACGACACCAATCCCACCCTGCAAGGCATCCCCACGCTCAACACCATGCAGGGCGAGCAGGCCCTGGCGCGAAGCCTGATGGCACTGCAAGGCTACGGAGATAGCCTGCAAGTACTTCCCAAGCCCCCTCAGGGCCAACGCACGCAGCACGAACTCTCGGCACGCGAGATCGAGGTGCTGGCACTCATTGCCCGCGGACTGATGAACAAGCAGATTGCCGACCGCCTGCACATAAGCCTCACCACCGTCATCTCGCACCGCAAGAACATCACCGAGAAGCTGGGAATAAAGTCCGTACCCGGACTCACCATCTACGCCGTCCTCAATGGCTACGTCGATGCCGACGACATCTGAGGAGACTATCCCTTCTTTGCAATTCACCTCTATTTCCCCTCTGCGAAACGAAACGTGAGGAAATCTTGTGCAAAGATTTTGTAGCAAAATGTAAGGCAAACCCTGTGATTTGCTTACACGGCACTGAAATCGGAAGTACGCATTTACAAACTCAGCAACTCAAAAATTCATAAACTTACGTCCACGCTTACTTCTTGTTTTTTCCTAATCGCTCATGGCTGCGTTCTTTCCGTTCGCCTTGGGAATTGAGCGAGAAGAGGGCAAGGATACCTCTATTCCTTTTCTCTTATGAACATAAATTGCCGTGAAACGAAGTTCGCTGGCCGTAGGGAAAAGCAATTGACCATGAATTCTTCACAAATAGATTCTGCTTTTATTGTTCAAAGCGCTTGTAGCTTCGGAGATGCAAAAAAGAAGCGGTGGATGAGTGTCCACCGCAACTATTATAAATCTTCTTCTTTCAAATAGCGGAGTAGTGCAGTCTTGAGTTCTACAAGATCATTGTTCACCGTCTCCCATAATATCTCAGGGTCAATCTGATAGTACCCGTGTACTAAGACGTGGCGCATATTGATTATGTCACGCCAGGGCACATCGGGATGAGAAGCGATAAACTCTTTCGTCAACTTGTAGGCAGCTTCACCAATGATTGTGACATTGTAGAATATGCCGAACTTAAGCAATTTGTTGTTGGCAAATGTTTCAAAGTCAACTCCTTCCTTAAACTCCATGATATTGTCAATGCCTTCCAGCATATGGAGCAATCTGGTGCGGTCTTTAATTCGCTCTCTCATAGATAAGTATTTTATCGTGGTTTGCGCTATCTACAGCAAATGGTTTTAGCGAGCCATTCTTCACCAAATCCACATCACGCCCTAGCAGTTCTTTCAAGTCACCATAGATGCCTGCATACTTGAACAATCCTATGCGAGCTCCCTTGTCAAAGTCGACCAGTATATCCACATCGCTTGTCTCGGTCTCCTCACCTCGCGAGAAGGAGCCAAACAGCCAAGCCCTCTCAATGGGTTGAGTGGCAAAATAGGCTCTCAACTTAGGGATGATGTTTTCTCTCGTTGCAGTGTTCATATACAAGTCACTTTACATTCGTTGTTGCAAAAATAATGATTACCGAATAAATAACAAAGCAAACCACCCGTTTTCTTGTAAGAAACAGGCAATGCTTTTATTAAAATTCCCTATTCCTTTTCTTTTGAGAACATAAATTGTCGTAAATTAGCCATAAATCCGTGAATGTTCTTCCAGTCCCCTCGGATTCAATCCGAGGGTATTAAGGTTGAGGCTCTTCCCCTTTTATTATTTCAAGTCACAGGCCTTGATATTCAAGGACGGCGGATAAATATCCGCCGTGACAGAAAACGAGACCTATGGGAAAGCGAATAAAAAAATCGCGGTGAATAGTTCACCGCGATGGAGTTTAGTAAATCGATTTAACCCAACCGCAATCGTCACATTCGTAACAATCTCCATTCAAGTAGGCATCGCCTCCACAATTTGGACATTCTATACAATCAGGAATATCCTCCGAATAATCCTTTGCGTAATCCATAACTAATATAATTAAAATGCCATTTCAAATTTACGTTTAGCTTCTTCTATGGGTTGATCTGAATACATATAATAATACTCGTCATCTTTAGAGAACCATTTATCATTATTTATTTGAATCTCAAGTGTACGTTTGAATAGCAGAACTAACTTTTGTGCGAATCCTTTATCTTTAATACTAATAGCATAATCTAAAGCAACATTACAAGCATCATTGTATCTCTCAACAGCTTGCATATACCTCATATTAGCATCCAAAACGTCTTTGCCAACAACAACTCCAGTTGTTGCAATGTCTTGCCCAACACTGAGCCCGCTAATAAATGAGAATATCATATTTTTATTTCCGCCAACAGCCTCAATATATGCGCTCATTAGTTCCGAGGTATTCATATATGAGCATAAAGCCTTTAGAGTTGTTTCATTGGCCATTTTTAATTTGCTAAATATAAGCATCTTTTGTGACTGAAGTATTTGAGGTAACCTTTCGGTACCTCCTTCACGCCAATTGGCTATATCTTCTATTCTGTTTAATTCTCCATTAAGTATTGCTAAACGGATCTCTTCACTTAATGCTCTGTCCTTGTATGATTCCATTTTTGCAATTTCCTTCTTTGCAAATCCTTTAGCTTTATATTTCTTCCATTTAGCTATAATCTTATGTGCTTTGTCAAATTTCTTCTCACTAATAGCTTCTTGAATATGAGTAGGATAATCATAAGAACCAGACATATAAAACCAACGTCCTATTGCAAATAATCCCCAAAGTATTAAGCCTATGAATACAACTCCAATTGCTCTCCAAAAATAATCCCAAAAATCCATATGCGTAAAGTTTTAGTAATTAATAATCAATTATAAAAAAGCCCAGGTTAACAAATCTGTAACTTTTACCTGTTCTACGTTATGCAATAAATTCCCAATCTCATAGACCATACCGCTTAAGATACCAGTATTAGATTCGGCATTTGATTCATCACTGACGAGATATGCTTCAGAAGAGCTTTCTTGCAAATTGTATGCTATTTGTGCTCTGCTTTCTGCTAACTCTTTATAAGCGGCTGTTAGTTCTTGGCTTGCTTGTATGTTAAGTTCCATTTCCAACTTTTTGCAAGCCATTTCTTCTCTCTCTAAGTACATTTCTTGTTCTCTCTTTTGTCTCTCGTGCTCATCTAGTTTAGCCATATACTCGTCAAACAGCTTATCCCCTATAACTCGCTGTTCCGACTCTATTGGTATCAGTCGATGAAATGCCGAAACGTCGGGATTATAAGTTACACCAGCCTGTGCTATTGCATCCTTCATTCGTGAAAGCAGATTCTCACTATGCTTTAAGTAAAGCATATTTTGTACTTTGGGTATATACTCTTGCGCCAATGCATAGGTATTTGTAGCAGCATCTGGAACGGAAGTTAATAACAGATAAGCAAAATCTATATCATCTCTTGATATATACTCATTGACCTTGTTGATGATACTATAAGGGTTGCTCTCATAACTATTTACAATCTTCGTGCGGGCATTCGCTAGCATCTGCTTAATCTCACGGCTATTCTCTATCGTATTAATAGCATTGATTGTAGCCTTCTCATACGAGTTGCCTACTCCCATCATATTTATTGACGTCGATTCATAAATCTCACCAGTTAAAACATTGCCTACATATAGAGTCACCGTATATGTAATGGTGCTTTTACTTGGAACTGTAGCCGTCGTTCCTTTGTTCTGCATTGACAAGACAGGAACTAATGCAAAAGTAGGGTCACCTCCAAGACATCCGACACCATTCGCTGTAACCAATCGGAGTAGCTTTAGTGCCAGTAGTTTTGAGCATTCATAACTCACGCCATTCTCTACCGCAGGAGAAAATACGGTCAATGTTATACTTGGCGAATCGAAAACTTCAATAAACTCATTTGATTCAGATTTTTGTTGCTGCCTTACAGTTCCTGCTTGTTGTGTTTTCTCTATACTCTGCGGTTGGTAATATACCGCATTTTTAGGTTTCCCGCTATTTGAGCAAGAATGTAATGCTCCCACTGCCAATATGGCTATTAGAAACTTTTTCATACACCATTATCTTAATCCGTTAATACTTATCAATACTTGTCCCAAACCTTGCGACTTGTTTGTTGCCGAAACATTGCATTCGTTTCGGATTGACTTAGCGAAAGCCCTTCCCCAATCATACGCGTTAAATTGGGTGCCGTCTCTATTTATAGTAGGTATCCTTACATTTTCGAAGTATAATTCGTAATCGGTGTTGCGTTGCAATTTGTAGGCTCCTTTTTTAGTATGTGCCTTCATATAGTCAATAATCCAATCAGAATATGTGTCCCCCATATAAGTCTCATCACTAAGCCTAATGTCAGATCCATTCTTTACGGATATGCGCACTGTTATTTCACGTCCTTTGGCAATAGTGTTTGCAAACGATTCCTTTATATTGTCCGATATCTTACCAAAATCTTTACTGAAGTATTTTTGCATTATACTACTCATGCTGTTCCCTTCAAGATTGTTCTGAGTGTGTGTTGAAATGACTTTATTTGTGTATATATCAATAACGTTAATAGTATAGGACAGTTTCCGTTTGTTGAGATTGTGCGAATACGCATCAGATGCATAACTATAGTCCACTTCCAATACAATGTCGGGGGATATAGTTGTAAGAAGCAATGTCTTGGCGTCTTTAGCAAAATCATCGGCCTCATCCATTATGTTTTGATTATTAAGACTCTTCAAGCCCTGCTCCAAATCAGTGAGAGGAAATCCCATATCTATAAACTTACTCTGGATTACTGATACGATGGCCTTATTATCGTCATTGGCAAATAAATATCGTGTATAATCTCTATTTAATACCGTCTCGCCTTGTACAAGTTCTCTCCGCAAACAATTGAATCTCTCCAACAATTGGTCACTAGGTAAAACCATAATAGATGGTTTGGCCTGCTCTATAATATTAACAGGTGTGTCATCCTCTTCAAAAGGGTTAGCTGACACGTCAGTAAGACTTGATCCCTTCTTACCACCTCCATTGCAAGCCACCAGCATAGAGAGGCATAACATAGCAAGCCACAATGCACGTATTTTCATAACATTTCATGGCGCCTACAAGTCTCCCTAAGTCAGCAGTAAATTTGTCTGATTATACCATACAAGAAAAGCGTAGAGACTTGTCAAGCTCATCATATCACTGGTATCGCCAAACACCATCAAGAGAATGAACTGAGAAACAAATACCCCACGCTGTCGTATATACCTTGTGAAGTACAGCGTGGGCTGTACATGGGGATATACAAACAGAATGAGCGTTGCATTGTTTCCACCCCTCTCTATTGAAATTGGCGATTTCGTGATATGGGTAAAAGCAAGAAACGCATTCTTGATCCAAGGATTTCTCCCCTCGGATGCTGCAAAAGTAAGGATTTATTCTGAAAAACAAGAATTATTCGTTTCTTTTTTCTATAAAACAGCAGAGGACAATGCAAACGCTCTGAGATATTCGTTTCTCGGGTAGCAAAGAAACAGCTATTAGACTTATCGTAAAAGTGAATAAGAAGAAACAGACGGAACATGCTTAGACAGCCTTTGGCTGTACGATAGCGGTTAACGAAAATTTTGGGCAATTACATGGTAATTCGCTTTCACAAACAGGTAAAAAGAAAACACACTCCCGACCTCGGAGAAGTCGGGAGTAGATGAAAGGGATTTGAAACCAAACTATATCGGCCTGTATGAGTTATTCATCCTTTTTCCGATTCATCAATCTCTTCGTTTCTCGCAGTTCCTTTTGCAGAAGTTCCATACGCTCTTTCAGCTGTTCGCGAGTGGGGAGTGCATCTTGAATGCGGATATTGTTGTAGGTGGCCACTCCCATTGGAGTGTTGATGCCGCGGAACGACCATTGTACATCAGTCTTATTCATGTCGGAGCACACGAGCAATCCTATGGTGGGGTTATCGTCGCTCGACTTCAACAAATCATCGACAGCATTTACATAATAGTTCAACTTGCCAGCGAACTCGGGTTCAAAGGAGCGTGCCTTCAGTTCACAAACGATGTAACATCGCAAACGTATATGATAGAACAGCAAGTCTATCTTGCGCGTACGCCCTCCAACGAGGATCTCCTTCTGTCGGCCTATGAAAGCGAAGCCTGTACCCATTTCCAGCAAAAGAGCGGAAACATTCCGCGTAAGGGCCTCTTCCAGTTCTGCCTCATCGTAAACCTCGTGCCCCACCGCGGCAAAGCCAAAGTCGTAATTTTCCTTTAGCACTTCCTGCACAAGTTTACTCTGTAAGGCTGGTAAGTGGTCGGTAAAGTTATTGAGGATCTTACCTTGATGCTCGTAAAGGTTTGCTTTGATGCAATTGATGAGGGAGTCGCGACTCAATCCCTGTTCGATTGTTTTCTCGATATAGAACAACGCTTCGTCAACTCCTTTGCATCTGGTGGTTATCTCTACATGATGCCGCCAGGGAACGAGGGCAAACAGCAATGGAAAATCCTCCCCTACTCGGCGTTGCTTTAGGTTCATTAATTCTGCACCGAGCAGGTGCAGTTTTGTTTTATGCTGTTCTTCAATCCTTTGTAATTCTGCACCAAGCTGGTGCAGAATTTCATTGTCACTTTGGGCATAAAACATATACCATTGCTTCATATACCAAAGATTGCGCGTAGAAAAGCCATCGGCATCAGGAAACTCGCGTTTTAAGTCAAGACTGACCTGCTCTACTACTCCCGCTCCCCATCGTTCCTCAACTTTCTTCTGTACCAAATCACGCCCGAGTTGCCAGTTGAACAGAAGTTTCTCTGCATTTACTTTTATAGCAGCTTTTACTTGCGCCGAGCGATATCGGTGTTTTATTTCGGCAATCCACGCTGCATATTCGGCATCGGTGTAAACATCGTGCGACCTTACTATACGTTGTTCGCCCATTTTGGGGGCTTGCGCATCTTGCATAATCTTAAAATTTTATTTACTGCAAATTTAATAATTATCCCTGAGAAAGCCTATGGTAGGCAGCAAAAAATAGTTTTTGTGGAGTTACCTGTATAGACTTTGCCCTCTCAATAGTGTTCTCTGACGATAGCAACAGCTGTTCCAAAATAGGCTGTCAGGTTGTCCTTGCAAGACATAATCAAATGAATGTCAATAACTAAGCAAGGACAGCCTGGGCTGTCCTTGGGTTATCCCTGAAGATGTACGTTATGAGTGAAGCGCAGCTATCCCTCTATCCCTTCTTTTTCTTTGGCTTGGGATAAGGCAAGGCCTGCTCCAATGTTTTGACCACTTTCAGTACCTCCCTCCTGTGCTCAATGTCGAGGATGTAGTGCTCCTTCGCGCCTTCGTAGGGAAATCCTTTCTCGGCATCGGTCATCAGGTCTGCAATGGCGGGGTGAATCTTCACATATGCTATGTTGTCGCAAGCGAGAACGACAGGCTTCTCGTTTATATAAACCATATAGTCGCCAAACATCTTGCGACTGTGCACTTCGCCAGCTTCTGCAAGCTGCGTGCAGACAAACTCTATGAATTCGACGGTGCAAGCCATATTCTTCTTTTTTATATAGGCAACAATATAGATGATGTCCCCAAAAACAAAATTTCAGCGATGATGTCATCCTGACGACAGGAAGGATCTCGCAGTGTCTCTTGCCTAGTCCCTGCGCGGGATTCTTCGCGTTGCTCAGAATGACACGAGGCGCTTTGGACAACTTCGATATTATTACCGTTATACAACTATCCGTTCCATCCTCTCCTCACCCCTTCACATAAACCAAGCTGCTTCCCCGCCCTATGGCGCGGATGCCCGACGTCTCCTCCTTGCGTACCTTGCGCAGCTCCACGGTGGCGGTCGACAGGGACAGCTCGTTCAAATTGGCATAGTCGCGAGTGCGCATATAGCCGTGCTCTTCGATGAAGGCTATGGCGCGACTGATGCGCTCGTCCAGCGTGTAGGGTGAGCGCTTGATGCGGCTCTGCTGGCCACGCTCGAGCGTGCATTGGCTGCGTACGGCCTTCACCAGCGCTTTGTCGGCCCGGTAATGTACGCCGTTCACCTCGATGCTCTGCGCATTGCGCTGCGGTCCGTTCTCTGCAAACGCATCCTGCTCCTTGTCTTCGCACACGCCTATCGTGGCCTTGAAGGTGCCGATGCCGTCAATCGTCACGGCGCAGCCGTGTGCCATGAGGCGGGCCAGCGATGTGGCGGCCTGACTGAGCACCTGCACTGCCGTGGCCTCGCTGATGCCATAGCCCGGGATAGAGATTTCCTTGACAAACTCGGCCATCGTCACCCGACGCGACGTCTCCATGCGGTAGTATGCCTTGTTCTCACTGTCGTCATTGATGCTCTTGAATTCTTGTTTGATGTATTTTGGCATAAGATGAGAGGTTTAAGTTCTTTTTTTGTTTACTCCGTAAAGTTACGAAATATTTGCCCGAAAAGCAAGTTTTCAGTATAGAAAAACTCGCGTAACCGTGGATACGTGATGAAATATCCACGGATACGTGATGAAATATCCATGGATACGTAAGTAAATATCCGTGGATATTTGAAGAATTGGAGAAGCGGCGCAGGACTTTTCGTACCATCGACTGAAAGTAATCAGCTCGCCTATTTCACTTATTCGGAAGAGAAAAAATATAAAGTTTGCGCGATAAAATGTAAAATATATTTGTCATTGCGGAAAATATACTTATCTTTGCGGCGTGATTCTTACGTAAGAGAGTTTTATTTAATGTACAACCTCAAAAAATGTATGCTATGAAGAAAAGTTATTTGTTGCCCGTAGGCTTTAAGAAAGCAGGGCTTTGGATGGTGGTGCCGTTCTTGGTGCTCAGTGCGCTTTGCCTGTGCGAGGTGTTGGACGATACAGCCATTAGTCTTCCGATGCCGGCCTTGTGCTGTTGGGATGGTTGGTTCTGTATAACAAATACAGGTTTCATGATTGAAATTGCAATGTTGGGACTGCTTCTTTCGCTTGTTTTCATCGCCCTTTCACGCGAACGTGATGAAGATGAGATGACAGCGCACATCCGTATGCAGTCGTTTGTGTGGAGCACTTGGGCTACATCAATCATTATCGCTCTAAGTATCCTCTTTGTGTTTGATGTACATTTTCTGTATTTTATGTTCTTGGCGATGTACCTCTACCTGATGCTGTACATCGTGAAATTCAACCTCGCCATGCATCGCGAGAGAAAGGAGCAGCGATGAAGAATACTATCCGTGTGGAGCGTGCCATCAAGGACATCACGCAGCAGGACCTTGCCGTGGCAGTAGGCGTGAGCCGCCAGACAATCAACTCCATTGAGGCTGCCCGCTACGTGCCCTCTACCGTGCTGGCACTGAAGATTGCCCGCTACTTCGGCAAGTCCGTCGACGACATCTTCATGCTCGAAGAGGGGGACTAAGTGCAACAAGCGCCATCTATCACAGGACAGCCTCGGGACACCTGAGGTTGTCCTTGTTTATTTGCTGAGGTTCTTCTACTTATAAGAGACAAGGACAGCCGGACAGCCTAATCGGGGAGACTGCTTTATTACAAAAAACAAGAAAAAATTAGGATATTTGGAATACAATTTGTTTCTTTGCATAAATTATGCCGCCATGAACTCTATCATTCAAGGTCAGTTGGGAAAGATTAGGGCACTTTGCAAGCAGCACAAGGTAAAAAGCCTCTATTCCTTTGGGTCGGTAAACACGCCTGAGTTTACTGACAAGAGCGACATTGATTTACTGATAGACTTTGAAGCAGGAATCAGCGTAGAGGACTATACGGACAATTACTTCTCCTTGCGCGAGAAATTCGCACAGCTTTTCAAGCGGGATGTCGATTTAGTGACACGCCGCTCGCTGTCGAACCCATTCTTCATCCGCGAAGTGGAACAATCAAAGCACTTGATTTATGGGTAGTAAAAGCGTAAAGAAATATCTGTACGATGTGCAGCAATCCATTGACTCCATCTATGAATACTTGGGAGAGAAAACGGGATTTCTTCGAGTATGAGCATAACAAATTGCTGCGTCGTGCGGTAGAGCGTGAATTGGAGATTATAGGCGAGGCCGTCAAGCATCTATTAGAACTAGACAGCACAATCAAAATAGATAATGCACGTAGGATTGTTGATTTGCGCAACTTTGTAATACATGGTTATGACAAAGTGGATAATGTAATCATCTGGGGAATCCTCAGCAAAGACCTTCCTAAATTGAAACAACAGGTAGACGAACTGATGTCTGGGCAGACTGTATTGTAATGCATCAACACGCTTAGTCGTCAGAGGAAAAGATCCTACAATAATTATGACAACTAATACACCAGAATATTTAGCGCAAGAAGTCTTTGAAAAATACGGCATTGAAATTCCGCTTGATGTTGTTATTTCATATTTAGATTCTGATTCTTATTTAACTCCAGAAACTTTATTCCGTTATTTCTCAGATGACTACCTCTGTAATACTGAAGATATTGGCGAGGTTCGGAGATTGCCAAAAGGGTTCTCAGTCGTGGATTTCAGTTCACATTGTAGCATTCCATGCGAAAAAGGAATCTACATATGGCTCTTGAAACCAGAGTCTTCATTTCCTTTATTAGATGGAATGGAAAAGCCGATTTTCAATCTTGTAGAAGTGGAGCAATCAAAACATCGAGTTTTATATGTAGGCAAAGCTTCGAATTTATATTCTCGAATCTGGCGAACACATATAAATGGGGTGGTTGCAAGAAGCACTTTGCGGAAATCGTTAGCAGCATTGTTTGAGTTTAAATTCGAGAAATATATGTCTGGAAATACGTTGAAAACACGGATAAACGAAGACTGCGAAGAATATATCACCCAATGGCTGCAAAAGAATTGCATCATCTTATACAAGAAGTATCAAGATATAGAAAAAGCAGAAGAAAAAATGATTGGACTTCTTGATCCTCCTCTGAATATAGATAAAAACCCTAATATCCACAATGGAATATATGTGGCACAATTGTCTGCTTTAAGAAAAGTAGGAGGATATAAAACATCCACATACGGTAGTTCTAAGAAGAAATTATTGGATGTTTTAGAAAAGCTCTTTGTGGGAAAAGTCTTTAAGGGTACTATCTTTGAAGAAGAAAAAGCCATGATCTGGTTTGGTCTTGCCTTATCAGCATTTTTGATATACACATTTATTGTTTATTCATAGTGCACTTTCTCGTCTCTAAGCGATGGAATTGTCCGTTCCCACATTAGAAGAAGCAAAGCCCGCATACGACAGGTTTGTATCTTTTCCAGGCACCTATCCACAATCACCAGATAGCGTAAGAGAATCTATTCGCAAATTATTAGCTGAATAGACAAGGGCAGTCTCGGTTTATTTACCGAGGTTAATTCCTGCCATGGGGCAACACAGCCAATTTGTTTGAGATTAAGGCATTATGCACAGATTCTTGTCATCGCTGCAAGATTACCACTTCCATATCCGTAGCAAGACGCACGCGTAGCCACTCGGAGAGTTGGGCCATCTCGGCTGGAGTAAACACCGAGTCGCGATGTACCACGACTGAGAGGCAAGGAATGGCATAGAGAGAGTCGGCACTGACCGTTGCGCCACGAGCCAGCACCACATCTTTTACAGAGGGATAGATGCCCATAATCTCGCGGGCAAGCTGCACGTAGGGAAGCTCCTCCTTCTCGGAGGCTGCCAGTTGCTGACGCAAGCGGCTGATCTCGGCATCGCGGCGCGAGACCTCGGTGTCCATCCTATCGTAAATGCTTTTCACGAGTTCCACATTGTTGTCCTGAGTGGTAGTGCTATACTCGTTGATGAGCACCTGCTCCTCCTTTATGCCATACTCGGCAGCTTGTGCGAGAAGGTCGCGCCGCGTCTGCTCGCTCAGCGGGTCGCCCGAGAAGAAGAGGCTGATGACGGAGCCGTCGGCATGGTCTATCTTATAGTCGTAGAGGATGGTGCGCCCATACACCTTGCACTGCTCGGCAAAGGCAGTGGCGTTGCCCTCAAAGTTGTTTTGACGGATAAAGGTGACAGCCGACCATATGCTGGGCACGATGAAAAGGATGATGAGCGCCGTGCTGAAAGTGCGCGTGCGGCGCTGGGCAAGCGCATCGGCAAAGGTCACCTCGCGGAAGCCGAAGTACTTGACACTGATGTAGGTGGCCAGCATGATGAAGATGCAGTTGATGACAAACAGGTAGGCAGCTCCCAGGAAATAGCCGAAGTTGCCACTGGCCAGCCCGAAACCGGCTGTACAGAGGGGCGGCATAAGGGCGGTGGCGATGGCCACACCGGCAAACACGGTGCCCTTCTCCTTACGGCACTGCTCAAGGATGCCGGCAAAGCCACCGAAGAGAGCTATCAGCACATCATAGATGGTGGGGTTGGTGCGGGCAAGCAGTTCGCTGGGATTGGTGAGATTGAGCGGAGTGATGAGGAAGTAGACAAACGATGCCACCAAGCTGATGCTCACCATCACCAGGAGGTTCTTCCCCGACGACTTGATGAGCTGCATATCGTTGATGCCCAAGCCCAAGCCTACGCCGAAGATTGGGCCCATGAGCGGCGATATGAGCATGGCGCCAATGATAACCGGGATGGAGTTGACATTGAGACCCACCGAAGCGATAATCGTAGCGATGGCCAGAATCCAAGCATTGGGTCCACGAAAGTAGATGTTGCTACGGATGGACTTCTCGGCAGCCGAGGTGTCAATATAATCGGTCAGGCGTATCGTCTCGCGAAACAATGTGGTAAATCTCTGCGCCAGCCTTTGTCTCAGTCTCATAGTCGTGTGCTTTTACGGTTAATACTCAGCGACAAAGATAAGAATAAATGAGCGAGAAATATCAAGCTTGCTTGAATATTTTTCACAGCGAATGTACATTATCTTCGAGGTTTATCTCAAAGATAAGTAGAAGCGAGCGAAACGGCAATAAAAACGCTTGAATATTTGTAGATTATTAACGAGAATTGTCATACTTTCACTATGCTTTGCAGTATCTTTATCTTGCTTTGCAAGAAGAAGTTAGGCTGCGCCTCGGAAATACTCAAAACATATTTTGGTATTTCGCTCGGTTTGCACTAACTTTGCAGCGATGAAACCAGTATTTCATCAAACATAACTTTTTTTAGCTCAATCGCCTCTGAATCACCACCTCGGAATATGAACGAGCTAATAGTTACAAACGTTGAGTAGTGCGCATAAGCGTAGACTACTCGCATAGTTTGTAATGGCTTGTGGTGAGCCAAGAGGCGTATGACGAAGGTCTGCGCTTTTTTTTTGCAACCATTTGCAACTTTTCAGGCTTTCGTTACGTCTAATAGAAGGATGCACGTAGTTTTTGCATACGACGTGCGTCTAAACAGGCAAAACGAACACGAAAAAGAATAAAAACAAAAATGAAAAAATGGATGATGGTGGCCATGCTGGCCACAAGTATGCTTGGCGGTGCACAGGCACAGCAGATTAGCGGTAAGGTAGTAGATACAGAGGACAACCCCGTAGCATACGCCAATGTGGTGATGCACACGACCGACTCGGCCTATGTGGTGGGCACGGTGACTGACGAGACGGGACGGTTTGCCCTCACGGGAAAGGGCAACGGAGCGTTGCTTCACGTGTCGTATATAGGATACACCCCCGTGTGGCAAGCACTGAGGGAGAGCGGCACCATGGTCGTGCGCCTCACGGCAGACAATCAGCTACTCGACGAGGTGGTGGTGAAGGGCACTCTGCCCAAGACGCAAATCAAGGGCGACGCCATGGTGACGAGCGTGGAGAACAGCGTGTTGGCCACGTTGGGCTCGGCCAACGATGTGCTGGGAAAGATTCCCGGTGTGATACACAAGGGCGAGTCCATCGAGGTGCTGGGCAAGGGTACGCCGGTGGTATATATCAACGGCCGACTCGTGCGCGACAATGCCGAGCTGGAGCAGCTCCACTCCGACGAGATAAAGCACGTGGAGGTCATCCACAATCCCGGCGCACGCTACGATGCCACGGTGAGTGCCGTTATCCGTATTCAGACCATCCGCAAGCAGGGCGACGGCTTCGGATTCAACCTGCGCTCGTCGGTGTTTCAGAGCGACTACAACACCGATCTTATCGATCAGCTGAGCTTCAACTACCGCCACGGCAAGCTGGACGTATTCGGCAACCTTGATTATCGGTTGATGAATGATATTCAAGAAGGCAAGCTCACCCAGTCGCTACAATCCGTCCGCTTGCTCGAACTGAACAACACCCTCACTGCCACCACGCACTCGCAAGTGCTGCTCCCCACGTTGGGCGCCAACTACCAGTTCAACGAAAACCACTCCATGGGCGTGAAGTATATGGGCAAGGCATTGATAGATTATCGGGGCGCCATGGATGGACACAGTAAAGCTACATTAGATGGCGTATTGGACGACGACCTGCGCACACAGTCGACCATGCTCTATGACGACTACGCCAGCCATCAGGTCAACGCCTATTATAATGGTACGGCGGGCAAACTGAACATCGACTTCAATGCCGACTGGCTGATGCAAGATGAGGACGGACACGACATGTACGACGAGAACAGCACGAACGACGAGGACCGCATCGTGAACTCATACAGCAACACACGCAACCGGATGGGTGCTGGCAAGCTCGTGCTCACCTACCCCGTATGGGGCGGTAGCCTCTCGGCTGGTAGCGAATACACCTATACCTATCGTAAGGATGTGTATCTGAATCCCGAGAACTATCTGCCCTCGTCAAACAGCACCATCCGCGAGCAAAACGCCACGGCCTTTGCCGAGTACAGCCATGCGCTGCCCTTCGGTGCCATAGGAGCAGGCCTGCGCTACGAGCACGTGGCCTTCGACTACTACATCAACGATGCGTGGCAGGCCGACCAGAGTCGCGCCTTCGACAACTTCTTCCCCAACGCTTCGCTCACGGCATTGCTCGGCCCTGTGCAGGCACAGCTCTCCTATGCGGTGAAGACGCAGCGCCCCTCGTATCACCAGTTGCGCAACTCAGTGACCTACATCGACCGCTACTCACTGGACAAGGGTAACCCTACGCTACGCCAGCAGATTACCCACAACCTATCGCTCAGCGGCGCCTGGCAGTTTTTCCAGCTATCGGCCTCGTACAGCCTGCTGAAAGATGCCTTCGTGCAATGGGGCACTGCCCAACCCGAGAATCCCGATGCCATGATGCTCACCACCATCAACTACGCCAAGCCCGTTCCTCAGATGAGTGCTTTCCTCGTAGCATCGCCCCAGATAGGATGCTGGATGCCGAGCCTCACCGTAGGGTTGCAGAAACAGTGGTTCGATATGGATTTCCGTGGAGAGACAATCTCCATGAACAAGCCCATCTGGGTCGGCTACCTCACCAACATCATCCAACTGCCCAAGAACTACATGATACAGCTCGACATGAGCTACCAGGGCAAGGGCCACACCTTGGTGTATGAGACGCTTTCGCACAACTACGCCCTTGGCCTTTCGGTGCGCAAGTCGTTCTTGAACGATGCCCTCACCGTCGAACTTGAAGGCACCGACCTGCTCGACTCGCAGCGCGCCGGAGTGCGACTGCGCTCAGGCGACTACAGCATCGTGCAATACAACCATTTCGACACTCGCCAAGCCGCACTCACCATCCGCTATAAGTTCAACACCACGAAGAGCAAGTACAAAGGAACCGGTGCGGGCGAGAGTGCGAAGAGTCGTATGTAAGCACTGGCAAGACAGCATAAAAGGGCATCGAGGTCAGTCGCCCTCGCAAATAGCACGAGCCATATCATTGAGCGAGAGGCATTGGCTGCGGTTAATGGCAAGGCGCTGATTGTGATGCTCCCATGGAGCGAGGATGAGCAGGCGACCTTCGGCGCAGGCGTCGAAGCGGGCACCGCCTGGCTTGGCCAGTTCGGTGAAGCCATTCTCCTGCAGGAGGATGAGTGGGTAGCCTGCATCGAAGGCGGCACGCATGATGGCCTTCTCGCCGGGCGAGATGCTGGGCGACACGAGTACTGCCCCACGCTTGGCCAATCCCAGGTAGTAGCTCGTCTGCTGCGCAATCTCCTCTTGGGTGAGGCGGCGCGAGCATTGCACCTGTAGACGTACGGGATGCGACAGCAAGTAGCGGTTGCCGATGGCAGAAAACTCATAGCTGCCTACCTGCACATTGCGCTGCACGCGGAAGAACTCGGGATGCAGGCGCTTCATGAGTAGGCGACGAGGGTTGTCGCGCAGGTAGGCAAGCCAGTTGTTGAGCTGGCCTTTGCGGCCAAGGATGCCGTCGGTGTAGCCAATGCTCCAGAGCAGGCCGTGCTTGCGGTCGGGTTTGGGTCTTCCCGTTCGCTGCGACGGCGTCGCAGCCGAGGAGACAACAGGAACGGCACTCGAAGGAGCGGGAGCTATGAGCCGCCGGTACTCCTTATTGGTACTGGCCTTGAAGCCTTTGATGATATGTCCTAAGTGCTGCGGCATGCGCTCCTTGACGAAGAGGATGCTATGCAGATGGTCGGGCATCATCTGTAGGGCAAGCACCTTTACTTCGGGGTGGTAATGGCTGATGGCTATCCACTGCTGCTCTACCGCTTTCCCAAGAGGCGACAGCTCGGTGTGCGGAGCATCGGGGGTTCCTTCGGCAGCTTCAGGATTGCCCACCACACGCCCAAGCAGGGGCCTACGCCCCTCTACCGTGATTGTGATGAGGTACATCTGCCGTGCTTCGTAGTCGTGTCCATCACGACGGCGCGTCATCGAAGGTATCGCCTCGCCAGCGAAGCGCAGCTTATCTGCCAGTTGCTTGGGAGTCATCTTGGCCATTTGTGCTTCTTCTGATTATTCGATGCGGTTACATGTTCAAGGTATATAGCCCAGCCACAATTCAAGTTCCTTATCTATCAGTGCTCTCACGGCTGGGTCTTCGATATAGTCTTTCGGATAGATGATTTCAGAATCTCCACTCTTTCCAAGGTCGTCATACACAGTCATGACGAATTTGATTTCCCAATAATAAGCACCACCATCAAGCACCACACGATAGGTATCATCACCTATGCACTCTGGAAACGCTTCATAATGCTCCAAAAAGTCAATATTATCAAGATCCGCTACATGAATGATTAAACGCTTGAGCCTCGCAGATTTGAACACAACTTCCACCCTTTCATTTACCAAGAAGAGCCAATTCTCAGGGGTGTATCCGACACTGTCATACCGATATGTTATCTGTTCAATTATCGGACTTGGATGACTATTCTGCAAAACTGGAACCAAAACTTCCATCTCTTCATTCCGCAATATGAGCGTGTCTTCACGGTTGTGCGTAGAGTTATTCTCCGTTGCTGAGACGATGAGCATATCTCCATCGTCACCATCAGAAGAAGAGACGGAAAGCCATTCAGGCTGTCTGTCTATCCACCACGCCCCTTCTGAATGGATTGTCAAGGTATCAACACCACCCTCGTATCCGAAGAAGAGTTTCTGAGAGGGCGAAACAGAGAGTTCACGACGTTTTCTTTGCGAAACGACCAACTCACACTTTGCCTCGCCACTATACAGATAGTAGCTCACCTTGCGCTCATCCCCCGTGGTATTTGCATCGACAGACACAATCAACGTATCACCATCCTTGCCGCTCTGTGGCGATACTGACGCCCAGTAGGCATACCCATAGATGTTCCACGTATCATTACAATGCACTACTACCGTGTCGGCAGAAGATGCACTTGTGAAAGCCAAAGAGCCATTGGGCGATATGGATACGGTATCGTTGGGTAGTACCTCTCCCCCACAGCCAAGAGGAGTATCCTCATTACAAGCAACAAGCAATAGGGAGCATAGTCCCATCACAAACAAACCGATACGAAGCTGCAGACTTTTCATAGTATACCATTATTTATAGGTATAACGTAGAGGTTCCCGCATTATTGCTTACTCAGTCGAAGGATAAGTCCATCAAGGTTAAACATTGTTAAACCACCGAACGATTGGGCGCTTCGCGTGTATGCAATCATGAAAAACGCGTTTTACAGATAGAACAAACTGAGTACAAACAACAAAAAAGCATACACGCAATGAAAGCAAAACACACCATCATCGCTTGCCTCACGGCAATCGCAGGATTTACACTTACCGCTCATACGGCTTGGGCACAGGACAACACAGAGAAGGAGGTACCGCAAAAGGTGGAGACACCAGTCAAGGTAAAGCACAGTGCCGAATGGTACAAGACACAGGAACGTCTGTGGAAAGCCGAGATAGACAAGAATCCGAAGAACGAGGAGGCCTGGAAGAACTATTACAAGGCGGTCAGATACCAATCATGGTTCGATGAAAGCACTGAACTTAGAGAGAAAGTGGAGCGCATAATGCAAGAGATGGCAAAGGCTATCCCCGACACCTATACATTGTATATCATGAAGTATTACCATAAAGGCGATGTCAACGCTGCTCCAGAGATGAAAAAGGCCATACAGATGCGCCCGGACAATGTGGAGATGTACCCCGACTACGTCAGCTACCTGATGCAAACGGGCGACGAAGAGTTGATGGCCGACATACTGAAGCGTTGGTACAACAGCGGCACCTACTCGCCCTCTCTGCTCAACTATGCCTACAACGCGCTTAGCGGCATGAAGGCAAACAGCCTCATCTTTGTCAACGGAGACTCACCAACATTCTCAAAACTGCTGGTGCAATACGGCAAGAATCTCTTCGAAGACATTGATGTTATATGCATGAGCATGATGTGGGCACCCAACTACAGGAAGCTGATATGCGAGCGATTGAGTATTCCTGACTTTGAGCCTATACCACAAATTTCGAGCCAGGAGGAGGCCGACAAATATACTGAACAGATGATGCTACACATCATTAAACACACCCGCCGCCCCGCCGTATACTTCTCAACACTGATGAATGTGCCGTCGTTCAAGGACAAACTCTACTCCGAGGGACTGGTGATGCGCTATAGCGAGAAGCCCTACGACAACTTGGCCATCAAGCGCAAGAACTTCGAGGAGAATTACCTTACCGACTATTTGCGCGAGAGTTTCCTCCCCGAGAGCTACACGGCTTCTGCAAACAAATTTAATTTGAATTACATACCTTGCTTCAAGTCGCTGCTCGACCATTACAAGCAGACAGGCAACTTTTTCCGCTACAACGAACTGCGCACGCTGATGTTGCGTATCGTAGAGCAAGTTGATATACCCGACGAACAACGCCAGAAGTACCATGAAGAGATTGACCGCTAATATGCTGAGTGCGCTGACCGATGCCGAGCTAATGCTACACATCGGTCGCGGCGAACACGCGGCTTTCGACACCTTATATAATAGGTATGCGCGAAGGCTCGGCGGCTTCTTCCTCCGCATGCTCGCCTATGATACTGCCAAGGCCGAGGACATGGTGCAGGAGCTTTTCGTCCGAGTGTGGACTTACCGCAAGGAGTATCGCTCCGACCAGCCCTTTGCCTCATGGCTCTACGCTATGGCCTATAACCTCTGCAAGAATGAGTATCGGCACGAGACCATACGCCAAGCCTATGTAGATGAACTTCTCCAACGCGAGGAAGCCACCCATGAGCCTACCGAGGCGATGGAGCGCGACGAACAGCGCCAGCGTCTGCGCCAAGCCGTGCAATCGCTCCCCACGGCGCAGCGCGATGCCTTCCTGCTCCACTACGATGAGGAACTCACCATCCCCGAAGTGGCCCATATCATTGGATGCCCCGAGGGCACCGTGAAGTCGCGATTGTATGCCGCGCTGGAGAGTGTAAAGAGAATGATGAACGAATATAAATAGGAATATGAACGATAACGAACTGAAAAAGATGGAACAGGAGTCGGCCGAACTCCTCGATCTGCTGCGCGAAGTGCGCGATGAAGACAATGCCACCATCACGCCACGCCAATGTAAACCCTATGCACAGAAGGTGCGTCGCACCATCTCGCCCTACAGGCTCGTGGCAGCCTCAGTGCTTGGCTTTGTGCTGGGAATAGCGGTTCCGCGCCACTCCTCTACCCTCCCCGAGGAGTCGCCCTACACGCTGCTTGCCGACACCAGCTACACCACAGGGCGTAGCCTCGC
The DNA here is from genome assembly GCA_045594245.1 of Bacteroidaceae bacterium. Lineage (GTDB taxonomy): Bacteria > Bacteroidota > Bacteroidia > Bacteroidales > Bacteroidaceae > UBA1189. The sequence continues at coordinate 56,707 of JAZNYG010000079.1, forward strand.
TGCAGGGGACGTCAACTTTGCCTTGCTGGTGGTAAAGTGACTTTTATGGTCTGAAACTTAACTTTTCTCTCTGCTTACACAAATTTTAATGCTTGTTACACAAACCTTGAAATTAGGCTGCGGCTCAGAAAAATGCAAGTAAACTTGCTTTTTCGTTTGCCTTGCACTAATTTTGCGCCTATTATATTAATAGGTATATAAACATAGACTGTATAGTTATGGAAAAAGCTTTGGATTTGGATTGGTCGAACCTCTCGTTCGGCTACATGAAAGCAGACTACAACGTACGCTGCTACTACCGCAACGGCGAGTGGGGCGAGGTGGAAGTGTCTGACAGCGAACATATCACCCTGCACATGGCAGCTACCTGCCTGCACTATGGACAAGAGGCCTTCGAGGGCTTGAAAGCCTTCCGCGGCAAGGATGGCAAAGTGCGCATCTTCCGTCTCGAAGCCAACGCCGAGCGCCTGCAGAGCACTTGCGACGGCATCATGATGCCTCAGCTGCCTACCGAGAAGTTCCGCGAGATGGTAACCAAGGTGGTGAAGATGAACGAGCGCTTTGTGCCTCCCTACGAGAGCGGTGCATCGCTCTACATACGTCCGCTGCTCATCGGCACCGGAGCACAGGTGGGTGTACACCCTGCCGACGAGTACCTCTTCATGGTGTTCGTAATGCCCGTAGGCCCCTACTTCAAGGGCGGCTTTGCAGCCAATCCCTACGTGGTGATACGCCAGTACGACCGCTCGGCACCGCTCGGCACAGGTATCTATAAGGTTGGTGGCAACTATGCCGCTTCGATGAAGGCTAACAAGCTGGCTCATGACCTGGGCTACTCGTGCGAGTTTTACCTCGACGCCAAGGAGAAGAAGTACATCGACGAGTGTGGTGCGGCCAACTTCTTCGGCATCAAGGACAATACCTACGTGACACCCAAGTCGACCTCCATACTGCCCTCAATCACCAACAAGAGCCTCATGCAGCTGGCCGAGGATATGGGCATGAAGGTAGAGCGCCGCCAGATTCCCATTGAGGAGCTCGACACCTTCGAGGAGGCTGGTGCATGTGGTACGGCTGCAGTGATATCGCCCATCGAGCGTATCGACGACTTGGAAATGAAGCGCAGTTACGTCATCGCCAAGGACGGCAAGCCCGGTCCCATCTGCCGCAAACTGTACGACACGCTGCGAGGCATACAGTATGGCGACATCGAAGACCGCTATGGCTGGGTGACGGTGTTGGAATGATATGATAAAAAAGAAAGAGGGAACTGCGGTTCCCTCTTTCTTTTTGTATTTACTTTAACGTGAGTTCGACGAATTCAAAATAGAGTAAGCTGTGTATCCAATGTCCTCTGTACATTGATACACGGCTTTTTCGGAAACATACAATATGCAGCAATAGCTCCCAACATGTTCACGATAAAATTGTCAAAGCAACGATGCCTTGAGTGCTCCACTTGTGCAATATTCTTGAGTTCATCATTAATCGTTTCAATAATAGCCCTTTTACGTAGCAACAATTTGTCCGAAACACTCATCAATGCTCCTTTCATATTACTTTTCAGCTTGGTTATGAGCTGTATGCCATCTACGAAGAGTTTTTGAAAAAGTTCCTTGCCGACATATCCCTTGTCGCCAACGAGTTTGCCATATATAAATTCCATAAATGATTTGTACTCCAGTGGTTTCCGATCATCCACATCACCCGGTGTTATCATGAAGTTGAGTAATTCTCCTTTCTCATTACAGATCAGATGAAGTTTGAATCCAAAGAACCATCCCATCGAACATTTTCCCCTCTGTGCTATACCTTTAAATGTCTTGTGGATATGTATCCTCTGATTGCGGCATACACGCAGAGGGGTACTGTCTACAAAACTGATACCTGTGCATCTGCCTAGCAGAACCTTTTTGATAAACAAGGCAAGAGGGATAGCAACATCTCTTTCCAGTTCAACAAAACGATTATATGAGACGACCTTTGGGAAAAGTCCGCGCAGATGTTTACATACCTTTTCAAGATAGAAGTGTTTAAGACACCGGTAACCGGAATCGTGAAACAATACCATGATAAGCATGATTTCTGCCTTTGACATGGTTGAATCACGATGGTAAGGGCGTTTGTTTTCACTTTTCAGCGTATATTTTGCTGTCATCTTATCAAAAAACTTGCAGAAATCATCTGCCATACAGAATAATTCTGTAACTTTGTCCTCGGTGAGCATAGCGATTATTATTTGTAATTCTTTGTAATTGAGCACTATAAAGATACAATAATTTTCGCTAATCACCAAATTTACAGACAATTAAAAATCGTCGAACTCACGTTACTTTACATACAATTCTATCGCTTGCTTTATCTCCTCCACGCATACGGGGCAGTAGAGGTCGATGCGGTGGAACCAGTTCATCATACAGTTGGGCCAGGGGCGGTAGATGTCTTTCTGCAGGTAGCCGCCACCTTCATAGATGCCCAGTGCCCACGGCTTCTTGGGATTGTAGTCGGGCGATTGCGGATTCTGCGGATTGAGCTCCCAACCACTATGGTCGGTGGCCTTGGCTCTGTCGGCTTCGGGCAAGAGTTGGCCCCAAAGTTTGGAGTCAAGGTCGGTAAGCGTGGTGATGTTACCCTCCCAAGGCTCCACATCGGGGAAGTAGAGGTCGCTCATCTCTGAGCCGCCCACATACTCATCGGCCAAGCCCACAAAGAGGTGTCCGAACTCGTGGCTATAGGTCTTACGGGTAGAGGCACCGGGGATGTTGGCCGCACTGATGCCGTAGAAGTTGTAGATGCCGCCACCACCATACTTCTGCGAGTTGGTGAGCACGTAGATAATCTCATAAGGTACGTTAGCAGCGATATCGAGCACACGCTGGTAGTCCTCAAACATCTGATAGCGCTCAGAGTCGAAGGTGTAGTAGTGTGCATCGAGTGCGGTGCTGCGCCACAGGTGCTCGCCGGGAATGCTTATGCCCGACTCCTCGCTGGGAGCCCATACGGCACGGAAGTTAAACTTATCGGCATACTCCGTATAGGGATGGTAGCTGAGGATATCCTTGGCAAAGGCATTGGCGGCAGCCACGAACTTGTCCTTCTCGGCCTCGGTGTAGCCTTCGGGGATGATGACCACATCGACACGCTGGGCGGGATTGCCCGTGTAGTGTATGTCCATGGTGCTGAGCGTGGGGCGCGAGCGGCGCACGAAATAGCTGTCGGCATCCACCTCGTAGCTCCATTTCTTGTGCATCCTACCGGTTCTGTTTTCGCGAGTGTAAAACTCCACGATGACATCGTTCTTGGGATAGGGGAATACCACACCCTCGGGCATTGCCTTGGAGGTGATGCGTGCCTCGGGCGTGCACTGCCACTCGTTGAAAAGCGTATTGAAGCCACGTGAATAGATGGCCTTGCCTGAAGCCTTGTCCTTCACCTCGAAGCGGTGGTTGCCCACGTTACGGTCGTCCACGAGGTAGTGCTTGTTGCCAGCCCAGTAGGGCTCTTCGATGACCTCGTCGAGGAAGAAATGTTCACTCTTGGCATCGCCTGCATGGTAGTAGTCGAGGCGCATGGTCTTGGGGAGGAAGTAATCCTCAAACTTTACCTGCTCTTGGGCTGTGGCAGTCATGCCGATGGCAAGTGCTGCGCATAAGATGTAGCGTATCTGCATATCGGTTTACGTGTTTAATTAATATGATACAAAGATAGTAATAAACGAACAAAAAATATAACATCAGCTCTAATATTTCTCTCTGCGAGTGATAGTATCTTCGCTGTTACCACATAGATAGGGATAAAGGAGTAAATAAACAAACAGTCAAACATCATTTTGAACACAAAATAACGAGACTGCAAAGCTTCATCCCTAAAACAGGAAATTAAATTTCACAATAAAGAGCATAATATGTGAAATATATTCGTTTTTTATCGTACATTTGCTTTTGGCAATAAACATAACACAAATTAACACAGAATCATGAGAAGGACTTTATTGACATTAGCAATGCTAATCAGTAACATAGCACTGATAGCACAGAACCAAATCCACCAAAGCGACGTACGCTTCGTGGCTGTTCCCGATCACGCCGACTGGAACTACCGCACGGGAGAGAATGCACGCATCGACCTGCAAGTGTTTGCCTATGGAGTACCTTATGATGGCGCAGAGGTGAGCTACGAGATTGGCCCCGAGCTGCTGCCAGCCGATACCAAAGGCACGCTAACTCTGAAGAACGGGCGCGCTACCCTATCGATGGGAACAATGAAGAAACCTGGATTCCGCGATTGCCGCTTCACGGTGAAGCATGGTGGAAAGCAATACAAGCATCACGTAAAGGTGGCTTTCTCGCCTGAGAAGATAGTGCCCACAGTGAAGATGCCTACCGACTTCGAGGAGTTCTGGACACGCACTAAGGAGGAGGCCGCCAAATGTCCGATGACGGTACAGCGCACCTTCGTGCCCGAATACAGTAACGAAAAGGTCGATTGCTACCTTATTAAACTTCAGTGCTACCGCAAGGGACAATATGTATATGGCTACCTTACCCAACCAAAGGCCAAGGGCACCTATCCCGTGGTGTTCAACCCACCAGGTGCAGGCATCAAGCCCATGGACCCATTGAAGACGATGTACTTTGCCGAGAACGGTATCATCTGCTTTAATATGGAAATACATGGCATACGCCCCAACTTGGATGCCGCCACCTACAAGGAGATTAGCGCAGCCTTCTCAAGCAGCGATAATGGGTACCTCGTCAATGGCCTCGACAATCGGGAGAACTACTATATGCGCAAGGTGTATATGGCTTGCGTGCGTGCTCTGGACTATCTCACCTCACTCCCCGAATGGGACGGCAAGAACCTTATCGCACAGGGCGGTAGCCAAGGAGGAGCCTTGGCCATCATCACGGCCGGCCTCGACAAGCGCATCACTCAATGTGTGGCCAATCACCCTGCCTTGAGCGATATGGAAGGCTACCTGCACGACCAGTGCGGCGGCTACCCTCATCTGATAAAAAGCAATGAACAATTGACCAAGGAAAAGGTTAAGGTATTAGCCTACTACGATGTAGTGAACTTTGCCAAACAACTCACCGTGCCTACCTACCTCACGTGGGGCTACAATGACAACACCTGTCCGGCCACCACGAGCTATGCTGTATACAACAGTATCACGGCACCGAAGGAAGCGCTCATCACGCCCATCAACGAGCATTGGGTGTCAACAGAGACAAGGCACAACCAGATGTATTGGATAAAAGATCATCTAAAATAAAGTTTTTTTGAAAAAATATCGCACAAACGTGCGAGTTTATAAAAAAACGATTAACTTTGCACTCAACAAAGATGAATTTGTAAGCAATGCACAACTTTGGCTTTACATATTACACCTATTTTTACTTTTACTTTAGCACGAAGTAGAGCGGGATAGGTTATGTAGCAACAAATAGTTATGTAAGATATATAATAAAAGATACACGCAAGTCCCGCTCAGCAATAGCGGGACTTACTTATTAAATATATATAAGGAATATGAACGAAGCAATCAAGACCTACGCGATACAGCCGGCACAGCGCCTCGAATCGGTGAGCGAGTACTACTTCTCACGCAAACTCAAGGAGGTAGCTGCCATGAACGCTGCCGGCATGCAGGTGATAAGCTTAGGCGTAGGAAGCCCCGACATGCCACCCTCGGAAGAGACCGTGGAGACGCTCTGCACCGAGGCACACAACCCCGACGGACACGGCTACCAGCCCTATGTGGGCATACCCGAACTGCGCGAGGCCTTTTCACGATTTTATAAGCGTTGGTACGGCGTGGAGCTCGACCCCAAGAGCGAGATACAGCCACTCATCGGCTCCAAGGAGGGTATACTGCACGTGACGTTGGCTTTCGTGAACCCTGGCGAACAGGTACTTGTGCCCAACCCTGGCTACCCCACCTACACCTCGCTGAGCCGCTTGCTCGGCGCCGAGGTGGTGCACTACGACCTCAAGGAGGAGAATGGATGGATGCCCGACTTCGATGCACTGGAGCGTATGGACCTCAGCCGTGTGAAGCTCATGTGGACCAACTATCCCAATATGCCCACAGGAGCCAATGCCACGCCCGAGCTGTATGAGCGCTTGGTCGACTTTGCCCGCCGCAAGGGTATCGTCATCGTCAACGACAACCCCTACAGCTTCATCCTCAACGACAATCCACTGAGCATCCTCTCCGTAGAGGGAGCCAAGGACTGCTGCATAGAGTTCAACTCCATGAGCAAGAGCCACAACATGCCCGGATGGCGCATCGGCATGATAGCTGCCAACCCCACCTTCATCAGCTGGATACTCAAGGTGAAGAGCAATATCGATAGCGGCATGTACCGCGCCATGCAGCTGGCCGCCGTGAAGGCACTCGATGCCGAGGCCGACTGGTACGAAGGCAACAACGCCAACTACAGCGCACGCCGCAACACAGCAGGAGCCATCATGGATGCCCTGGGCTGCACCTACGACGAGAATCAGGTGGGCATGTTCCTCTGGGGCCGTATCCCCGATCACTACACCGATGTGGAAGAGCTCACCGAGCATGTACTGCACGAAGCCCGCGTATTCATCGTGCCCGGATTCATCTTCGGCAGTAACGGTAGCCGCTACATACGCATCTCGCTGTGTGCCAAGAACGACAAATTGGAAGAAGCGCTGGAGAGAATTCTTCAATTGACAAGTGACAAGTGACAATTGACAATGAAAAGTGATATGAAAAAAGAAAATATTGTCAAAGATAAGAGCTTGAGCTTTGCTATACGCATAGTCAACTTATATAAATATCTCGTTGCTGAAAAGCGAGAAACCGTAATGAGTAAACAGTTGCTGAGGTGTGGCACAAGTATAGGTGCAAATATACGTGAGGCTGAACAAGCTCAGAGCCGTGCCGACTTCCTAAGCAAACAGAATATTGCACTTAAGGAAGCCAACGAAACAGAGTACTGGCTAGAGCTTCTGATGCGAACTGGATTTATAACCCAAAATGAATACGAGAGCATCAATAACGATTGTGTAGAACTTAATAAACTACTTATCAGTATCATAAAATCAACAAAACAACCAAACGAAAATCAATAATAAATATCAACACCCAATTGACGAGGCATCGGCAAGCATAATTGTCATTTGTCAATTGTCAATTGTCAATTTTACACCATATGAACTTACAGCCAATCAAACTCGTAGGCGTTGAAGACAAACGTCCTCTCGTGATAGCAGGTCCGTGCAGTGCCGAGACCGAAGAACAAGTGATGAACACCGCCACCCAACTGGCCAAGAAGGGTGTCAAGATATTCCGCGCAGGCATTTGGAAGCCACGCACCAAGCCCGGTGGCTTCGAGGGCATCGGCACCGAAGGACTCGGATGGCTGCAGCGCGTGAAGCGTGAGACAGGCATGTACGTGACTACCGAGGTGGCCACTGCCAAGCATGTAGAAGAGGCCTTGAAGGCTGGCGTAGACATCTTGTGGATAGGCGCTCGCACCTCGGCCAACCCCTTTGCCATGCAGGAGATTGCCGACTCACTGAAGGGAGTTGACGTGCCCGTATTTGTAAAGAATCCCGTGAACCCGGACCTCGAGCTGTGGATTGGCGGCATGGAGCGTCTCAACAATGCCGGTATCACACGCCTCGGTGCCATACACCGCGGATTCAGCACCTATGAGAAGAAGATCTACCGCAACCTGCCCCAGTGGCATATCCCCCTCGAGCTGCGCCGCCGCTACCCCGACCTGCCGCTCCTGTGCGACCCCAGCCATATCGGCGGTAAGCGCGAGCTCATCGCTCCGCTCTGCCAGCAGGCTATGGACCTCAACTTCGACGGACTCATCATCGAGAGCCACTGCTGCCCCGACAAGGCATGGAGCGACGCTTCACAGCAGGTTACTCCCGACTCGCTCGAATACATCCTCGAGATGCTCGTCATCCGTGCCGAGACACACAGCACCGAAGACCTGGGACAGCTGCGCAAGCTCATCGACGAGTGCGACGACAGCATCATACAAGAGCTCGCCAAGCGCATGCGTGTAGCCCGCGAGATTGGTCAGTTCAAGAAGGAGCACGGTGTCACCGTATTCCAGAACACCCGCTACAACGAGATCCTCGAGCGTCGTGCCGCACAAGCCGTACAGTGCGATATGAGTGGCGACTTCATGAAGAAGGTCTTCGAAGCCATCCACGAGGAGTCCGTACGCCAGCAGATGGAGATACTGAACAATTGACAAGTGATAAGTGACAAAGCTTGCGCCACGAACAAGAGGTAAGTTTATTTAGGCTCTTGCTGTGAGCACAGCCAAGCTCCAGTAGAACAAGCAAGGATTCAAACATCCCCGTAATAAGAAAAGAGATTCACCTTCTCTGCAGAGGAGGTGAATCTCTTTTTGGAAGCCGTAAGAAAATCCACGACATATTCCTTTGGGCTGTTTAAACAAATTCGTCGATGATATATTTGGAATTATGCAGCAAAAACATTATGTTTGCAGCGCATAATAATTAGGAATATGAAATTCGTTGACAGAATAGATGAAACAGCTCGCCTAAGAGATGCCCTTTTTAGGGAAGAGTCTACATTCGTTGTATTGTACGGAAGAAGACGATTAGGCAAATCGACGCTTATAAAACGGGTACTAACGGATAATGATGTGTATTTCTTAGCAGATCGTTCCGAAAGCCAACATCAGAGAGCATTGCTCGCAAAAGTTATTGCACAGATTTTTCCTGATTTCGACAAACTCACCTATCCTGATTGGGAATCGTTGTTGCGTGCAGTAAACTACCGTACTGAGCGCCGCTTTTCTCTATGCTTAGATGAATTGCCATACCTTGTAGAGCAATCGCCCGAGTTACCGTCAGTACTTCAGAAACTACTCGACGAGAAATCTCTTAAGTATAATATAATTGTATGTGGATCTTCTCAAAACATGATGTCGGGCATATTCCTCAACTCTACCGCGCCACTATATGGCCGAGCTAATGTCATCATGAAACTTGCCCCTATAAAGCCGCCATTCATCATAGAAGCATTGGGATTAAGCGCAATCGAAGCTATAGAAGAGTATGCGGTATGGGGTGGTGTTCCCCGTTATTGGGAACTCAGAGAAGGTAATGCATCGCTACACGATGCATTATGGCATAATATCTTATCAGTTAACGGCACACTGTATGAGGAGCCCGCCAAACTATTCCAGGATGACGTAAAAGATATTGTAAAGACCTCAACCATTATGTCATACATAGGTAGTGGTGCCAACCGACTTTCCGAGATTGCATCACGTTGCAATGAGCCTGCAACCAACCTATCCAGACCATTGAAGAAACTTATTGATTTAGGGTTCTTAGAACGCGAAGTGCCATTTGGTACAGATGAGAAGAGCTCCAAAAAAAGCCTATATAAAATAACGGATTCCTTTATGGCTTTTTACTATCAGTTTGTCGTCCCCAACAGATCGTTTATCGAATTAGACCGACGTTTTCCTATTGAGCAAGCAATGGATATGCATTTCTCAGAATTTGTTAGCAAGCTATGGGAAAGGCTTTGTCGCGACAGTGTAACAGGCAATCTCATAAATAATGTTTTATACGATAAAGCCAAACGTTGGTGGGGAACTGTTCTCAATGAGGAGGGCAAGCCTGAACAAGTTGAGATTGACGTAATCGCCGAATCGCTCGACAAGAAGTATCTACTTGTCGGGGAATGCAAATGGACAACACTGGAGAACGGGAAGTTGTTGACAGCAGAGCTGCTCCGTAAAGCCAACCTGTTACCATTTGCAGAGGGGCACACAATAGTTCCTATGTTATTCCTCAAAAATACGCCAAGGAACGACATAGGCAACACATTATTGCCAAGCGATGTCATAGACTTGTTGAGTTAACCTTACGATTCTAAATATCCCCCACACGCCACAACGCTATCGTTTCGTAGCCATGAACATGATTGCCGACGTATGTGTGAATTAACCATGAATTTTCTATAAATGGTTATGGGCTAACCTCGATAGAATAAAGGTTAGAGCATGAAAAATGACCATGGACGAGAATCTATAATAAAATTGGAGGACTCAGCCACGGCTGAGCCCTTCAATACTTCATGCAGACTGCAATTTACTTCACCACGAATTTCTTTCCATTCTGTATATAAATGCCTTTCTGCAACTCCTTGCGGCTGCAAGCCATGCGTTCGCCCTTCATATTATATATAGGAGCATCGGCCACATCCATCGTGACGTCTTCTATTCCCGTCGAGTCAAACTCCTTGATGGTCCAGAAGTTCTTCCATACATCAGCTGCTTGGTAACGCTCGAGTGATCCTTCAGGTACATATACCGTGGCGTTGCGGTATACCTTGTTGGCAAACTCGGTAGTTTCTAAAGGCATAGGGCTGAACAGAGTGATGCTAATGAGCTTATCAGAGGGGACTGTGGGCATCACACTTCCCATTACCGTCAGCGTCTCTACTGCCGTACATCCCTCAAATGCCCCTTCGCCATAGGTCTCTATATTTGCGCTACATGACAGACTCGACAGTGCACTGCATCCGCTGAAAGCCTTCTCGCCAATAGCCGTCAGGCTCTCGGGGAATGAAAGGGCTGTGAGGCTTGTGCAGTTCTCAAAGGCATTGTTACCGATAGTATCCACACCCTCTTTGAACTCGACAGAGGCAAGGCTACTGCAACCAGCAAAAGCGCTATTCCCTATTGTAGTCATGTTCAGAGGAATCACGATGGAAGTGAGGCTTACGCAGTTCTCAAAAGCATTGTCCTCTATGGTCATCACTCCTCGTGCCAGTGATACTGCCGCAAGATTATCACAACTGGCAAAAGCACTTTTCCCGATAGTCCCTACGGTTTGGGGAATTTCTACCGATGTGATGCTGTCATTGTTCAGAAACGCCGTTTCACCAATCTGATAATCGTCTCCATTGCAGTCTTCAGGGAGAACTATTACGGTATCCTTTCCTATATAGTGTTGTAAGTAGTGGGTGTTATCTTCTGCGGTGTAGAAGTAATAGTCACCAATCTGATCATCGACCTTTACCACTTTCTTTGCATAGTAGGCCACATAACCATGATTTGAGTTACCTTTTCTAATATCTAAATCCGAGAAATTGATTACTTCAAATAGATTATTACAATTTCGGAAAGCATCACTTCCAATACTCGTAACACTCTCGGGAAGGGTAATAGAACAAAGGCTACTGCAATCCTCGAAAGCATAGCTTTCAATACTCTTCACACTCTTGGGGATGGTAATAGAACTAATGCTACTGCAACCCTCGAAAGTGCTGTTTTCGATGCTCGTCACGCTCTCGGGGAGGGTGATGGCGGTGAGGCTGCTGCAATCACGGAAAGCATATCTTCCAATACTCGTCAACTTTGAATTCTCTGGGATAGTGATGGCGGTGAGGCTGCTGTAATTATAGAAAGCATAGGCTCCAATGCTCGTCACGGTCTCGGGGATGGTGATGGAGGTGAGGCTGCTGCAATTATAGAAAGTCTGGTATCCAATACTCGTCACACCCTCAGGGATGGTGATGGCGGTGAGGTTGCTGCAATGATAGAAAGCATATCTTCCAATACTCGTCAACTTTGAATTCTTTGGGATAGTGATGGCGGTGAGGCTGCTGCAATCAGAGAAAGCATAGTCTCCAATGCTCGTCACGCTCTCTCCTATAGTAACTTTTGTGAAGTTGCTTCCGTAAAACGCTCCGTACTCAGACTGCGAAGCAGAAGGAATATTGCTGTTTACAGTGAGTTCACCGCTGCAACCCACGAAAGCCCTGCTTCCAATATTCGTTATGCTCTCGGGAATGGTGATGGCGGTGAGGCTGCTGCAACCAAAGAAAGCATAGTCCTCAATACTCGTCACACTTTCGGGAATAACGGTAGTAGAACAACCTTGAATCAGGGTATTACTGCTTGTCTCAATGATGGCATTGCATCCGTTGCGCGAATCATATACCGTATTGCTCTCTACAATAACGATGGTGGTGAGGCTGCTGCAACCATAGAAAGCATAGTTTCCAATGCTCGTCACGTTCGCTCCTATAGTAACTTTTGTAAAGTTGCTTCCGTGGAAAGCTCCGTACCCTAAACTCGAAGCAGAAGGAATATTGCAGTTTACAGTAAGTTCACCGCTGCAACCCTCGAAAGCCCTGCTTCCAATATTCGTTATGCTCTCGGGAATGGTGATGGAGGTGAGGCTGCTGCAACCAGAGAAGGCATAGGGGCTAATACTTACTGTCCCTTCCTTTACATCTATGCTCGTGTTCGCGGGCATTGCTCCTTTATATTTGTAAAGAATCTTGCCTACATATAATACTCCTTCAGGCTGATTATTATACCATGCTGTGTTCTCGAAAGCAGAGCTTCCAATGCTCGTCACACCCTCGGGGATATTGATGGAAGTGAGGTTGCTGCAATTATAGAAAGCATGGTCTCCAATGCTCGTCACACCCTCAGGGAGGGTGATGGCGGTGAGGCTGCTGCAACCATAGAAAGCGCCGTCTCCAATGCTCGTCAACTGTGAATTCTCGGGGATGGTGATGGAGGTGAGACTGCTGCAACTAGAGAAAGCACGGTTCCCAATGCTCGTCACACTCTCGGGGATAGTGATGGAGGTGAGGCTGCTGCAATGATAGAAAGCATATCTTCCAATACTCGTCACACTATACGTCTTGTTTCTATAGGTGACAGTAGAGGGTATGGTTACTTCTCCACTGTATTCATTGGTGTAGCTGTCATAGCTACTTCCCTGATACGTCACCACCACAGCCGGTTTGGATGTTGGATTGATGGTGTAATAGATACCGTCCACCTCAAAGTCGTGGGCACTTGCCGTGAGGCTGCACAATAGCACTACTATTGTAGCTAACCATAATTTAATCTGTTTCATTTTGTTTGATTGTTAGATTTATAAATATGTTCTAAATTTGCACTATATGAATAACTCAGCACTACATCCTCATTAGGCATAAGAGATATAAGCCAAAGTCCATCCTCCACGTCATCAAGGCACACATCCGTAGAGATTTCGATATAAGAGATTTCATCCTTCTTCTTACTGAACGCGATTAGAAAGGCTTTTAACACCTTTATGGCTTCAGATCCTGTTTCATGATGAATCACCAGTTTAAGCGCCTTTTCCTCAAAGTGCTGAGTTAAACAATCATTATACTCCTCAAGTTCAGGATTCTCCACGAAGAGACAGTCAAGCCAACACTTCTTTTTAGCAATCGTTTCCCTTTCTGTCCAATCCAAACGCAAATGAATTCTTTTCGGTCTCATAGCTCAACTTAACTATGCCTATAAGTCCCCCAAAGTCAGCGTTAATAATGTATTTGATTAACGGATACAAGAAAAGCGTAGAGACTTGTCATGCTCATCACATATCCGGTATCGGCAAAACACCTAAAAGAGAATGAACAGAGAAACAAATACCCCACGCTGTAGCATATATGAGAAATGAGTACAGCGTGGGCTGTACACGTGTGCATATACGCAAACAGAATGAGCGTTGCATTGTTCTCACCCCTCTTTTTTTGAAATTTTGCCGATTTCGATATGTGGGTAAAAGCAAGAAACGCATTCTTGATCCAAGGATTTCTCCCCTCGGATGCTGCAAAGATAGTGCAAGGCGAGCAAGAAGCCAAATTTATTTGAACTTTTTTCAGCGAGCCGCAGCCTATCTTCAGATTGCGCAGCAAGC
>JAZNYG010000080.1:0-4720 GCA_045594245.1 Bacteroidaceae bacterium
CCCGAGAACAAGAGCCACCGCGTCATCTACATGATGAATGCCGACGGCACCGACAATCACATGCTCACCACATCGGCTGCCAGCGAGGGCGATGTGACCTGGATCAAGGGCGGCACCAAGCTGGCCTACCTGAGCACCGAGAGCGGCAGCAACCAGCTGTGGGAGATGAACCCCGACGGCACCGAGCGTCGCCAGCTCACCGATACGGAGAAGAGCCTCGAGGGCTACAGCTTCTCGCCCGACGAGACGAGAGTGATTCTCGTGATGACCGTAAAGAACGGCCCCACCACCGCCGACAAGCACCCCGACCTGCCTTTGGCAACAGGCCGCGTCATCACCGACCTCATGTACAAGCATTGGGACGAGTGGACCGACGAGATCCCCCACCCCTACGTGGCCGACTTTGACGGCAAGGGCATCAGCAACCTTCGCGACATCCTCGAAGGCCAGCCTTACGAGTCGCCCATGCGCCCCTTCGGCGGTATGGAGCAGCTCGCTTGGAGCCCCGATGGCAAGACCATTGCCTACACCTGCCGCAAGAAGACCGGCGCCGCCTACTCCAAGAGCACCGATAGCGACATCTACCTATATAATATAGCCACTGGCGAGACACAGAACATCTGCAAGGCATCGGCCACCGACAAGAACATGGGTTACGACACCAACCCCCAGTACTCGCCCGACGGCACCATGATAGCCTGGCAGAGTATGGAGCGCGACGGCTACGAGAGCGACTGGAACCGTCTCTACGTGATGGACCTCGCCACAGGCGAGAAGCGCTTCCTCAGCCGCGCCTTCGACAGCAATGTGGATGAGTTCGTATGGATGCCCGACGGCAAGGGATTCTACTTCAGCGGCGTATGGCACGGCACAACGATGATCTATAGCCTCGACCTCGAAGGCAACGTGCGCCAGCTCACCGAGGGTCAGTACGACTTTGGCGGCATCACCCTCATGGGCGACCAGATACTCTGCAAGCGCCACTCCATGGCCGAGGCCGACGAGATCTATGCCTTCAACCCCGCCAACGGCAAGCAGCTCACCCAGCTCACCACCGAGAACAAGCATATCTACGACCAGATAGAGCGTGGCAAGGTGGAGCCCCGCTGGATGAAGACCACCGACGGCAAGCAGATGCTCACATGGGTCATCTATCCTCCCCACTTCGACCCGAGCAAGAAATACCCCACCCTGCTCTTCTGCGAGGGCGGGCCTCAGAGTCCCGTGAGCCAGTTCTGGAGCTACCGCTGGAACTTCCAGATCATGGCTACTAACGACTACATCATCGTAGCGCCCAACCGTCGCGGACTCCCCGGTTTCGGACTTGAGTGGAACGAGGCCATCAGCGGCGACTACGGTGGCCAGTGCATGAAAGACTATCTCACCGCTATCGACGAGATGGCCAAGGAACCCTACGTGGATGCCGACCGTCTCGGCTGCGTGGGAGCCTCGTTCGGCGGCTACTCTGTATACTGGCTGGCCGGCCATCACGACAAGCGCTTCAAGGCCTTCATTGCCCACGACGGCATCTTCAACCTCGAGCAGCAGTACCTCGAGACCGAGGAGCTGTGGTTTGCCAACTGGGACCTCGGTGGCCCCTACTGGGAGAAGAACAAGATGACCGAGCACTCGTTCAGCAACTCACCCCACCGCTTTGTCGACAAGTGGGACACCCCCATCCTCTGCATCCACGGTGAGAAGGACTACCGCATCCTCGCCTCACAGGGCATGGCCGCCTTCAACGCCGCCATCATCCGTGGCATCCCTGCCGAACTGCTCATCTACCCCGACGAGAACCACTGGGTACTGCGTCCGCAGAACGGCGTGCTGTGGCAGCGCACCTACTTCGAGTGGCTCGACAAGTGGCTGAAGAACTAACATCGCGATTCTTCACATCCTGTTATACGACAAAGAGAGTGCCGTTCTGGCACTCTCTTTTGTTGTTCTAATAGGGGTGCGAGACGAAACGTGAGGAAATCCTGTACAGAAATTTTGTAGCATTATGCAAGGCAAATCCTGCAGTTTGCTTACATGGTGTTGAAATCGGAAGTATAGACTTACCCAACTCACAAACTTAAAAACTCAAAAACTCACGTTTCGCTTACTTTCTGAAAAATCCTAATCGTCCGTGGCTGCGTTCTTTTCGAATGACTTGGGGATTGGGCGGGAACAAGGCAAGGATAAGGTAATAAGAAGGCCATATGGAGTAACTTTTCATGCAAATGTTTGTTGGATAAAAACAAATCGCTAACTTTGTAGCGAATCTTTGTTCATCATGGGAAAGATAGAGATACTCAATAGAATAGAATATGTGATATGTTGCGTGGGTGCCTTTGCCTCTCGCTTCAATTTGTCAAATGCACAGGCATACGCCTATTTGCGTAGATTCACGGGAATTGACTTCTTGCTTGACTGTTACGAGGCCGAGCATACGTTATCTATAGACGATGCGGTTGAGGATCTTACGCACATCTGCTTACAGAAAGGAGGGCGCATCGCATGATAACCTTATATCACGGCTCCAATGTCAGCATAGAGCAGATTGACTTGTCTCTATCACGTAAGGGTAAGGATTTCGGCTGCGGTTTCTATTTGAATGCCAACCGTCAGCAAGCTATGGATATGGCTATTCGTACAACCCAGCGCATGCGAAGTGGCACACCTACCGTCACCGCCTACCTGTTTGATGAATCCATATTAAATCAGTCGGGACTCAATATCAAAATCTTCGATGACTATAGTGTCGAGTGGGCAGAGTTTGTGTTGATGAACCGCAAGAATACATCCGATACTCCAGCACACCCCTACGATATAGTCATTGGTCCCATAGCCAACGACACGGTAGGCGTACAAATACGCCGATTCATCATGGGGTATATCAGTATGGAAAGACTCATCCAAGAGTTGAAATACAGGGGCAACCATTCGGTACAATACTTCTTCGGCACTCCTAAGGCTATCAACCTATTGCATAGAACAGAAGAATGAACAACGATATCCAATTTCAGATAGAATGCCTCTCCACCGAACTTACCTGTATGTTGATGGAGCGCTATGGTTGGGACATCAAGAAAGCCTTGGATGAACTGTATGCGTCGGAGACTTTCCAACGACTCAACGACCCCACTTGTGGCCTCTATTACGAGAGTGCCGTATACGTATTCTCCTATCTGCAGAATGAGATTGAGAGCGGTGTGGCTAAATAAGTGCCTATTCTTCGAAGCGTGAGACTTTGTTTTTATGGTCACCAATAAAGTCCTTTTCCCTATTTTTTTACGAAACGTCCGAAAATTCTGTACAGAAATCACGTGACATAATGTAAGGCAAATCCTACGGTTTGCTTACATGGTGTTGAAATCGGAAGTATAGACTTCTTCGTCCTCGCGACAGATTGCCATCGTTTCTCTATTTCTTGCTAACGATTTACATCTTTCTAATCGCTCGTGGCTGCGTTCTTTTCGTCTGGCTTGGGGATTGGGGCGGGAAGAGGGCAAGGATGAGAGAAAACGCAAACCAATTTGCAGTCTTGACTCAGCCCCTCAATTTTTATCTTCGGGCGTCGACCTTCGGCTCCGAGCCGCAGCCTAATTTCTTTGACTGCGAAGCGGCATTAAAGAAGGCAAGGATTCCCCTATTCATTTTCTTTTGTGAACATGAAACGAAGTTCTCGGACTAGCCGAGCGCAAGCATTCGCCGCCCGTTGCCCCCCAAAGGCTACTTCGAGATCAAGGCGGAGAACTATTAAAAGAAGGAGGATGTGTCATAACCGGAGAGTGTCATCCTGAACGAAGTGAAGGATCTCCAAAGAGTGCGGATTATGAGATTGCCTTACGGCGACCTAAAGGTTGTTTCGCGTTGCTCAGAAACAAAGTTAGCTGGCCCGTAGGGGAAAAGCAATGACAAGAAGGATATAAAAAAGAGGGTGTGTTAATTTTTTACACACCCTCTTCTTACGTTATAGAATTACTTCACCCTGACACCCGTCATCGTGTATTTCGAGCCATCGGGCAGTATGATGAACATCTCTCCGTTCTCAAACACCTTACGTACATACCCAAGGCCTTCCCCAAGCAAGAAGTCGATATCCGTAAATCGTCCCACGGCTGTAATCTTGCAAGAGTTACCGCCATCAGCAGTTCCTCTCCATCCATTGTCGGCAGGTCCCCACTGGTTGATGACCACCATGGGATTCTCGTTCACATTGATAAAATGATAGATGTCAAAGTAAACGATGAATGTATTCTCATAAGCACCCGGCATAAAGTATACGGGATCTCGGGGCGTAGCGCTCAACGAACCATCCATATTCACATACTTACGCTCGGCAGGATGGTACAAGTAGCGAGTGTTTCCACCATCGTTAGTGATGAAGGCAAACTGCTGACGTGTATCATTCTTATCGGCAGCGATGCCCAACTCTCCATTACACTGCAGGGCTGTACCTCCCTTAGCAATTGCCCATGAGGTAGCACCACGATAGGGCTGTGAAACGAAATAAAGTGTTTCATTGTCCAACTCGGGCTGTGGATTGGGTTCGGGTTCAGGCTCGGGTTCTGACTTTTCTACTCGAGTTATCAAGCAAGAGTTACCACCATCGGCCTTACCCCAACCACTGAGAGGCCCCCAGCGGTTGATGATCAGTCCGTCCGTATCATTGGTGTTGATGACGTGCGAAGCGTCAAAGTATACCACGAAGGTATTCTCGTACTCACCCTCCATG
>JAZNYG010000081.1:0-21644 GCA_045594245.1 Bacteroidaceae bacterium
AAACTGAACAAAGGTTCATGGAGCAGCTATTATTGTTTGGATAGAGGGGCTTGGATATGAAAAAAGGAACTCGGCTATCGACAGAACGATAGCCGAGCACATATCTGTGGAACGATACGAGTTTTATCGGACAGCAATAAAACAAAATAATTATAAAAAGAATAAAAGTCCATAAATCTATGGACTTTTAAAAACTATAAAGAAAAAATTACTCAGCTGGAGAATCTTCTACCTCCTCTTCAGAAGCAATTTCAGTAGCTTTCATTTCTTCAAGGATAGCCAAAGCTTTATCAAGTACAGTCGTATCATCAATACGAACGAGACCGCCATCAGGACCAGGTTCAAGATGAATACCTACACTCTGTCCCAACTGAAAGTTTTGTCCGCCAAAGAAATTCCTTACGGTTTCTACAGTTACACCAAGTTCGTCAGCGATACGGTGCATACTACCATCAGGTAATGAATCTTTAAGATTACGCAACTCATTAAATGTCATTAACTTGCTCATAGTCGTAAAATTTTATTATTAATAAAATGTGTTTGAATTTTGTTTTATAGTATATTATTATTAATAAATATCAGTGCATATATCGAAATAAACACGAAGGTTATATATATAGCCGAAGTCATAATATTTACGTCTTCGACAAGGAATCCTGAACGTGTATAATTAAATGTAATCCTAGTAGGTTGACATTCTATTTTTTTGTGTAAGAATGAATATAGAATGTATGTAAGTCCCCCCACTACAGTACCCACAAGAGCTCCACAGAGGATATCGCTAGGATAATGTACACCTAGATATATACGTGAAAAACTATTGATGACAGCCCATAAAAGGAGTGAAAGCGAAAGTATACGATTCTTTATAAGCATGGACAGGAACATAAAGAGACCAAAAGAATTACATGCATGGCTTGAGGTAAAACTGAAGCTACCACTACGATAACCATTAAATGTATCAATAAGATGCATCATTTCAGGATCATGACTTGGTCGCAAACGCCCTACTAAAGGTTTGATGATATCCGATGAAACCTTATCAGTAAGAAAGATTGTTAATACAACACTTAATACAATGAAAAGAGTATTACGAGGAGAATTATTCTTGATAACAATGAAAAGTAGCACAGCTGCAACAGGAATCCATACTGAAGTCGTTGTATAAATCTTCATTACGCCATCCATATACAGCGAATCGCTGCCGTTGAGGGCAAGCATCATCTGTTTATCTATGTCGATTAATCGCTGTATATCCATCGCTTCTGTTATCAAATTTGTTCGATAGCCGAAGCGGGAAGCCAGCCGATGTTGCCATCTTCTATTTCAATTTCTTTCCACTCTTTCATACTATCGTCCTTTATCGTTACTTTTTTTCCTTCATGGAGGATGAAGAGTTCGGTACCTGAGGTACTAGGTGTACTGCGTACCGTCACACTCGGCTCCATGATGATGGCGCTCTCCCGATGCAGCAGTTTATCCTTTTGGTTCGATGCAATCACATTGGACAAAATAGTGCATGCCAAAGAGAGTAATGCAAATATAAAGATAATTTTTTTAGTTTTGCTCTTTTTATTAAAAATAAATAACGTCAAACATAGAATTAATACTATAAAACATAAAATTCCACATTTTGCCCACCCATCAACAGGCATAATGGAAGAGAAATCGCGGAACCAACGTACAAAGAATAGTTCGCTTACGATAGCATTTTTGTCCACCGCCTTGCTACGTGCCAGTTCGAGATTGAACTGTATATCCTCATTCGAAGGGTCGAGCAGCAGGGCTCGTTCATAGTTGAGGATTGAGTGAGCTATATCGTTGGATTTATAGTAAGCATTGCCCAGATTGTAATACACCGAAGCAGCCTCTCCTTCGGCGGCGAGCAACTGCTCATAGATGTGTATGGCAGTAGCATAGTCGGCCGTGGCATAGGCACTATCGGCCATAGCCTTGGTATAAACCACGGTACTGTCACTAAAGGTCGTGCTTTGTGCGCACAGACTAATACTGGCACACACGCATACACACATATATATAAGGAGTCGTTTCATAGGATTTTATCTTTTAATTGTATTTTCCAATTTGTTCATCAGCGCAGCAACCATCTCATAGATTTGTTCTACAGAATCCTTGGATAATGTAGGCGCATAGCGGGCAAATTCGCATTCGTTGAGCAGCTTATCACACTCCTCTATCAAAGACTCGGGTACTTGACAAGCAGCCAGTTCTGCAGCAATATTATCCTTGGAGAGTTCCGATTGCGGCATATTCAGTTTGTCGCTAAGGTATCCCCAGATAGCTTTAAGCACTTCATCATAGAATCCGCCCTTGTCCTGCTCAACCATTTTCTTTTTAGCAATCTTGAGTCGGCGAGTTGCCACCTTTCCAGCCTTCTTGGTGCGTGCCTTAGCAATATTGGCATTCTCCACAGCCTGCTTGCGATACACAATCATCAGAACAGTAAACAGGAGGAGGGGAACGATATACCACAGCCAATAGTTCAGCGAGCCAAAGAAGAAGACTCCACGAGGACGATAGTAAGTATCTTTAAGGTTGATGTATCGGATATCCTGTCCCAACAAGCGCAATTCCTCTTTGCTAACATATCCCACAGGAGCCGATGAGCTTGACGAGCCACTTCCCTTGGCAACGTTGAGCGTATATTCAGGTGTCGTAAGTGTCTTGTAAGCACCACTCTTGACATCAAAGTAAGAGAACTCTACAGGCGGTATAGTATAGGTGCCCCCAAAGCGAGGTATAGCAAGGTATTCAATAACCTTATTACCCGACTGTCCACCCTTCTTGAGCGTAAACTTATTGTCAATCTTCGGATCATACACCTCAAAGTCTGCCGGGAAGTTTACCTCAGGAGTTTTGATAAGTTTCATGTTACCAGTTCCCGAGATGATGAGTTTGAGCGTAACAGCCTCATTCTCCTTTAGCTCAGTAGTGCTGATAGAAGAAGAGATAGAGAACTCTCCCACTCCACCGCTATATGATGCGGGTTTTCCTGTCGGTAATGGACTGACATCAATGGTCAGTTTAGGCGTACGGATAGGTTTCTGGACATTGACATAGCTGCTACCTCCATTAAAGAAAGCTTCGAAAGGGTCATAGTTCTGTACACGCTGTGCCACGGTACCTTCAAAGGTGATAGAAGGGATTTCCAACTTTCCGCTTTGTTGCGGGAAGAGCACATACTGACTCCATACGATGGTACGATAGTTGCGTCCCTGGTAGTGTTCGAGCTGGAACTCACGGTTCCCTTTAGGCATCTCCACCTCTTGGGTATGGAATCCCTTGAGGTCGGGCATCTTACCGCTGACATTGGTGAGGTTTACCGTTGTATATATCTTATAGGTCAGGAGTATGGCTTCTTGCTCATACACTTTCTTCTTGTTGACTGTAGCCACAATGAAAAGGTCTTCATCGCTAATCTTTCCGCTTTGCGAAGAGGCAGATGCTCCCCTACCCGATGATTGGGAACCGGATTGCTGTGCCGATGAACCGCGCTGATCAGGAGGCAACACCTTCACCGTAAGTTCCTTGGAGGTCATCTGCTTACCATCTGCACTGATCGTTGCTGCAGGAATCTTATAGGTACCCTCTTTCTTGGGTCGAAGGATACAGGTAAAGGTCAATGTATGCGATGAGGTACGTACTCCATTGATGATTGACGTACTCGACGAACTGGATTGTGTAGGCCCCATGAGAATGTCGAAGTCCGTGATATCGCCTACTCGGAAATTCTTGGCCTTATGCGTATTGATGGTATAGCTCAGGCGAAAGGTCTCGCCCATCACTACTGCCGATGGTGCATCGGCAGTAAATGTCACCTCATCGGCCTTTATTTGTGTAAAGGCAGCAATAAGGAGTGTGAATGTTAAAAGTAACTTCTGTTTCATATTCTTCTACGAGTGCAGGAGTCAGTATTGCAGGAGTACAGGCCAGTGCCTGTTCGCCGCTTTCTTCGTCCTTGGTTCTCTATTTCTTTTCTTATTATTATCTAGTTGTATGTGAGTATTACCAGTCCTTATCAAAAGTCTTGCCTTGGTGCTGTTGCATCATTTTCTTTTGCTTTTCCTGTATATCTTTCTCATCCTGCATCAGGGCATTGAGTATCTGCTCAGCATTCTCTTTGGATATCTGCTCCTCGTTTTGTTGAGATTGCTGCTGCTCCTGCTGTTCCTGCTGCTGCTGCTGCTGCTGTTGTTGTTGCTGTTGCTCTTGATTTTGTTCCTGATCCTGATTCTCTTGCTGTTGGTCTTGCTGATCCTGTTCTTGTTTCTTGTTCATGTACATGGCTTTAGCAAGGTTATAGCGAGTCTCATGGTCATGCGGATTGTTTCGCAGCGATTCCTTGTATGCCTCCACGCTTTGTGGATATTGCTGTGCGCTATAGAGCAGTGTACCAAGGTTATGATATATCTGAGCCAGTTTGCTCTTGTCGGTTTCTAGCTTGGCCGCTGTGGCATATTGTTTCAAGGCCTCATTGCCTTTTTCCTCCGACTTTGCCGCCTGGCAGAAAAGTGCGTTGCCCAAGTTATACATGGCATCGACCGATGTTGGGTTCAGTTCCAATGCCTTACGGTATTCTATCTCCGCTTTCTCAAAAAGGCTGTCAGCATACAGCTTGTTTCCATTGCGTATATGATCACTCTCAGTCATTGTCTGCGCTGTAGCACATAGTGTGCAGCAGAGCATGATATATAGATATGAGATTCTTCGCTTCATGGTCATCATGTCTATTATTTAAACAAATTGAAATCCTTCAACTTCGGGTTCTTCTTCACCATAAGCAGCATTTCCAGCAACAGGAGTATGAATGCTATCCATGCCATTACGGAGAACTGTTCGTCATATTCAGAGTAGATGGTGGTTTCCACATCAGCCTTGGCCAGCTTGTCAATCTCGCGCTGCAGTATGCGCTGTGCGTTGTTGGTATTGTCAATGCGGATATATACTCCATTACCAGCAGCCGCTATCTCCTGGCACATCTGTTCGTTGAGTTTGGTGACGATGACGTTGCCCTCCTTGTCGCGACGGAAGTCGTTGGCACGCTCCCCGGGAATAGGTGCGCCCTCAGGTGAGCCAACTCCCATCACATACACCATCATACCCTTCTCCACAGCAGCCTTGGCAGCCTCTACAGCACCTCCTTCGTGGTTCTCGCCATCGGTGATGATAATGATGGCCTTCCCCACTCCCTCTTTTGGAGTAAAGCTGCGCGTAGCCATATCAATGGCAGCTTTTATATTGGTACCCTGACGAGCGATGAGGTCCGGGTCAATGGATTCGAGGAACATCTTGGCTGAGATGAAGTCACTCGTGATAGGCAGCTGTATGAATGCATCGCCAGCAAAGACTATGAGTCCCACCTTATCATCCTCAAAACCATCAACGAGCTTGGAGACGATATTCTTCGATTTCTCCAATCGGTTGGGAGCCACATCTTCGGCCATCATGGAGTTAGAGATATCGAGAGCTATCACGGTTTCAATACCCTGACGCTTGACGGTCTCCATCTTGGACCCGAATTGTGGACGCGCAAGCAACAACACCATGAAGCAAAGGGCTACAAAGGTGAGCCAAAACTTGAGTGCGGGTCGAAAGCGCGACACTTCAGGCATCATGGCACCGAGCAACTCAGGTGATCCATATCTACGGATGGCACTCCTGCGCTTGTGGCCGGCATAGAAATATACCACTAAGATAACAAGGAGCAGGATATATAGAAATAGGGCGTTAGGATTTGCAAACTTGAACATAAATTCAATCTACTATTTACAGATTTACTATTTACAACTTATTTCAACCTTTACGTTTTCAATCAGTATAGCGAAGCCTTCTTACGGTACTCTTCTCAAAACCGTCAAGCGCAGCAGAACCTCCAGCAAGAGACACACCATAGCCCATAGCGCAAAGGGCATATACTCCTCAGACTTGCGGCTGAAGTCCTTGACGTTGAGCTTGGTCTTCTCCAGTTTGTCAATCTCTTCGTACACCTCCTTGAGCTTCGAGTTGCTGGTGGCACGATAGTACTGGCCATCGGCAGTCTTGGCTATCTGTTGTAAGGTACTCTCATCAATCTCCACCGGCACGTTGATATACTGTACGCCACCCATCGTACGATAGGGATAAGGCGCAGTGCCATTGCTACCTACTCCAATGGTGTAGACACGGATTCCGTAGGTCTTGGCTATCTCGGCGGCAGTGAGGGGTGATATGTCGCCACGGTTGTTCGAGCCATCGGTAAGGAGGATGATCACCTTCGACTTGGCCTTGCTGTCCTTGAGTCGGCTCACCGCATTGGCTATACCGAGGCCAATGGCCGTACCGTCTTCGATGATACCATTCATCGCCATGTCACAGCTCACGCTATTGAACAGATTGAGCAACACGGCATGGTCAACCGTCAGCGGCGACTGAGTGAAGCTCTGTCCGGCAAAGATGGTCAGGCCGATATT
Organism: Bacteroidaceae bacterium; assembly: GCA_045594245.1. Taxonomy (GTDB): domain Bacteria; phylum Bacteroidota; class Bacteroidia; order Bacteroidales; family Bacteroidaceae; genus UBA1189. Next base: position 6,471 of record JAZNYG010000081.1, read on the forward strand.
GTCGTTAGGACGCCCGTTGATAAAGTCGGCAGCTACCTGTTTGGCCGCTTCCAGTCGGTTAGGCTTCAGGTCCTCGGCCAACATACTGGTAGATACGTCCACAGCCAACATGATGTCAATACCTTCCACCTCGCTGCTCTGCCAGCTGTCGGTCGATTGGGGACGGGCAAGCACCACGATGAGCAACGACAGTGCCACCATACGCAGCACAAACGGGACGTGACGCAGATACACCTTGTAGCTCTTGGGCATAGTGGCGTACATTCGCGTTGTAGATACACGCATCGAAGGCTCACTCCTTCTTCCTCTCAGGATATACCATATTATATAGGGTACGAGGAGGAGCAGTAATAGAAAATATGCGGGATGGGCAAATGTCATACTATACGATTAAAAAAATAAATGAATAACCCGGCTCAAGGCCACATACAACGCTGCAATACCACAAGCCGACAGGAGTACGATGCCAGCAATCAGCAATATACGCTGTTGCTTTGAGCGTCCCTCCTTGACAACGATTTCCTGCACCTCAGGAGCTGCGGGAGCTACCTCTTCCATCTTCGTCTTGTTGATGAACTCAATGGCATTGATGAGGTTCATGTCATTCTCGTTGATGAGTGGTTTGTACTTGGCAAACTTCACGAGGTCCGACATGTTGAAGAGGCTACGCAGCTCGCCTATCCACTCCTTGTCGGGCTGTTCATTCAGCTTGTCGATAATCTCATCCGATGTCATCTCCATAGCATTGAAGCCAAAGCGATCCTGCATGTATATGCGTAGTGCATCGGTAAGCTCGGTATAATAGCCCTTGACATCCTCTTTCTGCCAGCCTTTCTCCTCCTTGATGCGCTCCATCTCCTTGAGTGCCACTTGGTGGGGCGGCAGTTTGGGTGCTATGGTCACACGACGCAAGATAGGCTTGTCGTCCGAATAGCGAAGCAGCAGATAAGACACAAGTATGCCCACTGCAATAATCAGCAGCAGAGCCAGCAGCATAGGCCACACATCGGCTAACTGTATAGGACGTTCTATCACTCCCTTGATAGGATATATGGCCTCCACATGGGTCGTGTCAATATCAAAGGTGAATACTTTCAGCGCCAAGGGATTAGAGGTATACACCTGACTGTCGACCAATACCTCGAATGGTGGGATAAAGTAAAAGGCAGTGTCAAAAGAGGTCACCGTAAACTCCTGTGTCACGAGCATCTGCTGATTCTTGTTCAGATACTGCGTATCGGCCTTCACCACCCCCACGATTTCGACACCGTCCATCAAGTAGTTGTTTGGATATGCCGGCATGATAAGCTGTCCCTCTGTGGGGCAACTCACCTCGAGCTTCACATGCGCTTGCTCACCAATATATAATTGCAGTGAGTCAATGCTGGCATTGATGGTGACTTGCGCTTGCAACGGTAAGGCAAGCACGAGTAACGCCAACATCAAGGAGTATTTATTTAGTATCTTCATATTTCATCCAGTTTGTCATTTTGAAATGAAGTTCGCCGCCCGTAAGGGGCCAAAGGCAACGAAGTAAAAAATCTCTCCTTCAGCAGTTATCAAAACTCTCATTGCAAAGAGTAAGATTCTGCGTTTCACTCAAGATGACATTCATTCTTAATTTCTTTTAGCAAAAAGGCTCATTAGTGACTTCACATAGTCCTGATCGGTGCGTACGGAGATGGCGTCCACTCCCGATTTGGTGAAAGTGTCGTGCAGACGCTCCTGACTCGCCACCCACCATTGATGATGATGGGCACGTACCTTGCGCGAAGAGGTGTCGATATACATATCCTCACCACTCTCGGCATCCACAATCTTCATCAGCCCCACATCAGCAAGCTCCTCCACACGTTTGTCATACACCTGGATAGCCACTACGTCATGCTTGCGGTTGGCAATGGTGAGCGGACTCTTGAAGTCCTTGTCTCCGATAAAGTCGCTGAGCAAAAAGGTGGTGCAACGCTTCTTGATGGCGTTGGTCAGGTACTGCAAGGGCACGGTAATATCCGTTTGCATACTCTCGGGCTCGAAGCTGAGCAGTTCGCGTATGATATATAGGATATGCTTGCGTCCCTTCTGTGGCGGGATGAACTTCTCTATACGATCGGTAAAGAAGACAGCCCCGATTTTGTCGTTGTTCTGTATGGCAGCAAAGGCCAGCGTAGCGGCAATCTCGGTTACCATATCCCGCTTATACATCCCCGATGTACCGAAGTCGAGACTCCCCGACATGTCCACAAGCAGCATCACCGTGAGTTCACGCTCCTCCTCAAACACCTTCACGTAGGGTTTGTTGAAACGCGCCGTCACGTTCCAATCGATATCACGCACGTCGTCACCGTACTGATACTCGCGCACCTCTGAGAAGGCCATACCACGCCCCTTGAAAGCCGAGTGATACTGGCCGGCAAAGATGTTGCTCGACAGTCCACGTGTCTTGATCTCAATCTTACGTACCTTTTTTATCAGTTCGTTTGCGTCCATCAATATATTATCTTATTTACAATTTTACAATTCCGCCATCGCATGAAGGCCTATAAATTGTAAATCGTAAATTCGTAAATTGCAAATAATTAGGGGACCTCTACCCTATTAAGAATCATGCTGATAATCTCTTCTGTAGACAGGTTGCTTGCCTCGGCTTCGTAAGAGAGACCGATACGATGGCGCAGCACATCGTGAGCCACGGCACGCACATCCTCGGGAATCACGTAGCCACGACGCTTGAGGAAAGCATATGAGCGGGCCGCCAATGCCAAGCTGATAGAGGCACGGGGCGAACCACCGAATGAGATCATCTCCTTCAGCTCCTTCAGGCCATACTTCTCGGGATAGCGGGTAGCGAACACGATGTCGGCGATATAACGTTCAATCTTTTCATCAATGTAAACCTCCTTCACCACCTCACGAGCCTTGATTATCTCATCGGCATGCATGATAGGACGAACTTCGTACTTCTCACCATTGATATTCTGGCGGATGATGCGCATCTCCTCCTCCAGTTTCGGATAGTCGATGACCACCTTAAGCATGAAACGGTCCACCTGTGCCTCAGGCAGCGGATAGGTACCCTCCTGCTCGATGGGGTTCTGTGTAGCCAACACGAGGAAAGGCTCGGGCAGACGGAAGGTCTCCTTGCTCAGTGTCACCTGACGCTCCTGCATAGCCTCGAGCAATGCACTCTGTACCTTGGCCGGAGCACGGTTGATTTCGTCAGCCAATACGAAGTTGGCGAAGATAGGTCCCTTCTTGGAGATGAAGGTCTCATCCTTCTGACTATAGATCATGGTACCCACCACGTCAGCAGGCAGCAAGTCGGGCGTAAACTGTATGCGGCTATACTGTGCATCTATGAGCGAAGCCAGCGTCTTGATGGCCAATGTCTTGGCCAAGCCCGGCACACCTTCAAGCAGCACGTGACCATCAGAGAGCAATCCGATGAGCAGTGACTCCACCAAATGTTTCTGACCAACAATCACTTGGTCCATACCAGCCATCAGGTTGGTAACAAAGGCACTCTGCCTTTCAATCTTCTCATTCAATTCGCGGATATCAATTCTTCCAACCATAATTGTATGTATTATTTATTAGTTTTATCTTTGTCGTGAAACAGAACAATAATTATTCTTTTTACTAGAGAACAAATCATCGCCAAAATTACTTCATATTCCTATATAATATTTCTAATATTTATTAAAATACCTTGCATCTACTATCTATTGTGCTTTATCCTTTAGCACAGGAATGTTTATCATCTGTCCTATGGCTACATTGTTGTAATCCTTCATCCAATTGTATTTCACAATGTATGGCCATAGACGCTTATCGCCATAATACTTCTTGGAGAGCTGAATGATGGTCTCACCATTCTTTAATTCGTGAGTAAGGAGCGTTCCCTCAATAGCATAATCAGTGGTATCAGCTGGAGTGATATCCTTGATTGTTTTTGCTTCAAGCGATTCTGTAGGTGTCACTGTACAGAACTTGGATTGCGAAGAAGGTTTCGCTGAGACAGATAGCCCCACAATAGGGACATTCTCTGATTGCGCTGAAGTTTCTTCATTTTTAGTTTGTTCTACATTTTTTGTGTTTTCCGCCTTCTCGACTATCTGTTCTTCCGCTTTTTCTTGCTTTTCGGTGGGGAGTTGTGTTCCCATTTTAGGTTCATCACCCCACTCCTCCCCTAATTCTTCCTCCAAGTTGGGATTTACCATCATATCATTGTATTCCTCAATCTTATCATCGTAGTTATTGAGAAAAGCCTCCTTGTCTACAGTCATCAAATAGTATACACCATAAGCAAAACCTATCAGCAATATGATTACAAACCATCCGCATCCATTACGGTTATACTCTCTTCTCTTTGAAGTGGTATTACTCTCTACACCTTCCATGTCGGGTGCGGTTATCGGCTCTTCTGATGCAACAGAGAAAATACCTTCTTGCTTAAAAACTTCAGATTCTTCTATCTCGGTAGAAGGAGCATTTCCCGAGGTGTCAACTGATGGTTCCGAATATCCATCTTCAATGCTTTTTGATTGATTGTCCTTTATAACTTCCGACTCAATGGTTGACGATTCCGACGAAACAGTATTGGTTGTATTATTCTCATCAATGGGTTGAGGTTGCGAACCTTCATCTTCATTGTTTTCTACAGCCTCTACATGAACGATATTCTCCATTGATTTCATTTCTTGTTTTAAGCTTTCCTCTCGCTTAACTTCAACGACAGGAATCTCCACGTTCTCTACAGGTTCTTCAGGCAACAGCTCTTCAGTTGTGGCAGATTGATTATCTGCCTCTTCTACAGTTTCTACCATTTCTTCCTCATCAGATTTTGCCTCCAAAGAAGCCTCGGATTCGGATGGGATATCTGTTTCTGCAACAAGCATATCTACGGAACTCTCTTGCTGCTCTACTACATCAGTACTTGCATTTACCAATTCTTCGTTCTCAACGCCCTCTTGCTCTTCCTCATCACTGGGATATCCTTCATTGAGTTCGGTAGGTTCAAAATGAGCAAACGGACGGTTCACGAACTCCTTCATGGCACTATCGGGAGTAAAAGTCACCTTGCGATACCCCTTAATAGTGATGCGTTCCCCAGTGTTTATATCCACGCTACCTCGGTCACTCATCTCCATTAGTTTGAAAGTACCAAGTCCCTTAATCTTAACAAGATTATCTTCTTGCAATCCTTTCTCGATGGTATCAACAATAGCACGAACAAAGTTATCGGTTACCTCTTTGTTCATTCCACTTCTAGCAGCCAGTTCCTCCACTATATTTGTCAAAGTTATTTTTCCCATGTCACAGTTGCATTAAACTTATCTTTTAACACATTGCTTTGCTTGAAGCTAAGCACCAGTTTGGGCGGTATGAGGTAACGCTTGCCTGTAGTAGGATTCACCGATATGCGCTCCATCTTCTTCTTCACCTCAAACGAACCAAAGCTAGAGAGAGTGACAATATCATTTTGTTGGAAATGCTCTTCCAATATCTTGATCATATCATTTATCAACTTGGTCGTTACACCAGCCGATTGGTTAGTCTGTTTAGACAACTCATTGATAAATTCCTTATTATTCATTCTTTTATTATTTTACCACCTTTCCATACAAATCAAACTCATCGGCTCCCGTAATCTCCACCATATAATAGTGTCCTATCTCCACTTCGTTTTCAGTCTTAAGGAGCAGCACTTCGGGATCCACTTCGGGCGAGTCATACTGTGTACGCCCTATATAGTATTCACCCTCTTCACGGTCAATAACCACTTGGAAGGTCTTACCTATGCTTGCCGCACTCACCTCTTCGGCAATACGCTGTTGCACACGCATCAGCAAGCCTAAGCGTGCCTGCTTAGTATCGTCATCGATATTGTCTTCGAAATGTTCAGCTGCATACGTTCCCTCTTCTTCTGAATAGGCAAAGGCACCCATACGTTCGAAGCGCATATCCTTGGTAAACTGTACCAATTCTTCAAATTCCTCCTCCGTCTCACTGGGGAAACCAACCATTAGTGTCGTACGCAGATAGATACCAGGTACCTCACGACGAATCGTCTGGAGCAGCTCTATCGTCTCCTCCTTTGTGATGTTGCGTCGCATATTCTTGAGTACGTTGGTGCTCACGTGCTGCAATGCTATATCAAGGTATTTGCATACGTTGTCACGTTCACGCATCACACGCAGCAGGTCCATTGGGAAATAGGTGGGATAGCCATAATGCAGACGTACCCACTTTACACCCTTTACATCGGCAATACGATCCACTAGTTCGGCAATGCACTGCTTCTTATAGAGGTCTACGCCATAGTACGTGAGGTCCTGTGCAATAAGCTGTATTTCTGATACTCCTTGACTCACGAGCAGCTTCACTTCGTCAACGATCTCCTCCATCGAGCGACTCACGTGACGCCCCGTAATGATAGGTATTGCACAGTAGGCACAAGTGCGGTCACAACCTTCGGAAATCTTCACGTAAGCATAGTGCTGCGGGGTAGTTTGCACTCTATCAATGAGAGAGGCCTCCCCAAGCCCCTCAGGACAAGAGGAATTCTGTTCTGCCAAGTCATCAACTAATTGTGCCCAGTCAAACTTACCGTAGTACTTATCCACCTGGGGAATCTCGTCACCCAGCTCGGCCATATAGCGTTCAGAGAGGCATCCCATCACGAATACTTTGCGCACTTTCTTCTTGGCTTTCAGTTCGCACACCTCGAGAATCATGTTGATGGATTCCTCCTTGGCATCGCCGATGAATCCGCAGGTATTGATAACAACAATCTCACCATTCACCTTGTCGGGATTATGGCTGAGTGTATATCCATTCTCTTCCAGGAGCTTCATCAGCTTCTCCGAATCTACCAGATTCTTAGAGCAACCTAGCGTGATAACATCTATATGTTTTTTGAGCATATTATTTATAAGGAGTGCAGGAGTTCCAGACTCTAAATATTAGAAAAGTGAATCTACAAATTCTTTCTTATTGAAGGGTTGGAGGTCATCGATACCTTCACCTAATCCGACGTAGCGTACAGGAATCTTGAACTGGTCTGATACGCCGATAACGACACCTCCCTTGGCCGTGCCGTCAAGCTTTGTAATGGCCAACGCTGTAACTTCAGTGGCAAGAGTAAATTGACGTGCTTGTTCAAAGGCATTCTGTCCTGTAGAACCATCAAGCACTAGCAAAACCTCGTTGGGAGCATAGTCGACTACCTTCTTCATGACGTTCTTAATCTTGGTAAGCTCGTTCATGAGTCCTACCTTGTTGTGCAGACGACCTGCGGTATCGATGATTACCACATCGGCATCATTAGCAACAGCTGATTTTACCGTATCAAACGCAACTGAAGCGGGGTCGGCACCCATCTTCTGCTTGATGACCGGAACATCGGCGCGATGCCCCCACTCCACCAACTGCTCTACAGCAGCAGCGCGGAAAGTATCGGCAGCACCGAGATAGACCTTCAAACCCGCCTTCTTGAACTGATGTGCCAATTTGCCAATGGTTGTAGTCTTGCCTACACCGTTCACACCCACAACCATAATCACATAAGGGCGCTTTGCATCATCGGGGATAGAAAAATCTTCTGTATTTATCGTTTCATTCTCAGTGAGCAGAGCTGCTACTTCATCTTTGAGAATACCATTCAGCTCATTGGTTGTCACATATTTGTCACGAGCCACACGTTCCTCAATACGTTTAATAATTTTCAGTGTAGTATCAATACCTACATCCGAAGTTATCAAAGCCTCTTCCAAGTTGTCGAGCACTTCATCATCCACCTTCGATTTGCCCGCTATAGCACGAGTAATCTTCCCTAACACACTTTCTTTCGATTTTGACAGACCTTTGTCGAGTACCTCTTTCTTGTCTTTAGAGAAAAATGAAAAAAATCCCATTTGTATATAGTATTTCAATTATGTTGCAAAGATACAGCAAACCGCGAGGAGAACAAAATAAATTTGTTTTAATTTTCACACAAAACTTCATCTGTTTTTTCGCGATTCCATCGGGAAAAACAGATGAAGTATAGAAAATTCATTATTTTATAGTAGATGGAAATTATGCATAGTTAAATATATTGTTACATCAAGTTCCTCTGTAAAATGCATGTCAACTTGTTTTTGTTCGGTTTTCTAGATTTACTGATTTCGTCACAGAAGGTCACAGCGCCTCAAAAAAAAAATAATTCAAATTATTTTGTACTCAGCTCGGCTTGTTGTAACTTTGCATTTTAATATAATATAGGTATATAATATACGCACGATATGGACAAGAAATTTACCGAATATGGCCAGCTAAACCTCTCGGATGTGAACAAAGAGGTGCTGAAGGCCTGGGATGAGAAGGATGTGTTTACCAAGAGTATGACCGAACGTGAGGGATGCCCCTCGTTTGTGTTCTATGAGGGTCCTCCCTCGGCAAACGGTATGCCGGGTATTCACCACGTGATGGCACGTACCATCAAGGACGTGTTCTGCCGTTACAAGACAATGAAGGGCTTCCAGGTGAAGCGTAAGGCAGGTTGGGATACCCACGGATTGCCTGTAGAGCTGGGCGTGGAGAAGGCCATGGGCATCACCAAGGAGGATATCGGCAAGACCATCTCCGTGGCCGACTATAACGCTGCCTGCCGCAAGGATGTGATGAAGTTCACCAAGGAATGGACCGACCTCACCCATCAGATGGGCTACTGGGTAGACCTCGACGATCCCTATATCACCTACGACAATCGCTATATAGAGACCCTGTGGTGGCTCCTCAAGCAGCTCTACAACAAGGGTCTGCTCTACAAGGGATATACCATACAGCCCTATTCGCCTGCAGCAGGTACGGGACTCAGTTCACATGAGCTCAACCAGCCCGGATGCTACCGTGACGTGAAGGACACCACCGTAGTGGGCCAGTTCCGCATGAAGAACCCCAAGCCCGAGATGGCTGAGTGGGGTACACCGTACTTCATAGCATGGACCACCACACCGTGGACACTGCCCTCAAATACGGCGCTCTGCGTAGGTCCCAAGATTGACTATGTGGCCGTGCAGACCTACAACGCTTACTCTGGCGAGAAGATGACCGTGGTATTGGCCAAGGCACTCCTCGGCATGCACTTCAACCCCAAAGCTGCTGACCTCGCACTCGAGGACTACAAGCCCGGCGACAAACTCGTGCCCTACAAGGTGGTGGGCGAGTACAAGGGTACCGATCTCGTGGGCATGGAGTATGAGCAGTTGCTCCCCTGGGTGAAGCCCGTGAGCGTAGACGAGAACGGACAGTGGCACGATGCTTCGGCACAGGCTTTCCGCGTAATCCCCGGCGACTATGTGACCACTGAGGATGGTACGGGTATCGTACATATCGCTCCCACCTTCGGTGCCGACGACGCCTTTGTGGCCCGTGCAGCTGGCATCCCCTCGCTCTTCATGATCAACAAGAAGGGAGAGACACGCCCCATGGTGGACCTCACTGGTAAGTTCTACCTCATGGAGGAGCTCGACGAGCAGTTCCTCGCCACATGCGTCAACCAAGAGCTCTACAAGGAGTATGAAGGACGTTGGGTAAAGAACGCCTACGACCCGCAGTTCATGGTCGATGGCCGCTACGACGAGAAGGCCGCTGCCGCTGCCGAGTCGCTCGACGTATACATCTGCCTCAATATGAAGGGTGCCAATAAGGCATTCAAGATAGAGAAGCACGTGCATAACTATCCGCACTGCTGGCGCACCGACAAGCCTGTGCTCTACTATCCGCTCGACTCATGGTTTATCCGATCTACCGCAGTGAAGGAGCGTATGATGGAGCTCAACAAGACCATCAACTGGAAGCCCGAGAGTACCGGTACAGGCCGCTTCGGCAAGTGGCTCGAGAACCTCAACGATTGGAACCTCAGCCGCTCACGCTACTGGGGCACTCCGCTGCCTATCTGGCGCAGCGAAGAGGGCGAGGAGCTCTGCATCGGTTCGGTAGAGGAGCTGTACAATGAAATAGAGAAATCAATCGCCGCCGGCTTCATGACCGCGAACCCCTACAAGGAGATGGGCTTCGAGCCAGGCGTATATAATAAGGAGAACTACGACAAGATTGACCTCCACCGCCCCTATGTGGACGATATCATCCTCGTGTCGGAGAGCGGCAAGCCCATGAAGCGCGAGCTCGACCTCATCGACGTATGGTTCGACTCGGGTGCCATGCCCTATGCACAGCTGCACTATCCGTTCGAGAACAAGGAGATCGTGGACGACCGCTCCTACTATCCTGCCGACTTCATCGCCGAGGGTGTGGACCAGACCCGTGGATGGTTCTTCACCTTGCATGCCATTGCTACGATGGTATTCGACAGCGTGGCCTACAAGAACGTTATCTCCAATGGTCTTGTGCTCGACAAGAACGGCAACAAGATGTCGAAACGTCTGGGCAATGCCGTAGACCCCTTCGGCGCTATCGAGAAGTATGGTAGCGACCCCTTGCGCTGGTATATGATTACCAACTCATCGCCCTGGGACAACCTCAAGTTCGACGAAGAGGGTGTAGTGGAGGTGATGCGCAAGTTCTTCGGCACACTGCACAATACCTATAAGTTCTTTGCTCCCTACGCCAACCTCGACGGCTTCCACTACGGTGAGGCCGAGGTGCCTGTAGCCGAGCGCCCCGAGATTGACCGCTGGATCATCTCTGAACTGAACACCTTGATAAAGAATGTGGATGCCTGCTATGCCGACTACGAGCCTACTCGTGCCGGACGTCTCATCAACGACTTTGTCAACGACAACCTCTCAAACTGGTATGTACGCCTTTGCCGCAAACGTTTCTGGGGTGCTGGCTATACCGAGGATAAGTTGGCCGCCTACCAGACACTGTATACCTGTCTTGAGACCGTGGTGAAGCTGATGGCGCCCATCGCTCCCTTCTATGCCGACAAGCTCTATATGGACCTCGTAGGTGCTACGGGCCGCGACACTGTGGACTCTGTGCACTTGGCACAGTTCCCCGTATGCGATGAGTCGCTTGTGGACAAGGAACTCGAGATGCGTATGGAGCTGGCACAAAAGGTCTCGTCCATGGGCTTGGCATTGCGCAAGAAGGTGAACATCATCGTGAAGCAGCCCTTGCAGAAACTGATGATTCCCGTAGATGCCGAGCTGAAGGCACGCCTCGAGGCCGTGAAGCCACTCATCATGAATGAGGTGAACGTGAAGGAGATTGACTTCGTGGAGGGCGCATCGGACATCCTCGTGAAGAAGGTGAAGTGTAACTTCAAGATCTTGGGTAAGAAGTTCGGTCCCTTGATGAAGCAGGTAGCTGCAGCTGTAGGTGCCATGACTCAAGAGCAGATCACCGAGTTGGAGACAGCCGGTCGCCTCACCCTTGACCTTGCTGGCACACCTGCCGAGATTGAGGCTGGCGAGGTAGAGATCTACAGCGAAGACATCCCCGGCTGGGTAGTAGCCAACGAGGGTGTACTCACCGTAGCGCTCGATGTGACCGTGACCGATGCGTTGCGTCGCGAGGGTATAGCCCGTGAGCTGGTGAGCAAGATTCAGAATATCCGTAAGTCGAGCGGCTTCGAGATTGTAGACCGCATCGCCGTGACCTTGAGCAGCAATGAGAACAGCAACGCTGCCATCGAGGAGCACAAGGCATACATCTGCAACCAGGTGCTTGCCGACAGCCTTACTATAGCTGAGGTGACCGACGGTGCCGCACTCGAGTTTGACGGATTCACCTTGCTGGCAAAAGTAGAAAAGATTTAGTATTAACATATAGGTTAGGGCTTCGGCCCTAACCCCCTTAAACAACGTAAAAAACTATGGCAGAAAAAACACGCTACACAGACGAGGAACTGGAAGAGTTCCGCGCCATCATTTTAGAGAAGCTGGAATTGGCCCAACGCGACTACGACAACCTGAAGGGCTCGTTGAGCAACCGTGACAACAATACGGACCACGACACGGCTCCTACCTATAAGATTCTGGAAGAGGGTGCCAACACGCTCTCCAAGGAGGAGACCATGCGTCTGGCCCAGCGTCAGATGAAGTTTATCCAGAGCTTGCAGGCAGCTCTCGTGCGTATCGAGAACAAGACGTATGGCATCTGCCGCGAGACAGGCAAGCTCATCCCCGCAGGCCGTCTCCGTGCTGTTCCTCACGCTACGCTGAGCATCGAGGCCAAGCAGGGAAAGAAATAAAAGAATAATTGATGAAGCTAAAACTATCCGAAGGGCGAATGGCTGCGCTCATAGTGGCCATCTGCCTTATCATAGACCAAGTAATCAAGTTGGCGGTGAAGCTCAACATGCGCTTGCATGAGAGCATTCACGTCACTGACTGGTTTTACATCTACTTCACCGAGAACCCCGGCATGGCGTTCGGCATGGAGATATTCGGGAAGATTTTCCTGACGCTCTTCCGCATCATTGCCGTAGGCTGTTTTGTGTATTACCTTTATAAGATACGTGGCAAGGGGTTTCCGCGAGGATATATTGCGTGTGTGGCCTTGATTATTGCGGGTGCGGCAGGGAATATCTTCGACTGCGTGTTCTATGGCCCCCTGTTTTCGGAGAGTACGCCCTATGCTGTCTCTGAGATGGTGTCGTGGGGCGATGGATATGCTCCTCTGCTCAAGGGTAAGGTGGTGGATATGTTTTACTTCCCCTTGGTGGAGTGGAACTGGCCCGACTGGCTCCCCTTTATTGGTGGTGAGCACTTCATTTTCTTTAGTCCTATCTTCAACTTTGCCGATGCCTGCATCAGCTGTGCGGTGATAGCCGTGCTATTGTTCTATAGTAAATGTATGAATTGGGGGTTCGAAGGTCCCGACTATGCTACAGATGATAAAAAGACTACGAAATAGGCTGTTGGTTCTTCCTGCAGTACTGTTGCTTTTGGCTTCATGTGGAGAGAAGAAACACGCCGATGTACTTCCTCCCGAGAAGTTAGAGGATATACTTTATGACTACCATCTTGCACAAGTCATGATTAGTGATTTGCCTTCATCAGAACGTTACAAGAAAGATCTTTATTTTGATTACGTTTATAATAAGCATAATGTCACAAAGGCACAGATAGACTCCTCATTGGTGTACTATGCCCGATACCCCAAAGCACTTTCAGTAGTATATACTAATTTGTCACAGCGCATAGAGCACAACCTACAGCAAATAGAGAATGAAGCACTGCAAGCCGATGGCCGTACAGCTAAAGCCATAACAGGCGATTCGGTAGACTTATGGTATGATAGTCGCCTGAAGCTATTGAATACGTCTCCACTAACCAATCACTTTAGTTTTGTCATACCCAACGATACGAATTTTAAGGATAATGACCGTTTTGAATGGAGCGGTGAAGTGTTGTTCTTAAACGATGGTAAAGATTCACAGAACCAATATTTACAATTGGCTTTTACCGCCAAGTTCGCCAATGACTCTCTTCTATCAGTAGATACTTTGCTTTTTGATTCAGGACCATTTATGTTGCAGTTGTTAGATACAGCCAAAGTGCAACTTAGCAAATTATACGGAAATGTCTTTTATAAGAACAATGAATCAGCATCCGGCATACTGTTATATCAAATGCAATTGATGCGATATCATCACATGTCACCAAAGGCTATTCTGCATCCCGACTCAGGTCATATTGCAATTGAGAAGGGGCTTTCTCACTAGGTGCAAATAATCGTTTTTTATGAAACGCTACTTTTCTCATCTTATCATACTTCCCAATAGCACCCAATTGGAGGATTTCATAGTTGAAATCTATGATGAAAAGTTTTATTACTATCCCTTTACTGGAGAACTCCACTCTACAACCTATCTCGAGTGTCCTATCTTACTAAGTTATCGTGAAGATTTGGAGGGAAAGACTTTATCTCTAAATCAGCTGAATTGGGCATTACAAGGTTCCGACCCCACAAAAATTACTCTATACGCTTACAGCCTTACTCCATGTTCGTCATGTCTTGGTAATCGCTATATTGCGAGCAAGCTTCCATAATTATTCCATTATAAGAAACCAACACTGTATCCTATTTATTTTTCACAAAAATCCTGTATTCGCGGCGAACACAGAACCTTTAGGTCACCGGCCGAAGGGAAAGGCAAATTAGGCGGCGCCTCAGAAATGCTCAAATAAATTTAACATTGTTGAATTTCGGCCTCGTTAAGTTATAGAAAAGTAAACTTTTCCACAACATTCACTCGTTGAAATTTGGCATTTCATTCGCCTTGCACGAACTTTAGTATTCGCTGCGCGAACACAGAAATTAGGCGGCGGCTCAGAAATGCTCAAATAAATTTGGCATTTCATTCGCCTTGCACTAATTTTGTAAGATAAAACATAATCGATGATAGAAAAGCATATTGTACTGGAAGAGATAGACCCTGCGCTCATCTATGGAGTGAACAATGCCAACTTGCAGATGATAAAGGCGTTGTCCCCCAAATTGCGCATCGTGGCGCGCGGCAATGTCATCCGCGCCATGGGCGACGATGAGGTACTGACGACATTCGAGAACTACATCAAGCAGCTCGAGGAGCATGGCGCACGCTACAACTCCCTGAAGGAGGAGGTGCTGCTCGACATTTTCAATGGCAACCGCCCCGCCGTGGAGCGCGAAGGCGACGTCATCGTATTCTCCGTAACGGGCCGCCCCATCACACCGCGCAGCGAAAACCAGCTCCGCCTCGTCAAGAGCTACAAGGAGAACGATATGCTCTTTGCCGTAGGCCCTGCAGGCTCAGGCAAGACCTACACAGCTATCGCTCTTGCCGTACGCGCACTAAAAAACAAGGAGGTGAAGAAGCTCATCCTCTGCCGCCCTGCCGTAGAGGCCGGCGAGAAGCTCGGCTTCCTGCCTGGCGACATGAAGGACAAGATTGACCCCTATCTGCAACCTCTCTACGATGCGCTGGAGGACATGATTCCACCTCAGAAACTCAAGGAGTTCATGGAGCTCAACGTCATACAGATAGCCCCACTGGCCTTCATGCGCGGCCGCACACTCAACGACGCGGTAGTCATCCTAGACGAAGCACAAAACACCACCATCCCGCAAATCAAGATGTTCCTCACCCGAATGGGCATGAACACCAAGATGATCATCACGGGCGACCTCACACAGATAGACCTCCCCTCCTCTACCCGCAGCGGCCTCTCACACGCCATG
>JAZNYG010000082.1:0-40264 GCA_045594245.1 Bacteroidaceae bacterium
TTTTTTGTTGGTTTTTTCACACATAAAGATACAAAAAAACAGTGACACCTGCAATTGTTTTATGAATTTATTATCTGTATATCAGATAAATAAAGAGGAGAATTTGCGAAATTAATAGCCCCTAAATTGACGAAGAACCAACATGTTTTTATATCCCTCGGATGATGTGTTTGTACCCACCAACGGCTTGTTTTATTTTTCCCACGAATTTCACGAATAACCACGAATTACACACGCGTGTGTGACGATGGCTAAAACCTTTTAAAAGATTCGTATAGATTTGTGTGATTTGTGGGCGTATTAGTTTAGTGTTTAGAGTTTAGTGTTTAGAGAGCCATCTGGATGGGAAGCACAAGCGTAACGCGTGGAAGATTCGTGAAGATTTGTGTGATTTGTGGGCAAAAATAATGCCACTCAGACAGGAATTGTCCGTGCTGGCAACGAAATTTGCATCGTGAACAATAGAAAAAGGACCGGTTATGGGAAAGAAAAGGACGATAATGGTGAAGTACCTGCGCACTAAGCGCTTCACAAACAGGAATGTGGACATCAAGGTGGAACTGTACGAGATGGATATGGCGATAGTGGATATCACAGTGAAGCCGGCCTACTGGTACTATCAGCGACTGTGTTGCAGGATGAATCTCCCGTATGGCTGCAGGGCGCGGTTCGACTATTGCAAGCACGAGGCATTGTGGGAGTATGTGGAGTGCCTCAACCTGCTACGCTTCGACAAGGTGGCTCGCCGCTGGCTGCGCCGTGTGATGCGTCCCATAGTAGCGCCTTATGTTATGCCCAATGGAAAGATGAACTACCGCAAGGCGACCGACGAGATGGAGCGCCTGCTGTGCATCACGGGCGAGGAGTTTGTGCTCGATGCCGCGATGCTGCGCACGGTGAAGCGTCATCTGCCCGAGCTGTTTGCCTGTGGTGGCTACCGTGGCACGGAGCGCTTTGGCACGGAAATCACTTCACGTGAGCAGAGAGAGCCAACCTTCAAGAGTGAGAAGGGACGCCAGATATGGTTGCGCCGTCAGCACCGTAAGTGCATCTCCACCATTGTATGCACGAACGAGCGTATGCTGGCTCTCACCCAGGAGCTGGTGCCCGACTTCTATGCACTGCTGCAGCGCGAGCGCAGGCTCGACGACTGCAGGGTGAAGATGCGCTTCACCTGGCGGGAAGGTCTGGAGCGCCCGCTGCTCGACATCATCGTCACCGATAATGATGCTCCTGAGTATGAGATGGAGGACCCGCGCGATAGAAAGCTCAAGGCATACCACGAGTTGTCGTTGGGGGAGATGATGAATTATGGGTCGTTGTATTTGTAGGCCCCCACGAAGTATATGCTTTATCCTCTCCCACGAGACTCTTTGTCTTGCCCACGAATCTCCACAAATTATCACGAATATTATAAACAATGTTTGCACTAAGATTTGTGTCCATTCGTGTTATTTGTGGGAGTATAATTTATCATCGCTGGCGGCTATGTACTTTGTTTTTCCCACGAATTTCACAAATACCCACGAATTCTCATACATAGCTATCGCTCGTATGAATTGCCATCCGGAGGCAACCACAAGCGTAGCGTGTGAAAGATTTGTGCAGATTCGTGTCATTTGTGGGAATATAATTCATCATTGCTAGCGGGTATGAACTTTGTTTTCCCACGAATTTCACAAATACCCACGAATTCTCATACATAGCTATCGCTCGTATGAATTGTCATCCGGATGGGAAGCACAAGCGTAGCGCGTGAAAGATTTGTGCAGATTCGTGTCATTCGTGGGAGAGAATTATAAAAATAAAAGATATATGTGTGAAATATTAGAGATTCAGTGTGAATATGGAAAGGAAATACTACCTTTGTGAGAGATACAAATAATACGATATGCGGGACTATGAATTGACATACCAAGTACGCGGAGCCATCTTTGATACATACAACGCTCTCGGGCCGGGACTCCTTGAAGCTGTCTATGAAGAAGCGCTTGTCTATTTCCTCACTAAACGGGGACTGCGTGTTGACCGGCAGGTACCAGTCCCTATAGAGGTCGAAAGACAACGGCTGAAAACTCAATTGCGTATTGATATACTTGTGGAACGTCGTGTTATCATAGAACTTAAGTCTGTACTCGATATGCGTGAGGTTTTTCACCTGCAACTGATCACTTATCTTAAATTGACTAAATTGTATCGAGGTGTACTGGTGAATTTCAATACGGACGATATTGAGAATTCTATTTGGTTGAAGGCCAATGGTTATTATCGTGACGCGGTGTTGCCTGAGTATCCCACGGAATAGGTATCCTTTGTTCGTGTAGGCCTTGCCGTTGATAATGCTTTATATCTGCCCATTCATGGGAGTATCACTTATCGCCCACGAAGTATAT
Organism: Bacteroidaceae bacterium; assembly: GCA_045594245.1. GTDB lineage: Bacteria > Bacteroidota > Bacteroidia > Bacteroidales > Bacteroidaceae > UBA1189. Next base: position 2,394 of record JAZNYG010000082.1, read on the forward strand.
GTTTTGTCCTCTCCCACGAGATTCTTTGTTTTTGCCCACGAATTTCACAAATACCCACGAATATTCTTAGGTATGATGTCAATCAAGAATTCGTGCAGATTCGTGCTCATTCGTGGGAAAGAAATAGGGAGAATTGAGAATTAAAAACTACCTTTGTGGGAAAATATAAAAGTATGCCATGGGAAAGATAGAGAAATGCCTGTATATAGTAGAGCTGCTGTCGCGCGGTAAGGCGCTGTCGCTGCGCGAGATCAATGAGCATTGGGAATACTCGTCGCTCTACGATGGAGAGATTATCCCGAAGACCTTCGGGCGATACAAGGAGTATATATCCTCGGTGTTTGCCATCGATATAGAGTACGATGCACATACGCGGTGCTACTACATCGCCAATATGGACGATGTGCAGAGCAATGCCATATACCGTTACCTGCTCTCGGCCTTCCACATACAGGAGCTGTCGGAGCTGGCACTGAAGCATAAGGACAAGGTGCTGCTAGATGAGGCTCCCAGCGGTGTGGAGCATCTGCACACGATACTGGAGGCTATCGACAAGGGGCAGTTGGTGGAGTTCGACTATCGCTCGTTCAGCCGGAAGGAGGAGACGCGCCACAGGCTCATCCCCTGCTTCGTGAAGACGTGGGAGCAGCGGTGGTACCTCGTGGCCGAGCCTCTGACGCGCAAGACTCCTACGGTATATGCTCTGGAGCGCATCAGCGGTCTGCACCTTGTGGATGAGGAGGCTGTGCCATCGGCTGAGGTCAGTCCGCAGACCTATTTCGATGCTTGCTTTGGCGTGAACCACGAGGAGTGTGCTCCGCAGCTCATCAAGCTGAAGGTCTACGGCACTCAGGTAGACTATATCCGTGCTCGCCCCATACATTCCTCGCAGCAGGAGGTAGAGACACACGACGACTACAGCATCTTCACCTACTGGCTACGCCCCAGCTACAACCTGTATCAGACACTGCTCTGGCACCGCGAGAAACTCGAGGTGCTCGCTCCCGAATGTGTTCGCGAGGAGATGAAGGGCATCGTGAAGAGGATGATGGGGTGGTATGAGTGAAGAGGATAAAGGAATACATTATCTGAAGATGTGGTTCCATAGAAATAATGTATATATTTGCAAAGAATAAATATAAAACTCAGAAAAGCGATGCCGATATTTAGAGTTACAGTAAAACAAATGAAGAACGACAATGGCATTCGCCTCGAACGTGGCATGTCGGTCGATGTATCCACCTCTTCGTTTAGCAACCCCGTTACCACTAACGGTGGTCAACTTGTAGCAGATGCCTTTATGCGTGTTTATGGTGTGGACATCAAAAAGGCAGGTGCTTTGAATATGGTTTATTTGGATGTGAGACAGATGAGATAAAAACTATACAAGTATTAAAATTGAATGTTATGCAAGAAGAAAGTCAAATGGTTAATGTCCGTGAGTATGAAAAGCAGTATTCAGAAGAAGGATTTTGGGAAAAAGTCACAAAAGTAGCAAAGCAAGCAGGCATTAAGGTTGTATCTAATGCTTTGCTCCTTTATTTTTCTTTACAATCTGAAAGAACTTATAAAGAAAAAACTCTAATATTAGGTGCTTTAGGGTATTTTATTTTACCTCTTGATTTAATTTCAGATCTTTTGCCCGTGATTGGATATTCTGATGATTTATCAATTTTATTGGCTAGTATAAAATTGTTGAAAAATATTACAGAAGATAATGTTGAAAAAGTTACAAAAGTCCTTTCAGAAAAATTGCATTATGCTAAAGACGAAATAAATCAATTATTTAATAGAAAGATAAAATTATTAGTCGTAGGCCATAAAAATGCAGGTAAAACCACTTTCTTAAATTTGCTTCGAGAGGAAAAATACAAAGTCGGAGCTACAAGCCTTAAAGGTAAAAAAATGTCATCAAAAAAAATATGTTATCATGGGCAAACTATTACTTTTAAGGAAATGACTGATATTCCAGGAGAACAATCTTGTAAGTATATAGTTAATAAGAGTGGGGATGCTGATATTGTTATTTGTTTATTTGATCTTAATAAATTCTTAAGCGATAAGCATATTGTTTGGGAATGTTCTGCTCAATTTAAGGCGATATATAAATTGTGCTATTCAAAAAAAAGATTATTAATAGCTACTCATATAAACGATAAAATATATGACGACGAAGACTCATTACGGACACAATTGAGAGATTGCCTTGTTGATAATGATTGTCCTGATGCTGCACAGTTTATGGAAGAAGTCAATTTTATAACTGTAAATTTGAAAGATGGGAATGTTAAGGATCGAATTCTATCAAGCCTTCTTTCTGATATATAAGCATATGAAATGTAACAAATTAGTATATCCCTCATAATTAAAATAAAATTTATGGAAAGTCTGTTTGTTTTATTGGTTAATGCAGAAGATTTTTATGTTAGAGAGTTGCCAAAGAATCAAAAAATATTAAAAAAAGGAGTTGAAATTCGTAGATTTCAAGAAGAGAGAGATTCTGATGTTTATGATGGTGGTGCAAAAGTCGGAATACTATATGTAAAGCATCCTTTCTTCTGTAAATATTTCCCCTTGAAATCTCCAGAAAAAATGAGTGTTGATATGGCTAGATATACATCTCATAAAATTTCAGATTTCTACTCAAATCTTGGAGCGAAATCTTTTAAGCAAGAATGTATATATAAATATGTTGAAAATAGTAAAAGTTCTTTGAAGCTAAAGGGAAAATCTCCAAGAATACAAGCGAGTGCCGAAGTGAATGCTGAAGCAAAAAACGAAACTGATGCTATAATTAAACGAGAATTTAGTTCAAGAAAATTCTGTTCTTTAGAAGATGCAGAAAAGATTCGTGAGGAATTAAAAAATCATCCAGAAATAACAATGTTTAAATCACATTACAACTATGTTGTAAAAGGTGGTGAAATAAATGAACATTTTAGTTCTGTATTGACAGAGAAAATTGATAATATCCTTAATATATCAACAGAAGTTTCTACCTTGGAAGGAATCTCTGTGTCCTCAAATCTCCAGAATGAACGAGAAGTTTATGAAAGAATTTCAACGGAAATCTTTGTTCAGTTGTAGTTATTTATTAAACTCTTAGACACCTTTTGTCCCATCCCGACGCTATCTTTGCACCATAAAGCATTTGGAAGTAGTGATGTAAGGACTATAGAGATAGTACCAATCCCTGGACTTGGTACTATCTCTTATAAGCGAAGATTATTCTTTCTATAGCTTCAGATGTGAAAGTTCTAATCAACTAATGTGGTAAAAGGACTATGCAATAGGATCCTTGCATACATCTTTTCTACCACATTGTTTACAGTATGAGCCAATCCAAACGTTATCAAATTGTTCGATTGCCGAATTTACTAAAGTGGGATCATCTGTGAGGATGCCTGCTTCAAAATTACGCTTCCGTTCGCTTTTCATGCCAAAAGCAGCACCTGTCAGATTAGCAGAACCGATATATGCAGATTCCATATCGAAAATGATGATTTTGAAATGGATGCGAGGACATAATGACCTTTCCATTCCTTGCCATAAGGCGGGATATTGATCGAAGTCATTGCGAAAATTCTCTCCGGGTTCTTTGGCATGAAGCAAGCGTACGGATACTCCTTGCCTGACTTTCTGTTCGAGTAGAGCCAAGAAAGGAATAGCAGTATTTAGCTTCTTTATGTATAGATCTTTTAAGTCGGCAGTACCCATCCAAAGGGAATGTTTAACTTTAGATACTTGGTCGATAAGTAACTTGTAATGTTGCTCGTTTGTGATGTATTGAATCATACGCACTCCAATTGTATTAAACTAGATCCTTAAAGTCTTTTCAGTCAATTAAAATGAATGCTGGCATATGAACTGCTAAAAATGCCAGTACCTGATTTTATCTGTTTAGAACTGAAAGAATCTATTGCTCCTAATTCAGTAAAGAATACATTTATACCCATTTTTTCACCCCACGATAATATTTCTGACATTTCGTCTTTGTTTGGGTAAACATCAATAAAAACATTCTTGATGCTCTTACTTCTTATTGTTGCTTCACACAACCTGTAATTATCTATAGAATGTTCTATGATATCATTGATGTATAAGGTGGAGTCTGATAAAATCCTCAATCTTTCTTCTATTGAATCCCATTCTGTCTCTAATAATGTTTCCTCATAGTTAAATCTACCTGAAATCATACCAGAACATACTAATTTTGTCTCTTTTACTTGAGACAAGACACGAGACATTAACTTGCAAGTCATTTGTATGCTTGTCTTTGTAGACAAAAGAAGAGTAGGTATTTCTTTTGAAATGAGATTACCCAATGTTTCAAAAAACTCTTCCTCACTGAAGTTCTTACCATTATCCAAGTGCAAGACATAAGCTTCCAATCCTTTCCTAAGTTCTCTATAATTCGTATATGCTTGCTCAGAACCTGCGATGTACCATGTGATATTATTGTTTTCATCATATTCTGTCTTGATGACTTTAAGCTCGAGTAATTTACTTAAATCATAAGAATAAGCATTGATAATATCATTACAATAGTCTTTTACGGTCTTTTCCTTTTTTTCATCGAAGAGATTACTGAACTTTTCTTTTTCCATGTGAAGTTATTATTTAGGGGTTATTCATTATAATTTAAGACAAAGGTAATAGGAAACAAAGACAAACTCTGTCTGAATAAGATTATTTTTGGGGAATCCAGGAACATTATTTTGGGCAATCACCTATTTCTATCTACTTTTTCCATTCTTCTCAGACACCTTTTGTCCCATCCCTCGCATATCTTTGCATCGAAAAGCATTGGGCGCAGCGATGTAGGACTATTGCGATAGTACCAGATCCCCGTGGTTTTGGTACTATTTTTTATTTGCGAAGATTATTCCTGCGGTAGCTTCTGATGTGATGGAGAGAATGATTATCTTTGTGAAAAGTTTAACGATTAAAGAATATATATTATGGAAGAGAAACAACCAACCTTTTCAGAACAGGAGTTAGATGAGCTATGCGAAGAGGCCATCAGATATCGCGATATGGGCTCGAAGGAGGGTTTTGATAAAGCTATAGAACTTTTAACCTTTGCATCGGAACTGGGATATGCTGATGCTAAGTTGTATCTTGCTCAAAGTTATACTTGCAATCCGGCACTGATAGATGTCGAGAAAGCAGAGTATTGGTATAATGAATGGTATGCATGTGAAAAAGAAAATTTCAAAAATGACGATCCTTTACTTTTGGGGTTAGAGATTTCATATAAGAATATGATGTCTTCTTTAAAGGAAATAAAGAAGAGGGAAGAGTAAAGATAGCTTTGAGGAGGAAGAATTGATTTCAATTACGATTTAATTATTAACGAGTAGGTACTGTGGAAGAGAATAAGACCATTTCACAAGAGGAGCTGGAACAACTGATGCGTGATGCGGAGCAGGGAGATGCTGAGGCGCAATACGAACTAGCGATCTGTTATCTTAATGGGTATGGTGTGGAAAAGGATTTAGAGAAACACATCTATTGGTTGAGACTGTCTGCTGAGCAAGGTTGGAGTCATGCGATATATCGTATGTGTCTAAACTACGCTTGGGGAATAGGTGTTGAAAAGGATATAGAAAAGGCTAAATATTGGTTCCTAAAAGGTGAAAAATACACAGAGGAAGCCCTGAGGGAAAAGGCTGAAAATGGCGATATCAAATGTCAAGGTATTATGGCTCGATTGTGTGGCATCTTACAAGATGATGAAGGGGAATTATATTGGATTAAGAGATCTGCTGACCAGGGTGATTTTCTTGCGATATATCTCTTGAGTGACAGATACTTCCATAGAGGCAATTTTGAAGAGTCTAAACGGTTGATGCTAATCCTTGCAAAGCAGTCGAAAAGTTCAAATGTGTTCTATGAATGTGGTAGAGCACACGAAAGAACGGGAGATATAAAAGGGGCAATTTATTGGTATAAAAGAGTCGTTAGAAAAGGAGACTCAAATGTTGAAGTTGCAAAAATAGCATTAAAGAGAATGGAAGAAAGGCTTAAAACAAACGATTAACGAATAGATACTATGGAAGAGAATAAAACGATTTCACAAGAGGAGTTGGAACAGCTGATGCGTGATGCCGAGCAGGGTGATGCGGAGGCGCAATGCAATCTAGCATATTGTTATGAATATGGAGATGGAGTAGTACATGATATTGACAAGGCTATCTATTGGTATAAGAAAGCAGCGAAACAAGAGTTTGTTCCAGCACAAGTAAGCCTTGGAAATATCTATTACTATGGAGAAGGAGTAGAGCAAGATTATAAACAAGCTGTAGAATGGTATGCTTTAGCGGCAGAGCAAGGGCATGTGGAGGCACAATGTGTCTTGGGATTCTGTTATTATGATGGTGAAGGCGTTGAGACCAATAAGAAACAGGCAGTATATTGGTGGAGTAAGGCGGCAGAACAAGGACATGTTGATGCTCAATCCTGTTTGGCTTCTTGCTATAGAGGTGGATTTGGGGTAGAGCAAAATCACGAAGAATCTGTGTTTTGGTACATTAAGGCCGCCGAACAAGGTGAAATGGTTGCTCAATATAGTCTGGGAGAATATTATGAAAAAGGGATTGGTGTAGAACAGGACATAAAGAAGGCTGTATACTGGTGGACTAAATCTGCAGAGCAAGGATGTACCGAAGCGCAATATATACTTGGCGAACATTTTGGAAATAATACGGAAGAGCAAGATATAGAGCGGGCGATTTATTGGTGTACAAAGGCTGCAGAACAAGGACATGTTGATGCTCAACGCAAGCTAGGCTTCTGGTATTATGGAGAGAACAGCCAAGTTCAAGACCATAATAAAAGTCTATATTGGTTCCAAAAATCTGCAGAACAGGATGACGCAATAGCACAATTCGCTCTTGGCGTACACTATGAAGATGGAACGGGAGTAGCTTGTGATATGGAACAAGCGTTCTGTTGGTATACCAAAGCTGCGAAACAGGACCTTCCTGTGGCGCAATTCAAACTTGGCATGTGTTACGATTATGGGCAAGGTGTGGAGAAAGATTTGCACCAAGCTGTTCATTGGTATACGCTTGCTGCAGAACAGGGGGATGAGGATGCTATAGAGGCGTTGGAGAGATTGAAGATGAAATGATGAATAGTGAAGCCAATCTCTTTAGTTTGGAAATTCGACAAGATATTTATAATTTTGCATTGTGATTTAATAGATGTATGATGGTAAACAATGCGGACTTTTGGACATCGATGACTCTCATCATTAAGGAGGGTTTCACGACTGATGGTTTGCAGCAATTGGATAGGTATGCAGAACTATTTATCAACGAGAAACTTGTTTATAAACGATTTTCACCGCTCGAACAGTATGGCTGCGCAGCGGGAGGTACAACGCATGTCATTGCAACCCTACTCGCGGGAGCAGAAGTTGATACAGATACGCTCGCTTCGGGAGTCTCAGACTTCAAAAGAATGTGTCAACGCGGAGAGACGCAAGCTCTGAGGATAGAACAATGGGCACGGGCCGTAGGGGTGTGGATTGATGATGTGGATGACTCGTTTGTTCGTGCGCTTGGTGAACGCATTGCTGAAGGTGGTGAAGCTGTGGTATATGATCATGGCGCTACATTGATAAAGTCCATTGGGTTGGATTATTTTGTGGAACCGATATTGGCACTCGATCGCATATCGTTGCATAATGCTTATTTCCGAGAAACTACACTTGAGGTTCTAGGGTTTGGACGTGATGCAGAAGGAAATTTTAAAATTATAGTGGAGCAACCCTTTATAAAGGGTAGTCGCATGAGCGATAAGGAAATATCTGAGTATATGAATAAAATGGGATTCGAATTGAAGAATCCTCGAAATTGGACTTATGCCACATCGGACATCTATCTCAGTGATATGCATGATGAGAATCTCATTTGTTCGGAAGGTGGTAATGTATTCGTTATAGATTGTGACATTAGAATAAATACTCCCGAGTTGAATAATGGTGGTAAACGGACATTGACTACCGAGGTGGTATTCCGTTAATGACAAGAACTTGTAGATTTATATTCCTTCTCAGACATCTTTTGTCCCATCTCTCCCATATCTTTGTATCGAATAGCATTGGGAGTAGTGATTTAGGGCTATAGCGATAGTACCAAATCCCCGTGGCTTTGGTACTATTTTTTATTTGTGAAGATTATTCTTACTATAGCTTCTGATGTGGATGTGAGAATGATTAATTTTGTGGAAAGTTTAACGATTAAAGTCTAGCGATTAACGAGAAACGACGCACCCAGCAGGAGATAAAAAACTCCTTGCTGAGTGCTTTTTTGTTGGTATTGGACAGAAAATGTCTTATGCGGTTTTTGTATTGTGAGTCAAACAGCATACAGAGGAATATTGGTGAGTTGTCCTTGTTCCTTATAGGGTAGCATTGAGTAGCGAACGGCTGTCAATGAGGGAGTATTCTTAAGCAAGGTGCTTAGGGAGTTTGCCCGTACATTGCCTTCGGCTTTCACTTCAATGGGCAATAGGTGGGCTTGCCGCTGAATGACAAAATCTAACTCTAACCTGGAATCATCGGTCTTATGATAATAGATTGGACTCACGCCATGACTCTTCATCTGCTGTAATACGTACTGTTCTGTCAGACCTCCTTTATATTCGGTGAAAGCAGCATTATTTATCAGTATCTGTGATGGCTCTGTACCCACCATGGCTCCAAGCAATCCAAGGTCTACCATATAAAGTTTGAACGCAGCTAAGTCCTCATAGATGTCAAGCGGAAGAGCGGGCTTCGTACAGCGAGAGACCTTATAGAGTAGCCCCGCATCAATAAGCCACTGGATGGCTATCTCAAAATCATTGGCACGAGCGCCTTTACGCAAAGTACCGTAGATGAATTTTTTATTATCCTTGAATAGTTGCGATGGGATACTCTTCCATACCATTCGTATGCGAGGTACCTGCTCTTTGGGGGCATGTTTGGAAAAGTCGCGGTCATAACCGTGTAATATCTCATTCTGTATGCGACGTACCTCCTGCAAAGCTCCAGTTTCGACATACTTCTTTACCACTTCGGGCATGCCTCCTACGTAATAATATTGACGGAGCAGATCCACAAACTTGTCGTGCAAGAGATTTATAACGCTAAAATCACGCGACGTGAGCAGTTTGTATGCCTCGATTTCTCCTTTGGCCAATAAGAACTCCTCGAAATTCATGGGATAGACGTTCAGTGTATTAACCTTACCGACAGGGTACGACACATTGCTATGTAATGATATTCCTAAAAGTGAACCAGCCACTGCTATGTGGAACTCGGGGGCATCCTCACAAAAGTATTTGAGTGCTTCTAATGCTTCGGGAATATCTTGTACCTCGTCCAATATGATAAGAGTATCTCCTGGAGTGATATCCACTCCACTTATCGCACGAAGTGCACGAAGTATGCGTTCCACATTGAAGTCTTGCGTAAAGACTTGTTGCACCAACTCGTTTTTTCTACAAACAATATAAGCCTCCTTTGCGTATTCTTTTCGTGCAAACTCACGAAGCAACCATGTCTTTCCAACTTGGCGTGCACCATTCAGTACAAGTGGTTTTCTGTCTGTACTATTCTTCCAGAATATAAGTTTTTGAATATCTATTCGTTCCATAATCCATTTACATTTATATGCATCTTATAGACGGCTTGTTATACATTTTTCTGCACTTAATATAGATGTACTAATACATTTTTTCGCACTTAGTTTGTGCGTAAAGTTAGTATATTGTTGACAAAACACCAAATGAAATGTAAAATATCTACTTTTTCTGCATTCTCCTCAAACACCTCATCTCGCATCCTCTCATATCTTTACACTCAGCAGGGAGATGAGAACTCTTTGCTGAGTGCTTTTTTATTGGCATAGGACAGAAAATGTCTTATTCATGGGCTTTCTTTGCATCGTTTGGATTGGGACCGAGGGGTAGCGGTACCAAAAACAGGTGAGTTTGGTACTATTATGCGAGTGCGAGAAATTCACTTGTGGGCAAGCCGGTGAGTGGCGAGAGTATTGGTTACCTTTGTGGTAGAAACGATGAGCGATTAACGGTGAACGACAATCTATATACACTAAACTCTAAACACTAAACAAATATGGAACAAGACGAAGTACGTATTCCCTCACAAGAGGAGTGGGAACAACTGAAGCGTAGTGCTGAGCAAGGTGATGCCGAGGCACAGTATCAATTGGGACGCTGCTATGCCAATGGACTAGGAGTAGAGATTGACATGGTGGAGGCGGTACGGTGGTTTGCACTCGCGGCTGAGCAAGGAGTGGCCTTGGCGCAGTGTGCATTGGGAAACTGTTATTACTATGGCTATGGTGTAGATTATGATTGCACCAAAGCGGTGTCGTGGTATCTCAAAGCTGCCAAGCAAGGACTAGCCATGGCGCAATGTAGCTTGGGGAAAGTGGAGTGCTTCAATGATGAACTGGATAGGGACTATAAGCAGCGAGATTATTACTGGTTTCGTTTGGCGGCCGACCAAGGTGATGCCGAAGGGCAGTGGCGCTTGTCGCAGTGTTGTATCTATGGCAGCAAGGAAGAAATCTACTGGTGCACAAAGGCCGCTGACCAGGGATATAAAGAGGCAGTGGATTATATGGAGGCGCGACGTGTGGAACAAAAGGCGATGGAGCAATGCCTCAAGGCTGCAAGCCAGGGCGATGTAGAGGCCATGGTGATGATGGGCGAATACTATGAGGAGGGCGATGTGGTTGAAATGGATTGTCTGCAGGCCATCCGCTGGTATAGGCTTGCTGCTGAACATGGGGACAATGATGCTGTCTGGAAAGCAAAAGAATTGGAAGAAAGTATTGACCAAATCATGGTGTGGAAACACGCGGCAGAACAGGGAAATGCAGAGGCTATGTACCATCTGGCCGATTCCTATGATTGGGGATGGCACATAAAGTGTGATTTGGAGAAGGCTGCATATTGGTATACACTTGCTGCAGAACATGGAGAATCAAGAGCAGAAAGGAGTATGGAACGGTTGAAGTACCTGATGATTGATGAACATTGATATAATATGAAAGGAACGAGAAAACAGATTGAGGAGTTGCTCAAGTGTATTGGCGAGGGAGTATATGAGAAGGAGCATATCTTGTCGCTCTCGCTACTGTGCTGCGTGGCAGGAGAGAGTATATTTTTACTTGGCCCTCCGGGGACGGCCAAGAGTATGGTGGCGCGGAGATTGAAGGAGGTCTTCAGCGATGCCCGCTCGTTTGAATACCTGATGTCGCGCTTCTCGACGCCCGACGAACTGTTTGGACCGGTGTCGGTGTCGAAGCTTAAAGATGAGGATGTGTATGAACGGTGTGTGGAGGGCTTTCTGCCAGAGGCTACCGTGGTGTTTCTCGACGAGATATGGAAGGCGGGGCCTGCCATACAGAATGCCCTGCTCACGGTAATCAATGAGCGTATCTATCAGAATGGTCGCCACACGATACAGCTCCCCATGAAGATGCTGATTGCGGCTTCCAATGAGTTGCCTGCCGAGGATGAGGGACTGGAGGCGTTGTGGGATAGATTCTTGGTGAGAGTGATATCAAACTGTATCAGCAATGAGAAGACCTTCTATCGTATGCTATGTCAACGAGGTGAGGTGAAGGTGTGCGTACCATCCAAACTGAAAATCACAGAACTGCAATACCGCACTTGGCAGACTGAGGCCGAGGAGGTGATGATAGGCGATGAGGTGCTGAAAGCAATTACCGAGGTGCGCAAAAGGTTGGCAAAGGCGGCAGCTGAGGAGGAGGCGCATGCCTTTGACTATTACATCTCGGACCGCCGTTGGAGGAAGATTGCCCGAGTGCTGCAGATGTCGGCCTTGCTTAACGACAGGAATAGGGTCGAGTATAGTGACTTGTTGCTGTTACGTCATATGCTATGGAACAACATCGAGGTGATAGGACGTGTGTGGCAGGTGGTGAGCGAGGCTTTGTTTGTTGATGTGGAAGCAGGCCTGCAGAGCTTGGAGAAGAATCTGGAACAGTGTCTGAAGTCGGTCCCTGCGGCAGATGCAACAGAGGAAAAGGACTTTAAACTATACAACTACTTTTACTACAACTTGATAGGTTATCCTACGGCAAGATGTTACCTATATGCTCCAGACTACAAGTATTTGAAAAAGACCAAGGAAACAGATGGACTGCTCTATTGGGATATCCATATGAATGTCTATTGCATAAGGAGATTTGAGCCTACGCGGCCATTCTCTGTAGCCGGGAATGTGAAAGTAGAGAAGGTGAAGTTGAAACGCTCGTCCAACTCAATAAGTATTGACAATAGATACTATGTCATCGAGAACCTCTCGCCACTACAGCAAAAGTCACAGGCCGAGAATGAGGCAAAAGAGAGATGTAAAAATGTCATCGGTGAACTGCAAACGAGTTTGGAGAATTTGAGGCAAGTACATGCTCAGCGCACTGAAGCAATCTTGAAATCAGAGAACCTGTTTGTAAGCAAGGATGATTGCAAGCATCTGGCAAAATACGCAGAGGAATTGAACAAGCAAATGGAAGAGCTGGATGTAAAAATAATCAACGCAACGCAACTGACCAATGGATGAAGATAAACTGCAGCAAGATATAGAGAGCCGGTTGGAGATATATGGCCAGATTTTTGATGAGTATTATGCCACAGCAACCCTGCCCGTAGGCTGGGAAGGAGATGTGTTGGCCGATTATATAAAAACGGTGCTCGATGACCCAGGGGTAAGGTTTCAAGCAGAGCAAGATGTCATTTGGTTTGCTTCGCTGAGAGATTCTGTGCTTGAGTTTATCCGCGTGTTGCTGCCCTATTATCTGCAGATAGAGGAACAGAGCAAAAAGGAACGGGAATATATGGAGGCCTTCTTTGAGGGCAATCTGGACATGAAGAGGGCCATGTGGGGAGATATGGTAGAGTATATCGAGGAGAACTATGACCCTAACGAGGTAAATATGGCAGGGTATGACATGCAGCTCAGAAATAGAGAAAAAGATAGGGAACTTATCTTTGACTGTCTGGAGAAAGAGTGGAATGAAGCCTTGGATGAGCAAGAAAGAGAGATGAAAGAGGAGCTGGTAGAAAAGAACAAGAAGAGTGTAGAACGCGCATTGAACAGGCTCTATGACACGGAGGAATATAAACAGAAAAAGAAACTGGAAAAGTATACATACAAGTATCCCGAACTGGATGAGATTGCTCGCATCATAGGAAGAGAGAAATCGCCAGATACTACAACCAAAGATGACACAGTGGAAAAATATCGGCCATTGCTTTTGCAGCATAGCCCCATAAGAGAAAATATAGATGGAGTGACATTGGGAAACAACCTGTCGGCAATGCTTCCGACTGAAGTAGCCCTATTGGCTGATGTAAAAAGCGAAGGGGTATTTTATAAGCGGTATGCCACTAAACAACTGCAACTACTCTCGGGGAAGACTCCTATGATTGCCGCAAAAAAGAAGGACACGGAACGAAAGAACGAGCCGCGACTGACTGAGGGACCTATCATTGTCAGTCTCGACACCAGCGGATCGATGGGAGGAGAAAAGGAAAAGGTGTCAAAAGCGCTACTGATACACTTGATGGAGATTGCAAAAAGAAAAAGAAGGAAATGTCTCCTGATTACTTTTTCTATCAGTGCGAAAACGTTGGAGGTGACACATCCCAAGCATTGGAAAAAGGTAGCATCGTTCTTGACAGAGCACTTTACTGGAGGGACGGATGGAAATCAAATGTTGGGCTATGCTATTGATGCATTAGCAGAGGGTGTGTTTGAGATGGCAGATGTATTGATTGTTAGTGATTTTGAATTCGACCCTCCAAAGGACTCCCTCAAGAAGGCCATAGTAAAGGCGCAGGGACAAGGCACAAAGTTCTATGGATTGCGGATCGGTTGTGGGGCACTTTATGATAGCTTCTATGAGCGAAGCTATGAACGGTTGCTTGATAAGATGTGGGTGGTGAATGTGTGAGGAGATGCTGGTGGAAAGATGATATCGGTGTATTTTCTCAGCGGAGATATTCCTTAGTATATGATTGAAATGAAATATTCAAGAAAGAATTAGATATACTGAGGAAGCAAGAAATGTTAATCAAATGAGTTCTTCATACGGAAGTGCAAACTTAAAAAACGGCCTTTCCGTAATGTGATATGAAAAAAATACATTACTTTTGTTGGATATTTACATTACATATTATGAAAAGACATACTCTATTATTCGCTCTGTGTGCCCTAGCACTGACCGTGGCTGCACAAAACACAAGAGACAGGAAAGCTCCGCTCGAGGATGTGAACAAGGTGCGTGACCTCACGCTTGATAGTTTGAACAAGGCCAACACGGCCCGCCCTATACCCGGCTCGTCGCGTAAAGGGACTAACCCTGTGTTATTCCTCGTTGGTAACAGCACCATGCGTACTGGTACGCTGGGCAACGGTAACAATGGTCAGTGGGGCTGGGGATATTTTGCCCACGAATACTTCGATGAGAACCGCATCACGGTAGAGAACCATGCGCTTGGTGGCACCAGTAGCCGAACCTTCTATAATAGATTATGGCCTGCCGTGCTCGAAGGCGTGAAGCCCGGCGACTGGGTAATCATCGAGTTGGGACACAACGACAATGGTCCGTACGACCATGGTCGTGCTCGTGCATCCATTCCTGGCATCGGCACCGACAGCATGGTGGTGACCATCAAGGAGACGGGTGCCGTGGAGACGGTATATAGCTATGGTGAGTATATGCGTAAGTTCATCCGCGACGTACGCAGCAAGGGGGCTCATCCCGTACTTTGCTCATTGACTCCGCGCAACTCTTGGGATAATGAGACGACTATCACTCGCAAGCGTGATACCTTCACCAAGTGGCAGCAGGAGATAGCTCGCGAGATGGATGTGCCCTGGATCGACCTTGAGGGTACTACCGCACGCAAGTTTGAAGCTTATGGTCCTTGGAAGGTAAACTACATGTTTTACCTCGACAAGATACACACCAGCGAGTTTGGTGCCAAGACCAATGCCCGCTCGGCTGCCGAGGCCATTGCTGCTTGTGAGGGCTTGGCATTGAAGGACTACCTCTTGCCACTCGACCTGCCCATGGAGCAGTTTGTGCGTGAGGCTGGCAAGCCCGTCGTGTTCTTTACAGGCGACAGCACCGTGAAGAATGAGGATAAGGACGAAAACAGCATGTGGGGATGGGCGAGTGTGGCTCACACCGTGTTCAACACCAAGAAGTGTACGCTCGTCAATGCAGCCAAGGCTGGCCGCAGTGCCCGCACCTTCGTAGAGGAGGGCCGTTGGGAGAAGGTGTACAACAGCATCGAGCCCGGTGACTATGTACTCATTCAGTTTGGTCATAACGACATGGGCGACATTGCCGGTGGTAAGGCTCGTGCCGACATCCGTGGCGTGAAGGATAGCAGCCATGTATATCGTCTTGAAAAGGACCGTACCTATAAAGTGGTATACTCATACGGCTGGTACTTGCGTAAGTTTGTAGGTGACGTACGCGAGAAGGGTGGTACTCCTGTCATCGTGAGCATGACTCCGCGCAACGAGTGGCCTAATGGCAAGATGGAGCGTCGCCCGGGCAGCTGTGCCTCATGGGCCAAGGAGGTTGCTGACGAACTTGGCGTAGCCTTCGTGGATATGCATAACCTCACTGCTGACTACCTCGACCGCAAGGCAGGCAGTAAGGAGAAGGCCGCCAAGTACTACAAGCGCGACCATACACATACCTCGCTCCTCGGTGCTCAGCTCAATGCCAAGATGTTCCGCAAGGGCATCAAGCAGACCGACTGCGACCTGAAGAAGTTGATGAAATAAGTTCTTCTGTTTCTATTCTTTGTGCTATAGATATATTATGAATATATAACAAAAGATAGGTGTTCTCGATGGATATTGTATCGAAGAAACGTTGTAACTTTGTTTTTCGTAATGTATAAATAACTACTGTATATAATCAGGATATATGGAAAAAACATGGAGATGGTTCGGAAAGAACGATAAGATCACACTGACGATGCTACGGCAGATTGGTGTGGAGGGTATAGTGACAGCATTGCACAACGTGCCCAACGGAGAGATTTGGACACTGGAGGCCATCAACGACCTCAAGGAGTATATTGAGAGCTACGGCCTACGCTGGTCAGTGGTGGAGAGCCTTCCTGTGTGCGAAGCTATCAAGTATGGTGGCTCCGAGCGCGACGCTCTTATCGAAAACTATAAGGTGAGCCTCGCCAATCTGGGCAAGGCGGGTGTGAAGACGGTGTGCTATAACTTTATGCCGGTGCTTGACTGGGCACGTACCGAGCTTGACCACCCTTGGACCGACGGCTCCACCTCGCTCTACTTCAATCGCGTCAAATTTGTATACTTCGACTGCTACATCCTGTGCCGCCCCGGTGCTGAGGCCGACTACACGGCCGAGGAATTGGCGGCCGCGGCCGAGATGCACAAGACCATCACTGACGTGGAGCGACGTGCACTGGTGGACACCATCATCGTGAAGACGCAGGGGTTTGTGAACGGCAACATCAGTGAGCGCGATGCCGACCCCGTGAGCCGCTTCCGTGAGTTGCTGGCACTGTACGACGGTATCGATCGTGACGCCTTGCGTGAGAACATGCGCTACTTCCTTTCGGCCGTGATGCCCGTGTGTGAGGAGTATGGCGTGAACATGTGTGTGCATCCCGACGATCCTCCCTGTCAGCTATTGGGATTGCCGCGTATCGTGACGTGTGATGAGGATATAGCGTGGTTTCTCAATACGGTAGACAATCCGCACAATGGGCTCACCTTCTGCTGCGGTTCGCTTTCGGCCGGCATACAAAACGATGTGCCTGCCCTGGCTCGCAAGTATGCCAGCCGTACCCATTTCGTGCACCTACGCAGTACCGACGTGTTGCCCAACGGCGACTTCATCGAGGCCGACCACCTAAAGGGACGTGCCAACCTTATCGAGGTGGTGCGCATCTTCGAACGCGAGAACCCTGGTGTGCCTATGCGTGTAGACCATGGTCGTACTATGCTGGGCGACGAGAACAAGGGTTACAATGCAGGCTACTCCTTCCACGGCCGTATGATGGGGCTTGCCCAGATGGATGGCGTGATGGCAGTGGTGCGCGACGAATTAGGAAGAAACTGATAGCATAATAGGTATAGGGGTAGATAGTTTGCTATGGATGTTCTTTGCTAAAAATGGGCGGAAATAGACGTTTTTGAGCCTTTTTGTGATTTAGTCTTAAAAAAAATAGCAATCCGCTTGCAAGATTCAAAAAAACTATCTACCTTTGCATCGCTTTTGAGCAAGAGACCTCTTGAAGAAGCACTGGAAAGGTGGTAGAGTGGTCGATTACAGCGGTCTTGAAAACCGCCGTGCTGAGAGGCACCGGGGGTTCGAATCCCTCCCTTTCCGCAGAGAAGACGAGCAGTGAGAGTTGCTCGTCTTTTTTTGTTTTCGGTAGTATCCTGTCTCACCTAATCGCTCACAGAAGAATCTGTAATCCGAATTATTGTTCAGAAAAATGGGAAATCTCAAAAATAAGCGCTAACTTTACACGCTAAAATGAAACGAGAAGAATTAAAACTATATTAATCATTAAAAAACAAAAGCTTATGAATGTATTTACTTCAATGAAGAAAATGTTTGTAACCTGTATGATGCTTGTTGCCAGCATGAACATGATGGCAAGCACGGTGGCTGAGGTTGTGGCAGCCGGTGTGCAGGACAATGCATCTACATCGGGTACCGTAGTGGCTACCTACTCACAGGGGTTCCTTATCAGTGACGGTACAGGGTATATCCTCACCTATTTAGGCACAGATTATGATTTCAGCCTGGCTATCGGCGATGTCGTAACCGTCAGTGGCGCGACCTCTACGTATGGTGGTTTGCTCCAATTCGGCAAGACTGCTACATTTGAGAAAACGGGCACAGCAGAGTTTACCCAGCCTGAGCCCGAGGTGCTCGATGGCGCAGCCATGGATGCTTATCTCGATGCCCCCTACATCAAATATGTGCAGTACACAGGTACATTAGGCATCAATGGCTACTACTACAATGTAACCGTTGATGGGGCATCAAAAGCAGTAGGCAGCATCTCCTACGTTCCCGAAGGCCTTGTAGATGCTTCGCTCGATGGCAAGAAGATTATTGTTACTGGATATTCCATCGGCTTCAGTGGTGGCAAATATGTCAACACCATGGGTGTCAACGTGGTTGCTGCTGAGGAAGAAGGCGGCAATGAAGGCGGCAACGAAGGTGGCGACGATGTTGTTGTCACCGAGGGCAATATTGTTGAGAACCCCAGCTTCGAGAAATGGGAGGGCGACAAACCTGCCAATTGGGCTGGAGCAGGACACAACGCCACAATCAGCCAATCGAGCGATGCCAAGAGCGGCAGCTATAGCATAGAGGTAGCAGGTACAACAGCAAACAAGCGCCTCGCTTCGCAGGCATATACCTTGAAGGCCGGCACCTATAAGTACAGCGTTTACGTAAAGCAGACAGGCGATGCCGCTGGCATGTTCCGTTTGGGCTATGCCGTACTGACCGAAGGGAAAGTTGCCAACAGCAACGATTATAAGTATATCACAGAGGCCGCCTCCGTTACAGCTGAGTGGACTGAGGTTTCATGCGAGTTTACCCTCGATGCTACAACAGATATAGCGCTTGTCGTGATGAACTCCAAGAACGGAAAGGGTGCTTCCATCCTCGTTGACGACGTAGCCCTGACCACTACAGATGGTGGTAACGAAGGAGACAAGGAGGAAGAAGAGGAGGAGCAGAAGCCCGTATCGGGCACCATTGCCGAGATTGTTGCTGCAGGTGCACAGAACGCAGCTACCACTTCAGGTACCGTAGTAGGCACCTATGCACGCGGCTTCCTCATTGGTGATGGCACAGGTTACATCCTTACTTATGTAGGTAAGGATAGCGGTCTTGCAGCTGGCGATGTTGTAACCATCGTTGGTCCTACCTCTATGTATGGTGGCTTGCTCCAGTTTGGCAATGCTTCCACATTCGAGAAGACTGGTACTGCAGAGTATACACTTCCCGAACCCGAAGTTCTTGACACTGCAGCGATGAACGCTTATTTGAAAGTCCCAACTATCAAGTATGTACAATATACTGGTATATTGAAAATTTCAGGCAATTACTACAACGTAGAAGTGGATGAAAACAAGACTGCTATCGGTAGCATTCAGTATCCTGCTGAAGGCTTGGTAAATCCCGAATGGGACGGAAAAGAAATTACCGTAACTGGTTTTCTTATTGGCTATAGTGGTGGTAAATACCTCAACACAATGGCTGTATCTGTAGTTGAGGGTGGCACAGGCATTGACGCTGTGAATGTCGATCTGGCTCCCATCTACTTCGACCTTACAGGTAAGCAGATTGTAGCTCCTGTTCGTGGACTTTACATCAAGAAGGTAGGTGATAAGATAACAAAGGAGTTTGTTCGCTAATTGATCATTAGTATAGAATATATATTAGAGGCACTGGAAGTCCAGTGCCTCTGCTTTTTTATTCGCTCTTTTTTCGTATCTTTGCATTAATATTGTCAATAGAATGTAAGTAATGCAAACCGATATAAGCAACGAACTCAATGAAAGCCAGTTGGCTGCTGTAACGTATAGTGATGGACCTTCGTTAGTGATTGCTGGGGCTGGTTCAGGAAAGACACGTGTGCTTACATATAAGGTAGCACACCTGATGGAGCAGGGACTGGAACCATGGCGTATCTTGGCACTGACATTTACTAATAAGGCAGCACGAGAGATGCGTGAACGTATAGGCAAGCGGGTAGGTGAGCATCGTGCCCGATACCTGTGGATGGGAACGTTTCATAGTATGTTTCTGCGTATATTGCGTGCTGAAGCTGAGCATATCGGGTTCGCACCAAACTTTACCATTTATGACCAGGCCGACTCGAAGAACCTGATCAAGAGCATCATTAAGGAAATGCAACTTGACGATAAGGTGTACAAACCGAATGTCATACAGTGCCGTATATCGAATGCCAAGAATGTGTTGATGACAGCACAGATGTATGCAGCCGATGCTATGGCTATGGCGGCTGATCGCTCGGCAAAGGTGCCACAGACAAGAGAGATATACCTGCGCTACCAAGAGCGATGCCGGCAGGCAGGGGCCATGGATTTCGATGATATATTGCTCTACACCTACTTACTCTTTAAGCAGTATCCGGAAGTGCTGGATCGTTATGCCGAGCAATTTGCTTATGTGCTAGTAGATGAGTATCAGGACATAAACTATGCGCAGCACAGTATTGTATGGCAACTTACCCAAAAGCGCCAGCGTGTGTGCGTGGTGGGTGATGATGCACAGAGCATCTACTCGTTTCGGGGGGCTAATATCGATAATATTCTGGGATTTACCCGTCAATATAGCGATGCCCGTGTGTTCAAGCTGGAAGAGAACTATCGCTCTACGCAGATGATAGTGGGTGCGGCAAATAGCCTTATTGACAAGAACAGCGAGCAAATACATAAAGAGGTATACTCGCGCCAAGAGGTGGGCAATCCGCTGAGTGTACTAGAGGCTTACTCTGATGTAGAGGAGGGTGAAATGGTGGTACGCCGTATACTCTTGTTAAAACATAGTGAGCACCTTGCCAATGACAACTTTGCCATACTGTATCGTACCAATGCACAGTCTCGTGTGTTTGAGGAGGTGTTGCGCAAGAATGGTGTGCCATACCGTATATATGGTGGTCTGTCGTTCTATCAACGCAAAGAGGTGAAGGATGTGATTGCTTACTTCCGTATGGCTGTGAACCCGCATGATGAGGAGGCCTTCAAGCGTATTATCAACTATCCAGCCAGAGGCATTGGTGATACGACAGTGGGCAAGGTGCTGTCTGCTGCATCAGACTATGGGGTGAGCCTATGGACAGTGATTGGTGAACCTGCGGCATATAATCTTGCAGTCAACAAGGGTACGATAACTAAACTAGCCAATTTCCATAATATCGTGAGCGGCTTTATCGAGAAGGTGGATAAGGTTGATGCCTACGAGCTAGGTCGTATGGTAGTGCAGGAGGCGGGTATTATGACTGACCTTATGCAAGACACTACAGTGGAGGGGCAAAGTCGCCTGGAAAATGTGCAGGAACTGATGGATGGTATGCATGATTTCGTTCGTTCGCGCCAAGAGGAAGGTGATGAGGCTATAGGACTTTCTGACTTCCTCAGCGATGTGGCGCTGCTCACCGATCAAGATAGTGAGGATGATGACACTGACAAGGTTACTCTTATGACGGTGCATGCTGCCAAAGGGCTGGAATTTGACACGGTATTTATTGTTGGTATGGAGGAGCAGTTGTTCCCTTCGATGATGGCCTATGATAGTGTGAGGCAGATGGAAGAAGAAAGACGCTTGCTCTATGTGGCTATCACTCGTGCCGAAAAGCGCTGTTTCCTCTCCTATGCCAAGAGTCGCTTTCGTTATGGAAAAGTGGAGTATGGCATGCCAAGCAGGTTCCTCAAGGATATTGACCGCGGATATATAGACATGCCCTCTCAGGGTGGGCAGTCTGCACTCTTTGGTACTGACCGGTCTGCTGCTCCTTGGGGACGAAGCTCATCGCCATCGGGCATGTGGGGCACATCAGACGCTCCGCGATTTATGAGCAGTCGCACGCAGCCTGCATCGAAAACTCAGACTGGTCAGAGCACACAGCGAAGGACCGTTATTCCCGCGAGATCTGCAGCTCCCTCTCTTCGGGAGAGGGTGGGGGGAGAGGTCCCCTCCTCTACGCCTCGTCGTCTGGTGTCGGCCAATACGGTTGGAGGGGCTACTCGTGTAGCACAACTCATGCCAGGGCAGTATATAGAGCATGAGCGCTTTGGAGTGGGCGAGGTAATCAAAGTTGAGGGTACTGGTGAAAATGCCAAGGCTCTCATTCGGTTCGAAAATGCTGGCGAGAAGCAACTCCTACTCAAGTTTGCCCGATTTAGAGTGATGAGGTGATGAAGCACGGCCTAATTTGATTGCTCTCCCAATTTCATCTGAGCTCTCTTAAGGGTGAGTTCTGCGGCTGCGATACCTAATTTCAAAGCGGTTCTGTAACATGAAATAGCTTCTTCTATGTTCATTGGTGTCCCTACACCAAATTCGTAGCAGTGCCCGAGGTAGTAGAAGGAAGATTTATCAGCATATTTGGAGGCTTCGTAAAGGGCTTGGAATGCCAATTTTGCGCATTGTGGATTATTACGTTTGGTGTAATAATAGATGCCGAGAAGTGAGAGAGATTGGGGGTGTCGCTGTTCGGCGGCTAGTCGTAGCCAATAAGCGGCTCTGTCCATATTCTTTCCTGTAACTTTCCCATCCCAATATAGCACGCCAAGTTTGTATTGTGCTTTGTCGTATCCGTTGATCGCTGCATTTTCGAGTAATCTGAAGGCTGTTTGATTCTCTCCTGCTTCGAGCTTACTGAGGGCCAAATAGTAGTTAGAGTCATCTTGGAGGGTAGGCTCATAGCGATCAGTGAACCTGATTAGGGATATTTTTACTTTATAGTCGATGGTACTGTTCGTGGATGTCGCTTGCTTGCTTGGTGAAGATGGAGAAGCTTGGGATTCTGTTTTAGCCTGGAAGGAACCTTTTTCGTTGTTGGTGGCATGGGATGCGGTTGCTCCTTGGGACTTATCCCTTGTTTTTGAACCGTTTATCGTTTGGGGTGTTGCTTGGGGCTGCTTGGACTCTGTAGTAGTCTGTTCGCTTGCTGGCGATGGCACATAGTCTGTAAAATTCTTCTTGCCACCGAGGCGCTTGTATGCTTCTTGTGCAGAACCTAGGTTGGCACATGAGGCAATATAATAGTGGTCAAGTGCTTTTGTGATGTTTTTCGTACAGCCTAGTCCTTTCTCGTAGAGATAGCCTAAGCGATAGTGTGAGTATGCTATTCCCTTGTTGCTGGCAAGAGTGTAATAGTGGACTGCAAGTTTGTAGTTGCGAACAGATGGCTCTTTCTCATATATATTGCCTAACTCTTGAAGAGCAAGTCCATAATCACTTTCAGCAGCCTTCTGATACCAGTATATAGCTTCAAGGACCTTACCTCTTTTGAAATACTTCTTGCCGGTATTGTAATAGCTTGGGTTTTCTTTAACTTCTTCTTGGGGTGTGATGGCAATATGTCTTAGCTCATGTATAGGTGTTGGAGGAAGCTCGTTTGCTGTTGGTGATGGCGGTGTTTGGCTCTTTGTTGCACTGGAAACGGAACTCTTGTTGGTTGTTGCCATTCTTGATTTTTGGGCTTCTCGCTCGGCGTTTCTTTTTCTGACTTCAGCATTTTGTTGCTCAATCTTCTTTCGCTTTTCGGCTTCTTTCTCTTTTTTGAGTTTCTCGGCTTCGAGGCGTTCATTCTCAATCTGTACTGCATATGATTTTTCAGCTTCTGTCCATATGGCATTGTTTTTGTACGTTATGATAGAGTAGAAGCAAAGGATATAGAAACCAACAATGATGGCGGTGGGGAACATATAGTCTTTTTTCTTTGGAGGCTTGTGATAGCAGCGATATTGTAATATGCGATAAGTGCGCGACAAATGTGCTTCGGCACTACGATAGCGGTTGTAGAAACTGATGATACCCTCTTGTTTCTTATGATTCAAATAGGGAATCAATACTTGAGTGTGTAGCAAGGGTACAGCTAGAATGTAGGCTGTCAAACTAATCAAGTGGATAACATAAACTATGATTTCACTATGTGGGAAGCTAAGCCCAAGGTCGACGAGCAAGCTACCTATAGCTGATATATAATAATCAGGTCCAATGGAGAAGAATGTAATTGCGCAGAGGATTATTGCTATGAGGTAATATCGGCAGCCTATTTTAGTAGATTCATAGGTTTGTGGTATGTCTTTTTCCTTGGGTACTGTTTCTAAAATGCTTGTCAGTAGAGTATGGGCATCATTCCATGTGCGGGGTATATCTCGGTCATATAGACGATAGTTCCCTTGATGCTTGGTGTCAATTAGAAATACGCATTTGTTCTCTGTTGCGGTCCATTCGGTTGGTGGAATGTCAAACTTAGCAAACCCATAGATGCCGTGCATTTTAAAAAAAGGGAGGAGATAGAATCGTTGATCACCATAGGTGATGAATAAAATCTCCTTGGTCGGCTCTTTTGGCTGAGTGGCGGAGGCGGAATCTTCATTTCTTAGATTCTTCCATTCGGTAACTTTCCTGTCAAACTCCGCCTTTTCACCTATATCGTATATGACGGAATGTAGCACTTTCCACTCTCCATGGAAACTTTCACGAGTATGATTTACATGGATTCTATTGTTGCTATCAAACTCGACACTACCCATACTTATACCATTGTCAAGAATGGTATATGTGCCGACAATATTTGATATGCAGGTTTTGAAATCTCCGTATTGATCCTTTTCACAAAACTTACGTATCTGATGAGCTATGTCGAGCGTAGAGGCAAACATTGAGGTGGAGGATATATAGATAGAGGTGGCTTATGCAAGAGTTTGCGGTTCTCTGCCATAAGCCACCTGGGTATTATGTTGATGATTACTTGCCTTTCAGTCTCTTGGCCATGGCAGCTGCAGCGCGGCGTCCGTCACCCATGGCGAGGATTACCGTAGCGCCTCCACGCACGATGTCGCCACCGGCATAGATGGTGGGGATGTTCGACTGCATGTCGTCGTTCACCGCAATGGTATTCTTGCGACCCAGCTCGAGGCCCTTCACTGAGGTGGGCACGATGGGGTTGGGGCTCACGCCTACGGCTACAATGGCCATATCGATGTCGATGGTCTCGGTAGCTCCGGGGATGGCCACAGGGCTGCGGCGTCCGCTGGCATCGGGCTCGCCCAGCTCCATCTTCTGCAGCACTACCTGCTTCACACGGCCCTTCTCGTCGGCAATGTACTCGATGGGGTTGTGCAGGGTGAGGAACTCTACGCCCTCCTCCTTGGCATGCTTCACCTCCTCTACACGGGCGGGCATCTCCTCCTCACTACGACGATAGATGATCATGGCACGCTCGGCGCCGAGGCGCAGGGCTGTGCGAACGGAGTCCATAGCGGTGTTACCGCCACCGATAACAGCCACGCGCTTGCCGAAGATGACGGGAGTGTCGGTCTCGGGGTTCGAGGCATCCATGAGGTTGACACGGGTGAGGTATTCGTTCGATGAGAATATGCCTGTGCTGTTCTCGCCGGGGATGTTCATGAAGTTGGGCAGGCCGGCTCCTGAGGCGATGAAGATACCCTTGTAGCCCTCGGCCTCGAGCTGCTCTACGGTGAGTGTCTTGCCTATGATGCAGTCCTTCACGAAATGTACGCCAAGGCGGCGCAGACCCTCAATCTCCACGTCTACGATGTGGTTGGGGAGACGGAACTCGGGGATACCATACTTCAATACGCCGCCAATCTCGTGCAGTGCCTCGTATACGGTGACGTCGAAGCCCTTCTTGGCCATGTCGCCAGCAAAGCTGAGGCCTGCGGGGCCTGAGCCTACGACGGCAACCTTTATCAATTCTGAGTTTTGAGTTTTGAGTTCTGAGTTGGTACCTGCAACTCCATGCTCTCTCTCATAGTCGGCAGCGAAGCGCTCGAGGTAGCCTATGGCTACGGGTTTGTGGCCCATCTTGAGGTGTATGCAGCGGCTCTCGCACTGCTTCTCTTGCGGACATACGCGGCCACATACGGCAGGCAGGGCCGAGGTGAGCTTGAGCACGCGGGCTGCTTCGAGTATCTCGCCGCGCTCGATGTTCTTGATGAACGAGGGGATGTTGATGCTCACGGGACATCCCTCCATACAGGTGGGGTTGGCGCAGTCGAGACAGCGCTTGGCCTCGGTGAGTGCCTGCTCCATGGTGAGTCCCTGGTTTACCTCCTCGCGCAGCTTGTGGCGGCGGTAGGTGGGGTCGGGCTCGGGCATCACCTGGCGCTCTATGGCAGTGCGCTCCTTCGGCTTCATGCTCTTGCGCAGGGCCTCGCGCCATTCGCTGCTGCGGTCGATGTCCACGGTTTGAGACGCTACTGCTTCTGAGCTCTCAGAGCACTCTGAGTGCTCCGAGCACTCCGATATTTCGGATATTACAGGATGCACATGCTCGGGCTTCTCCATCTCATGTACTTCGATATCCTTGAAGGCACCCATGCGCTTGAGCATTTCGTCGAAGTCTACCTGATGGCCGTCAAACTCGGGACCATCTACACATACAAACTTGGTCTTGCCGCCTACGGTGACACGGCAGGCGCCGCACATGCCGGTACCGTCTACCATGATCGTGTTGAGCGATACGTCGGTGGGTATCTCATATTTCTTGGTCAGCAAGCACACGAACTTCATCATGATGGCGGGGCCGATGGCGAAGCACTTGTCCACCTTCTCGCGCTTGATGATGCTCTCTATACCCTCGGTCACGAGGCCCTTGGTGCCGTATGAACCGTCATCGGTCATGATGACTACCTCGTCAGAGCTCTTGCGCACCTCCTCCTCTAATATAATAAGGTCTTTGGAGCGGCCTGCCAGCACCGAGATGACGCGGTTGCCCGCATCCTTCAGCGCCTGTATGATGGGGAGCATGGGCGCTACACCTACGCCACCACCGGCACACACTACCGTGCCGAAATTCTCGATGTGGGTAGCCTGTCCGAGCGGACCTACGATATCGGCAATCTGGTCGCCTACGTTGAGGTCGCAGATAGAGGTCGATGAGTGGCCCACCTTTTGGATAACCAGCGTGATTGTGCCCTTCTCTACATTGGCACCGGCAATGGTGAGGGGTACGCGCTCGCCCTTCTCGCCGAGGCGTACTATAACGAAGTGACCCGCCTTGCGTGAGCGTGCAATGAGCGGAGCGGTAATTTCTAACTTGAATACTTTCTCTGAAAACTGTTGTTTGCTTACTACGGTATACATAGTGTGATATGTTTGGTTTATTATTGATTGCAAAGGTAGTGAAAAAAACGATTTTTCGAAGACTATATATGGATTACTTGATAATTCATGAATTAATTTGTTGTTTTGGGACGGTTTACAATACTGCATTATAATGTTATTTTTCCTATATGAAATTACATTTAATCTCAGTGAAAAGAAGATATTTGTTTATTGATAATGGATATTTGAATATAAATCGTTACCTTTGGTGCAATAAAATAATTATAAACATAGACGGACTGTTAAAGAAATTTTATGAAGACAACATTTAGTGTAATCAGTCGGGCGCTATTGTTGCTCGTACTGGCGTGTCCTATCGATGCCATAGCCCAAGGACGCGAGATTGTAAACCTCAATTTTAACTGGTATTTTCATTTGGGCGACTTGGATGCTGTGCCTACTGCACTTCCTGCTGCAGATGCTGCCGGATGGGAGAGTATCGATGTCCCTCACGACTATCAGATTGCTCAGCCTTGGGTAGAGCCCTCACCCGAGGAGCGCCCCGACAATGGAGATGGTGCTGCCAACTTCAAGAGCCGTCTCTCGGCTCGTGCATTCAAGGAGATGGGTGCCGGATGGTATGTCAAGAGCTACACTCCTGATGCTTCGCTCAAGGGACAACGTCTGCTACTCGACTTCGAGGGCATCATGTACGTCGGTGATGTATACCTCAACGGCGAGCGCATCGGCGGTACCGACTACGGTTATGTGGGCTTCGAGATTGACGTCACCAAGAAGCTTCGCTTCGACGCGCCCAACATTATTGTAGTGCGTGCCCACACAGCCGAACCGCTCAATTCTCGCTGGTACACTGGTGGTGGACTCTTTCGCGATGTCACCCTCGTGGCTACCAACCCCACCACATGGTTTGAGCGCCATCCGCTCTATATCACTACTACAGACAACCGCATCGTAGAGATTCAAGCCGAGATTGCTACTCGTGCCCGCATCAATGAGGTGCCCATGCGCACCATTGTTCGCGATGCCGACGGCACAGTCGTATATACAAGCACCAAGAACGTGCCCATCAATCGCAAATGGCGCACCATGGAGCTCAAGACCGACTCTTTCGTTGTGGAGAATCCCCGTCTGTGGAGTTGCGAGACGCCTCACCTCTACACCGCCTCAGTGGCAATCCTTGATGCTGAGGGTGCCGTGATGGACAGCGTGGCCCACACCTTCGGTATCCGCACCATCGAGTTCTCTCCCGAGTTTGGTATGAAGCTCAATGGCGAGAAGGTCATCCTCAAGGGTATCGCCAATCACCACACCTTGGGCGCTCTTGGTGCAGCAGCCTATCCGCGTGCTATCGAAAAACGCCTCCAGTTGCTCAAAGAGTATGGTTTCAACCATATCCGTACCTCACACAACCCCTACAGCAAATCATTCATGCAGCTGTGCGATGAGTATGGTATCCTTGTCGTAGACGAGCTTTACGACAAGTGGCTCTCCTCATTCTGCGGTGGCCGTGCTGACTGGATGAGCCTCTGGCCTCGCGACCTTCCTGAGTGGGTGAAGCGCGACCGCAACCATCCCTGTGTGGTGATGTGGAGCCTTGGCAATGAGTTGCAGACCTACAATTCGCTCCCCTTCAATGACTGGGGTGTTACCACCTACCGTATGATGAAGCCCGTGCTCCTGCGCTACGACGACACACGTCCCATCACCGTGGCCATGCATCCCCGTGGACGCGACCTCGCCACCGACTCGCTGCCCGCACCGCTGGTTCACGAGACCGACATCGCCTCCTACAACTACCGCTATATGTACTTCCCCGGCGATAGCCGCCGCTTCCCCAACCTGATGTTCTATCAGAGCGAAGCCAACACCAGCATGATGGGTCCCAACTACTTTGAGATGGACCTCGACCGCGTACTGGGTCTTGCCTACTGGGGACAGATCGACTATCTGGGCGAGTCAAACGGTTGGCCTGCCAAGGGCTGGGTGAACGGCTCGTTCGACCTCTCTCTACAGCCTAAGGGCACCGCCTACTTCCTCAAGTCTATGTTTACGGACGAGCCTGTAGTGCGCATGGCCATCATCGACAAAGCTGCCAAGGAGGTGATGTGGAACGATGTGCAGGTAGGCACTGGTGTCACTGGCGAGAGCTGGAACCGTGAAGAGGGCTCTAAGGTTTCGATGAACGTGTATACCAACTGCGAGCGTGTAGACCTCGTGCTCAACGGTCGTGTCATCGCATCGAAGGAGAACACCCTGAATCCCCGTTCACGCAACAAGATTAAGTTCGACAATATCGACTACGCTCCCGGCTACCTCGAAGCTGTGGCCTACCGTAATGGCAAGGCAGTAGCCCGTCACCGTATCGAGACCACCGGTGAGGCCAAGAAATTGGCACTCATCCCCGATGCCATCGAGTGGCAGGCCGACGGTACCGACCTCATGCACGTACGTGTACATGCCGTGGACCGCAAGGGCCGCCGTGTATGGGCAGCTCAGGAGCAGCTCACCTTCTCAGTGGAGGGCGATGCCCGCATCGTAGCAGTGGATAACGGTAATATCCTCAGCGATGAGCTTCACACAGGCAACACCCGCCGCCTCTACAATGGCTCAGCACTCGTGATTCTCCGTGCAGGTCAGACTCCCGGCAAGGTGGTCCTCACCGTTACCGACACTGCAGGCCGAAAGGCCAAGGTGAATCTGACGACATTATAGAATTGCATATATTATAGAATTTAGGGGAATGATTTCGAAATCATTCCCCTAATTTTTTTTAGATTAAATACTTAAACCTTATTTGCTTATGAGTTCATGCTTAGGAGAAACTCTTCGTTGGTCTTGGTGTTCTCCAAACGACCTTTGACGAAGTCCATGGCTTCGATGGGGTTCATGTCGGAGAGGAACTTGCGGAGTATCCACATGCGGTCGAGTGTCTGCTTGTCGTGGAGCAGGTCGTCGCGACGGGTGCTCGATGCCACGATGTTCACCGCGGGGAAGATACGCTTGTTTGAGAGGTTGCGGTCGAGCTGGAGCTCCATGTTACCTGTTCCCTTGAACTCCTCGAAGATAACCTCGTCCATTTTCGAACCGGTTTCGGTGAGGGCGGTGGCAATGATGGTGAGCGAACCGCCATTCTCAATGTTACGTGCGGCACCGAAGAAGCGCTTGGGCTTGTGTAGGGCATTGGCGTCGACACCACCAGAGAGCACCTTGCCTGAAGCGGGTGATACGGTGTTGTAGGCACGGGCGAGGCGGGTGATGGAGTCGAGGAAGATGACTACGTCGTGTCCGCACTCTACCATGCGCTTGGCCTTTTCGAGTACGATACCGGCAATCTTCACGTGGCGCTCGGCAGGCTCGTCGAAGGTAGAGGCGATAACCTCGGCATTGACGCTACGCGCCATATCGGTCACCTCCTCGGGGCGTTCGTCGATGAGCAGCATAATCATGTATACCTCGGGGTGGTTGGCGGCGATGGCATTGGCAATGTCCTTCAAGAGGATGGTCTTACCGGTCTTTGGCTGTGCCACGATAAGGCCACGCTGTCCCTTGCCGATGGGGGAGAAGAGGTCTACTACGCGGGCAGAGAGGTTGTCGTAGTTGCCAGTGCAGAGGGTGAACTTCTCGTCGGGGAAGAGTGGGGTGAGGTGCTCGAAGGGCACGCGGTCGCGCACTACGCTGGGGGCAAGTCCGTTGATACGGTTTATCTTCACCAGAGGGAAGTATTTCTCGCCTTCGCGAGCGGGGCGTATGGTGCCTTCCACTACGTCGCCGGTCTTGAGGCCGTGGAGGCGTATTTGGTGCTGGGCCACGTAGATGTCGTCGGGTGAGGCCAGATAGTTGTAGTCGGCCGAACGGAGGAAGCCGTAGTTGTCGGGCATAATCTCGAGTACACCGCTCACCTCAATGATGTCTTCGAAATCGTAGAGGCGCTCGGGCTCGGGCTTGCGTTGCTGCGCTTGCTCTTGTTCCAGTTCTTTGCCCTCGGGTTGCTGCTTGCCTTGTGCGGACTCTAGGTAAGCCTCTGCGTAGCCGCCCTTCTTGTGCTTGAACTTTTGGGGCTCCTCTTGTGTGGGCTGTTCGTCAAGCTTGGTTGCCTCGAACTTGCCGAGAAGCTCGGTGGGGAGCTCGGTTGTTTCGGTGGGCAGGTCTTCGATGGGGATGAAGTCCTCGGTGCCAGTAGTTACAGGGGTATCGCTCGGTGTCGATTCGACCTGTGCCTCCTGCTTGTTCGCTGCTTCGGCAGCCTTCTGCGCTTTGGTCTTGCGTCCGCGCTTCTTGGTCTGGGCGGGGGCAGCGGTAGATGGTTCAGAAGTAGCCTCCTTCTGCTCCGTAGCGGCAGGGACAGTCTCTTCTGTTACTGCTGTAGCCGTTGCGCTCTCTTTGGTCTCCTCCTTGACTACTGCCTCGCCCTCTTTTTGCGCTTTGGTCTTGCGTCCGCGCTTCTTTGGCTGGACGGGAGTATCTGCTGACTGCTCAGGTGCAGTCTCCTGCATCGTTGCAGTGGGGGCACTCTTTTTTGTTGCTACGTCCTCTTTCTTCTCTTCTATGGGGCTGGCTACTATTTTCGGTGTGTCGTTGATTTTCTCTGCTTTGTCCTTGTCGGCCGAGTACACCTTGTTGGCTACCTCTTTCTTATTGATGCGTGTACGCTGGCGGCGTTCGCTCTTCCCCTCTTCGGCAGCAACTTTCTTATGTGCACTGGCAATAGCCTGTTCGTCAAGGATACGGTAGATAAGGTCTTGGCGTTCGAGCGACTTGGCTCCTTTTATACCCATCTCATTGGCGATTTCTTGCAGTTCGCCTACTTCTTTGTTGTTTAGCTGGATGATGTTATACATAGATATAATAATGTGAATTCAGTAATGCTCGCACTCACCTCTTGTGCAATCCTCGCCTTAAGCTAAAAGGGCGGATGCTCATTTTTTTAGAAAATTTTGTTAGGAAAATTCTGTGTGAGTCGATTTTGACGGTGCAAAAATAGATATTTTATTTATAATGGCAATAAAGTTGGGGTATTTTTTTTAATTTTGTGCCAATAATTCTTTTTTGATAACAATTGACGTATGAAAAAGTTTATAGCTCCCGGTTCGTGGTTTGCATTTTCGTATCCTGATACGTGGTTTGAGTTTAGCGAAGAGCCCGACTGCTTCCTTTTCTATAACCCTGAAAAGTGGGAAGGCAACTTCCGTATCTCGGCCTATCGCGACACGTCGGCCTCGTTTGGCGACAAGATGATGCGCGATGCGCTGAAAGCCCCCGGGGCGAAGTTGCAGAAGGTAGGCCTGTGGGAGACGGTATATACCGCCGAGACCTTTACCGAGCAGCTCGTGGAGTATGTCACACACCGCTGGACTATCGGCTATGGGCAGACCAGTGTGGAGTGCTCGTACACGGCTCAGCATGGCGAGCATGTAGGGACTGCAAATGCGATTATTGCCTCTCTGGAGATATTGCAGCCTCGCGATACTTTCCATAATCAATATATCCCTGTGCGTGTGGCCGAGGTGGATTTGATTGAGTCGTGCTATGCCACCGTGGAGGAGTTGGGGATGAAACTCTTCAAGGAGCGCTTCCGCGACCTTGAGTATAATATCTGCTTGCTGCAGAAGCTGGCTCCGCGTGCCGAGCTTACCAAGCAGCTGGGCAGCGATGCGGGTGCCGTGATGGGTATCACGTTGTGTACCTTGCTGGCCGAGAGCATCGAGGGGCTGGAGTGGAATACCTACGTCAATGGTAAGGTGGAGGCTCCCGTGCTGATGTATGGCGATACGTGCGTGGCACGTCCCATGCTTCTCTTTGGCAAGCATGGCGAATTGTTGGCCGAGGCTGACATGGCGAAGACTGTAGAGGATATACGTACGCGAATAGCTGAAGCCGCATGCTGATTCCCTATCTACAGGTCGATGGCCTGACAAAGTCGTTTGGTGACCTGGTGCTCTTCGAGGGCATCTCCTTTGGCGTGGCCCAGGGACAGCGCGTAGGCCTCATTGCCCGCAACGGTGCAGGCAAGAGCACGCTGCTCGATGTGCTGGCAGGCATAGAGGGGCACGACAGTGGCTCTATTGTATATAAGAATGACTTGCGCGTAGGCTACCTTCGTCAACGCCCGGTATATCCTGCAGGGCTTACCGTGCTGGAAGCTTGCTTCCACGAGACCAACGATACGCTGCAGCTCATCCGCGAATATGAGCAATGCTTGGAAACGCCTGGCAATCCAGGACTTGATGCCCTGCTCGACCGTATGGAGCATGCCGATGCGTGGAACTACGAGCAGCGAGCCAAGCAGATACTCACCTCGCTCCATATCACCGACTATGACCAACGGGTGGAGACGCTCTCGGGCGGACAACTCAAGCGCGTGGCTCTGGCCAATGTGTTGATTGGTAATCCCGATATGCTCATCCTCGATGAGCCTACCAACCACCTCGACCTGCCGCTCATCGAGTGGCTTGAGGACTACCTCACACGTAGCACAGCTACGCTGCTCATGGTGACACACGACCGCTACTTCCTCGACAACGTGTGCAATGAGATTATTGAGATTGATGACCGCACCGTATACTCTTATAAAGGAAACTACAGTTATTACCTGGAGAAGCGTGAGGAGCGCATTGAGGCACGCAACACAGAGATTATCCGTGCCAACAACCTCTACCGTACTGAGCTGGAGTGGATGCGCCGCATGCCCCAAGCCCGCGGACACAAGGCACGCTATCGCGAGGAGGCATTCTACGAATTGGAGAAGGTAGCCAAGCAGCGTGTCAGCAACGACCGTGTGCAACTTAATGTGAAATCCTCTTATATAGGGAGCAAAATCTTCGAGGCCGACGAGCTGTCGCTTCGCTTTGGCGACCGCTGCATCCTCGACAAGTTCTCCTATATCTTCTCCCGTTACGAGAAGCTCGGCATCGTGGGCGACAACGGTACGGGCAAGAGCACCTTCCTCAAGGTACTGCTGGGCCAGCAAGCGCTCGATAGTGGCAAGCTCGACATCGGCGAGACCGTACGCTTCGGCTACTACTCGCAGGAGGGACTGCAGTTTGACACGCAGATGAAGGTCATCGATGTGGCCCGCGAGATAGCCGAGGTAGTGCCTATGGCAGGTGGAAAGCAACTCACCGCATCGCAATTCCTACAGCACTTCCTCTTCCCGCCCGAGAAGCAGCATAGCTATGTCTACAAGCTCAGTGGCGGCGAGTGCCGCAGACTCTACCTGTGCACCGTGCTCATGCGCAACCCTAACTTCCTCATCCTCGACGAGCCTACCAACGACCTCGACATCCTCACCCTACAGGTGCTCGAGGAGTACCTGCGCGACTTTGCCGGATGCGTCATCGTGGTGAGCCACGACCGCTACTTCATGGACAAGATTGTAGACCACCTGCTCGTCTTCAATGGTCAGGGCGACATACGCGACTTTCCCGGCAACTATACGCAGTATCGTGAGTGGAAGGCAACAGCCGATAGCCAGAAGGCGACAGATGGTAAGCACCAAACAGCAGACCGCCGTTCGGAGGGTCGGTCTGAAACGGTAGACCGTAGATCATTGAATGTTGACAATAAAAGTAGGAAGAAATCCTTCAAGGAACGTCGCGAGTTTGCCGAGGTGGAGCAATGCATAGCCTCCTTAGAAGAAGAAAAGGCAACCATTGAGGCTGCCCTTTGTACGGGAACTCTCGCTGCCGATGAACTCACGGAGAAGTCTATTCGCCTATCGGCCATCAATGATGAGCTGGACGAGAAGATGATGCGCTGGCTCGAGCTCAGCGAGATTCCTGACTAATACATAATACGATATTTACTCAGACTATTCCTGATATATCGCCACTGTCATGGGCTCTTCGCCGAGTGTCACGGCTTGAGTCTTGAGATTGCCTGCTGTGTCGTAGTAGCGAAGTTCATAGGTGGCATTCTTGGGTAGTAGCAACGAGAAGTTGTCGTTCATGTCGCGGTGAGGACCTGCGGTGAGTCCTCCGCCCATCTGTTCTGTGCCAAGGAAAATGTCTACACCCATTGCTACACGGTCGGCCGAATGGTGGGTAGCTTCCCGTTTGGCATAGCCCACGATGCGCAGATAGGTGTGCGTGCCGGCTTCTATGCGAGTGGCCTGTTGCTTGCGAGCAAGGTCTATGTAGTGCTGTGTCACATTCTCGGCTCCTATGTGCTTGGGCAGGTCTTCGATGGCTGTGCTGTCCTCACCGCACCATACCATGGGGAACCAGTCGGACGCTTTGCCGAAACGGGTAGCATAGATGGCATAGCGGCGGTCGGCAGGGTTGGCCTTTGAGGCATCGGCCATAAACCATAGGTGGTCGAGCTGTGAGGGGAAATAGTACTCGGTGACACGCCACTGGCCATCGAGCCATACCTCTGTCCAACTGTGGTTACCACGGTTGTCGTGCCATGAGGCTGTACCCACAAAGCGGGCAGGAATGCCAACGGCACGGTAGGCATCGACGAGGAGAATTGACAGGCCTGTACACGATGCCATGCCTTGGCGCATCGATTCGCGCGGGCTCTGGTTGGTCTTCTCTCTCAACGTGTTGTAGTGAACTCCTGTCAGTGCGGGTATGTTGCTGTTGACTGCGCGTATGGCCTGTTCCAGTGTAGAGCAGGTGTCTACGGCTGGTGCAAACAGTTCATACAGTTCCTCTCGCCAAGCATCGCGCACCTCGTCTACCACGTAGTAAGGGAGCACGTCGGTCAGATACACCTCTTCAGGCAAAGCCTGTGTCCAAGGGTACTGCTTGCGTACTTGATGAGCCAGCCGTACGTTCTCTACAAGTAAATCGAGCGACATGGTGTCGCGGTCAGCCTCGGGCATATGGATGAGGAGGTAGGCGAGCTCGTCGCGGTATTCCTTATCGGTTTGTTTAAGCAGTTTTTGCAGGGCTTCGGGACGTGTTGACGAAGCTATGGCTTCGTTGAGTTCCGGGTTGGAGGATGAAGCGGCATTTAGTTGAGTTGTTGCAACGAATACTGCTACTGTCATTGCAATGAGGATGACTGCGAGGATGAGGTTCCTTTTCATATGTTCTGCTCTTATGATTATTTGATTTCTAATAGATGTGATATGGGTTCATCGAGTTTGTTCTCTTACAAGGCTTAGAATCTTTCTTACTTCTTCTTCATCAACTGTGCGCAGGGCAAACTCGTCAACGCTCTCCGTGCCTCCCATCGAGATGCGTGGATTGCGGTACTTCATGCCTCCCGCCACTATGCGCTTAGCGCTGAAGTGCAGTGCATCTATTCCAGTGGCTGCAAGTTGTAGTGCATTGCTTGCTGTCACTCCGCTTCCGGCCATAATCTCAATGCGCCCTGCAGCTATAGTCACGGCCTGTGCTATGGCATCGATGCCGTCGGTTGCTTTGTCATGTCCTCCCGAGGTGAGTATGCGGGTGCATCCTGTAGCTATGATGTCCTCTATGGCCTGTGGATAGTCGGCCGTCATGTCTACTGCGCGGTGGAAGGTTGTCTCCATACCGCTTGCGGCCTCTACAAGCATCCGTGTGCGCTCTATGTCTACTCTGCCGTCGGCTGTGAGTAGACCTATCACAACTCCTGTGGCACCGGCTTCCCTAACATGGGCTATGTCGCGCAACATCGTTTGCAGCTCATCATCGGAGTAGAGGAAGTCGCCACCTCGTGGACGTATCATCACACTCACGTCGATACCTTCGATGGCGCTCACCTGTTCAATGGCTGCAATAGAAGGAGTGACGCCCCCTTCCGTAGGTGAGGCACATAGTTCTACGCGGTCGACCCCCAATCGGGCTGCTGTGCGGCATGCTTCTACGGAGTAGGCACATAGCTCGCATTTGATGGTTTTCATACTTTATCGTATTATAGATAGGTTGCAAAGATAATGCAAACGAGTGAATAAAGCTTGCTTTATTTGCAACGAGTGAAGTTTATCTTCGCTTTTAAAAGACAAAGATACTCAATAGTTTTATATTATGCTCCACATTGTGTGAATAATCCTTCCCCTCATTATAAAAAGGTTTTATATGTTTTCGTAAAACAAAACTAATTACTATCTTTGTGGTTACTTTTATGTACAACAAGAACGTTTCACACTCTAAATAATCAAAACAATGGATCAGGAACTTTTGAAACAGGTGACCGCGAAAGCCAACGAATGGCTCTCGCCGGCTTACGATGCTGCCACTCAGGCAGAAGTGAAGGCTATGCTTGAGAAGGACGACAATACAGAGCTTGTAGATTCTTTCTATCAGGACCTCGAGTTCGGCACAGGCGGTCTTCGCGGTATCATGGGCGTAGGCAGCAACCGTATGAACATCTACACCGTGGGTGCAGCTACTCAGGGACTTGCCAACTACCTCAACAAGAACTTTGCCGGCATGAAGCAAATCTCTGTCGTTGTGGGCCACGACTGCCGCAACAACAGCCGCCTCTTTGCTGAGACCGTAGCCGACATCTTCTCGGCCAACGGCATCAAGGTATACCTTTTTGAGGATCTTCGTCCCACTCCCGAAATATCATTCGCCATCCGCCACCTCGGTTGCCAGAGCGGTGTCAACATCACTGCAAGCCACAACCCTAAAGAGTACAACGGTTATAAGGCATATTGGGACGATGGTGCACAGATGCTCTCTCCGCACGATGTGAATACAATAAAGCATGTTGAGGAGGTTAAGGTCGAAGATATCAAGTTCACCGGTAACCCAGCTCTCATTGAGATAATAGGCGAAGCTGTTGACAATGCGTTCCTTGAGGCGGTACACACACTCTCTATTGCTCCCGATGTAATTGAGCGTCATAAAGACCTTAAAATCGTATATACACCTATTCA
The DNA here is from genome assembly GCA_045594245.1 of Bacteroidaceae bacterium. Classification (GTDB taxonomy): domain Bacteria; phylum Bacteroidota; class Bacteroidia; order Bacteroidales; family Bacteroidaceae; genus UBA1189. The sequence goes on from JAZNYG010000082.1 coordinate 40,137, forward strand.
CGGTTGTGGTCGTGTGCTTATACCTGCATCGTTGCGCAAATGGGGCTTCAACAATATCCATTGCGTTGAGGAGCAGATGATTAAGGACGGCAATTTCCCGACAGTGGTTTCTCCTAACCCCGAGAACC
>JAZNYG010000083.1:0-45346 GCA_045594245.1 Bacteroidaceae bacterium
AAAACAGATTCTCAAACTTTTCTTTTGAAATCTGAAAGATAATGCTTTAATTTGCGTGTTAAAAACCAAATTAAAGTAAATACTATGTCAAACGTATGTAATCCTAACAATGTGTCGGGCTTGAAACAAGCCGACTTTCAGAAAGATATCAATGGGAAGAAGACCGATCTCTTCATCCTCACCAACAAACTGGGCAACGAGGTAGCCTTCACCAACTACGGTGGCGCACTGCTCACCATCATGATGCCCGACCGCAATGGCAAGCTGGGCAACGTGGTTCAGGGCCACGACTCTATCGACAAGGTAATCGCATCGCCCGAACCCTTCCTGAGCACACTCATCGGCCGCTATGGCAACCGTATCAAGCACGGCAAGTTTACCCTCGACGGACAGGAGTACACACTGGCCGTGAACAATGGACCCAACCACCTGCACGGCGGTCCTACCGGCTATCATGCCCGCGTATGGGATGCTGAGGTGTTGGCACCCAACAGCGTGAAACTGCACTACGTATCGCCCGACGGCGAAGAGGGATTCCCCGGCACACTCGACATCACCGTGGTATACACCTTGACCGACGACAATGAGTTTGTCATCGACTACAAGGCTACCACCGACAAGACCACTATCGTGAACCTCACCCACCATGCATTCTTCAGCCCCTCGGGCATCGAGAAGGACACCGCTTCGGTGGAGAACAATATCCTTACACTCAATGCCAACCACTACTGCCCCGTAGACGAGACATCTATTCCCTACGGCCGCATCGACCACGTGGAGGGCACTCCGATGGACTTCCGCACACCGCACGTAGTGGGCGAGCGCATCGATGCAGACCACGAGCAGACCAAGTTTGGCGTAGGTTACGACCACTGCTGGGTACTCAACAAGCGTTGGCCGGGCGAACTGAGCTTTGCTGCCAAGTGCGTAGAGCCTAACAGCGGCCGCGTCATCGAATGCTACACCACAGAGCCTGGTGTGCAGGTATACACATCGAACTGGCACAGCGGCTTCGAGGGTGCTCACGGAGCTACCTTCCCCAAGCGCAGCGCCATCTGCTTCGAGGCACAGCACTTCCCCGACAGCCCTAACAAGGCTCACTTCCCCTCTGTAGTGCTCAAGCCCGGTGAGGAGTACACTCAGACGACCGTTTATAAATTCGGTGTGGAAGAATAATACATTATAAACCATTTAATACATTAAACACAATGAATCAAAAACAAACACCGAACTACACGTTCGCACTCATCGTCGTGTTCATTGTCTGTTTCCTTATCGGATTCATCACGACAATGAACAATTCTATGATTGACTTCTGCACAAAAGCATTCAATCTTAACGCCCAGCAGGGTCAGTATGTAAACACGGCATTCTATGGAGCTTATGCCCTTGCCATTCCCTTCTCGCTTCTGATGAGTAAGATTGGCTACAAAGGAACACTTATCCTTGGTTTGGCTGTCGCAGGCATTGGTTTTGTTATAAACTCCTTAGGCATCAACGCCGCTATTGCTGCTGGAATTAATGTTTATACCGTATTCCTCGCTTCTATGTGCCTCGTTGCAATGGGTGTTGTCATGTTGCAAAATGTAGCTAATCCCTATGTTATGGTTCTTGGTACTCCTGAGAAGGGAGCTTTCCGTATGACATTGAGCCAGGCCTTGAACTCTGTAGCAACAACTGTTGCTCCTATGTTTATCACCGCTGTTATCATTGGCGACAAAATCCCGACTCCTGAAGCTGTACCAGCACCTTTCCTTGGCTTAGGTATTTTCACTCTACTGATTGGTCTTGTACTCGCATTCTTAAAACTTCCTAAGATTGACGAAGGCAAACAAAGTGCAGAAGCAGGCGAACAGCTTGTAGAAAAGAGCAGTGTATTCAAATATCCTCATGTTTGGCTGGGCGCACTCGGTATCTTTATGTATATGGGACTTGAAATCGGTATCCCCTCTATGCTTCCTTATAAAATAGAGAATGCCACCAAATTCCTTTCATTATATTGGGGCGGTATGATGGTTGGTCGTTTTGTCGGTGCAGCCATATTGAGCAAGTACGATCCACGTATGCTTCTTACCGTATGCCTTGCTGGTGGTGCCGCTTGCGTAGGAGCATCATTCATACTTGGCGGTGTATATAGTGCTTACGCTCTTCTCGCAGCAGGTCTCTTCCACTCTGTAATGTGGCCCTTGATTTTCAACTTAGGTCTCCAAAAACTTGGTCGTCATACTAAGGCCGCTTCCGGTATCATCAACACTGGCGTTATTGGCGGTGCTCTGTTGACCCCGCTTATGGGCCGTGTTGTAGACTTCTCATCAGTAGGTGTAGCACTTTCTTTGATGTTCGTTTACTACCTCTATGAAGTTTGGTTCTGCTGGAAGGGTTCAAAGGTAGGTTTGAAGTAATATATCACACCAATTATATCCAATTATTAAAAAGTAAATACTATGGACAAAGAATTTGTAAAAAAACATTTTGTAGAGCGTTTCGGTTGCGAAGGTGTAGCTTATGCATCTCCCGGTCGTATCAACCTTATCGGTGAGCACACCGACTATAACGGCGGTTTCGTATTCCCCGGTGCAGTAGACAAGGGTATGATTATGGTTATCAAGCCCAACGGTCTTGACAAGGTTCGCGCATTCGCTATCGACATCGACCCGAAGGATGAGGCTCCCTACGTAGAGTTCGGTCTCAACGAAGAGGACAAGCCGAAAGAGGCATGGGCATGCTATGTATTCGGTGTATGCCGCGAGATGCAGAAGCGTGGTGTTGAGGTGAAGGGCTTCGACACTGCATTTGCTGGCGATGTACCCCTCGGTGCAGGTATGTCTTCATCAGCTGCCCTTGAGAGCGTATTTGCATTCGCCCTCAACGAGATCTACGGCGAAGGCAAGATCGACAAGTTCGAGCTCGCTCGCGTAGGTCAGGCTACTGAGCACAACTACACAGGCTGCAACTGCGGTATCATGGACCAGTTTGCTTCCGTATTCGGTAAGGCAGGCTGTCTCATGCGCCTCGACTGCCGCTCTATGGAGTTCGAGTACTTCCCCTTCGAGCCCAAGGGCTATCGTCTCGTGTTGGTAAACACCAACGTGAAACACAAACTCGGCGACGAGTACAACCAGCGTCGTCGCTCTTGCGAGCACGTAGTAGAGGTTCTCAAGCCCAACTATCCCGGCATCGAGACTCTCCGCGACGTAACATGGGAGATGCTCGAAGAGGCTAAGGCCCTCGTTCCTGAGGTAGACTACCGTCGTGCCAAGTACGTTCTCGGTGAGAAGGACCGCGTACTCGCCGTTTGTGATGCTCTCGGCAAGGGTGACTACGAGACCGTAGGTGCCAAGATGTACGAGACACACTGGGGCATGAGCAAGGACTACGAAGTAAGCTGCGTAGAGCTCGACTTCCTCGCTGAGGTAGCCAAGGAGTGTGGCGTTACAGGTTGCCGCGTAATGGGCGGTGGCTTCGGCGGTTGCACCATCAACCTCGTTAAGGACGAGTTGTACGATAACTTCGTAGAGACAGCCAAGGCTAAGTTCACCGCTGAGTTTGGCCACGCTCCCCTCGTATACGATGTAGTTATCGGCGACGGTTCACGCAAGCTCGACTAATGTTAGTCTAGGGTTGAGTTTAGAGTCTTATCACACGCTAAACGAGTCAACCCAAAACAAAAATCAAGCGGGTGCGCATAAGCGCACCCGCTATTCTTTTACTTAGCTCTGCTGAGCAGCCATCAAACTCACAAGGAACACACGCTACGCTTGTGCTTGCCATCCGGCATACAAGCATTGCTTCCCCTTTGACTTCAGCCCCTGCAGCGCAGCACGCTGAGACGTAGGGCCATCATTCAATGCCCTCATACCAGAGGTTTCCCCAGCGGCCACGACGTCCATTCACCAGCTGCTCATCCTCACCGACCGTTGTATTATACAAACCGATCGAGTCTATCGAGTTTATCATCATCCTCTCCGGTTCCATCTCTATCACCTCCATATCGGGTGCTATATACTTGTCCTTGCAGGAAGCAGGCTGCTGCTGCCCCTCTGCGAGTTTATTCTCTACCGTATTCACGTCCTTCTCCACTATTGTATTGTTCAATATGTTTTCCATATATATATATCACATTATGCTAAATGATTACTTTACTACTTTACGTCCATTGACGATATATATACCCTTCTCCATCCGCTCTACGGGACGTCCCATGAGATCATATATGAGCGTGTGCTGCGGCACGGCCTGCATATCCTCTACACCCGTATCTCCGAAGCGGAAGATGAGTGAGCGTACGTTAGAGGTAGTAATTGCACTCTTTGGCAAGTATGCCTTATTAGCGCCATTGAGGAAATGGGTAGTTCCTCCTGTTGCACCACTCTCGTCTCTAGTAAGGGCTACGGGATACAGGCCGATGCCTCTATCTTTATTGGCCAATACATAAGCATCACCCTCAACTAATGTTTTAGCCGATGCACCAGACAGCAGATTACCCTCCAACGCCTGAGCTTTGGTATTTGTTATATCAAGTTCAAAGTCTCCTCCACCATTCGCATACAGTATCACACCCGTATTAGCAGGTATCACCGTAATCGGATCAGAAAGTTTTACTGTGCCATCTTCGTTATCTTGTGTAATTTTACCTTCCTCAATCGCATAAGCAGCAATGCCATCAGGAACCGTAACCTCCACAGGAGCATAGAATGAAGCGTAACCTACAGCGCTTACAGTTAGCGGAAGAGTAGTAACTTCCTCTATTATCCAGTTATAACCTTTCTCATTGGGTGCAGAGCTACCTCTGTCGATAGAAACTCCATCGCCACGGTTCCCATATGTCCAATAGCCATTATTCTTATAAGTAATCACATTGGCAGTAGCACCACCATACGCAACATCGAATACTCCCTCGTGTGCTGTACCCACCGCTGCCAGATTCCTTGCGTTGCAATCCAAATAACGCCCTTGAGTATAGGATAGCAACTTATTCCCTTCATCAAGGTAGAAGATTGTAGATGCCACCTCTGTACCATCATCAATAACAGTTACGCTACTAGCATTTCCAGACATATACCTATTTGATACTGCATTTCTCAGACGATAGTACTTTCCAGAAACCGGCAAGATTATTTCAAGGCCATCAATAGCCTCCTGCAAAGCAATAGCAGCCTCAACAATTGCACTCAAGCCACTTGATTCCGTAATAGCCTCGGCTGCTTCTAGTTTTTCATTGAACGTGGTTACTGTAGCTTCCGTATAGGTACCCAATCCCTCGGCTATCACATTCATAGACTTGGCTGCATTTATCAGATCGGTGAGTTCCTTATAGTCATTACGCTCCACTACCTGGAGGTCTGAGCCCGTATCTCTATTATTCCAGTAGCATACTACATTCATACCCTGATAGGTTTGGCGATTTAGGGCCCATGCTGCAGCATCAGGATGTTGCACATAGAATGCTCCAGCCACAGGAGCAGGATTCTTATGGGTATGTGTAGGTGTCACGAAATCCCAAACTTTATTTCCTGTAGCACCTTCAGCTACCACCATACGTGCCAATTGACCTGCGTCTTGATTCTTGCTAGGTGTATTAGGAGCAGACAGCACCATTGACGCGCCAGCTTTATAGTTCACGATGCTGAAACCGTCAATCGGATTACCCACAAACGCCCAAGTATAAGCATCCTTCTCATCCGCAGGAACACTATGCTCTGTAGCTTTGATATACTCTACAGAGGGATCGTAGTAAAGATACGTAGGATCATCATCACGGATATTCAGATAATACCACTTGGTAATACTATTATAGTCCGCTGCATATTCAAAAGGCAGATTAAGCTCACAAATCATCTCAATAGTCTCATCCTCAGCCTTCTTTGCTCCTTCTGGAGCAAAAGCCACAAAGCCAAAAGGAAGCGCAACTGTAGGTTCAGGATAAGAGAATCCTTCCCAAACATTCTCATGAGATTCTCGTCCTATCTCAGTATCATTATACTTATAGACATACGTTACCGAACTCATTGTCATCGGCTCCAGCTCCCAAGCTATATTTTGATTGGCGAGGTCATGGTTAGAGTAAAGCGGAGAGTCTTCGGCCGACGTCCCATTGTTGGGGCCTGCATATCCTTTCCATGTATGGAGACGATATTTACCTTCACCTACATATTCCAACCCATGCGCTGTTTCTTGTGCCTTATCTGATTGAGATGCCTTATAATCCCAAGCATTAAAGGCTGTCATGAAATATCCTTCAGTAGACTTTATCTGGAATACGTTCAAGGAATCTGTCTTCAAGAAATAGAATGCCTGACCAACCGATGCATCCATCTTATCCTTTATCTTAATACCTGCAGCCACATCTTTGTCTACAATAGTCATATAACGCCCCGATGCAGTGTTCTTCAAGCGGAACAGCTGAGTAGCCGAAGCAGTTTCCAACAAATAGGCATTATTGAAAGCTGTAGCATACAAGATAAAATCAGCAGAGGTGATGCTGGTTGCCTTGAATTCTCTATATGGTTCAACAAGGAAACTCATAGCCGGAAGCAGATAGAACTCTGAAAGAGTAAAGAACTTGGTATCATTATTCGTACTGTTCACCTCGAAACGAAGATATTGATATGGGGTATTGCATTCAATCTTTGCAGACAGATAGTCTTCCGTTTCAGCCAATGTGGTTTCTACGTCTGCAATCTTCTCAAAGCTACCACCAGATGTATCACATCCATATACCGTGATAGAGACAGGACGATTGGCATCATTTTGGAGACGTTTCTTCATATAGAAGTAGAAACCACTCACGGGTGATTCCAGCTCCGCTTGTATATAATGTGCTGCAGCCGTATCTGCTTTGGCTTCGTTGGTATAAGCACTATGGAAATAGGTGGTATAATCACCATCCAGGAGAGCCTCAAACGAGCCTTCCTGCTCAGATTTCCAATTTGAGGTATATTTAGCGGCCTCCTTCACCAACCCATATTGTCCCAGTAGGGCATACAAATAGGTAGGAGCTAAAGAAGCCACCTCGGCAAACCTGTCGTACTCCTTACGAGTAACCACAATCGGGCCAATAGGAGTTACCTCCCAGAGCGATGCTGGATCAGTCAGACTATAATAATTAATAGCCTTAAAATTAGTATGATTTGCTATATGCAGCATCTTATCCTCACCTATGGCAAGAGCCATTGTGTTGTTTGCGGTTACTTTAATCTCAAAAGCAGCCGCTTCAGCCTCCGACACTAAAGCTGTAGGGTCACCGGGTACCCCAAGGTACTTGTCATGCACCCAATTATAAAGTTTCACCGTACCATCATCGTTCGCCTTTAGAGTCCAAATCACATCATCGCCACTAGAAAGTACTGCAGCAACGCGACCATTAGCCACATCATATCCCAAGAACTTACCTACACGAACATCCGTAGCCTTTAACTTAAGCTTCACATTCTGTCCATCGATACTTTTCTTTACATTCAAGACGATTTCTTCAATACCAGCTCTATTATTACATATACGCGCCTGCTCTATCGCGGCAGTTGCTTTTTCGGTATAGATTGACAACTTTGCCAACTCATTCAATTCAGCAACCGCATCATCCAAGGCCGAACTGATGATATACATGGCAGAACCCGTATCCGAAGATGGACTAGCATTCCATAATCCCATTGTATTAGTTACACCACCATTATTGCTCAATCGATTCTCCTTGCCTTCAGTCTGCAGACCATAAGGAGCATTGCCATTGGTCGTTTCAAATATCCAGATATTATTCGTTCCTTCAGTGCCAAGTGCAACAGCCTTTATATCGCCTCGTTGATTTGCAGTACTGGTATAACTGATAGCCTTACCCTCTCCAAGATAGGGATAGAGTTGAAGTCCATGACCATTTTTGTCAGAGGCCACCTCTTTGAAATACCACATCTGGGTATCATCTCCCGTATAAGTATTCGACAAGGCAATCTCATATTGATTATCTCCTTCTGCTGTCACATAAGTATACCACCACTCCTTGTTATCATCGGTGCGTCCGCTCTTGATTGCATAAAGTTCAGGGTTAGCATCATCGATTGTTGGAGTAAACGGATAAATAGGTTTGGCAAAGAGATACATGGCAGAACCAGTATCAGACGAAGGGCTAGCATTCCACATTCCCATCTTATTGCCTACACCTCCATTATTGCTGAGGCGGTTCTCCTTACCTTCAGTCTGCAAGCCATAAGGTGCTACACCATTTGTTGTTTCCCATTGCCAAAGTGTGTTATAGCTAGCATCGGCCGCCTGCTTTGATTCAACAACAACAGAAGCAGCGTCATTACCTGTACTAGTATAACTCATAGCCTTACCTTCGCCTACAAAGGGATAGAGTTGCAAATAAAGATTATCATTCTTCACCACTTCCTTAAAATACCAATACTGATTGTCAGCAGCAGTAAAAGAAGACAATGCTATTTTCCCGTCACTATCATCAAAAGTATACCACCAGCCTTTTCCGTCATTTGTGCGGCCGCTCTTTATGGCATAGAGTGCAGGATTATTGTCATCCGTGGTTAGTACAAACGGATAAGTTCTTACAGCCCTTTCTAACCATGTAGCCAATTCAGACTTCGAAGTATTGGTAGCCTCGGGGTCATTAGGAACAATCATCTCCTGTAGCGACTTGGCGCTTTCTGCAGAGAAATTCAAGGCTCGATATATAGACACCCTACCAGCATATGCTTCATCTATAGCCACCGCATGAAGCCCAAATTCGGCCATGTGGAAATATTTACGGTTAGTTCCTGTCGTCACCACAAAACGCAGATAAATGTATGAGGAATCACTCACCACAAGCGGAGATGTATAGCTCTGCCCTCCCGTTTGTGGCAATCCATTCACCGTAGTAAGAGGAATGTACTCAATGCCATCGGTACTACCCAGGATTTCCACAGACTTAGGATAGTCATTTGATGCGCCCGAACGAGACAACTCAGTAAAATAGAACAGTGATACTCCGTTCCCTTCGCCAAGATATACGTCCAAGTAGTCGTTTGTTGCTGAGGCATCATGATAATTAGAGTGAATATATGTGCCAGGTTTCCCGTCTATCAACCACTCCATGTTGTTCCCCTCTGATGTATCCAGATTACTACAAGAAACATAACCTGCAGCTGTCGGTTCACCTACCTGTAACGCAATAGGAGTGTCAGAGAAAGAGGCTGTTACAAGTGCCTCGTTTGCATCTTCCAACACAGCAGCCAATGCATCCTTGGCAGTCTTACATTCTTGTTCATATGCGTCATCAACCTCTTCCAGCACCCAAGTGGTACTACCATTCAATGCATTCTGATTGTTATACACATAAGCACCATCTGTAAGATTTCCATTTATGTTTCCCGCATATCCTTTATACGCTGCCGTTGATTGATACAAGCTATACACCACGTCGGACTCTCCTGCCACTATAGCTACCGTAAATGGAGTAGTAGATTCAGTTCCCGCATAGAAATTCCAGCTTGCCGCATTTACATAGTAGGTAGTAGCCTCCTTGACAGAAGACAAATTGTACTGGCCATCAACATAACCATCGCCCTTACCAAAGGCGAACAGCTGACCGGCATGCAAAGCCTTATTCTTCAACTGCAAAGCACCTTCACCACTCGTCTGTTCAAAGTCCGCAATTTCCAGACACAATCCGCTGGTCTTGCTTTTAAGGCGATATGTTTTGTCTGTATCAATATTCCAACTAGCCACCGTAATTGTACCATCCGAAGAGTTGTTCTCAGGACCAAATACCACCCAATAGCGCATGGTATAAATACCAGCCTCTGCCGCATACATGGTATAAACATTGTTCACCTTATTACCACCCGAAAAGCCAAAATGATAATCGCTATAGGCCACTTCACCCTCGGCATTCAGCAAGTCCACACCAACAATGTCAAGACGATTGGCTCCATTACTATACTTAAACCCTACAGACAGATTTCCTTCAGGTATCTTTATCACTTGAGAATACCCCTGAACAGCTTCAGACGTCAATGCAGCATAACTATCATTTCCACCCGATTGAGCAGCAGCGACAGCAGCATCAGGAACGTCTGAAAGAGTAGTCCAAGAACTTGTAGTCCAAGAATCCAAGAAAGCGCTATTCACCTCTGAGATAGTAATATCCACCAATTTTTCACTAATTGTATACACATTATGTATGGTATACCCCCCGTTCTTATTATTGCCACAATAATAGGGAACACCGCCAGTCGAATTACAATTGATCCTATTATCTGTGCCACTTAACAAAAAACGAATATACTTTTCGTCACCAGCAGCTGCAGCCGTAAGGTTGGACTCTGAAATTGTTGTGGCAGAGGCAGAAAACAATTGAGCTGTACTTTTTGCGCCAATAGTAACATTGCTTTCTATACTTGCAGCTTTTTGCAAGTACCCTTCACCTTGCCCATCCGAAGGATACTTTTTCTTTAGATAGAATGTTCCTGTAGCTTGTCCATCATCAAGTACCGGTTCCACAACAAACCATGCCTCACTATTTTCTTCATAGGATTGAACATTCTTATCTCCTGCAAGATACCAATTATTGGTTCCCGAAACATTCTGAATCACAACATCTGTTGCTTCCGACAAGGCATTGAGTTCGTCTGCCGACAAAGCAGGCCCTTTCTCCATAGTTTCCGTTTGCGCCCACGCTGTTCCCACCACGAGGAGTAGCGATGCCAGCAGCATAGTAAATCTCTTTTTCATGATTACTGTTTTGTTTTTATTCGTTATTATTCTTTGTTTTCCACGTTTCCCGACCTTTCGTCTTGTGCGCGTGTGCAACATTCGCAACAAGAGAATATAAATCATGCAAATATATGCAAAAGTTCCTAAACAGCAAAAAAAAATGGCATGTAAAAATTGCAAAAACGGCTATTACTATAGGCTATTCAATAGACAATATCGTACAGATTTGCACTCGTATCTGTTTCATCCGTGCCATCGTGTTGATTATTTTATTGTCAACTGATTGCACTGTTTTGCATCGCTGATTGTTGGCTTCACACAGACAGAAAAGCGGTAGACAAGGAGCGGTTTTTGCACTTGGCGAGTGCAAACTATCTTTATTTTTGCACTTGACGAGTGCAAAAATGTTGTTTCTTTATGGTAAACCATGAAGATAGTTGTATCTTTGTGGCGTAATCAGTAAAAAAAGCATTATGGACGGCTTGATACGTATATACAAAAAACTGTTGCGTGAGACTTCAACAGAGTTTCACCGCTATCTTTACGATCAGATCAATTGGGACAACCGCATAGTAGGAATCCGTGGGCCACGAGGAGTAGGTAAGACAACAATGATGCTGCAGCACATCAAGGAAAACCTTCCTGCGGACGATGTGCTTTATGTCAATGCCGACGACATCTATTTCAGCAACAACAGGCTGATAGACTTGGCAGAGCGCTTGGTGCAACGTGGGGTACACCACTTATATATTGACGAGATACACAAGTATAAAGATTGGTCGAAAGAGCTCAAACTTATATACGACTATTACAACGAGCTACAGGTGGTCTTCTCCAGCTCTTCAGTACTCGACATCAATAAAGGAGTGGCCGACCTCAGCCGTCGTGCAGTGATGTACTATCTGCAGGGACTATCGTTTCGCGAATATCTACAGTTGTTCAAAGGCATAACAGTTCCCCAATACTTGTTAGACGACATAGTAGCCGGTAAGCCCGATGCCTTGACGATAGAGACACCACTGAAATGGTTCGATGAATACTTGAAACAAGGATATTACCCATTTGCAAAAGAAGAAGGTTACGATGACAAACTACGTCAAATCATCAATCAGACGTTAGAATCCGACATTCCAGTATTTGCGAACATGAGTGCCGCTATGGGACGAAAATTCAAGCAACTGCTGATGATCATTTCTCAAAGCGTCCCCTTCAAGCCCAACATGAGCAAACTGGCTGACATCGTGGGCATAGGACGCAATCTAATGCCTGACTACCTGCTCTACATAGAAGAGGCCGGCATGATAGCCCAACTCAGAGACAATACGGGGGGGGGTACGTGGGCTCGGGAAGGTGGACAAGGTGTATCTTGACAATACCAACCTTGTCTATTCATTGGGCAAGGACAGCGCTGACGTAGGCAACCTACGCGAGACATTCTTTTTCAACCAGATGCGCGTGAACAATCCCATCACGACATCATCAGTCGGGGACTTCAAGATAGGAGAGCGCATCTTTGAAGTGGGTGGGAAATCCAAGGGAAGACGTCAGATACAGGGTGTGGAACAAGGCTTCGTAGTAAAGGATGATATTGAGTTCTCATCGGGAGACATCCTTCCGCTATGGTGGTTCGGACTCAATTATTGACACTTCACCATCATCAATCAGAGCCGTCCAATTTTTCCAACGGACAGCTCTGGCACTTTTATTGGACGGCTCTGATAATCTTGACGGACGGCTCCGATTGGTTGGGTTATTCCTGTTTTGCCACGATTAACCACGCAAAGCGCATTACCCCTACATTCTATCCCCCCCAAAAAACACCCTACGCATACTTGCGGGGGAAGCGGAAGAAAATGCCGAGCAGGGCTACCACCCCGAGGATGATGGGATAGTAGAGATACCCGATGATGTCGAACGGCGTGATGGCTGCGAGGTAGATGTTGGCCTTGAACTTGACGTTCATGTGCACTCCCTGGGTCTGCGTAGCCACGATGGTGGTGTCGGAGATGAACGAGAGGTTGTCGCCAAAGAAGGAACCACCCACCACGATGGCTACGATGAGAAGGAGCGACGAGCCAGTCTGCTCGGCTATGCCCACCGCCACAGGGGTGAGCGCCACGACGGTGCCCACGGATGTGCCTATGGAGAGGGAGATGAAGCAGGCTGCTATGAAGAGCCCGGGCAACAGCATGCTATCGGGCAGTTCACCGTGGCATCAATGGCTCCCATGGCATCGGCGGCCTTGGCAAAAGCTCCTGCAAGGATGAAAATCCAGACCATGAGCATGAGGTTTTCGTCGCCCGCACCGCGGGAGAAGAGGGCTACGCGATCCTTGAGCCGGAGGCTGGGATTAAAGATTAAAGATGAACGACATAGCTAAAAAAGTTTTCTTTATCGTTGTCGTCTTCGTGCACGCAAAGCGTACTTTTCGTAACGGCACGCCGTCCTTCATACACACCCGCTGCGCCATACCCACCATAAAAAGCCCAGCTTAACCGGGGCAGATGCACCAGAATACCCCCGCACAAATGATTGAGCCTCACCCCTCCCCCCTAACCCATAACCCTTAATCAAGCTGCGACGAAAAGAGTTCAAGCACTTCTCGATGCGGCAAGCCGCCACGAAAAAAGAATGCCCTCAGCGGAAGCTGAGGGCATCACTTATTCATTTAGCTAACGATTAGTTATGCTTGAAGTTGTTTGCAATGATAACACCGGGCAGGTAGTATGAACCTTCGTCACCAGTTGTAAGGGTATTAGACACACGATTCATATATACCAAGCCAGTAGGACCGGTAAAGTCCGCATCACTCTTACCTAGGATATGGTTATAGAGCATATTGTTGAGATCCTTAGCTAGACCAGCGATGTCACCTTCCATACCTCCGATTGGCCAAGCAGCCGTACCCCAAATCGTAGTAGTCGGATTCCAATAGTGATTAGCAGTGGTACAAGGGTCATCTGCATAGGGCACACAACTATTCGGAGATGCCGTTGTTACATAATAGCCACACAAAGAGTTGATAAAGAGATACTGAGGATAGCTGCCACTAATAGCCATATCAAAGGTTTTCTTAATATTCTCCACCTTCTCCGCATATGATTCATGCCAATACACATAGAAATAATGAGGAGAAGAAGAGAACCAGCCTGCACATCTTCCCAATTTCACCATTACACCACCAGTAGGCACTACGCGCTGCCATTCCTGACACCACACATCAACACGATTGCCCGTATAGCTATCAGTCACATTTGACTCATACACGAAATGCATATCACCCTTACGGATATAGTCCTGACTCCATGTAGGCCATGGTACATTATTCAAATCCGAATAGTCTGTAGTAGTCTCAGCATACATATAATTCTCTATCACTGGATAATCCCAACCAGCAACTCCATCATTATCAGTTTTATCATTAGCTTCATATCCATTTAGACCGCTGGGCTGAATATCCAATGCAGTCTTCCAATCACCCACGCCATTGTTCACCTTCACCTCATATCCACGACATCCCCACTTATCCTTAGCAGTACCACAGCCATCAATTTCCATAATGGGAGTACCAGTCAAAACATCGTCAAAATAATGAGGATTGTCTTCAATATGCTGCGTAGCACGCATAAGAATCATAAGCTTGCCTCTCACGGCATCTAGAGTAAGCCCAGAATTATAAGTAATGAAAGCATCAGCGCCATATACAGCTTTTAGTTCGTTATACAAAGACACCAAATTCTTCATATAAATTTCAGGGGCACGTCCACGAACACCCGTAGGCTGATAGGTCAGCATCACAACAGCCGTCTCGGTACAAGGTCCATCAGTCGTTGGTTTTAACTTATTCAGCAGATTCTCGAACACAGACTTCACCGTAACACCCATATTTACACCATTACATTGTGCCTGCAGCGAACCCAATGATTCTTCACTAGTCAGCTGACGGTCAGAGATAATCTCGAACGCGCGGATACCTGCATTCCACTGGGCCTCAAAATTCAGTTCCTGTGCCTTATAGAAATCAGCATTTGAGCTATTATAGTTGTAGCTAAATGTTGCTCCTGTTCCAGGAATTGAAAGATCTTTCAATAACATATCACCTGGCAAGTGCGACATCCACTTACTATAATTTATACTTTCAATAGGTAGATTCAGACCGCGTATCAGATACTTGGTATTTGCCTTGATTTCAATATCCACCAACTCCTTATCAGCAATACCCGTGGGAGTCTGGAATCCTACAGTAAGGTTTGTAATATCTGCCCCAGGAAGGAGAAAAGCAGTAACTCGCACGCTCTGTCCCTTATTGAGTGTGAGAGGCACATAAGTACTGCCCGACTTTTTCCATACCGGCAGGTTAAGTGTATATCCCTGAACTCCACCTGCAGGTTTAGTTACTGTGAAAGCGCCGCCAGGTGTCCATGTATCAAGGTCACATTCGAAGTCACCTGTTATAGGCTGAGTAGACTTCAAGTAAACCTCTTCAAGCTGAATTGACTCAGTCAACGAGCTGGACAAATCAGGCAATGTAAGAGTCAGCTCTACAGCTGTCACAATAGGATAGAATGTCATATTAACCGCATCAGTAACGCTTGGGTCAACCACTGACTTTGCCACCATATAGGCATATGTCATATCAGGAGCCACCACATACACATTATCTGTAGGTGAAGCAGGCACCGTACCAGCTTGCGATACAGGCACCACACCGTTAGCTACTGTACCATTCATCTTAATACCTTGCTTGAGAGTTGTCTCTGCATCATCAGGCAGCATCTCAGGAGAAGGATACAAGCCATAGAATGTATGCACAGTAGCAGGGTCACCCCAATTTAAGCCACCAACCTCATTGGCACCTTCTGTCAATGTAGAATAAGACTTCGTTTCATCTGAAGACACAGTTCCCGACACCACATAGTCTACCGTTTTATCAGCTGGAGCAGAAACTTCGGCACAGTATATTTGCAGCATATCAACACCTTGTACCCAATCAATACGTTCATAGGTTTTACCGCCTGCATCATCATAATAGGTCCCGCTATACGTCGTACGTGTAGTGCCACCATTACCGTTCTCAAAGCCCGCACGAGCGCCAAACACGATTGCATCACCTTCTTGATGAGCATACTTTATGATATCTTCATCATTACAGCTGCCCAAAAAGACAACCGAAGCGCACAGAGCGCCATAGAGCAATTTATGTTTCATCGTCTTTTTATAATCATTTATCATTATTCCCAACCTGTATTGTTCCACTGATTAATCTGAACATCCGAAGCTTCATTCACCTCATGTCCAGTAGTTTCCACTTTGGCATCTTTAACATCATTGACAGAGCCACAGAACCCGCCTTCGAGTTCTACAACCGCCCGTTCTATGACGGGCTTCATGTAAAGTTTTTTAGTTTTCATTTTCCGCCTATGTATTACGTTCTTTTTTATCTTTTACTTAATATATATGTATATATTACATACAATCGCTTTCACCAAGAGCATCCAAAACAGCACCACACATCTCATCTCACTCGTTCACTGCGCATTACACAGGATGCAATAAATCTTAGTTAGAGATTATCCGCAAAGTTACGCATATTTTTCTTAAATACAACAATCTTTTTTATTTTTTGCCTCAAAAAATCTTAAAAAACGAGGGTTAGGGGTGAGAGGTTAGGAGTTATGGGTGAGAGGAGTCGCTGGCGCGAACGAAAACAGCTTTTCAACGATAACGAAAACATTGACGTCTTCCGCAACATCACCGAGAACACCATCGCCTACTCAGGTGGACGCAACATCTATATCACACTCATAGAAAACAAAGACCGCCAGTGCAACATCCGCTTCAAAGACGATGGTTGAGGAGCGGAAGAGAAGCGCTTTAACTTCTCGCTGAAGAAGTGAGGGTATTTCGCTCACTGAAAAAACACATGTGTTTTCACTCGCTTATTCGCACCTTACGGCTGCGCCGTGAACCGAAGGTCGACGCCCGTAGGGGCCGAAGTCAAGGCACTTTTGAAGCGGTAAACCGCACTCCTTTGTGATCCTAAAGGCTCAGCCGTCGCAACCGACGCTCATCCGCGTCGGCGCCGTAAAAATATCAAAACAAGTTTTGTATTTTCGCTCGCTTATTCGTACCTTTATAGCTGCGCCGTGAAGGTACTTCCGCTCGCTACAAAAAAACAAAAACAAGTTTTGTATTTTCGCTCGCTTATTCGTACCTTTGTAGCCAGAAAGTTGCTTGCTACTCCGTGAGGGAGCTAGGGTGACTGGACGAACCAACTAAACCATATTTTATCATTCTTATGAAACAAGACATGATTGTAATTCTGGACCTCGGTAGTCACGAAAATACTGTGGTAGCCAGAGCTATACGCGCATTGGGCGTGTACAGTGAGATTTATCCGCACGACATCACTGCTGCAGAGTTGAAGGCATTGCCCGGCGTGAAGGGCGTAATCATCAATGGTGGCCCCAACCACGTGATTGACGGTGTGGAAATCGACGTGCTCCCCGAAATCTACGAAGCAGGATTCCCCGTAATGGCTGCAGGCCACGACAAGGCACTGTGCAGCGTGAAGTTGCCCGAGTTTGGAGGCGACGAGGAGGCCATCAAGGCTGCAGTGAAGGATTTCGTATTTGACACCTGTAAGGCCGAGGCCAACTGGAACATGAAGAACTTCGTGGCCGACCAGATAGAACTCGTACGCCGTCAGGTAGGCGACAAGAAGGTGCTGCTCGCCCTCTCGGGAGGTGTAGACAGCTCTGTAGTGGCAGCCTTGCTGCTCAAGGCCATCGGTGACAACCTCGTATGCGTACACGTAAATCATGGATTGATGCGCAAGGGCGAATCAGAGAATGTCATTGAGGTATTCCGCAACCAGCTCAACGCCAACCTCATCTATGTAGACGCTACAGAGCGTTTCCTCACCAAGCTTGAGAACGTGGCCGACCCCGAGCAGAAGCGTAAGATCATCGGCGGCGAGTTCATCCGCGTATTCGAGGAGGAGGCACGCAAGCTCGACGGCATCGACTTCCTCGGCCAGGGTACCATCTATCCCGATATCGTGGAGAGCGGCACCAAGACTGCCAAGATGGTGAAGAGCCACCACAACGTAGGCGGCCTGCCCGAAGACCTGCAGTTTGAACTCGTGGAGCCCCTCAAGCAACTGTTCAAGGACGAGGTACGTGCCTGCGGCGTAGAACTCGGCTTGCCCTACGAGATGGTATACCGTCAGCCGTTCCCCGGACCTGGCCTCGGTGTACGCTGCTTGGGCGCCATCACACGCGACCGCTTGGAAGCCGTACGTGAGAGCGATGCCATCCTCCGCGAGGAGTTTGCCAAGGCTGGCCTCGTCAAGAAGGTATGGCAGTACTTCACCATAGTGCCCGACTTCAAGTCGGTAGGTGTGCGCGACAACGCCCGCTCATACGACTGGCCCGTCATCATCCGCGCCGTCAACACCATCGACGCCATGACAGCCAGCATCGAGCCTGTAGAGTGGCCCATCCTCATGAAGATTACCGAGCGTATCCTCAATGAGGTGAAGACAGTCAACCGCGTATGCTACGACATGTCGCCGAAGCCCAGCGCCACCATCGAGTGGGAGTAAGCATCTGAGGTAGAACACAACCATTTGCATGACCGGACCAGCCTTGTATCCCTTGACTGGCCCGGCCAATACTTAAAAGAATACACAACATATGACAATAGCAGTAGACTTTGACGGAACCATAGTAGAGCACCGCTACCCCGAGATAGGCCGCGAGATACCCTTCGCCACCGACACGCTGAAGATGCTCATCAAGGAGGGACACAGGCTCATCCTATGGTCGGTACGTGAAGGCAAACTCCTCGACGAAGCCGTGGAGTGGTGCCGCGAGCGCGGTGTGGAGTTCTATGCCGTGAATAAGGACTATCCCGAGGAAGGCAGAGAGGACAAGAACTTCTCACGCAAACTAAAGGTAGAGATGTTTATCGACGACCGTAACGTAGGCGGCCTACCCGACTGGGGCGTAATCTACAAGATGATTACCCAGAAGAAGAGCTACCGCGACATCCTGCTGGAAGAGCTGAACAGCGAGGAATACGACGAAAGGCCCAAGCGCCGCTGGTTGTTTGGACGTTAACTACTCCTATCCATAAAAGGTAACATGAAACCTTTTATTTTGTGAAAATAAAAAAAGAGAGGGTTGCAACCCTCTCTTTTTTTATACAACCGTTTCGATTGACATTTCTATTTCTTATTCCCTGGTTCTTGACCATAGCCATAACCATAATGCCCATAATGTCCATAGCGACCATAACCATAACGGCCATAACCATAGCGGCCATACTTACCATAACCGCCATAACCATAGTAGTAACCATACTTACGCTTGGTCATATCAACACCATTAAGCACAAGGCTCATATTCTTCAGCTTATTCTCTGCATATAGCGAATTGGCCAAATTCAAGTCGTTCTTAGCAGTATAATCTGCACGACACACATACACACTAGCGTCAGCCACACGAGCAATAATCAATGTATCTGTCACAAGACCAACCGGCGCTGTATCCAATAGGATATAGTCATACTTCTCAGACAAGAATTTAATAGCATTATCAAGATTCACCCTTGAGAGCAACTCTGCTGGATTAGGAGGAACTACACCTGCAGGAAGTATATCCAGGTTAGGATTCACACCCGATGGCATAATCTGTTGGAAAAGCAGTTCCTTATCATTAGGATCACCAGTCAGGAACGTTGTTATACCCCTCTTACGATCGGTAAGTCCAAACAACTCAGCCAAAATAGGTTTTCGAACATCAAGACCAAGCAATATGACTTTCTTTCCAAGCAGCGCTATACTTACAGCCAAATTCGAAGACACGAATGTCTTTCCCTCACCAGAGCTTGTAGAAGTAAACTGAATCACCTTCTTTTCTGGACCATCCAAAACAAACTGCAAGCTTGTTCGAACTGAACGGAAGGCCTCTGCCATCATGTCATTCTCATTCTCACGAACAACAATACCTCTTTGTCCTTTTTTCAGATTGTGCGCAACAGCTATATCACCCAAAACAGGAATGGTCGTCAAACGTTCCAAATCATTACGGCCTTCTATCTTATAGCGCAACAACTCCAGCAAATAAATAATCGCCACGGGGATAGCACATCCCATAGCCAAGGCTACCAACCAAATCATTTTACGCTTGGGAGATACAGGAGCGTCATTAGCCAAAGCCGCATCAATAATCTTGGCATTATCCGCAGTGGCTGCCAAAGCAATAGAATTCTCCTCACGCTTCTGCAAAAGCATCATATACAAACCTGATTTCACTTCAAGCTGACGCTCATACCCTGCCAATACTTTCTCTTGCGTAGGTGCATCGCCCAATTTTGAATTAAACTTTCTAGTCTGAGACTCTAAATCCTCTTTCTTAATAGTCAGCGACTGATGCAAAGCATCTATCGAGGTCTTGATAGACTCAGCCATCAATTTAGCGATAGTAGTAATATCAAGCACTGAGGGGTTGGTCTCACTTGCCGTACGCAACAATCGATTACGTTCCACTATTGCTTCATTATAACGTCCTATCAGAGTAGACAAAGAAGCTTCAGAGAGACCTACATTTACAGGAATTGCCTGCATATCGTTCTTAGGATCACTCACATAATCTTTCAACGACGTAATAAGATTCAATTGAGTCATTATCTCTACACGCTTCTTTTCATATTCAGAGCTACCATCAAGAGCTTTCTGAGCATTTCCTACTACATTTGTCAACCCAGAAGAGCGCTTATATTGCGCCATCTGCTCCTCAGCAACATCAAGTTCTTCCGATACAATATCCAAACGTCTTCTAATAAATTCCTCCGTCTTTGTCGCTACTACATTCTTATCATTATTATTCTCACGATTATAAACCGATACCAAACTATTGACAAAGTCGACACCACGCTGTTTATTCACGTCCAAATAAGAGATATAAGCCACAGAGGTTGTCTTCGAAGTAGGTTCTACGCTCAATGCTCCCAAACAAGAACGGGCTACTCTGATTGGCGGCACTATAGATATCGTCAGCTCTTGTCCAGGCATAAGACTAGCTGCAGTACCCTTCTTGAATACCAAACGGCCAATAGGAGTATTCTGTACAATCGGGAAAGTCGATATTTCCTTCTTCACCTCCACCAGTTCATTGCTCTCTTTATCAACATAGCTATACTCCATCAAACTATTAATAGAATCCAACTGTGTAAACTTGAACGACATTCCATTTGCCAAGTCCTCGATATCTTCACGAGCAATTTGAACTTCAATCGGATATGCGCCATACAAGACACGGGCAGGTCTTAAAAAGCCATTATCGATACTATATCTAGCATAAAGCCCTAAGTCTATCACAGCCTGCTTGATAACCGACTTTGAGCGCAAAACCTCAATTTCATTATCAATACCTCCAGTAGTACTCATAATGCCAAAGTCTTGCTGAAGAGTCATCATCTGATTATTGAAAGAACCCTTCTGCTCGTCATTTATCATAATCGTTGCCTGAATTCGATAAACAGGAGTCTGTGTTTTAAGATATAAAAATGCACATACCAAACATAAGAAGATGGAGACAATAAACCATTTCCAATAGATGAACATCTTCATCAATATTGTCTTAAAGTCAAATCCGTTCTCCTCTTCTTCGTGTAGATTATTGATAGTTAGATTTTCATTAGTCATATATTTACTATTTTAATTTAAGATATTATACAATAAAGACACCAACGAGATCATGATTGAAGTACCCGAGAACCACAATGACGTCATACTACCAATCTCTGAGTTTTGAGCTTTCGCCTTATTGGGTTCTACATACAACACATCATTCTGCTGCAAATAATAATATGGGGAATATATTATTTCTGCATCATTCAAGTTCAGGGGTATTATCTTCTTTGTGCCATCAGCACTTTCCCGAATCAACTTCACACCATCACGCTTACCGTATACGGTCATATCTCCAGCTAGCGCCAAAGCCTCAAATATGTTAACTTTCTCATTGGATATAGTATAGGTATTGGGACGCGCCACCTCACCTAGTACGGAAATCTTATAATTGACCATGCGCACATCCACGATAGGAGGAGTAGTAAAATGAGGATTCAATTTTTCCCTTACCATCGTCTCCACCTCTCCTTTGGTCAATCCACCAACCTTCAGCTTGCCCAATGTCGGAAATTCTATACACCCATCATTATCTACCAGATAAACATGCAACGTCGGTTGAGAAGTCAAATACCGGGCAGCTGTCTGCATAGTTCCTACAGTTAAATTAAAAGGTATAGCGGACTCCAAGTCCTCACTGCTCACAGTTATCGTAAGCAAATCTTTAGGTTGTATCTTTGCATCATACAATTCCGTAGTCACCGAATAATCTACCGTTTCGCTATTCTGCAAATAAGGCACTTTCTTATATGAATTACACGATACCACCAGCAATGCTGCAGCAGCAACAGTCAACATCTTCAGTTTTCTCATATAGCGCATTTTTAGTTCACAATAATGATATTTACCGCAAAGATACAAGTTTTTTCCGTACAACAGCGGTTTTCGCCAAAAAACTTTACCCAAGAAAATCTATTAGCACCCTACAACGAGCAAAAAGAGGGCTATAAAGACAAAAGCACGAAGAAGTTTTGCCCAACTCTAAACTTTTACGTACTTTTGCGGAAAATTTTACAGATATGGGATTTTTAGGAAATTTATTTCGCAAGAAGACAGCAAACGAAGAAGGAAAAGTGGGCGGCATTGAAGACTTCATGACCCTCATTCGTGTATACTATCAAGCCGTAATGGCAAGTAATCTCGGCATCAGCAACATCAACATGCTCCCGGATCTCGCCATGTTCAAGCGCACTCTGAAGGTGGCTACTCAAAACAACAAGCTAGGCGTTGCCGAGAAGTCGCGCTGCAAGAAGATGCTTATGCAGATTTATAATCTCAACGAGAACTTCTTCAAGGAGATTGACGCGTCCATCAAGAAGAATTGTCGCAATGTAAACATGGTAAATAGCTACTTCTTCCAGTTCCAGCGCTTCAACGAGAGCCTGATGATGGCTGTCAGCAACGAGATGAAGTACACCATGCGCATCCCCTTTAAGAAGATGCTTTACACGCAGACCGAAGCGGCCATCAGCAACATCCTTACCAAGAACAATTGGAAAGATGAGGCCATGTTCAAGACCGTAGGTGCCGTACGCCAGCTGCAGCAAGCATTGGGCTACTCAAGTGCGTGGATGACGGACTTCGTATTCAACGTGATACGCCTAGCCAAGAAAGAGCCAAAGAAAAAAGAGGCATAAGCATCTATCCCATGCCCTCTTTGGAGAATCACCCTTTGAAGCCATTCCTGCCTAATAACGCCAAAGTGCTGCTATTAGGCAGTTTTCCTCCCCAGCAGAAACGCTGGAGCATGGATTTTTTCTATCCAAATTTTCAGAACGACATGTGGCGCATCATGGGGGTGATTTTCTTCGCTGACAAAAACGCCTTCGTAGACAGCTCAACCAAATGCTTCCGCAAGGAAGCCATCGTTCAGTTTGCAGAAGAAATGGGCATTGCGATGTACGACACCGCCGAAACCGTACGCCGTCTCAAGGACAACGCTTCAGACAACCACCTCGAAGTCGTATGCCCCACCAACGTCGAAGCCCTATTGGCACAACTTCCACAGTGCCTTGCCATAGCAACCACGGGCGAAAAAGCCACTAACGAACTCATATCGCAGTTTCCTGCACCCAAGCCCAAGATAGGAGAAGCCACTACCCTACAGATCGGTACACGCAACCTGCCACTCTATCGAATGCCCTCCACCTCCAGGGCCTACCCGCTCAGCATCGAGAAGAAAGCTGCGTATTACTACACCATGTTTCACGATCTGAAAATGCTGCCATAATCATCACTTGCAACATATTTACCCCAAAAAAGAGGCCCCAAGAAGGCATTTTTACACATTTTTCCGTCCGATCCTTTCTTTTCTTCAAAAAAAAGACTAAATTTGTGACGAAGTTTGATTAAGATGACGGAAGTAGATGAATTTGTAATCGAAAACTTTGAATCAAAGCTAAGCAGGTTGATGGAAGCCTACACCTTGCTCTCCGACGAGAATACAGCATTGCGTGAGCAGTTATCCACACAATCCGTTGAGTTAGAAAAAGCACGTGAGCAATACTCCCTACTCGAGAAATCCTATTCAGACCTCAAGCTGGCCAAGATAATCAGTATTGACGAAGGAGAATTTGGCAATACGCAGAAACGGTTATCAAAGTTAGTGCGTGAAGTGGACAAGTGCATAGCACTACTCAATGCATCAGAGCAAAAAGAAGACGAGCTATGACACCGACCAACCGACTAAGAATAAAGGTGATTATTGCCGGATTCACCTTTTTCCTCCACATTGACCCCAAAGAGGAAGAGGCTATCCGCAAGGCGATAAGGCACATTGACGATAAGTTAAACGTGTACCGCGAGCACTTTCCAGGACAGACCACCGAGAAATACCTTGCTATGGTAGCCCTCCATATAGGTGTTATGTACCAACAGGAAAAGATGCGTACCGATACCCGTCCATACCAAGACAAGTTCGAAGAGCTTAGCATCATGCTCGACGAATACTTGGCAGAGAACGGCATCAACGCTTAACCTATCTATATAATAAGGTATAACCACGCACTACTTGAGCGTCAAGGGTTCTACCCTTACGTTGCAAAGTAGTGTTTTTTATTAATAATTATAAGTAATAAATTATGACGTATTTAATACCAGTAGTTGCCGGAGTTATAGGCCTTATCGCAGGAGGTTTGATTACCTACCTCATTGCCTTCTCTGGAGCCAAATCAAAGGCCAAACGCATAATTGCTGAGGCAGAAGCGCAAGGCGAGGTAATGAAGAAAAACAAGCTCCTCGAAGTGAAGGAAAAGTTCTTGAACAAGAAAGCTGAGTTGGAAAAAGAGGTTGCTGCACGCAGCCAAAAGCTACAACAATCAGAAAGCCGCATCAAGCAGCGCGAGCTACAGCTCAATCAGCAGCAAAGCGAGAACCAGCGCAAGCGCAACGAAATTGACGTCATTAAGGCCAACCTCGACGAACAGTTACAGATTATCAGCCAGAAACAGGATGAACTCGATTCACTGCAAAAGCAAGAGCGCGAACGCCTTGAAGCCATCAGCGGCCTGTCTGCGGAGACCGCACGCGACCAATTGATTGAATCACTGAAAGAAGAGGCAAAGACACAAGCCGCATCATACATCAATGAGATTATGGATGATGCCAAGATGACAGCCAACAAAGAGGCCAAGCGTATCGTTATCCAGTCTATCCAACGAGTAGCCACAGAAACAGCTATCGAAAACTCTGTCACCGTGTTCCACATCGATTCTGACGAGATGAAGGGCCGCATCATCGGTCGTGAGGGCCGCAACATCCGTGCTCTCGAGGCTGCTACAGGTGTTGAAATCGTTGTTGACGACACTCCAGAAGCTATCGTCCTCTCTGCATTCGACCCCGTACGCCGCGAAATAGCCCGCTTAGCTCTCCATCAATTGGTAACAGACGGACGTATCCACCCCGCACGTATCGAAGAGGTTGTAGCCAAAGTAAAGAAGCAGGTTGAAGAGGAGATTATCGAGACCGGCAAGCGCACTACGATAGACTTAGGCATCCATGGTCTGCACCCTGAGCTCATCCGTATCATCGGTAAGATGAAATACCGCTCTTCGTATGGCCAAAACCTGTTGCAACATGCACGCGAAACCGCCAATCTCTGTGCCGTAATGGCCTCAGAGCTCGGCCTCAACCCCAAGAAAGCCAAGCGTGCAGGATTGCTTCACGACATAGGTAAAGTACCCGATGAGGAGAACGAGTTGCCTCACGCACTCTATGGAATGAAACTTGCCGAGAAGTACAAGGAGAAACCAGACATCTGCAATGCCATCGGTGCACACCATGACGAAGTTGAGATGAACAGCCTTCTTGCACCCATCGTTCAAGTCTGCGACGCCATCTCAGGAGCTCGTCCAGGCGCACGTCGAGAAATCGTAGAGGCATACATCAAGCGCCTCAACGACCTCGAACAGCTGGCCATGTCATATCCTGGCGTAACAAAGACCTATGCCATCCAAGCTGGTCGCGAGCTACGCGTCATTGTTGGTGCCGACAAAATCGACGACAAGACCACTGAGACGCTCTCAACCGAAATCGCCAAGAAGATACAGGATGAGATGACCTATCCGGGTCAAGTAAAGATTACGGTTATCCGTGAAACACGCGCCGTAAGCTACGCACGCTAATCCGCTCTTCCAACGAGTCCATACGTACACAGGCAGCACCATTAGGCGCTGCCTGTGCTGTTTCAAGCCCTCCCAAGCCCTAAAAAAAACGAACATTTACGATGGTTATTCACAGATTTATTCGTACCTTTGCTGCACAAACTATCGGGGTTGACTGGATTTGACAGCGGGCCGAGATGGTGTGTAAGCATGCAGTGCGTTGCTTGGTTAGCACTTAAATATCAATCTTGCAAAGAATTAATTGGCGAAAACAATTACGCTCTCGCTGCTTAATCGAAGTATAGTAGATAAGCTTTATTTCGGCACAAGGTGCTGAAACGAGACATCACCCGAACGCTGTTTTTCCGAAGCTCGTCGATATGGTGGTGCAGCAAAATCGGAAATAGCTGTTGCCGGCCTCGCGGCATAGGCGAAAATTCAGAGGATAAGGCACAAGTTGGTGGCTTTGGTCTTGCTTGTGCACGAAAACCGAAGGCAAAGATAAGCATGTAGAAAGCACATGATTTCCTCGTTTGGACGAGGGTTCGATTCCCTCCAGCTCCACATTAGCATTTGCGTTCTCCTTTCAACGCAAACGGATAATATCACCTATCATAGGAGCATAGCTATCAGGTGACACTTTATTCATCTTATATAGACGATCTAGTCGAACTGCATACATCTGAGCTATCATATGCATGCTTTCTCCATCTGCCACCACATGATGAGTATATGGTTTCTTTGCACGTCGATATTTACGATGCAGGTAAATAATATCCCCTTTGACGGGAACATAATTTCTATATTGATCATTATATCGTATAAGCTTCCGCTTTGATATACCAAACTCCTCCTCGATGGCCTGCATCGTATCACCTTGGCGAGCTACTATATATACCAATCCATGAGCCAGCATAGGTGTATGCGGCCCTAAATATCGTGTTTGCCCACTACGGGTACGATCAAATCTATCAAGCCCATAACGCTCAATTATCTCTATCAACTTGTCGGCATATGTGGGGCTTGTAGCGTACCCTGCACGTTTGAGACCACGTGCCCAACTGACATAGTCGGTTTGATCAAATTTAAATAGAAAAGCATAGCGTTCCTTTGAAGCAAGGAATATCGAATGATCCTCATACGAGTCGCGCACATGCTTATATACACGGAAGCACTCACCCGCCTCATCATCATCATGATAGGTACGATCACCCTCCCAATCATGACATTTGATTCCGAAATGATTATTCGACTTACGCGCCAATTCACTCTTCCCCGCTCCCGATTCCAGCAAGGCCTGTGCTAGTGTTATACTAGCAGGAATATGATACTTATTCATCTGCTCTATGGCAATATCCTTATACTTATCCACATACAGGATATAATCATTATCTTGAGCACTTATCGTTTCCACTACGACAAACAGCGCAACTACAATTGCTACAATTCGTTTTTCCATATCGTAAAAAAGACTACTATGATGCAAAAATACGAAAAAGCAAGCGAAACAAACAAAAATCACTTTGTTTTTTCTCTGCAATTGAAAGTATTTTCATGACTTATCATAAAAACACGTAAAAAATCATCATTCACACCAACCTTATTCGAAATCTTTTCTTATATTTGCAATAGCCACTAATGAATCCATTACAGATAAATGAAAGAACTTACCCATACCTGTCACTATAGGCTCTACGCTTACGATGAGCTTTGCGATACCGACCGCCAACTGGTCGATGCCGCCAAGGAAGCTACCCAAGGGAGCTATGCCCCCTACTCACGGTTCCAGGTCGGTGCAGCCGCCCTACTGAGCAATGGCATCATAGTCTCGGGTAGCAATCAGGAGAATGCCGCCTACCCTTCGGGGCTTTGCGCTGAGCGCACCACCCTTTTCTACGCTAATGCCGCCCACCCCGACAAAGCCGTCATAGCCTTGGCCGTAGCCGCTTACACCGACGGCAAGTTTACCAACGTTCCCATTCCGCCCTGCGGAGCCTGCCGTCAGGTAGTACTCGAAGTGGAACGCCGCTACGACACCAAGATACGCCTGCTGCTCTATGGTACCGAAGGAACATACGTCATCGAAGGAGGCATCAGCGAGTTGCTGCCCTTAACATTCGATGCATCGTTTCTGAAGTAATCGCGCAGCGTATTCCTCAAGGACTTCCATTGGATTTGGGGCTTCACCAAACGAAACGACGAAACACTACCTAGCCGCGAAAAACAAAAATACAAAATTCCAAATA
The DNA here is from genome assembly GCA_045594245.1 of Bacteroidaceae bacterium. Lineage (GTDB taxonomy): Bacteria > Bacteroidota > Bacteroidia > Bacteroidales > Bacteroidaceae > UBA1189. The sequence continues at coordinate 28,245 of JAZNYG010000083.1, forward strand.
GGTTGTCCAGCTGTCCTTGTAGACTATAACAACTGAATATTCAACATTTTACCAATGACAACCTGGGTTGTCATTGGTTGTCCTTGTATTTAATCAAGAACACACCTTAGATACCTGGAAATGGGCAAGTAAATCCGTATTCTACATATAGAAAAATCATTTGCCGTTCGCGAACGGCAGCGCGGTTGTTCGCGAAGAGCAGCGCGGTCGTTCACGAAGAGCAGCGCGATCGTTCACGAACGGCAAATAGAAACAACAAGGCAAAAAGAAAAAACTGAACCTGAAAACAGATTTATTCGGACCTAAGAACGAGACAATTAGAACCTACCAATAGCCTGAACAAGATAGAAAAACATAGGACAGCCATGGCAGGCATCCCTCCATTTGCAGGTTTCTTCTCCAAGTTCTTTATTTTTGCAGCCGCCTTCGAAAGCGGATGGCACCTACTTGTGTTCATTGCTCTGGTCAATACCGTACTCTCGCTCTACTACTATTTGCGTATAGTCAAGGCCATGTATATCAACCATAGCGACACCCCCATCGCCCCCTTCCGTTCCGACAATTACACCCGTGCCGCCCTCATCATCTGCACACTGGCTATTGTCGTACTCAGCATCGCCAGCATTGTCTACGAAACCATTGGGAACTATTCATTTGGAATGTAGTAAACGCAAGTAAGCATTAAACTTCGCAAAAAGGAGTATATCACATAGCTTTCTTTGGGAGAACGAAAGGAGTTTTCTTCACCGACAAATTGTCACCCATTGTCAGTAGAAGTACTACAATGGAGTCATATATGTCGCATCAAGAACATATTGGCAAGGTTTTTGTTGGCAGATATATGTCATGTTGACATTATTATATACAGATAAAATTTTAAAAAACAACTATATGAGTACTCAAAAAGAAAAGAAGATGAACGATGAGGAGCTGAACACTACTGCAGCCCAAGAAGTTGCAGAGACAATGGAAACTCCCGAGAATACTGAAAGCGTAGAGCAACCTGCCGAGCAGGAGGAGCCACTGAGCGAAGTTGACCAATTGAAGCTGCAATTGGTTGAAGCCGAGGCCAAGAACGCTGAGCTGCAGGATAAGTATCTGCGTCAGGCTGCTGAGTTTGACAACTACCGCAAGCGCACCATCAAGGAGAAAGCCGAGCTCATCAAGAGCGCTGCAGAGAAAATCATGGTAGCCGAGTTGCCCGTAGTGGATGATATGGACCGCGCTCTCGAGAATATGGAAAAAGGCATGGATGCCGATGCCTGTATCGAGGGATTCAAACTTATTGTACACAAGTTCAAGAACATCCTTACACAGAACGGACTGGAGAAGATTGAGACCGACGGTCAGGACTTCGACACCGACTACCACGAGGCCATCGCCCTTATCCCTGCTCCTGCAGAAGAGCTCAAGGGTAAGATTCTTGACTGCGTACAACCCGGATACAAACTGGGCGACAAGGTGATTCGTCACGCAAAAGTCGCGGTAGGACAATAACAACATACACGACACGATGGAAAAAAGAGACTACTACGAGGTGCTTGGCGTCGAGAAGAACGCCTCGGCCGATGAGATAAAGAAAGCATACAAGAAGATGGCCATCAAGTATCACCCCGACCGCAATCCGGGTGACAAGGAGGCCGAAGAGAAGTTCAAGGAGGCAGCCGAAGCCTACGAGGTGCTGAGCGACGAGAACAAGCGTGCCCGTTACGACCAGTTCGGCCATGCAGGCATGGGCGGTGCTGCCGGTGGCGGCTATGGCGGACAAGGCATGTCAATGGACGACATCTTCTCCATGTTTGGCGACATCTTCGGTGGCCGCGGTGGCTTTGGAGGCTTTGGAGGTTTTGGAGGCGGCGGTGGCCGTCAGCAAGCACGCCGTTTCCGCGGATCGGACCTCCGCATCAAGGTGAAGCTCAACCTCAAGGAGATTGCTGAGGGTGTAGAAAAGAAGCTCAAGCTCAAGAAATACGTACCCTGCTCGCACTGTAACGGCACGGGTGCCGAAAATGGTAGCGGCACAGAAACCTGCCCAGACTGCCATGGTACAGGCTCAGTGACACGCACCCAACAGACCATGTTCGGCATGATGCAGACACAGGGCGTATGTCCCCGTTGCGGTGGCGAAGGCAAAATCATCAAGAACAAGTGCCCCCACTGTAGTGGCGAGGGTATCGTCTATGCCGAAGAGATTGTCACCGTGAAGATTCCCGCTGGCGTGGCCGAGGGCATGCAGCTCTCCATGAACGGCAAGGGTAACGCAGGCAAACACAACGGTGTGCCGGGCGACCTGCTCGTACTCATCGAGGAAGAGCCCTCTAAGGAGCTGTTGCGCGACGAGAACGACCTCATCTACAACCTCCTGCTTGATGTACCCACCGCAGCACTTGGTGGCACAGCCGATATCCCCACCATCGACAGCAAGGTGCGCGTAAAGATTGAGCCAGGCACACAACCGGGCAAGGTGTTGCGCCTCCGTGGCAAGGGTCTGCCTAGCGTGAATGGATACGGCACAGGTGACCTGCTCGTAAACATCAGTGTCTACATTCCCGAGACCTTGAGCCGCGACGAGAAAGCAGCATTGGAAAAGTTCCAGAAGTCCGACAACTTCCGTCCCAACGAAAGTCTCAAGGAAAAGATTTTCCGCAAGTTCCGCAATTTGTTCGATTAAATCCGTATAACCAACATACACAAAGGCCGTATCAATCCGATACGGCCTTTATTATGCGGCATGATTACCACACACCGATTATCGTTTACCATCAAGTATTACTATTGGTTTACATCCACTACTACTCCATCACGCAAATGTATGGTGCGATCAGTAGTGGCTGCCAACGATTCGTCGTGGGTGACGATGATGAAGGTTTGCCCCAGATCGCGACGAAGGTCGAAGAAGAGACGGTGCAACTCCTCTTTATTCTGCGTATCAAGACTGCCCGAAGGCTCGTCGGCGAGTATCACCTGCGGACGGTTCACAAGGGCACGGGCCACAGCCACACGCTGTTTCTCGCCGCCAGAGAGCTCCGAAGGCTTATGAGAAGCACGGTCGGTAAGCCCCAAGAAATCGAGCATCTCCATCGCGCGGCGTCGGGCATCGGCCATTGAGTCACCCTTAATGAGGGCAGGCATCATCACGTTCTCCACAGCAGAGAACTCGGGCAGGAGTTGGTGGAACTGAAAGACGAATCCAATATGTTCATTGCGGAAAGCCGAGAGCTGTTTCTCATTATAAAGCGACACGTCAACACCATCGAACAATACGCGTCCGCTATCAGCACGGTCGAGCGTACCGATGATTTGCAGCAGGGTGGTCTTGCCCGCTCCGCTAGGACCTACGATGCTGACTATCTCGCCTTGGTTGATGGTGAGATCAATACCCTTGAGCACTTGTAACGAGCCGAAGCTCTTGTGTATATCGTGAAGCTGAATCATTGGAGTTTGAGTTATGAGTTATAAATGGCGGATGACATATTCGGCGAGGTAACACCCGAACACGGCAGGCATATAGCTGATGGTGCCTGCTGTGGACTTCTTGTTACGCTCATCGTCGACGGTGATGACAGCACGACGGTCGGCCTGTTCGGTGGAGAAGACTACGGGAAGCGACCTGCGCATGCCGGCTTTCTTGAGTCGCGTGCGGACAGCTTTTGCTAAACCGCAATGGTAGGTATCCCACAGGTCGGCAAAACGTATCTGCGTGATATCGCTCTTGGCACCGGCGCCCATGCTGCTCACGATGGGTATGCCGCGACGCATGGCCTCGACTATCAAGGCACACTTGGGAGCGATGGTATCGATGGCATCAACAATAATATTAAATTGACAATTGACAATTGACAATTGACAATTAAGCGTTCCGTCAAGAAGAGAGGCAACTTCCTCTTCCTTTAGATACATCGGCAACGCATGCAGACGTATATCAGGATTGATGTCGCGGAAGCGCTCGGCCAACACTTCCACTTTGGGGCGGCCAATGGTGCTATGCGTAGCTGGCAACTGACGATTGATGTTCGTAGGCTGCACGGTATCGGCATCCACGATGGTCATCTCCCCCACCCCAGCACGGCATAGCATCTCGGCGGCATAGGCACCTACACCACCTACTCCCACCACAAGCACATGGGCCTCCTGCAGGCGACGCATCTTCTCCTCGCCAAGCAGCAGTGCGGTACGGTCAGTCCATCGGCTCTCCATCGGCTTGTTCCTTGACGGGTTTGTTTTTCAGATGAAAGGGATTCTCAAACATCTGGTTAAAGGCTGGCAGAGGTTGTACAAACGAGAGCTCGTGAGCCTGTCCGAACTGCTCGGGATAGATAATCATCAAGCTGTTGTTCGAGAAGTGGCGCATAAGCTGCGTGGGCAAGTTATCGAAGGCTGGTTGCCACGAGATACCTCCACGGCGGGCACTGACAAGCACAAAGAGATGGTCGTAGCTCAGGTGCTGCGTCACGATAAGGAGATCGTTCCAATCATCCAGCTCAAAGTAAGCCGTGCGCACACTCGGATGCTTATCCTGTATATAAGGGCGTATCAGCTTTATCGTTTCGGTATGAGCATGAAAGTCGATGCGGCATCCCAACTGCCCGCCCATACGTGCCAGGCGCTCCACCCATTGGTAGAAGCCAGCCTCCATCTCGGCCCGTTCGGGCACTGCCACGATAATACGGTGAACCACATTGACAGGCATCAGATAGTTAACGATGATAATCTGCCGGTTGGTGCGGTCGAGCAGTTCTGTCACCACGGTACCGAGATATGAATCGGTCATCTTGCGCTTATGGTGTAGCCCCAAGATTATCTCCGAGGCTTCAAACTCCTTCATGGAGTGCATGATGCTACCCACCACGTTCACTCCCACCCGATTATAGGTCGACAGCTGCACATCCACGGCCGCTGCGGCCTTGGCCGCCCGTTCCAGATTCAGTTTGCCCTGTTTCTTCTGCTGTTCGGCATACTGATTGTCGATGCATACCTGTAGGGCAATAATCTCCTTTTGCGACTTGGCATCGCGCATCATGACAGCCGTATCGATAAGTGCCTCCACACTATCGGGATTGTTGAGCGCCACCATAATCTTCTCGTTCGAGCCACTATCGTCGGCAGGTGCAGCCGCATCAGAGAGTGCTATTGCACGGGCCGCACGGTCAGTAACGAGCGAGCTGATGATACAGCTTACCAGAATCATCAGCACCACGCCATTGAGCACATCATCGTTGATGAGATATTGCCCCGGAGCTATCTCCAGCTGTGTACCCACCATAATCATGGCCAGCGCACCGGCTGCATGGGCATTGCTCAGTCCGAAGAGCATATCACGTTCTGCCCGCTTCATGCGCAGCACCAGCTGCGTAGCCCACGCGCCCAGCCACTTAGTCGCCGTAGCTGTCACCACCATCACCAATACCACAAAGATAGCCTCCTTATGATCAAACAGGCTCTTCACATTGATGAGCATGCCCACACTAATCAGGAAGTAAGGTATGAAAAGCGCATTGCCCACAAACTCGATACGGTTCATCAAAGGCGACACGCGAGGAATATACCTATTGAGCACCAAGCCCGCGAGGAAGGCACCGAAGAGTCCCTCCAATCCTGCCAGTTCCGACAGTGCCGCACTCAGGATGAGCAGCACCAGCACGAAGGTAAACTGGGTGACATTGTCACTATACTTCTTGAAGAAAGATCTTGTAAAACGGGGATAAAAGAAGAAGATAAAGAAGCAGTACACCGCACACTTCAGTACAAAACCTATCCAGAAGCTGGCGCTGACATCGCCCTTGGCACTAGCCGATATTCCTGCCAATATAAACAATGCCAACAGCAAGGCAATCATCGTACCGGCAATAGCTATCGTCACGCAATCGTGGCGGCTCAGGCCATAGCGACCCACGATGGGATAGGTCACCAGCGTATGCGAAGCGAAGATACACGACAGCAGCAACGAGGCATCCCATCGGAAGCCGAGCACCCAGTGCCCTACCCCATAACCCAGTGCAAAGGGGATAGCAAAGGTCAGCAGACCAAAGACGATACCCCGCACACGGTTCTTCTTGAGCCCCTCAAGGTCCATCTCCAAGCTGGCGAGAAACATGATATAGTAGAGTCCCACCTTGCCAAAGAGCTCAAAACTGCTGTCACGCGCCAGAATATTGAATCCATGTTCACCCACCAGCACGCCCGCCAATATCATACCCACCAGATGCGGCACCCTGATACGGTTAAACAGCAGGGGGGCAAACAATATGATGACCAGCACCACGAGGAATATCCACGTAGGGTTGGTGATAGGGAACAGATGAGCTATTTCGCTTAGCATAGTCATGCAGCTTGAATTATGCTACAAAGGTACACAAAATCGCACGAAATAGCAAAGGTTATCCCTCGCCTTAAGGGCAAACCGCAAAAATACTTCCACTCGCTGTGAAAAATATTGAAGTGAACTTCACATTTCTCGCTCGTTTCTTTGTATCTTTGCAAGCAAGCTATATCAACTCTAAAAAAAATACTACAATGAAATCAATTCTTGACAATCGCCCCGCATTAGCAGCGGAAGTTAACAAAGTGGCCGAAGTTGCCGGTTATCTATGGCAAAAAGGATGGGCCGAGCGAAACGGCGGCAACATCACAGTAAATGTGACCGAGTATATCGACGACGAGATAAAGGCATTACCCGCCATCAGTGAGGTGAAGCCCATTGGTGTCACACTGCCCCACTTGAAGGGCTGCTATTTCTACTGCAAGGGTACCAATAAGCGTATGCGCGACCTTGCCCGCTGGCCTATGCAGAACGGCTCCATCATCCGCATCCTCGACGACTGTGCCAGCTATGTCATCATTGCCGACGAGCCTGTGATGCCCACCTCAGAGCTCCCCTCACACCTGAGTGTACACAACTGGTTCATCGAGACCGGCAAACCCTACAAGGCATCCGTACACACCCATCCCATCGAATTAGTGGCCATGACACACTGCCCCAAGTTCCTGGAGAAGGATGTTGCCACCAACCTGCTTTGGAGCATGATTCCTGAGACCAAGGCCTTCTGTCCCCGTGGATTGGGCATCATCCCCTACACTCTTCCCGGTTCAAACGAACTGGCCGAAGCTACTATCCGTGAGCTGGGCGACTACGATGTAGTCATGTGGGAAAAGCACGGCGTATTTGCTGTTGACACCGATGTCATGGCAGCTTTCGACCAGATAGACGTGCTCAACAAGTCGGCACTCATCTATATTGCATCCAAGAACATGGGCTTCGAGCCTGACGGCATGAGCCAAGAGCAGATGCGTGAGATGTCCATAGCATTCAACTTGCCTAAATAGCCCCACCCATTTACGAATCCGTATAAACGAAGTAGGAGGCGGTCTTGCGATCGCCTCCTACTTCGTTTTATATAGAGCCCACTACTTGGTCTTCACTATCCGCGTAGCCTCTTTCGTCGCATTGCGCACATCTACCTGTTCTACCACAGCCTCAGCCAAATGGCGGAATGCCAACCCGGTCATTGTGCTATCGTCCAAGGCTACGGGGCAACCATTGTCGCCACCCTCGCAGATGCTCTGCACCACGGGAATCTGCCCCAGCAGAGGCACACCCATCTCTTCGGCCAAGCGCTTACACCCCTCCTTACCGAAGATGTAGTACTTATGGTCGGGCAGCTCGGCTGGGGTAAACCACGCCATATTCTCCACCAATCCGAGAATAGGCACATTGACCTTGTCGTTGGTAAACATGTCGATACCCTTGCGTGCATCGGCCAAAGCCACCTCCTGCGGTGTGCTCACGATGACAGCGCCCGTGATAGCTACCGTTTGGAAGGTAGTGAGGTGTATATCACTCGTGCCGGGGGGAAGGTCGATGAGGAAATAGTCAAGGTCGCCCCAGGCAGCATCACCGATGAGTTGCTTGAGGGCATTGCTCGCCATGCCTCCACGCCAGATGGTGGCTTGGTTGGGGTCCACGAAGAAACCAATCGATAGCACCTTCACGCCATAGCTCTCAATGGGGATGATGAGGTCGCGTCCCTCGATGCGCTCCGCATAGGGGCGAGCATCCTCCACCTGAAACATTTTGGGTATAGAGGGGCCGAAGATGTCGGCATCGAGCAGTCCCACCTTATAGCCCAGCTTGGCCAGTGCCACGGCAAGATTGGCCGCTACGGTGCTCTTGCCCACACCACCCTTGCCGCTCGAAACGGCGATGATATTCTTCACCGTAGGCAGCAGTTTCTCCACTTCGGGACGTGCCTGCTGAATAGTCTTCACCGAGATATTCACCTCTACTTCAGCACCAGCAGCGAGCTTGATAGCAGCCTCGGCACTCTTGAGAATCGACTTCATGAAGGGGTCGGTAGGCTTCTCGAATATGAGCGAGAAGGATACCTTCTGCCCATCAATACGAAGGTTATCTTCTACCATTTCAGCCTCCATCAGGTTTTTACCCGTACCCGGGTAGCGCACCGTGGCCAGCGCATCAAGGATAAGTTTGGGATATAGTGTCATAACATAGGTGGCCCCCTCTAACTCCCCCCGAAGGGGAGAACTCCGACATCGCGGCGAGAAGGACTTGGTTTTATATTGTTTTATTATTAAGAGGACTCTGCAGTTCCCCTACTCGGAGGGGCAAGAGGGCCTCATCTACTTGCTTGTCTGTAGCCCACTCCGCTTGCTGCGGTTGTAGCTGCGGTAGTCGTCGAGCTCAATTTCAATATCGGGCTCTTGCAATGTCACGCCTTGGGGCAGGTGAAACTTGATATACTTGATTGTTAGTCCGCGATCGAGCCACTGCTGCTCATAATAGGTGCGGATGTTCAATTCTGAATTCTGCATCCTGAATTCATCACTGCTACCATAGATATCTGTATTATTCACCTCTACGGGCAGGTCGTTTACCTTCACCAGGGCATCGGTATAGGTATAGAGGAAGTTGCTGTCGGTCTTCAGATGCACGATGCCGTCGGGTTTGAGAAACGAGGCATAGCGCTGCAGGAAAGCCGTGGAGGTGAGTCGCTTGGTCACCTTCTTCATCTGTGGGTCGGGGAAGGTAATCCATATCTCGTCGACCTCGCCGGGAGCGAAGAAGCGGTCAATAATCTCTATATTGGTACGCAGGAACGCCACATTGGTCATTCCCTCCCGCAAAGAGTCTGTAGCTCCCGTCCACATACGGGCACCCTTGATATCTATTCCTATAAAGTTCTTGTCGGCACACATGCGCCCTAACCCTACGGTATACTCTCCCCTTCCGCAGCCCAGCTCCAGCACTATCGGGTTATCGTTCTTGAAAAACTGCTCACGCCAATGTCCCTTCATCTCGAAAGGCACCTGCTCGGCCACCGAGTGAGGATATTCAAACACATGCGGATAGGATGCCATGTCGGCAAACTTTGCCAATTTACCTTTTCCCATTCTTCTTTCTTTTTTTTTGCAAAGATAATGATAAGCGAGCGAATAAACAATGTTTATTCACAGCGAGCGGGAATTTATCTTCTCGATTTATCGTAAAACGTAGCGCTACAAGTCGCCCACCACCTCCGCCACGTTCCAGTACTCGGCCTGGCGATACAGCTCCTCCGAGCCGCGCGGCACATGCAAGGTGATACCTCTCTTATTAAATATAGGAGAGGCCTCTTGTGGCACGGGGGCATAGTTATACACATCGGTCAGCTGCCAGCAGTCGAAGAAGACATATTCGCCTATCGTGCTCACCGAGGCCGGTATGACCACCTTCTTGAGCTTCCTGCTATTCCAAAACACGCCGCGGCTGATTGTGGTAATCGTCGAGGGCAGCACCACCTCCTCCAAGGACTTATTCATGGCAAAGCAGTCGAGCCCCAGCACCTCCACGCCCTCGGGGATATTCAATATCTTCAGGCTATCGCAGCATACAAAGGCATTCTTGGGGATTACCTTTATGTTGCCCGACAGTCGCAGGCTCCTCATCTCGCCCAGCATCTCGAAACTGTAGGCACCAATCTTCTCCACACTTTGGGGCAGATGCAACGACAGCAGCCTTCGGCATCGGCGGAAGGCGTTAGGCCCTATCTCCTTCACCCCTTCGGGAATATACACCGACTCCATATTTCTTCCGGCAAAGGCATCGGCGCCTATAGCCACCGTGCGGTACTCCGTGCCCTCATGATACGCCTTATCGTGTATGTAGATATTTTTCATCCGCATTCCGCCCACCGCCATGCAGGTCAGACTATCCTCCGACAGTATGCGGTAGTTGATGCGGTCATAGCTGAAGTCATAGTCCGCGAGGTTCAGCAACCAGCCCATTCGCTGCTTGAAGATCTTGTAATACTCATTCTTGGATAGCTCCTCCATGCCAATGCCCACTGCGAGCAGCGCCACCAGGGCAACGGTCCATCGAAGTACCCACCTCCGCTTCTTCGTCACCGCCTTCAGCACCTCGTCCACGTCGGCATAGCGGTCCTGCATGGCTGGCTGTGTGCACTTGTCGATGAGATGCCCGAGGTGTTTCGGCACATCCACACATGCCGCCTCCTTTATATATAGCATCAGTCGGCCCACGGCATAGATATCGGTGCGCGCGTCCATCCTATCAAGATTCCCATCCTGCAGCTCGGGCGCCGCATATTCGTAAGAGAATCCGGCTGTGTGGCCATAGGCATTGGCAAAGCAGAATCCCAGGACTGTAGAAAATGGAACTACAGAATCGGAACGACTAGCTATGCTAAAAGCCGAAGAAGAAGCAAAAAAAGCTGGACAGGAAGCAAAGAAGCAAGAAATAATCAAAAAATATGGTCCCGAATTGGGTAACGCATTTTTGGAATTTCGTATAAAGAAGGGAATGACGCTTGAATGTGTAAAAGAAATGTGCGACTATCATCGTGCACGGCTAAATCACCAAGTTACTTGGGATGCCGAATCTTCAAAATACCACATCCATTACGCCGGCCGCTATGGAGGATACAACAGAGATGTTGGAATGACCGTATATTTCTACAAGGACAAGGTGTCAAGCTTTATTGAGTACTAATGTAACCCTCCCATAAGACGGAGCAAACCGCCGGTCTTATATAACATTCATACTTTTAATGCCATTCACTCCCTCGCGATGAGGGGGTGAATGTTTTTAATCCCTACCACAGCCAAAGAACTGTATCCTGCCCGCAGAAATTAGAGTTATACGAGGTTCTCAAGCTATAGCCACCATCACACTGATTATCAAATATGAAAAGGAAGAAATAGTATAATTATTTCCTTACGAAGAGGAAATGCCTTATCTTTGCGGATGTAAAAAAGAGACTGTTTATGAAAAGAATCATCATCGCACTGGCCCTGATACTGGGCACACTCGCCACAGAGGCACAAACCCGGCAAACGGCATCACCCGACAACCTCTCGGCACTGATGCCTATGCCCAATCGGGTGGAGCAGCAGAAGGGGCGTCCGTTTCGCCTCATCGAGGGGCGCACCGCCATCAGCTACGCGGGCGACTCACTGGAGTTTGTAGCTCATACGCTGGCTGGCATCATTGAGCGACGCACCGGCGTGAGAGTGAGCACCGAGGCACAGGGCAAGCGAGCAGCCATCACCCTATCCATAGACTCCTCGCTACCGGGAGACGAGCACTACCGCATCGAGGTGTCGCACCGCGGCATCGCACTGAGCGGAAGCACCGCCGCGGCACTCTTCCGGGGGGCGATGACCATCGACCAGCTCCTCATGGGCGACATCGTGGCCACGGCACGCGATGAGGTGAGCCCCATCGTCATCGACGACGCACCCCGCTTCGGGCACCGCGCCATCATGCTCGACCCGGCACGCCACTTCCTGCCCTTGGAGGATGTCAAGTTCTTCATCGACCAGATGGCCAAGTACAAGTACAACGTGCTGCAACTGCACCTCACCGATGACCAAGGATGGCGCGTGGCAATACATAGCCATCCCCGACTGGCAAGCCCCCAACACTACACGCAAGAGGAGTTGCGCGACATCGTAGCCTATGCAGCCCAGCGACATATAGAGGTAATCCCCGAAGTGGACATACCGGGACACACGGTGGCCATACTGGCTGCTTACCCCGAGCTAAGCTGTGCGCACCTGACGAGCGACACGGTCATCGTGGGCAAGACAACCAACCGCATGGTATGCGCCGCCAATGCCAAGAGCTATGAGGTGCTGAGCGATGTGATAGGCGAACTGGCCGCCCTCTTCCCCTCGCCATACATACACCTCGGAGGCGACGAAGCCGCCGTACCGGCCAACTGGGCACAATGTGAACGGTGCCAGGCGATGATGCGCGAGCGAGGCTACACGAAGGCCACGGAGCTGATGACACCCTTCTTCGGCCGCATACTGCAGGCCGTACGCGAGCAGGGCAAGAAGGCTATCCTCTGGTGCGAGCTCGACAACATATACCCACCTGCCAACGACTACCTCTTCCCCTACCCCAAGGATGTGACGCTCGTCACCTGGCGCTACGGGCTTACACCCACGTGCCAAAGGCTGACTCATGAGCATGGGCATCCGCTCATCATGGCACCGGGCGAACATGCCTACCTCGACTACCCCCAATGGAGGGGCGACCTCCCTGAGTTCAACAACTGGGGCATGCCACTCTCCACACTGGAGAACTGCTATAAGCTCGACCCGGGCTATGGCCGCCCTGCTGACGAGCAGAGCCACATACTGGGAGTGATGGGTACGCTATGGGGCGAGGCCATCAAGGACATCAACAGGGCCACCTACATGGCTTTCCCTCGTGCTCTCGCCTTGGCCGAAGCGGGATGGACGGAGATGCCGCAACGCGATTGGCCATCGTTCAAGGAGCGTATGTACCCCAACCTCACCGACCTGATGAAGTGCGGCGTATCGGTGCGTGTGCCCTTCGAAGTTGGAGAAAGGAGGAGGCCTTAAATTTTTTTTGAAAAAAATCACCACTTTTGCAACCTGAGACGAGTTTGTTACGTCTAATAGACAGAGAAACCAAAAAACATTACACGATATGAAGACAAAGAACATCTTTTTGGCCATGATTGTGGCCTTGATGAGCACAGCTATCTGCCCTGCACAGGAGGGCGAATCAACCAAAGAGGGCATTGCCGCAGTGGAGGAGATTGTATCGGACAGCAGTACCGGCAATAGCGTCAGCAGCAACCAAACAACGACGCAGCACAGAAGCGGTTCGTGGACAGTAACCTATACGAATGACACGATAAGCAGCGAAGATGCAGAGGAACTGCTGGAAGAACTGCTTGAGGAGCACGAAGGGCTTGCCAAGCTGATGGGAGGTTTGGCAGGAGTAGGTGCAGCTACTGGCGGATTGCTGATTGCCGCACTCGTGCTATTCTGCATATTTGGCCTACCCATCCTTGCCATCATCCTTATCATATGGCTTATCGTCAGAGCCTCAAGGAGAAGTAGCAACAATGCCGGACAAGCAGTTATGCAAAACGAGGTAGACGCGACAGGAAGAGACCGTGCCCTTTTCAACAAAGGCGTAAGAAACGTATGCCTTGGCATAGGACTCGCCATCTTCCTTGGGATATGGATGGGTGACTTTGGCGTAGGTATCGGCGTATTAGTCGTATGCATAGGTATCGGCGAACTGCTTGTTGACTATTTTGCCAAGAAATAAGCGAAGCAACAACCAGGCACACCTTAAGGAGCCACCTTGAGCGCAAACACTATGCACGACATCGCACTCATCAGCCAAGTTCTGATATTCGGAAACCGACGAGCCTTCGACTCGCTGGTGAAGAAATATCAGGGTGCGGTGCGTGGTTTCTTGCTAAGCCTCACGGCAGGCGACAGTGCCTTGAGCGACGACCTTGCGCAAGAGACTTTCATCAAGGCATATACGTCGCTGGAGACATTTAAAAAACGCTCAAACTTCTTAACTTGGCTCTATAGAATTGCATATAACGTTTTTTATGACTATATTCGCAGTCGGAAAGAGATGCTCTCGATGGACGATGACGACTGCGAGCTGGAGTCACAGCACCAGGAAGCCCCTTCGGAAAGCTACGTGAAGGCCGACATCAATGAGGCACTAAAGCAGCTGAAGCCCAATGAGCGGACGTGCGTGACACTGCACCTGATGGATGACCTCCCAATCGACGAGATAGTAGCAATTACGAATCTACCCGAAGGAACCGTCAAGTCGCACATCGCCCGAGGTAAAGAAAAATTAGCAACCTTTCTAAGAAAAAATGGATATGACAGATGACCAACTGATAAAGCAGTTCATGCAGGACAACATCCGCGTGCCCGAAGACAATGGCTTCAGCGAGCGAGTGATGCGACGTTTACCACGTCGCCCCATCAACACAGCGTGGACTACTGTTTTCGAGGTTGTGGTGCTGGCCGTGGGATGCCTACTCCTACTCAGCCAAGTAGACTTGACAGAGGTGTTCTGTGACCTCTCGCTACGTGTCCTGCAATTTATCACCTATATGCGCTATGCCGACTTCACCTTCAATCCCCTATACCTGATAGCTATACTCATCTTATTGGCAGTATGGGGAGGAAACAGAATAAAAGCACTGACATGAAACAATATTTAGACTTGCTCAACCGTATCCTCACGGAGGGCGTAGAAAAAGGCGACCGCACAGGTACCGGCACCATCAGCGTATTCGGACATCAGATGCGCTTCAACCTCGAAGATGGGTTCCCCTGCCTGACTACCAAAAAGCTCCACCTGAAATCCATTATCCACGAGCTACTATGGTTCCTCAATGGCGATACCAACGTGAAATATCTGCAGGATAATGGCGTGCGCATCTGGAACGAATGGGCCGACGAGAATGGTGACCTTGGACACATCTACGGCTATCAGTGGCGCTCATGGCCCGACTACAAGGGCGGACACATCGACCAGATAAAAGAGGTGATCGACACCATCAAGAACAACCCCAATAGCCGTCGTATGATTGTGTCGGCATGGAACGTAGCCGATATCGACAACATGAACCTGCCTCCCTGTCACGCCTTCTTCCAGTTCTATGTGGCTGACGGCAAGCTAAGCCTGCAGCTATACCAACGCAGCGCCGACACCTTCCTCGGAGTGCCCTTCAACATCGCCTCGTATGCCCTGCTGCTCATGATGGTGGCACAGGTAACAGGTCTGAAGCCAGGTGAGTTTGTACACACCCTTGGCGACACACATATCTACAGCAACCATATAGAACAGGTAAAGCTGCAGCTGACACGCGAGCCGCGTCCGCTCCCCAAGATGAAAATCAACCCCGACGTGAAGGATATCTTCAGCTTCAAGTTCGAGGATTTCGAACTCGTAGACTATGACCCACATCCACATATCAAGGGGGTTGTCGCAGTATAATAAGGAAGCCTCCCCCCTATCCCCCTCCCGAAGAGGGGGAGGACTTGCAAACTGGAATAATAAAGAATCTACAACAATGAACAACTCATTCCCATTCTTAGGAACTGAAGCTCACCCGCAATCGGGAGAGTCAGCGAAGAGTACAGCCCTCGACAATGTATCCATCATCGTAGCTGTAGCCAAGAACGGAGCCATTGGACGTGACAACCATTTGCTATATCACCTACCCAATGACCTCAAGCACTTCAAGACACTTACTACCGGACACACGATTGTCATGGGACGCAAGACCTTCGAGTCGCTCCCCAAAGGAGCACTCCCAAACCGTCGCAATATCGTGCTGAGCCGTCAGGAAGACCTGCATTACGAGAATGCCGAATGCTACCGTAGCCTTGAAGACGCGCTCATGCAGTGCGACTACACGGAAGATGTATTCATTATCGGCGGTGCAGACCTATACAAACAGACAATCGGGATAGCTTCACGCATCCACCTCACACTCATAGAGGATGCACCAGCCGATGCCGATGCGTTCTTCCCTGCCCTTGACCCCAACCAATGGAAAGAGACTAGCCGAGAGGAGCACCCTGCCGATGAAAAGCATGCACATGCCTACACCTTCATCGACTACATGCGGAAATAACAACACGCACCATATCGAGATAATAAAAGAATAGCGAGCTATCAAGCCCGCTATTCTTATTTATAAACGACACAAGATTATTCCTCTACATCAGGCATAGGCATTTGTCTTCTGAACACCTCATTGAAAGAGATGAGCGTTTCTGTACGGGCCAAACCAAGTGGCAAGAGCTTGTCATGGATAACATTTTTCAATTCGGCATTATCCTTAACATAGATTTTAATAAACAGGTCGTATTTTCCTGTAGTATAATGACACTCAACTACCTCTGGTATCTGCCTTAAAGCCTCTACTATCCTATCGAATTCAGACGGATCCTTAAGATACAACCCAACGAAAGCACAAGTCTCAAGCCCTATCTTTGAAGGGTTAACCTTAAATTCAGAACCATCCAAAACGCCCAAGTTCACCAATTTCTGAATACGCTGATGAATCGCGGCCCCGGACACATTGCACTCACGAGCAACCTCTAGAAATGGTATACGAGCATTGTTTGCAACCATCCTCAGTATCTGAATATCCAAAGTGTCTAATTGATGATGTCCCATAAAAGAATTATTTTTCGTTATAATATTAAAAAAGCGGGTAAACACCCGCTTTTTTATTATAGTGTCTGTAATTGATTTTACTGACGCTTTCCACCTGAATATACGATATTCAAGGCCCATGCTTCACGCAACGCCATTTTGACGTCGGTAACGATACCCATCTGAGTATCCTTATCAATCTTCATGGATACACGCATGAAAGGCTTGTCACGCTCAGGCATTGCCTCACGCTCCTGATAGATATAATCACCAATAGCGTCAACAGTAGCGAAATCATCGTTGAGCTGAATCTGAGAAGCCGTACCCATCTTAGAGCGGAATTCCTTCGTAGGCTTACCTATGTATACATAAGAAACCAACGATTTCTTTTCCAACTTCTGGATCTCAGTACCCTTCGGTGTTTCAAACTCAACTCGCAAGGTTACCTCACGCATAGAAGTTACCATCATGAAGAAGAACAGGATACTGAAGATCAAGTCAGGGAGTGACGAGGTATTCAGTTCAGGAACTTCCTTGCTTCCACCTTTATTAAATTTTCCCATGATTAGTTTCCTCCATACTTTTTGGGTTCAGCCTCTGAAATCTTCATCGGATA
>JAZNYG010000084.1:0-35468 GCA_045594245.1 Bacteroidaceae bacterium
TAAAAAAGTAGTTATTTTGCACGCTGAAATTTGAATACAGAGCAAAATAAACATCAAAATTAGATAGAAATGTCGAAGATTTGTCAAATTACCGGTAAGAAAGCCATGATTGGCAACAACGTTTCACACTCTAAGCGTAGAACAAAGCGCACATTCGAGGTGAACTTGTTTAGAAAGAAATTCTTCTATGTAGAAGAGAATTGTTGGATTCAGTTGCGCTTGAGCGCCGCTGGTCTTCGTTTGATTAACAAGAAAGGTTTGGACGCTGCTTTGAAGCAAGCTTTTGCTGAGGGTCACTGCACTCCGAACGACATTAAAGTAATTGCGTAAAGGAGAGACTAATTATGGCAAAGAAAGTAAAAGGTAACAGAGTTCAAGTTATCCTCGAGTGCACAGAGCACAAGGAGAGCGGTATGCCGGGTACATCTCGTTATATCACCACTAAGAACAGAAAGAATACAACCGAGAGATTGGAGTTGAAGAAGTACAATCCTATCTTGAAGCGTGTGACAGTTCACAAGGAAATTAAGTAATAACCCTTATATATAATAGTATAGACTATGGCAAAGAAAGCGGTTGCATCACTTCAGACGGGTAAGTCAAGCTCTTACTCAAAAGTAATCAAGATGGTGAAGTCTCCGAAGACCGGTGCTTACATTTTCGATGAGCAGATGGTGCCTTCAGAGAAAGTACAAGAGTACATCAAGAAGTAATTTAATTTACAATAAAGTATAGCGAAGCCCTACAACCCGCGTTGTGGGGCTTTCTTTATCAATAAACAATGGATATCGGATTTCTCAATCGTTTCGAAGAAAAAATACAGGCCGAACTCCTATGTATCTGTACGTCGCACGGCCTGCTTGGTGGGGTGTTGTTGGCAACTGATGATGTCACTGACCATTGGGACGTATTGGCTCCCGAGTATGTGGCTGATGCAGTAGGGCAGATAGCCGACTACCCAACCGTGTCGGTAGCTTGGGCAGGTTATCTGGGTCTGGCTATAGCGCACGGCTGGGACAAGAACTGGCAGGCATGCTCTCGCGCACCTTATACCTCTTATTATGGTAGCCAAGGATTTGATGATATGGATGAGCATATCGTGCAACATGTTCTTGGCTTGTCGCTTGAAAGTAAAGAGGCATCACAACTTGAAGCTGTGATACGTAGCTGTGCGCAAACGGCAGTCACTCTCATACGGCGCGAGCAAATAGAACCGCAGAGCCCTATGGCTTTTCATGTGTTTGCTCGTGCCGTCAAGGTGATGTATCGTATAGGTGCGTCACTGGAACTCAAGCGCTTGGGATACAAGTTTGAAGAGGTGGCGCTGCCACCGCATTTCGGCAGGCTACCCGAGTGCTGAAAATACATCAACTGGTGGTTTGTCGTATATAAATAAAGTGCGTAGCTGATACCTACGCACTTTATTTATATACATAGAGCCTCCGAACAATGGAGGAGTTGTGCTAATGGGGCAGGCTAGTGCTTGAGCTCCAATAATACCACGTTTTCTACATGATGCGTGTGGGGGAACATGTCGACGGGCTGCACACGTGTGACCCTGTACTTCACGTCGAGCAGGCTAAGGTCACGAGCCTGCGTGGCGGGATTGCAGCTCACATAGACGATGCGCTTGGGCTCGGCAAAGAGGATGGTGTCAATCACATCATTGTGCATACCGGCACGTGGAGGGTCGGTGATGATGACATCGGGACGGCCATACTCATTGATGAACTCTTGGTTGAGGATATCTTTCATGTCGCCGGCAAAGAAGAGCGTGTTGTCAATACCATTGAGCGCTGAGTTCACCTTGGCATCCTCAATAGCCTCGGGTACATATTCGATACCGATGACCTGGCGCGCTTGGCGCGACACGAAGTTGGCAATAGTACCAGTGCCAGTATAGAGGTCATAGACGAGCTCGTTACCCGTGAGGCCGGCAAACTCACGCGCCACCTTATATAGATTATAGGCTTGGCGAGTATTGGTTTGGTAGAACGACTTGGGACCCACCTTGAACTTCAGTCCCTCCATCTGCTCGATGATATGATCGTCGCCCTTGAAGGTGTGCACAGGCAAATCACCGATGGTGTCATTGCACTTATTGTTGATGACATACATGAGCGAGGTAATCTCGGGCCACGTGTCGGCCATATATTGCAATAACTGCTTCATCTGTGCCTCCTCGGCAGGGTCTACAATCTTGAATTGCATCACGACCATAAGGCCAGGACCTTCATCCACTCTCCTTATCATCATGTTTCTGAGCATGCCCTCCTGAGTGCGCAGGTCAAAGAAGGTATAGTTGTAATGGTAGGCATAGTCGCGCACCCCATTACGGATGCGGTTGCATATATCATCCATCAGGTGGCATTCATCGATGGCAAGCACCTTGTCGAAAGCTCCAGGGATATGGAATCCCACAGCATTCATCTGGTCGTACTTCACATCCTGCTCTACCTCCTCTTGAGTGAGCCAACGCTTGTTGCTGAAGGTAAACTCTAGCTTGTTGCGGTATTCGCGTGTCTGCTCCGAACCGAGGATGGGTGATATCTCGGGCAATTCAATCTTGCCGATGCGAGTGAGGTTGTCGGTCACCTGCTTCTGTTTGTAGCGTAGCTGATCCTCATACTTGAGGCATTGCCACTTGCAGCCGCCACATATGCCGAAGTGTTTGCAGAAAGGCTCGCTACGCAGGGGCGAATACTCGTGGAACTTCACGGCTACTGCCTCGGCATAGCTGTGTTTCTTACGCTTCACTTGCAAGTCTACCACATCGCCTGGTACCACGTAGGGTACAAATACGACCATATCATTCACACGGGCTAATGCCTTCCCTTCGGCTGCCACGTCTGTTATCAACACTTGCTCCAAGAATGGGAGCTCTTTTTTCTTTCTTGTCACAATAAATCACTTTTATATAAACAAAGTTACATAAAATATTGTGAACCCAATAGAAATAGGAGGAGAAAATGTGTTATGACCTGAGTTTTCTAGGTGGAAGGGCTGTCATTGTCGAGAAGAGGGTATGGAGGAATGTCTTCTAAGAAACTGTAGGAGCGGGTGGTGTAATCGATGCGGCAACAGTAGTGTACCAAACCGTTGCTTACGATGAGATAGTCTACTTGTAACACCATGTTGTACCGACATATCTGTTCGAATACCTTTTGGGTGATGTGGACTGTAGGGGCCTTATATTCGATTATGGCACGGGGATGTAATGAACGGTCGTATACGACAGTGTCGCAACGGCGGCTCATGCCGTTAAGCTTGAGCTGTACCTCATTGGCCATGAGCGATTGGGGGTATCCTTTGTACTGGATGAGGAAATGCACGAAATGCTGGCGAACCCACTCTTCAGGAGTCAAAGCTACGTATTGGCGACGTATGACATCAAGAATGAACGCTTTGTCGTCTTTCTTTGTTATTTTTTTATCGAACGGAGGTAGGTTTAACTCTAACATTTCGTATATTTGCAGTTAATAAAATAAACGTTGACGATAACCTTGACGAAAAATTGGCCTTGTGAAATAGGCAATCGGTATGGTCGTTGGCGTTAACGTTGTATTTGCAAAAGTATAACAAATATGAAAACAAAACAAGAAATTGTGGAGAATTGGCTTCCGCGCTATACCAAACGCAAGCTGGAAGAGTTTGATGAGTATATCCTGCTCACCAACTTCAATAAGTATGTGAATCTCTTTGCAGAGAAATTTGGTGTAGAGGTTGTGGGGCGTGATGCTAATATGACATCGGCGTCGGCCAATGGTATCACTATTGTCAATTTCGGTATGGGGAGCCCTAATGCTGCTATCATTATGGATTTGCTTAGTGCTGTGATGCCGAAAGCATGCCTCTTCCTAGGCAAGTGTGGTGGTATAGGTAAGAAACAGCAGTTGGGCGACCTGATACTCCCGCTGGCTGCTATCCGTGGCGAGGGCACATCGAACGATTACTTACCCGCTGAGGTGCCTGCCTTGCCTGCATTCATGCTGCAGCGTGCGGTGTCGTCATCCATTCGTGATATGGGACATGATTATTGGACGGGGACTGTATACTCTACCAATCGTCGAATCTGGGAGCATGATGAGGGGTTCAAGGATTTCCTGCGTGCTACTCGAGCCATGGCTGTAGATATGGAGACAGCTACGCTCTTCGTGACAGGATTTGCTAATCGCATACCTACTGGGGCGTTGCTCTTGGTGTCGGACCAGCCGATGACTCCAGAAGGAGTGAAGACGGAGAAAAGCGACAATCTGGTGACACAAAACTATGTGAATGATCATCTCGATATAGGTATAGCCTCACTGCGTATGATCATCGATGAAAAGAAAACGGTAAAGCATCTGAAATTTGATTGGTAATGATTTACTGGGAACAAAAGAGGCTTTGAACTATCAGGATTGAATGATAAAACGATGAAGAGAGGGTGTGTAATAATCGTGTGCTGTATGTTGACGTTGCTCGTGTGGAGCAAGGTTTATACACCTACTACAATCCCTATGGTGTATCTAGAGGACCGTACCCGTTACACCTGTAACCCCGATGATATACTGTCGGCCTCAGCTGTCAGCACGATAGACAGTATTTTTTATGCCTTGGAACAGCAGACTGGTATACAAGCAATCGTGGCTGTGGTGGGCGAGATTGAGCCTGCCGATTGCTTTGAGTTTGCTCACGCACTCTTCACGGTGCATGGTGTAGGGCAGAAGGAGAAGGATAATGGACTCGTCGTCTTGCTGTCTGCGGAAGAGCGTTGTATACAGTTTGTCACGGGATATGGACTTGAGGGGACGTTGCCTGATGCTATCTGTAAACGTATACAGAGTAGGTATATGGTGGATTTGCTGGGCGATGAGTGCTGGGATGAAGCTATGGTGGCTGGTTCGCGAGCGCTCTACAAACATCTGTTGGGCGACCCGACGCTCGTTGAGGAGGAACGCGAAGAGGCGGAGGAGGATAGGAAGGCACTTATCGGATTTGGGGTCTTCATGCTCGTATCGATATTCTTGTTCGTGGTATTGGGCTATATCATAGCCCGCAAACAGTCGGAGTGCCCAAAGTGTAAGCAGCATACACTGAAACGATCGGGTAGCATGACACTCACGCGTCGCAACGGGGTTCGTCGCGACCAGGTAACTTTCACTTGTACCAATTGCGGACACAATGTATACCGTATCGAAGACCATCATATAGGTGGTGGAGGTGTAGGCGGTGGTACCATAATTGGTAGCGGTGGTCGTGGATTCGGAGGCGGAAGCGGCAGCTTTGGCGGAAGTTTCGGTGGTGGCCGATCGGGCGGTGGAGGTGCTGGATCAAGATTCTGACAAATAGAATAAACTTATAAACAACCAAATGAAAATGAAGCAAATCAAGACTGCAATTTTAACAATCGTTGCAACACTCACCTTGAGTAGCTGTAACTACAATGGAATGGTAGAACGCGAAGAGGCAGTGAGCCAAGCTTGGAGCAATGTGGAGAATCAGTATCAACGTCGTGCTGACCTTATACCTAACCTAGTGAACACCGTGAAAGGGTATGCTGCTCACGAGCAAGAAACATTGGCACAGGTTATTGAAGCACGCAGTAAGGCTACATCCATCAATATCGATGCAGAAAGCCTCACCCCCGAAACGCTGCAGGCTTATCAGAAGGCACAGGGAGAGATTGGCAATGCATTGGGTCGCCTCATTGCACTGGGTGAGGCATACCCAGCCCTGAAAGCCAACGAGAACTTCAAGGAACTGCAGGCACAGCTAGAAGGTACGGAGAACCGTATTGCTGTAGAACGTCGTAACTTTAATGAGGTGACACGAAGCTACAATACCTATCTACGGAAATTTCCCCGCAACATTCTAAGTAATATCTATGGCTTTGATGCCAAACCTTACTTTGAGGCTGAGGAGGGGACGAAGAGTGCTCCTAAAGTGGAGTTCTAAGAATAGCGTTTCTCTCTTACTTCATAATCAGTAGATAAAATTAATACATAAATGGGCGTGCTCGAGCACGCCCATTTATGTTCGTGTTAAGTGTTTCGCTTGCCGGGTGACAAGGCTGAAAATATAAGTAAATAAATTTGCGTTTTCTCTCGGCTTGCATTAATTTTGTCCTAGAAATGAGCTTTAATGATTGGTATCTATGGCAAAGCAGGAAGTGACATACGACAGCATCATCAAGGAAATTAATTCGCGCCAGTTTGCTCCAGTGTATTATCTGATGGGAGAGGAACCCTATTATATAGATCGGCTGTCAGACTATATTGCCGAGAATGTACTCACGGAAGAGGAACGCGGATTCAACCAAATGGTCATCTACGGACAAGATACGGATATAGGGAGCATCATTGCTGCTGCCAAGCGTTATCCGATGATGGCCGAGCATCAGGTGATCATCGTGAAGGAGGCGCAGACACTGCGCAATATGGAGGAGCTGGTGTATTACTTGCAGAAGCCGCAGCCGACTACAGTGCTTGTGTTCTGCCATAAGTATGGGACGATTGACCGTCGCAAGAAGGTCGCTGTAGAGATAGAAAAAACGGGGCGTCTATTCGAGTCGAAGAAACTGAAGGATGCCATGCTCCCCACTTTCATCAGCAACTATGTACGGGCCAAGGGGACGGCTATTGATGTGAAAGCCGCCAATATGATGGTAGAGAGTATAGGGGCTGACCTTAACCGACTGACCAGCGAACTGGACAAGCTTATCATCGCCAAGCCCAAGACCGACGAACCCATTACTCCCGAACTCGTGGAGGATTGTGTGGGAATCAGCAAAGATTATAACGTGTTTGAGCTGAAGAATGCACTCATGGTAAAGGATGTGGTGAAAGCCAACACCATAGCCAAATATATGGAGGATAACAAGAAGACCTTTGCCATGCCTATGGTGCTGGCCATGCTCTTTAACTTCTATGCCAATCTGATGATGGCCTACTATGCACCCGACAAATCGGACAACGGCATTGCGGCCTATCTGGACCTACGCAATCCGTGGCAGGCCAAGGAATACCAGACGGCCATGCGCTACTATAATGCTTGGAAGGTGATGTATATCATCAGCGACATACGCAAGTACGATGCGCTCTCGAAAGGCTATGGAGCCAACGCTACGGACAAAGGGCTGCTGCGCGAACTCATATATCATATATTACACTAAGAAGACGAAACGGGACTTTTCTCTTGAACGCCGTTTTTCTCACTAATAGGCTGTAGGGTAGTGATATAGCCCTGTTTCTAGGCCTTTTTAATGCCATTTCCTTGCGTTCTTTTCGTTCTCACGGCCTCTCGGTCATAAAAAATCGATTCTTGAGCCATTAGCATCTTTTTTTGCTAATGGCTCTCTTTTTATTTACAAATGTAATTACAAAGATAAAACATTGAGATTATTCATGTAAACGTGGAGGCGCTTATGTTTGATTATTGTAAATTTCACAAAAGTAAATATACGAAGAAGCTACTAATAAATGGGAGGTGTCTACAAAAATAACCCTTACAAACATAAATACACCTTAAAGGCATTATGCATAATTAACAGCAATAGTTGTTTTGTAGATAAAATTAAGAAAACCAATACATTTATGTGTGTTTTATTAAAGCTTTTTATCAAACAAAATGCATATTGATGTATAATGGGCGTTTCTTGGGTGAAATACAATTTATAAAGGATATAAAATCTAAATACATCAATAAGTTACAATAAATACATGAAGTAAAATACAATCAAAATGCAAGGTGAGGTTGAGACAATGGAATACTGTGTGATACAAAAGTAAACTTGTATGGTTTATTATTCGATTCTTACTGTTTATTATTATAAATTGCAAATGTGAATTATTTGAGTTACTTTTGTAATCGAATAATAATGCACAAAAATAACGATAAAACCAGATGAGAGAGCGTATCAAAGAGATAATGGATCGTGAAGGAATGTCACAAAGTCAGTTTGCCGATTTCATAGGAGTAAACCGTCCGACATTATCGCACGTTATTGCTGGACGTAACAACCCCAGTATGGAAATCGTGATGAAGATACATCACAAGTTCCCTAAGATAAATGTTCTTTGGTTACTCGATGGCGAGGGTTCATACGAAGGCGATGCCGTGGCCGACTATCCCGCAGGATCTTTGGTCGAAGACAGATATGCCGATACCATTTATGAAGACGAACAGCAGCATATGCCTGAGCAGTATGCCAGCAGCTCCAGTTCCCTGGTGCAAAATGATGAACTGCCTAAATCGCGGTTTTATCAAGGTGAATTGTTTGCTGAGAATCGCGTATTTATGACCGAGAGTACGGGTGAAGCAAAAAAACGCAAGGAAATGCCACTTCAAACACCTCAAAACACCCTCTTAAGCTCTGAAAAACAACGTGTAACAGGGCAAAAAATCTTGCAGCGAAAAATCGTCGAAATAAAAATCTTCTACGATGACGGTATGTATGAGACCTTCAAGCAGTAAGTAGACTCATCAACAACTCTTCGACTTAGCATATTCGCTTGGTGTCATTCCGGTGGCTTTCTTGAATACCTCACGGAAATATTTTTGGTCAGAGAAACCTACCGACTCTGCTACTTCTGCTACGGTGAACTTGTGCTCGCGCAGCAGCTTTTTTGCTTTGTTGACGCGGTACATGCGGATCAGATCTGAAGGTGTGTTGCCTGAAAGCCCCTTTATTTTGTTGTATAGGGAGGTACGGCTGATGCGTAGCTCGTAGGCTAATGTATCTACGGTGAAGTCGTTGTTGGAGAGGTTGTTTTCGATAATCTCCTTCATCTCGGCCATTAGCTTGAGATCGAGCTCTGAGGTCGTTTCGGAAAGGTTGTCGCTGATGGTGTCGAGCGATGTCATTTGTTGCCTGAGTTGAAGTCGGTTCTCGACGAGGTTGTTGATGGTCAGCTGTAATATCTTGGTGTCGAATGGCTTGGTGATGTAAGCGTCGGCCTTGACGGAGAGTCCGTTGATGATGCTCTGCTGGTCGGATAGGGCTGATATGAGCACTACTGCGATATGTGAGGTGTCGATGTTGCTCTTGATGGATACGCAGAGGTCGTCACCACGCATTTCTGGCATCATGACATCGGACAGTACGATGAGCGGCTGTACGTAAGGGAGTTTTGACATGGCCTCCTTGCCATTCGTTGCCGTATATACAGCGAAGTCTTTTTCGAAAAGGCGTTTCAGATAGTTGAGCATCTCGGGATTGTCTTCCACGATGAGCAGGCGGTTGCGCTGTTCGTCGGTCGGGATGGTATAGTCGTGCTGTGGAGACGGGTCTGGCTGTGGGGTGTCTGCTGTCGTGCCGGGTATGTCTACGAACTCGGTTGTCTGTGCATTGTAGTGTTTCTTTCCTCTAGGAAAACGGATGTGGAAATCTGAGCCTTGATTGAGGATGCTTTTCACATCAATGCTCCCTTTCATATGCATTACGTATCTGTAGATTGAGATCAGGCCGATGCCGCTACCGAATGTCTTTGCATTTATGGCATTTGCGGCACGGAATATTTGTTTGAACAGTTTGCTCTTCTCGGCATCGCTGATGCCTATGCCGTTGTCCTTTACGTGAAATCCCCAGTTTTTACTGTCGCAGTACAGCCTTAAGATGATAGTTTCTCCGTCGTTGCTGTATTTAATAGCGTTTGAGAGCAGGTTCTGTATGATGGAGTTGAGTTTGCGTGCTTCTATCCAAATGTCGAATGGCTCTTCCGGGTGTTCGAATATGATCGTTTGGTTTTTCGTTTGAGCTAATTGGGATACCTTGTTGATCTGTGTCTGGAAGTGGGCGATAGCCTCATGGCGTTCTATTCGAACGACGCCGCGCTCTATGCTTTCAAGTTCGTAGCGAAGAGCGCTGTCTGTCATTTGGGACAGTATGTTTGTGTTGCGCAGCGCCATGCTGACTGCTTCCCGCTCTTCTATACCCAACGTCTCGTTCTGGTTCAGTTCTTCCAGAGGAGCTTTGATGAGGGCCAGTGGGGTGCGTATGTCGTGTGCTGTATTGATTAGGAAGTTAATTTTGTCATTTGATACGTGTATGGCATTGGACGATTTCTGGTATTTGTGTGTCAAGAAAAAGATGATGGCTAGAATGCATAGCTCGATGAGTAGTCCAATGAATGAGAGGTAGAATGGGGGGCGTATGATGACGCTGATGGTACGTTTGTCGAGTGTGTGTCCTGACTCCTTCGAAACTGCTTGTATGGTGAGATTGTATTTCCCTGCATTCAATCCGTCGAGTGTGATGAGTCTGTCTTCGTTGAGCGAGTTCCATTGGACTTTATCGTCGGGATTGTCTAGTGTCCAGGTTACAATACAGTCTGATGGATATATATGGTTGATGCATTTGATTTTTATCGCAGCATTGCTTTGGCTGTTTCGCAGTCTTATTTTTTGGACATTGTCCACGGCGTCCTTGATAGGTGAGTCCTTGCTGTCGGGAGTAACACGTGTGTTACCTATATATAAATCAGACAGGACGAGCTTACCTTTATATATATGTGGGAGAGTGACATTCTCTGAAATTTCAATGACACCATTGTCTCCACCAAACATCATCGTCTCGTTGTGGGTGCGTGTGCCTGCCCTGATGCTGAAGTTGATGTTCTGTAGTCCTTGGTCGCTCGTCCATGTGGTGATTTGTTGTGTTCGCTTATCGAACCTTACGATACCTGCATCGGAGCTGATGAACAGGGCTCCCTTATCGGTATTGACGATACATTTCATGCAATCGTTGGTGAGCGCGCTGTTATCTTTGTCATATTTATGGTAATAGTTTTCCTTCTCGTTGTAGACCACCAGGCCATTGTGGTGTGTACCGATATACAGTGTTCCGTCAGGGTCTTGATGTATGGTGTTTACTTTCAGGCGTTCCAATGGCAGTTCTATTCGCTGTTTCTCATGGGTTTGCTTATCGAATTTATATAATCCGTCTTTTGTTCCTATCCATAGGGTTCCGGCATCTCTCTCAGTGATATAGTTAATACCTCTAAACACCTCGGCATAGTTGACTGTGACATCGCCTGCCCTGTAGCTCATATTTATCAGTTGGTTCTCTCCTCCCATCCATATCGTGTTGTCGTATTTGTCAAGAAACATGGTCTGAATATATTTCTCGGAGAACATCAGGTTGGGCCTTATGAAGTGTGTTTCCTTGCTATGCTTGTATATCACATATATGCCGGCGGCATATCCACCCGCCAAGATGATTCCAGGTTTCACTTCGCATAGAGTTAGGAAGTAGTGGTTCTTGTTTATAGACTCGTCTGCGATGGATAGCATGGTATGCCATTTCTTCGATTTTCTTTCATACAGGCTTATTCCGTTATCCGTGGCATACCATAGGTCACGGTCGCTGTCCTCGATGATGCAATCTACGCTGTTGTTGTTTAGTGTATTGCTCTTTATGAGTGATCGCTTCACCCAATTGAAGTTGGGATAAGAGTCGTTGCGTATGGTTAATCCTTGTGGAAATGAACACATCCACAATTGCCCATCCATGTCAATGCATATATCGGCAACATTGTCTGTGTTCATTCTGTAATTGGAGGTGAAATCAGCAGTAAGAAATGGTTTCGGTATGCATTCGTGGATATTCATCTGATATACACAAGCGGCATTGGTGGAAAATAGTATTTCATCATTCTTGTTGGTAGGGATAATCTTGGTGACCCGCACATCGGGTAGTACATTTTCATCATATATAACCATTCGTGAATGTTCCTTGAAAGCATAGATGCCCTTGTCTTCACTGCCTATCAGCAGTGTGTTAGAGTTTAGATGATAGTACAGTGTATTGGCGTTTATGTGGTAAGGCAGCAGCGCTTCTATCGGTTCGACGATGATGGCACTGTCCTTGATGTTCCCGATATATATGCCTCCTTTAGTACCTATATATAGTGTCGTGTCGTTCTTGCTGATGATGGTCGAGTAGGTGGGGATGTCCACTGGTGCATGCAAATTGATTTTGCGTCCTTCCAGTGTTCGGATGTTGTAGCAAAAGACTTCATTGGCTATAAATATCCAGATATTTCCTTTATCGTCGATTGGTGAAATCGCGCATTTCAGCACGTCTGACTGCTCTGAGTATATTGGCGGAAGATACATCACTTCGAATGAACTTAGGCGTTTGTTGTATCTCACCACTCGTCCAAGGTTGGTGACAAGCCATAAGTTATCTTCTACCTTGTCATATGCAAACTGACTTGTTGAATATTCCGTGAATTCTTGTTTCCCGATTGTGAACTCATAGTGCGTGATCTCGCTTCCGTCATACCTATCAATACCATTGTCCGTCAAGAACCACATGAAACCACCGTTGGACTGCTGCACGGCATACACATTGCGTGAACTCAATCCATCTTCGAGCCCGAGATATTTGTATATTTGTCCAAATCCAGGAATATATGACCATACTATAAGGAGAAGTATAAGTATGCGCAAGCGTTTAATAAATATGGAACTCATAATTCTGTTTTGTCTTTCGTGGTACTTTACCCGTTTTGTGTGTGCAGTAAAGCTAACTTGTAACGACAAATTTATATAAAAACTTTCAATATTAAGAACAATTACTAAGAATAATTGTTCACAATACTTCAAGGATTAGTTGTATGGATAGAAGAAAAGAATAGTACATAGATGCAGTTACGGCAGACTCGTGACTTAAGTTTGAGTCCGCCGTAACAATGCGTTATGTAAAGATTATCAATATCTATCACTTCTGGTTCTCGACCCAGAGACGTGCGTTGACGAAGGCCTCAATCCAAGGTGTCACCTCATCGGCACGGCGGTCTGCCGGGTAGTTACCGCACTGCCAGGGGAAGATACAACGCTCCAAGTGGGGCATCATAGCTACGTGACGGCCATCGGCACTGGCGATACCGGCAATGTTGTAGTCCGAACCGTTGGGGTTGGCAGGATAGCCGGCGTAGTTGTACTTGGCCACAACATGATAGCGGCTCTCCTCGTAGGGGAGTGAGAACTTACCCTCACCGTGGGCCACCCAGATACCGTGCTTGGTGCCGCTGAGCGAACCGAAGAGTACGCTGTTGTTCTCGGGTACGTGCAAGCCCACGAAGTTTGACTCAAACTTGTGCGAGTTGTTGTGCTGCATGCTGCCTTTCTGCTCGTGCTCGGGAGTGATGAGACCCAGCTCCATCATCAGCTGACAGCCGTTGCAGATACCCAGTGAGAGGGTGTCCTTACGGGCATAAAAGCGGTCGATGGTCTCCTTGGCCTTGGGGCTGAAGAGGATAGCACCTGCCCATCCCTTGGCAGAGCCGAGTACGTCAGAGTTAGAGAAACCACCGCAGAAGACGATGAAGTTGATGTCGTCCAAGGTCTCACGGCCAGTCACGAGGTCGGTCATGGTGACGTCCTTCACGTCGAAGCCAGCGAGCCACAGTGAGTAGGCCATCTCGCGCTCACCGTTGGTACCCTTCTCACGGATGATGGCAGCGCGTATGCCTGTCGGCTTGCGGCGGTCGGGGTTGAGACCGTACTGAGCGAGCTTACCGGTGAAGGTCTGCTTGAAGTCAAACTCGAGCGGTTGGTTCTTGTAGTTCTTGTAACGCTCGTCGGCACAGCCGTGGAAGCTCTGCTTGCGGTCGAGCAGGTATGAGGTGCGGTACCATGTGTCGCGCATAGCGTCGATATCGAGGGTGTACTCCTTATTTATATATAGCTTGCGCTCGGCAGTGGGCTGACCTATCACGGCAAAGCCTACGCCAGCCTCCTCGAGGATAGCCTCTACGCGAGCGGCGTTTTCCTTGGCTACCTGTACCACTACACCGGGGTTCTCGGCAAAGAGCACCTTCATGATGTCCTGCTCCTCGAAAACGCTGAGGTCGATATTCATACCACCCTTCGTGTTGGCAAAGCACATCTCGAGCAATGTGGTAACGAGACCACCGGCAGAGATGTCGTGACCGGCCATGAGCAAGCCCTCGTTCACGAGCTGCTGCACAGCGATGAAAGTGTCGCGGAAATACTCGGCATCCACAGCGGGCACTTCGCTACCCACCTTGTCCAATGACTGGAAGAAGGCCGAGCCACCGAGTGCCAGCGCGTTGTCGCTGAAGTCGATATGATAGAGTAGGGTATCCTCGTCGTTCACTACAACGGGCGATACCACCTTCTTCACGTCTGATACCTCGCCACCGGCCGATACGATAACCGTACCCGGGCTTATCACCTTGCTGCCGTCGGGGTACTTCTGTGTCATTGACAGCGAGTCCTTACCGGTTGGCACGTTGATGTGGAGGTCGCAGCAGAAGTCCGAGAGTGCCTCTACAGCTTTATACAAGCGGGCATCCTCACCCTCCTGTGAGCGGCAGGGCCACATCCAGTTGGCGCTGAGCGAGAGTGAGTCCATGCCATCGGCGAGCGGAGCCCACACGATGTTGGTCAATGCCTCTGATACAGCGAGTACAGAGCCTCTGTCGGGAGCAGCCAGAGCAGCCTGAGGTGCATGACCGATAGCAGTAGCCATACCCTTGGTGCCACGGTAGTCGAGAGCTACCACACCGCAGTCGCTCAAGGGGAGCTGCAGCTCACCCTGACACTGCTGACGGGCAATCTTACCGGTTACCGAGCGGTCTACTTTATTGGTGAGCCAGTCCTTACATGCCACAGACTCGAGCTGGAGTACCTTCTCTACATAGTGTGTGAGGTTGTTCTCCGTGTAGTCGGCGTCGCTATAGTTGCGCTCTACGGTCTTGTCCACCATGATGGTCTTGGGCGAAGAGCCGAACATCTGGTCTACAGCCAGGTCGAAAGGACGTACGCCATCCTTCTGCTCGAAGGCAAAGCGGGCATCGCCTGTAGTCTCACCCACTACATACATCGGGGCACGCTCACGCTCAGCAATCTGCTGCACATGCTCCAGTGCCTCTTCGCGGATGAGGAGTCCCATACGCTCCTGCGACTCGTTGGCAATGATCTCCTTGGCCGAGAGGGTGGTATCGCCGATGGGCAGCTTGTCCATCTTGATGAGTCCGCCACACTCCTCTACAAGCTCTGACAGGCAGTTGACATGACCTGCCGAACCGTGGTCGTGGATAGATACGATAGGATTGGTGTCCTCCTCGCAGAGAGCGCGGATGACGTTGTAGGCACGCTTCTGCATCTCGGCATTGGCACGCTGCACGGCGTTGAGCTCGATGCCTGATGAGTAACGGCCTGTGTCTACTGATGATACCGAACCGCCACCGAGACCGATGCGGTAGTTGTCACCACCGAGCACCACAATCTTGTTGCCTGTCTCGGGCGCACCCTTGAGGCAGTCGCGCTGTGTTCCGTAGCCAACGCCACCGGCCAGCATGATTACCTTGTCGTAGCCATACATGGTGTCGGCCTCGTTCTCCTGATGCTCGAAGGTCAGCACCGAACCGCAGATGAGCGGCTGGCCAAACTTGTTACCGAAGTCCGACGCACCGTTCGAAGCCTTGATGAGAATCTGCTCGGGAGTCTGATACAGCCAAGGACGCTCAGCGTACTTCTTCTCCCAGTCGTGAGCCTCGTCGGTACGGGGATACGAGGTGATGTACACCGCCGTACCGGCAATGGGCCATGAGCCCTTACCGCCACCCATACGGTCGCGGATCTCACCGCCAGTACCTGTTGAAGCACCGTTGAAGGGTTCCACTGTGGTGGGGAAGTTGTGTGTCTCAGCCTTGAGCGAGAGCACGGTCTTGATATCCTTTATAATAAAGTAGTCTGATGTAGCGTGGTTCTCGGGAGCAAACTGCTCTGCTACGGGACCCTCTGAGAAGGCCACGTTGTCCTTGTAGGCCGAGAGTATCTTGTTGGGGTTCTCCTTGGTGGTCTTCTTGATCATCTGGAACAGCGATGAGGGGCGCTCCTCACCGTCGATAATAAAGGTACCGCCAAAGATTTTGTGACGGCAGTGCTCAGAGTTGATCTGTGCGAAGCCAAACACCTCAGAGTCGGTCAGGCGACGGCCCAGGTCCTTCTCCACCTTTTCGAGATAGGCCATCTCCTCGGCCGAGAGGGCAAGACCCTCCTTCTCGTTATACTCGGCCAGATTGTCGATGTATACAATAGGAGCCGGTTCAATGTTGACGAAGAAGAGCTTCTGGTCCAGTCCCTTGTACATGCGCTGCAGCATGGGGTCATACTCGGCCTCCTCGCTTGCCACGGGGTAGTACTCCTCGATACGTGTGATGCCCTCGACACCCATGTTCTGGGTAATCTCCACGGCATTGGTACTCCACGGGGTGATCATCTCGCGGCGCGGACCGATGAAGAATCCCTCCATCGTTTCGCCCTCTACTAATTCGGCATTGCCGAATAGCCAACTCAGTTTCTTTATAGTTTCCTCGCTGGCCTGCTGCACGGTCTCCGCAGCGATGATATTGCCAGCCTGTGATTTGAAGAAAAGAATCATTTTGTGTATGAATTATAATGTTTTTGTCCAAAAATCCTTTAAGAGTACAAATTTAGTGCAAAATTTCGATTTAACGAAAACAATGAAAGTTAACTTGCATTGTTGAGTGCGAGAAATTAGTTTCAGCCGAGAGAAAACGCAAATTTATTTACAGTTTTCCGAGGCGCCACCTAATTTCTGTGATTGCGTAGCAAGCACTAAAGTAAGGTAAGCCGAGAGAAATGGCAAATATAATTTTTACGTAATCGAAATTTTCAGTACTTTTGCCTTCTCTTATATATATTATAAAGTATATTATGCCACAGATTTCACAACGCGGCACGCTGATGCCTGCTTCGCCTATACGCAAACTGGTGCCTTTGGCCGATGATGCCAAAGCACGAGGAATACATGTATACCATCTTAATATCGGTCAGCCCGACCTGCCTACACCGCAGGCGGCCATTGATGCCATACGCAACATCGACCGCAAGGTGCTGGAGTATAGCCCTTCGCAAGGCTATCGCAGCTACCGCGAGAAGTTGGTGGGCTACTATAAAAAGTACGATATCAATCTCACGGCCGACGATATCATCATTACTACGGGTGGTTCCGAGGCTGTGCTTTTCTCGTTTCTTGCCTGCTTGAACCCAGGTGATGAGATTATCATGCCCGACCCCTTCTATGCCAACTATCAGGCGTTTGCCATCTCGGCAGGCGCGGTGATACGTACCATCCCAACAACGATAGAGGAGGGTTTCTGCTTGCCCAAGGTAGAGCGTTTCGAGGAACTCATCAACGAGCGCACCAAGGCCATCATGATATGTAACCCCAACAATCCTACGGGCTATCTCTACACGCGCCGCGAGATGAATCAGATACGTGACCTAGTGAAGAAATACGACCTCTATCTCTTCTCCGACGAGGTGTACCGCGAGTTCATCTACACAGGTTCGCCCTATATCTCGGCCTGCCATCTCGAGGGTATCGAGGATAATGTGGTGCTCATCGACTCGGTATCGAAACGCTACTCGGAGTGTGGTATACGTATCGGTGCGCTTATCACAAAGAACAAGCTGCTGCGTCAGGCAGTGATGAAGTTCTGTCAGGCCCGTTTGAGTCCTCCACTGATTGGGCAGATTGCTGCCGAAGCTTCGCTCGACGAGCCAGAAGAATACACACGCGATACGTATGATGAATATGTGGAGCGTCGTAAGTGCCTGATTGACGGGCTTAACCGCATTCCCGGTGTATATAGTCCCATTCCCATGGGTGCATTCTATACGGTAGCCCGCTTGCCGGTCGATGACAGTGAGAAGTTCTGCGCATGGTGTCTCAGTGAATTCAACTACGAAGGAGAAACCGTGATGATGGCTCCTGCCAGCGGATTCTACACAACTCCTGGAGCGGGACGCGACGAAGTGCGTATTGCTTATGTGCTGAAGAAAGACGACCTGCAACGTGCGCTCGTAGTATTACAAAAGGCACTCGAAGCTTATCCAGGCAGAGTACATTTCTGATTGTTGATGCAGGCATATATTATTCACTAATCGCTGATTCCCATCTCTTTACTTCATTATTGGTCAATGGAATCGTTCATCGCCCGTCGTCTTTATAAGAGCGAACAAGGTAGTCGCAGTGTATCGCGCCCCGCTGTGCTCATCGCACAGATTGGTGTGGCTTTGGGATTGGCGGTGATGCTCGTAACGATAGCCGTATCGTTTGGTTTCAAGCACGAGGTGAGGGAGAAGGCCGTTGGGTTCAGTTCGCATATCCACATCAGCAACTATGAGAGTACGCAGGATTTCGAGGCATTGCCCGTAGCTGCCGATACCTCTCTGTTGCAGATGCTGACGGCGATGAAGGGAGTGAAGCATGTGCAGCGTTATGCCGTAAAGCCGGGCGTACTTCGTACGGATAAAGACTTTATCGGCTACATCCTCAAGGGAGTGGGAGAGGACTACGACCTCTCGTTCTATGCACAATACCTGAAGGAGGGCATAGTTCCGCAGTTCTCCGATAGTGTGGCATCGGGCAATATCCTGCTCTCTCGTGCCATTGCCGACAAACTGCAACTTGGCGTAGGTGATAAGGTAGACTCCTACTTCTTGCAAGGTACCATGCGTGCCCGCCGCTATACGGTGGCTGGCATCTACGAAACGGGATTCAATGAGTATGACCGCCTGTTTGTGATTGCCGACCTGAAAGCCGTGCAGGCACTCAACCGTTGGGAACCGGACCAGGTGACAGGTGTAGAGGTAGCGCTCACCGATTTCAGCAAAGTGGAAGATATGAACTGGGAGCTGGGTACCTTGCTCGACCGCACCGAAGACAAATATGGCAACCAGTATCTGGTGCAGTCGGTCACCGATATCAATCCCGGCCTCTTTGCCTGGCTCGATGTGCTGGATATGAATGTGTGGCTTATCCTGGCTCTCATGATAGGAGTGGCAGGTTTTACCATGATATCTGGCCTCTTAATACTCATCATCGAGCGCACCCAGTTTATCGGTATACTCAAGGCACTTGGTGCCTCCAATGCCTCGGTGCGCAAGGCATTCCTTTACCTGGCCATGCTCATCATCGGCAAGGGCATGCTGTGGGGCAATATCGTGGGACTGGGCCTCTGTGCAGTGCAGAAGTTTACAGGCCTTATTCCGCTCGATCCTGCTAACTACTACCTCGACCGTGTGCCCATCGAGTTCAATTGGCTCTTTATACTTGCCGTCAATGTGGTGATGTTCGTGCTTTCGGTGCTGATACTTATCGTACCCTCGCATCTTATATCGCGCATCTATCCCACCAAAGCAATGCGGTTTGAGTAGAGTTTTTATGTTTAGAGTTTTTATGTTTAGTGTTTAATGTTTAGCGTTTAGAGTTTAATGTCCCATAACCCTTAACCCATAACCCGTAACCCATAACCTTTAACCCATAACCCATATATAATACAAAGATGAATTTCTTAGATTTAGTAAAAGCCCGTTATTCAGTGCGCACCTATGAGCAGCGCACCATCGAACCCGAAAAGTTGCAATATGTGATGGAGTGCGTGCGCCTCGCCCCTTCGGCCGTCAACCTGCAGCCGTGGAAGTTCTTCGTGGTGACCAAGCCCGAAGACTGCGACAAGATACGCCAGTGCTATCATCGCGAGTGGTTCAATGAAGCACCTATGTACATCATTGCCTGCTCCAATCATGAGGAGTCGTGGAAACGCCGTCGCTCCGAGCCCAAAGACCATGCCGACATCGACATCAGCATTGCCGTAGAGCATCTCTGCCTGGCAGCAGCCGAGGTAGGCTTGGGCACCTGCTGGGTGTGCAACTTCGATGTAGAGCTCTGCCGCACACTCTTCGGCATTGCCGACCCCTACGAACCCGCCGTCCTCATTCCCATAGGCTATCCGGCTACGGCTGAAGTACCTGAGAAGACACGCAAACCTATGGACGAGGTATTTGTAAATCTTTAATACAAACAAAACTATGCAGAAGAAAACCTTTTTCACAATGAGCCTCACCCTGCTGATGATGCTGGGCGTGGTAGCATGTCAGAAACCTATTTACAGCGAGCAGCCCATATACGGAAAGCTCCGTTTCACTACCGAGTCTCCCTCAAAGATTACCTTGGACAATCAAGGCTCGTTTGGTCCTTCTAAGAGATGCCAGCCTGGCGACTCAGTCACTGTATTCATGCAGGTGAGCTATACAGGAGCCTATATCACCGAGGCTGACTATTCTTGGAAATTATATGTGAGTGGCGATAGCGTTGTCAGTGATGTTGTTAAGGTGGTAGCTCCTCACAAGCAGAATACTCCTCCGATGTGGACCTTCAAGGCACCGGATGTGGCTGGAGACTACACTGTGACCTTCAAGGCCAAATATGACTATTCGGCTCAGACCGAGCTTGGTCAGATATATGGAGAATCGTCCTCTTATACCGAGCAATTGGAAGTACGGTAAGTATAGACGTTATTATATGAATAACGCGAGGCTTGCGCTTCGCGTTATTTTTTTTTACATCGGCAGTCGGTTTTCTATCACCTCCCAGTTGATGATATTCCAAAGCCCTTCGCAGTGGGCACGCTTGTCGAAGGCGTAGTCGAGATACCAGCTATGCTCCCAGCAGTCGATGCCCAGTATCGGTTTCTGCCCACGTCGCCACGGGTTGCCTCCGCCGCTCTCTGTCACTATCAGCAGCCGGCCCTCGGTATCGGCCACGAGCCATACCCATCCACTGCCGAAGACGTTCATGGCCGCATCGGTCATCTGTCTTTTGAATGTCTCCATTCCGCCGAAGTGATAGTTGATGGCATTGGTGAGTCGTCCACCAGGCGCCTTGTATTGCGATGCCGGCACAAATTGCTCAAAGTAGAGCCGGTGGTTCATCACCTGTCCAGCGTTGTTGTAGATGGGGCCGTCGGGTGCCTGCTGCACTATCTCCTCCACCAGCAGCCCCTCGTACTCGCTGCCGGGTATCAGCTTGTTCAGGTTGTTGACATAGGCGGCAAGGTGCTTGCCATGATGGTTCTTGATGGTCTCCTTGCTGATGACGGGTTCTAGTCCATCGCTCGGGTAGGGGAGCACCGGCAGCGTATAGGCTGCAATCTTTGTAGTTACCATAATGAAAGTAGATAATAGGGTTATATACATATGCAATGTCTTTGATGCTTGCATTAACAACCTGTCATCCTCCGATAATGTTCATCGCCGCCGTGGCAAAGTGACATTGATAGCCTTTCTATGGCGCCCTAGGCAGGGCACCATAGGACTTCCTAGGCATCCCTATACTATCCTAGGTTTTCCTAGAATTTCCTAGGCTTTCCTAGAATATCCTATCTACTCCCCCTTCACTATCCGCTCCAGCTCAGCTATGCGCTGCTTTAGCGCGGCGTTCTCCGTGCGCAGCGCAGCGTTCTCGGCCTCCAGCTGCTGCATGCGCTCATCTTGAGCCTGGCGGTAGCCAGTGCGTGCGGCATACATTCGCTCCTTGATGCCACCCTCGGTGACGAAGCGCTCCTCCAAAGTGCGCAGGTAGGCACACATCATCTTATCCGTCTGGTGGCATAGGGTGAGCAGCAGGTTGGCATACTCCTCATCCGTCATCTTGTTTACAAGCGGTGCATACGCCTCATAGTCATTCTGTTTCCGACAGAACTTGCGCATCTTCTTCTGCCGCGCACTATCCTTGGGCCACACCTTCAGGTGATGCGTGTTGAGGTAGTCGAGATAGTCGGCACGTAGCTCTTGTAGACTACCCCGGGCGGTGTTGATAAGCCGTATCTCCACTTCGGAGCTCGTCTGCCCATCCTCGCTACCCTCGATGATATTCTGCTTGCCACTGCGGGCAGCCTGCACCATCTGGTCCACCGTGCGGTCTCCATGAGCAGGAAGGAAACGCTTGCAAAACGCCACTGTCAACTGATATATGGCATCACTCTTGCGGTAGAAGTAAAGCTCCTCCCATACCGTCGCCTTCTTCAGCACCTTGTCTTTGGAGTCGTAGTTCATGGTGTATGTGTTTATTGTTATTGTTGGTTATTATTAGTATTGGTTGTTATTATTAGTTTGTTCTATTATTTAGCGCTCCCTAGGTTTTTCATAGAGCTTCCTAGGATCTCCTATTACTTCCTATAGCCTCCTAGAATCTCCTAGAAAACCCTACCCACCCTAATCGCAAGCAAAGTTAATAAATATGTTGCCTGGCAGCAACACTCCTGCCTACTTTTCTGTAGTCTCTGCGAACGGAGTATAAACCCGACATTGGAAATTTATAAATTATCTTGCATTTCCATTAATCTTGTGTTATCTTTGTGCCGACAATTCGCACAGCGATTGTCAAGACATTTTGGTAAAATAGAAGCGTTATGCTCTCTTGTTGTCTGAGAACCTGAGAAATTTTCAAGAATAAGCAAGGATTGCATGATGGTTCTGCGCGTTTCGCGTGGACTGTTATCTCCATATCTGTTTATTCGGGTTTTCTCAGGACCTTCAGACAAAGGCGTGGCATAGCAGTCCACGTTTCTTTATTTATATAGCAACTGTTCTTTGTGGATTGCGGAGAGCAACAAAAGACTTACAATTATGAGAAAAAGTATTTTACGTAAAGGAACCACAGCATTTGCTGCAATGCTCTTGAGTGCCAATGTGATGGCACAATCATTTGATTTTACGAAGGAGTTCTATGGCGACTGGGGGAATTTATGGGAAACCAACATTACTCCTTCTTTTGTAAAAGACGGGAACCCTCGTTTAGTAATAGGAGAATGGGGGGGAGATTCTAATGAAGGATCTCGGACATTGCTGAAAAAACTATCTATACTTGACAACAATTTGAATACGGAAAAAGAATTCACTTCTGGTCCATTGTTAGACAATCTTGTAGATGTAACAATCAAAGAGGCTGTTTCGAGTATGAAACTGACATCGGTAGAAACTTATTCAGTTTTCAGTGGAATATGGTTTATTGAACATGGTTTTAGTAGTCGTGAGCTCGAAATCGAGGATTTTATATTTGATGAAAATGAAGACTTCTGGAATTATTTCCATAACAAGTATAATAAGTTGGGGATCTACAACTTTGGAGATTTTATAGCATATTACGAGGGCCGATATCTTGAAATCTTTGAAAATTTCAAAAAAGAGTTTCTCGATTATTATGTGAGTGTAAATATGAATCGAGAATCCATAGAATATGATGGTGCTACTGTCTATTTTTTCAAAGAAAATGTACTAAAAAGTGATTATTTTGATTGGGATTTGAAATATCCAATAATTGGCGTTCTATATAGAAACCATTCTGATATATCTTTCATTTGGTTTGAATATGAATCTGATGAGTTTAGTGAAGTTGCACGTGATTGCGATACTTTAAGTGTATTTTCCGAGGGACAGATAATGTACACCGACTTGATTACAGATACGGAATGTTCTGCCACTATTTCTCAGAATCTCTTCAATGATGACGACAAATATGAGTTCTTGATACCCATCTTCGAGCTATTTGAAGAAGATAGATACGAAGGTAGGAATGACAATGCATATATAATAGCATATCGTCATCGCCAGATAGGTTATAAAATCGTTTCAGAAGACGGTGCAGTGCTTCATGAGTTCATCGTCAACGAAACAAAGGATAAAGATCTCTATTGCTATGCCTATGTAGTTAGTTTAGGGGATAAAAACTATCTGATGGTGCAGTCTTGCAGACGAGTATCAGAATTCGTTGAAGTCACTCGCTTCTACGAAATCAAAAAAGACGGCACCGGCATACAGAAGGTACTTGAGATGCGTGGCAGCATGAACATTCATCCAGCCATTGCCAATCGCGACGACCAAATCACCATCACTCTGAATGACGAT
Organism: Bacteroidaceae bacterium; assembly: GCA_045594245.1. Classification (GTDB taxonomy): domain Bacteria; phylum Bacteroidota; class Bacteroidia; order Bacteroidales; family Bacteroidaceae; genus UBA1189. The sequence continues at coordinate 23,731 of JAZNYG010000084.1, forward strand.
AACAGCAATGTGGCTCGCGAACTGATTATCACGGGGGCGAACGGCCAATTGGTAGATTGTCGTACTATCCCTGCCGGTGAGAATACAGTGAAGGTCAGTGCTGCAATGATGCGTAGCGGTATGTATAACTTTACGCTTCAGAAAAAAGGAGAGATTGTTGATAACGCTAAGGTGATTGTAAGGTAAGATAAGGTGCATTGATAACAAAGGCAACGGAAGACTGTAATAAACAGTCTTCCGTTGATCGTTATGGTGGATATACCCAATCCGCCGTTTTTGAATGTCTGGGTTTGTCCCACGATATGACAAAGTGGAGAGTCTCCTACTTCTGTACCCTCGAATTAACATCCGAGGGAAACTAGAATTAGGAATAATAGCAGTCTTCCCAAATAGGTTGTCCGGTTGTCCTTGCATGGTGTAATGTGTTGTAATATAGCGTGTAAACAAGGATAGCCTAGGGCGTTCTTTGGTTGTCTTCCGTTATGGTGGATGTTCTTCATCCGCTGTAACTGAAAATGGGATTTTCATAATCCCTAAAAGAAGAATTAAACACTGAACCTTTTTCATCTGCCACCCTCCGCCAAGCAGGGATAAAGCGATGACTCATAGCGAACTAATGGCGGACACCGCGTACAATAATCCACGTACGCCAGTGTCCGTCATTAGACTTGATGAAAAACATCCCTACCTCTCACCGCTCACCTCTCACCGCTCATCCTAAACACTATAAACCACTTTTCCCGAATAGGTTGTCCGGCTGTCCTTGTCGGGTGTAATGGGTTGTATTCCTGTATATAAGCAAGGACAACCAGAGGCGTCCCGAGGTTGTCCTTGCAGTTTGGTCATAATGTCTGTAGCGATTTTTCAGAAACCTTCCGGTGCCGGTGCATAGAAGCGACTGTTCTTGCGGCCAAGGGCACGGAGGCGGCCCTCCTCGACGAACAGGTTGAGGTACTTCGTGGCGAGGTAGGTGGAGCACTCGCAGATGGCCTCCATCTGTGAGCGGTAGATGTAGGGGTGCTCCTCAAAGAAGGCGCGAAGGCGCTTCTCGGCAATCTCGCGGGTGAGCAGGGTGCGCACGGCATGGCCTCCACTCACAATGTCGGCACCGCGCATGGCCTCCTTCAGCTCCTTGCAGGGGCGGAAGCTGATGCCCTTGACCTCGATGTCGTGGTGGGTGACGCGGTCGTCAAAATACTTGGGGGCCTTCAGCCCCAGCTTGAGGCTGAACGAGCCTATCTCATCCACTTGCACCGTGCGTCCATCGAGCAGAGCGCGGCTCAGCTCGTGGCCGAGGGCGCTGAGCACGGCCACCACATCGGTCTTGTTGACGCTGGTGGCGTAGCCTATGCGTTCGGCCATCTCTTTGGTGGTCACAGGGGTGGTAGGCACAATGCTCACACCCATCAAGGGATTCTTCTCAGTGGCTTCTCCCTGCAGGTCGAACCTCGGGTTCAACTGGTACGCTATGGTACCACTCTTCTTCGTTGCTTTTGTCTTTCTCATATTTTTATCTAAGTTTTCTATTTCGTGACGGCGACCATTCGCGTAAATGGTCGCGACCATGTGCGTGAATGATGGCGAGCATGTGCGCGAATTGTCGCTATCAATAGCATACAAATGCAGTTACAAATTTAAGAAAACACAAGCACTTTTGCAAGCACTTTTCTATTGAAAATATGAAAGATACAAATTAAAACAGGGACAACCCGAGGACAACCCTGGTTGTCCTTGTTTATTTATTGGTATACAAAGTGTTGTGGAAGACAAGGACAGCTGGACAACCTGTTTGGGAACACTCCTATATTACCTTGTAATTAGGTGTTAACAATCTTGTGTAATCTGAGAAAATAGCGAAGCACTTGGTTTGTCCGAGAATGCTTGCGCTCGGCTTGTCCGAGAATGCTTGCGCTCGGCTTGTCCGAGAATGCTTGCGCTCGGCTAGTCCGAGAATGCTTGCACTTGGCTTGTCCAAGAATCTGTGGTTTTAACAGATATGGATTATTATACAATGTGTCCGCCATCAACTATCTGTATATTCGTGTATTATATGTCTCTGGCGGACAGTGGCAGATGAAAAACGAAACGTAGTATTTAGAGTCTTACCACAACCTCTGCATGAATTGGTTGGCAAATTCTTCCCAGTTGTACCAGTCGTGGCCGCCCTTGGTCACAGTCATCTCGTGACGATAGCCTTTGCGCGTGAGCGAGCGGGAGAAGAGCTGCATGCGGGGATGATAGAAGTCGATGTTGCCTATCATGATGGAATAGAGTAGTGGCGGGTTGATGAACTGCGTGTCGAGCTTGCGCCTGAATCCCTTGTAGAATGAGGAATGCTCGCTGTGGCGCAACACGGGGTGCACCATGGAGGAGAACATGCCTATGTAGCCAAAGGTCTCGGGCGAGTTGGCCGATATGTGCATGGCTTGCATGGCACCGATGCTGAGTCCGGCGATGGCGCGGTGCTCCTTGTCGGGGATGGTGCGGTAGAGGCTGTCGACGGTGCACACGACATCGTTCACGAAGGCATATTCCACCATGCCGTCGACCTCATAGAAGGCTTCTATGGCGCCCTTCAGGCGTGACTTGCCGTAGTCGCGCTCGTTGTTGTACTGGTTCACGTTGGGCAACACCACGATGGTCTCCTTCATCATGTCGCGTGCGGTGAGGCTGTCGATGTTGTGGAGCAGGTTGGCATTGTGTATCCACGACAGCTCGTTGCCCCGGGCTCCGTGGAGGAGATACAGCACAGGGTAGCGCTCTGTGGTGTGATGGTAGTCCTTGGGAAGATAGACGTACATCCTGCGCTCGCGCGGACCCTCTACGGAGCACCCGTGCATGCACTCTTCGAGGATGCCTTCGTAGTGGACATCGGCGTTGAGGGTGGGGTATTGGACGTTGGTGGCGTACTTCGATGAGCTGCACGATACGGCAGCGAGACCTGTCAGCAGGAGGGCAATGTATTTATACCATTTCATCGCTGCAGTGCCTCCTCGTACATGGTGATTATCTGGCGGGTCGACTCGCTGATGTCGTACCTCTTGGCCGACTCGGCATAGCGCTTGCTCATGGCCTTGCGCTCGGCGGGATGCTCGATCCACCAGTCTATCTTCTCGGCCAAGGCTTTGGCATCGTTTACGGGAAACAGGCTGCGCTCGTCGAGGGCAAACTGGTGGGTAGCCGATAGCTTGCTCTGCGCTATGACGGGCACGGTGCCCTGCTGTATGGCTTCGAGGCAGGAGAGGCCTTCGACCTCGGTGCGGGCGCAGTGGACATATAGGTATGATGTGTGGGCGAGAGCTCGCAACTCCTCGGCGCTGTAGAATCCGAATACAGGTGCGTGGGTCACAACACCATCCTTGACGAGGCGCTGGGCAGCCTTCATAATTTTCTTGGCCTTCGGTCCGTTACCGGCAAAGTGGAGCGCTATCTCATGGGCATGGGCCGAGTGGCGCATGGCCTTGATGAGTGTCTTCTGTGACTTCTCGTTGGAGAGTCGGCCGATGCAGAGTATGCGGTAGGGGTTGGTCTGTGGCTCTTCGGCATCAGTGGGGACATCGTGGAGGACGATACCGTTGGATATGACCCTCAGTGGGGCGCTGTAGCCGTTCTCTACGAGGTGGCGCTTTACGGTCTCAGTGGGGCACTGCACGCTGGCACAGTGATTGTATACGGATGATCTCCACCATATGTTCACCAGCTTGTTGATGATGGTGCCGTCGCTGAGTCCCAGGTTGGCGGTGATGTTCTCGGTGAAGATGTGGTAAGTGCCTACGCAGGGCTTGTTCAGCTCCTTGGCCATCTTCACGGTCGTGGCCTGTAGGGGAAATCCCTCCATCAGATGCACCACATCGGCCCAGCCTACAGCCTCTCTGATGACACGCTTGGGCAGCTTGGGATAGCGGTAGCCGTTGGCCTTGATGATGGGTTCAAAGATGGGAAACACGAAGTGGGGCAGGGGATAGTCGGGCTGCATACCGCCCTCTTCGGGGTTTTCGCAGGCAAGCAGGCGCACATCGATGCCTTCGCCTATCAGTCTGCTCCTCAGTGATGTTACGGCCGAGCTGACGCCATTTCCCCGCATATATACGTTATTGCATACAATCAAAACTTTCATGACAATCGTTTATAAAAATAAACCAAAACGGCTGCAAAGATACGAATAAACGAGCGAGAAATATCAAGCTTGCTTGAATATTTTTCAAAGCGAGTGAAAGTATCTTCGAGGTTTACCTCAAAGGTACGAATAATAACGCTGTAGCCCTGCTAAAGGTTTCAGGCCCGTTTTTTACCTTAATTTAACGATAGCAGCACTGACTACCTCACAGGAAAGTGCAGAATACAGTAGGTTTTGTCAAACTTTTTCGACGGCTTGAAAAATAATTATCACCATAGTGACAAAAAAATATCACAGGTTTGAAAAAAGTTTGTCAAGCCTATGAAAAACCAATTCAGCCAACCGAACCGTGCGAAACGCAAGGCTCTGGCAATTCTATTGCAAGGCTCTGATAAAACTGACGGAGCCTTTCGTTAGAAAAAATCTCTTTGTCTGATTTTCCCTACTTAAAGAGTACCAATATTTATTACAGGTGCAATAATTAGTGGATGCACCTACTCGCCGGAGTATTACACTTGCGATAAAGTGTTGTTTGGTTCTTCGTCAACGTCATCGTACAGCCAAAGGCTGTCTCATCGTTATCGCACAGCCAAGGCTGTCTTATCGTCAACGTTGCAACCTTTGTTGCTGCTTATGCTCTAAAACATTAAAAAATAACTCCTAATTCCTAACTCCTAATTCCTAATTATTTACTATCTTTGTCGCATCTCTCGCCGATACCTTAACTCATTTGTACGGATTAAGGTGGCAGGGCGGGGATGACATATAGGAAAAGGCGTTTACTTGACGCTTTGGTTTTGACTTGATAGAATCTCGCAAATTCTTAATGTTCGTCAAAAACAAAGCAACGGTGAATGCCTCATGGGTATGTTTTCGTACTCCTTTGTTATATTGGTCGTGACGACTCGTATAGCTCACAAGGTGTCGTATATACATATCGGCGTGAGGCTTCGCGTTGCTCGTTTCGACGAACAGGGCAATGCGAGAGCCTTATCAAGTGGGACGGGCAACAGGTACAGGTTCTCACGCTTTTTTTATATATAAAGGTATATACAAACCGCCGAATCCGGAGAACTTATAGGCAATAGAGAGCAACCAATCTATTCACTAACTTATAAGTTCTACGACTATGAAACACGCAAGACAATTTTTGCTCATGGCAGCGGTGTTGCTATGTAGCGTTGCGGTGAGTGCACAGACCTATTGGGATGGTACTGCCGACAAGTCATGGGCGGGTAGCGGTACGGCTGCTGACCCTTACCTCATCACCTCTGCCGAGGAATTGGCCGGATTGGCGGAGCGGGTAAACGACAAAAGTAACAAACAGGACTTCGCTGGGCAGTATTTCAAACTGACCCAGGACCTTTATCTCACGGACTTTACGCAGCCCGACACCACTGCTTGGCTCGAATGGATACCCATCGGACGGTGGACCGACAAGCAGGAAGGGGCTTATGTACATCATATGGATACCTGCTATTTCCGCGGGCATTTCGATGGAGGTAACCACACCATCCACAACGTGTATATGGGTACTGTGGGCGAGATTGACATGGGAGGTGCCGATGACCCATGGGCAGAGGATGTCATCGACCTTTCGGGTTCACATGTCGCCTTCTTTGGCTTCGTAGATGGTGGTTCAATCTCCAACCTGTCGCTACAGAATGCTGGTGTCACAGGTGCTTACTACGAAATCGGTGGCCTTATCTCCATAGCCTCCAATGCCACTATCAGCAACTGTCATCTGCGTAAGAGTACGGTAATAGGCGCAGAAGGCAGTTTCGTAGGTGGATTGATAGGAGAAATCGAAAACTGCGTGGTGGAAAACTGCTCTGTGGAAGAGATTTATGTCAAAGGTTCGTATGTGGGCGGACTTGTCGGTGACGTATCTGAAGGCTCCGTAATCCGCAATAGCCATGCTGAGGGGTATGGATACATTACAAATCGAAATGGCAATTATGGAGGCTTTGGTGGAGGATTAGTTCAAACCAATGGCGGCCTGATTGAGAACTGCTATACCAATATGGAGATGCATGGCCACAGTTATCGAACTGAGGTAAATGGCGGATTTGCGGGCGATAATGGCGTGTATGGTGTTATTCGCAATTCCTATGCCACCGGTGATGTCTACGTGGGTAATAATAGTGCCGGCTTTGTAGGGCGCAATTTAGGGTTGATTGAGTCGTGCTACTCTACAGGTAATGTCATTGTAGGGGATGACACCAATTATAATGCTGCAAGTATATTTGTAAGCCAGCAAGGAAATTACTATTATTATATGGGACCGGTGGAAGATGTCCCGGGTACGACCATCAACTGTTTCTGTACGGGTGCTGTACTGACCACGGATTCGGGGGGGCAGCCTATTGCCCGTGGTTTCGGTGGAGCGAATGGCGCTACCGATAATCGCTTTGTGAACTGTAGTTTCAATAAGGACAACGTAGCTTTCTTTCCCGGTTTAGGAACGTCGAGGTCTTCGTACGGGGCCCGTGGCTATACGACAGCCTATATGCAGAGTCGGGAATTTGTGGATGATCTCAATATGGTGGCTGCACTATACGGCACCAGCACATGGGAATATCGTGCAGGGCAATATCCTGTCCCCACAGGCGGAAACGCAACGAACCTGAGAGATTATCTGGGCGGTGGCTCGGGAACCGAAGAGGACCCGTTCCTTGTGGCAACCAAAAAGCACTTGGAGAACTTCCGCGACTATGTAAACTTTGGTGAAACTTTCCGAGGAATGCATATCCGCCAGACAGCAGATATCGCCTTGAACCTCCCACGCGACAAGTGGGGCATACAGATGCCGGAGGCGTGGACCCCGATAGGAACGCCCATTACCTCACAATTGCATACCGTGCAGGGAAACTGGGAACAGCGTTACTTCCGCGGAACCTATGACGGCGATTTCCATAAGGTGGAGAACATGTATATCGATGACCCCGTAGGCCTGCCTGCAGGTCTGTTCGGTGCCCTCCATCATGGTGCTGTTATCAAGAACCTGAGCGTGACCGACGCCTATATCACGGCTAAGGGAGGTGAAGGTTGGGTAGGTATACTTGCCGGTGAGACCTCGCGCTATGCCAATAACGTCTATATCTCGCAATGCCACACCTCAGGCGTGGTGGGTGACCCGGACAATAGTTTGGGGCTGGGATCGGCATCGGCAATCATTGGCTATATAGGTCTGGAGGGTGACCCCTATATATTGAACTGCTCTTCTGACGCCGAGGTATATGGAAACGACGCAAGTGCAGTTACAAGACAAACTGGTATTGGCGGTGCGGATACGATAGCTAACTTCCTGTTTACGGGAACACTGCATGCTGATGGTGTCTCTCGACCATTTAAAGGCATCCCCATGTCGCAAGATCCTTTTGTAGTTACTGAAAATGGCTATTTTGACTCGGATGTGTATAAATGGAACACAGATGAGGCGACAAACTATAACTACCTCGGTCGCTCGACCCAGTATCTGCAAAGCCGCGAGTTTGTGAATGTCCTTAACGCCTATGTGGTCGACTGGAACCAGACCCACGCCTTTAAACTTGACCTTTGGCAGTGGCGGGAGGGTGACTATCCCTGCGTGAAGCCCAACTACCAGCCTGCCCTCACGGTTACCTACGAGAGCTATGGTGGCACGACAATTGCACCAAGGAGGGTAGAGAGGAACTCCCGCATCCAACCACCCAAGCAACCCACAAGAGAGGGGTATATCTTTGCCGGATGGTATGCCGACGCGATGTATACCAAGGTCTTTGAGTTTGAGTCTACCGCAGTGACACAAAGCATGACGCTCTATGCCAAGTGGCTGGAGCCCACATACGATGAGTATGACTATTCGATTTTCAACAACAAGTTTGCCACCGAATTCCATATTACCAACAAGGCACAGTTCATCGGCTTCGTGCATGCCGTGAATGGTATAGATGGTGTGTTGACGGCCAATAACTTCAAAGGCAAGACGGTGTACTTGGATTGCGACATCCTGCTCAATGACACCACCGACTGGAAGTATTGGGGCGACCTCACCTATGCTGAGCCGTGGACACCAATTGGAACCGGGTCAAAGTATTGTGACCCTATAAATCCGTTCCTCGGCACATTTGATGGTCAGGGCCATGTGATTAGTGGTTTGTATGTAGATGGCGAAGCTAAAAGTGGATATGAATGGCAAGGCTTGTTCGGCTTTGTAGGAGCAAAAGGCGAGGCGACAATCATTCGTAATTTGGGTATTCAAGCATCTGCAGTCAACATGAGAGGACGCACCTCGGAAGTTACTGCCGGATTATTCGTTGGTCTCCTTCGTGATGGAACAATCTCACAATGTTTTGCGAAGGGTAAAATCGTGGCTAATCCCGATCGGGGAGATGATGATACGGGTGGTTTTGCCGGTTGTTTAGGAGGCTATTATACTAATACAAGTGGTGGAGCAATTACCGATTGCTATGCCCAAGTGGACTTCCAGTACGTACCGATGGATATCAACGCCAAGAATAGAGGTTTGATAGGTGCCGGTATGGTGGATTATAACCGCGGTACCGTCAGCAATTCCTACGTGGTTGGTTCTGGTTGGCAAGAGGGTGTCAGTGGTGGCAAGCTCAGCAATACGTATTACAATAAGTCGTTGAACGCCAATGCTGTGGAGAATTCGGGTACAGGCTTGACCAACAATGAGATGCACAGCAAGGCTTGTTTCGTTGGCTTTGACTTTGACACCATCTGGGGACGTAGCGACTCTATCAACAACGGATACCCCTACCTCCGTTGCTTCTATGAGAAGATTATCCCGGATAGTCCCGACCCAGTGAGAGTGACGGGCATTTACTTCGCAGAGTCAGGCAAGACCTTGAATGTGGTGATGTGCGATTCGTTGCAGTTGCATGCCAAGGTGTTGCCGGAGGAGGCTTCGGAACAACAAATCGTGTGGACATTTAAGGGACTCGAAACGAATGATAATGAGCGTGTCTTGTCTATAGATTCCTGTGGAATGGTAAGAACTGTCTATGATAGGTCACGCTTAGTAAGCACGTTTATTGTCACCGCCTCCACGTATGAAGGAAACTACGAAAAACGATGCACATTGAAGGTGCATCAGCCACGGATAGATATTCGTAGGCCAGACAAATGCCGTCGCATCGGTACTACGGAGTGGACAAAAACTGTTACTTCTGGAGTAATAGGATGGGAATATCTCTACGCATACTCTATTACCCCGGATAGCTTGCATCAACCGCTTACTATTTCGGTTACAGACCCAGAGCTTGCCAGCGTGGAGATAATCTCACAAGATACCATTGTGCCTAAGGGATTTATTAGTGGTACTACGGAACCTGTCCGCTGTGTTTTGTTTGCAGTGTCTATGCTTAAAGAAGGTCAGGTAAAATTGACTGCTCTCCATCCCAGAGGATATACGCAATGGAATGATTATAGCGCTCTTGGTACAGCAAGCTTCATCGAGGCGACCGGTATAGGCATTGAGGCTGCAAAGACAACACTTGCAGTGGGTGAGACTTTGCAACTGGAGATACAGACCGTGCCTGTGATGACGAGCGTGCTGCCCGAAGCCACATGGTCGAGCAGTGATGAAAGTATCTTGAAGGTCGATGCTGACGGAATGGTGACTGCCGTAGGGGCGGGTACCGCAAGCATTACACTCACCACCAGCAATCCAGAATTCTCTGCCACCAAGGAGATAACGGCAAAACACATCCAACCAACAGGCATTGAGATTCTCTCTTCTGTGACCGATCGCATTCTCGTAGAGGGCGATACCTGTACCTTGTATGCGAAGTTCACCCCAGAGAATACCTCTATGCGTGAGGTTGATTGGGCGCTAAGCGACCCCAATGATGGAGAGTATGTAAAACTCTTGCCAATGGGTGATAGCTGTAAGGTGGTTGTCTTGAAGGGAGGACATCGTAGCACCATAACAGCTACTTCTGTGGCTAATGGCTGCTATGGCTCGTATGGAATAGCTGCCATGAGTGAAGGGCAGGCTGATCTTACCGAATTGTTTTTTGTGAATACCGATTTTGAAACGGGCACTGCTACAGGTTGGACTACTTCTAAACCATCCAATGCTACCAATTTTGGTCCGCAAAACACTGCTGCTGACCATGGTTATCAAGGAACCTATTTTATGGAAGCTTGGCGTCGTTCAACAAGTTTGCGCGATTTTGAATGGTCACAGACACAGAATGTTCCCAATGGTACTTATGTGGTGAGTGCGTTGGCCCACGCCAAATATGAGAGTGATGCGTCTGTAGTTCCTCAGGGAATCTATCTTTTTGCGGAGGACCAGCAGGTAGAGGTAACTAAGACTACACCAACAGAATATACGCTGACTGTAGTGGTAACTGATGGTACGCTGACAATTGGTACTCGTGGCGTAAGTTGTAATGTCAACTGGGCTGCATCTGACAACTTCCGTATCATCAAATCTGATGCTGAATTTACCGTGACCTTCTACGATTGGGATGGTACGATACTGAAGACTGAGAAAGTTAAATATGGACAAGCAGCCACAGCTCCTGCAGCTCCTGCACGTGAGGGTTATACCTTTACCGGCTGGGACAAGGCGTTTACGAACGTACAATCTAACCTGACAGTAAATGCAGTCTACGAACAGATTGAATATACCGTAACTTTCCGTGACTGGAATGGTGCGGTGCTGAAGACCGAGAAAGTGAAATGGGGCCAAGATGCCACGGCTCCCGCTAACCCCACACGCGAGGGCTACACCTTCACCGGCTGGGATAAGGCGTTCACAAACGTACAGTCTGCCTTGACGGTAAATGCAGTCTACGAACAGAATGAATATACTGTAACCTTCTACGATTGGGACGGTACGGTACTCAAGACCGAAACCGTTAAATGGGGGCAAGCGGCTACGGCTCCTGCTGACCCCACGCATGAGGGCTATACCTTCACGGGTTGGGACAAGGCGTTCACCAATGTTCGAAGCAACTTGGAGGTGCATGCAGTCTATACAGAGATTGGTGTGCCCGAATATATCGTCACCTTCTGCGATTGGGATGGTACCGTGCTGAAGAGACAGACCGTTGTGCATGGACAAGATGCCACAGCTCCTGCTGACCCCGCACGTGATGGATACACCTTTACAGGGTGGGACAAGGCGTTCACGAACATACAATCTGACTTGACGGTAAATGCGGTCTATGAACAGAATGAATATACCGTAACTTTCTACGATTGGGATGGTACCGTGCTGAAGAGACAGACCGTTGTGCATGGACAAGATGCCACAGCTCCTGCTGATCCCGCACGTGAGGGGTATACTTTTACAGGTTGGGATTTCGCGTTTACCAATGTGCAGTGGGACTTGGCTGTGCATGCAGTGTATGTCAAGAATGCAGAAACAGTGTACACAACCCAGTTCAATGCCGGTGCCAATGGCTGGATTGACGGTGCGGTATGGCATAACCAGACGGAGAAGATTGCTGTCTACACCTCACCGCTCTATCGTGCACAGGGTGGTAAGGTGACGAAGCTGCGCATCACGGTGAACAGGACGAAGGGCAACACGAAGTACTTCTGCCTCTCGGAACTGGAGTTCTACGATGCCAACGGCAACAAGATTGCCTTGACGGCAAGC
>JAZNYG010000085.1:0-55991 GCA_045594245.1 Bacteroidaceae bacterium
TCGTGGCTGCAGGCATCGAGCAGGACTTCAAGATTACTGCCGAGCAGCTCGAGGATACCATTACCGACAAGACCAAGGCACTCATCCTCTGCTCGCCCTCTAACCCTACGGGTTCTGTATACAGTCGCGAGGAGTTGGCAGCACTGGCAGCCGTGCTCGAGCGTCATCCGCAGGTATATGTCATTGCCGATGAGATCTACGAGCACATCAACTATGTGGGCCGTCACGAGAGCATCGCTCAGTTTGCTGGCGTACGCGACCGCGTAGTTATCATCAACGGTGTGTCAAAGGCTTACGCCATGACAGGCTGGCGCATCGGCTTCATTGCCGGTCCCGAATGGATTGTCAAGGCGTGCAACAAACTGCAGGGTCAGTACACCAGCGGTCCCTGCTCGGTATCGCAGAAGGCTGCCGAAGCCGCCTACCGTGGCACTCAAGAGCCTGTGGAGGAGATGCGCAAGGCCTTCGAGCGTCGCCGCAACCTCATCGTGCAGCTCGGCCGCGACATCCCCGGCTTCGAGGTCAACGAGCCTCAGGGAGCCTTCTACCTCTTCCCCAAGTGCAGTGCCTACTTCGGCAAGAAGTTCGGCGACAAGGTCATCGAGACAGCCTCTGACCTCGCCATGTATCTCCTCGAGGAGGGCCACGTAGCCTGCGTAGGCGGCGACTCCTTCGGTTCGCCCGAGTGCATCCGCATGAGCTACGCCACCAGCGATGAGAACATCGTAGAGTCAATGCGCCGCATCAAGGAGGCATTGGCCAAGCTGGTATAACCAAGGGAATCTACTTGTCGAATAAAAATTCGTATCTTCGCACAGAAATACCCACAGCAAATAATTACAATCCAATATTAACAAAACACAAACGTTATGAAAAAAACACTTCTGACTATCTTGGCAGGCCTCATGCTGGCATCGGTATCGGTGCTCTACACAGGCTGTCAGTCGAAGCCCGGCACCTTCGAGATTGGTGACGGTAAGTTTCTGCTCAACGGCGACAGCTTCACCGTGAAGGCCGCCGAAGTACACTACCCCCGCATCCCCCGAGAATACTGGGAGCACCGCATCGAGATGTGCAAGGCATTGGGTATGAACTCTATCTGTATCTACATCTTCTGGAACATCCACGAGCAGCAGGAGGGTGTATACGACTTTACTGGCAACAACGACATCCGCGCATTCTGTAAGTTGGCTCAGAAGCATGGCATGTATGTCATCGTACGCCCCGGCCCCTATGTATGTGCCGAGTGGGAAATGGGCGGTCTGCCTTGGTGGCTCCTGAAGAAGAAGGACATCCGCTTGCGCGAGCAAGACCCCTACTTCATGGAGCGCGTACGCCTCTTCGAACTTGAGGTGGGCAAGCAGCTTGCCGACCTTCAGATTACCCGTGGCGGCAACATCATCATGGTGCAGGTAGAGAACGAGTACGGCTCATACGGCCAGGACAAGGAATATGTATCGGCCGTTCGCGACATGGTGCGCGAGGCTGGTTTCACCGATGTGCCCCTCTTCCAGTGCGACTGGGCATCAAACTTCGAGCTCAACGCCCTCGACGACCTCGTATGGACAATGAACTTCGGTACCGGTGCCAACATCGACAACCAGTTCCGCCGCTTGAAGGAGTTGCGCCCCAACACTCCGCTCATGTGCTCTGAGTTCTGGAGCGGATGGTTCGACAACTGGGGACGCCAGCACGAGACACGCGACGCCAAGGACATGGTGGCAGGTCTGCAGGAGATGCTCGACAAGAACATCTCGTTCTCCCTCTACATGACCCACGGTGGTACCTCATTTGGCCACTGGAGCGGTGCCAACAGTCCTGGCTTCTCGCCCGACTGCTCATCATACGACTACGACGCCCCCATCAACGAGGCAGGTCAGGCTACTCCCAAGTACCACGAGCTGCGCAACATGCTGGCTCAGTACACCGATGGCAAGCCCCTCCCCGAGATTCCCGCTGCCATGCCCGTGCAGACCGTAGCCGAGTTCCAGATGACTGAGGTAGCTCCCATCTTCGACAACCTCCCCGAGCCTATCCACTCAGAGGAGATCAAGACCATGGAGGAGTTTGATCAGGGCTGGGGTTCTATGCTCTACCGCACCACCCTCAAGGGTACCGACAGCCAGAGCCGCCTCACCATCACCGATGCACACGACTACGCACAGGTGTTCATCGACGGCAAGTATATCGGCAAGATGGACCGTCGCCTCGGCGAGAAGGTGCTCACCCTCCCCTCAGTACGTGAAGGCGCCGTGCTCGACATCCTCGTAGAGGCTATGGGCCGCATCAACTTCGGTCGCGCCATCAAGGACTTCAAGGGTATCACCGACCGCGTTGAACTCACCACCGTAGCTGCCAATGGCGAGTCTACCACCACCGACCTCAAGGGCTGGGACGTATATCTCTTCCCCAACACCTATGAATTCAGCACCAACAAGGCATACACCGCAGTAGGCGACACCAAGGCCCCCGGCTACTACAAGGGCACCTTCACCGTTGACAAGAAGGCCGACACCTTCCTCGACCTCACCACCTGGGGCAAGGGTCTCGTATACGTGAACGGTCACTGCCTCGGCCGCTTCTGGGAGATTGGTCCTCAGCAGACCCTCTACGTACCCGGTTGCTGGCTCAAGAAGGGTGAGAACGAAATCATTATCCTCGACATCAAGGGTCCGCAACAGAACAAGCTCGTAGGTCACGAGAAACCCATCCTTGACGCCTTGCGCAACCCCGTGCCCGCCACACACCGCGAGCCCGGCACCGTGCTGAGCCTCGAAGGCGAGAAGCCCGTGCTCACCGCACGCTTCAAAGCTGGCAACGGTTGGCAGGAGCAGAAGTTCAATGGCACCGTTGAAGGCCAGTACGTATGCATCGAGGTCATCAGCAACCAGAAGGACGATGCCTACACTGCCATTGCCGAGTGGTACCTGCTCGACGCTGAAGGCAACCGCCTGAGCCGCGAGCCTTGGACCATCCAGTATGCCGACAGCGAGGACAAGAGCCGCAGCAACCGCACCGGCGACCGCATCTACGACCTTCAGGAGAGCACCTACTGGGCTACCGCACAGGGAGCAGAACTGCCCCACCACCTTATCATCAACCTCGGCAGCAAGCAGCAGCTCACCGCTCTGCAGTGCCTGCCCCGTATGGAGGAGAGTGCACCCGGTGCCATCAAGGAATACCGCATCTACGTGAAGGACGAGCCCTTCACCATCGTCAAGGAGTAAAATTCATTTTACAAATATCATAGAGGGTGTGCATTCATGAATGCACACCCTCATCATTTACTAAAAACAGCCTTCCTTAAAAAACTTTATCATCTTACAAAATACTTGTCCACAATCGTGGTACCACCTGCTAATGTGCGGCGACGGATTACGATACCCTTCTGGGGCGACAGTGTGCGTGTGCCGCTCAAGGTGAAATACTCGGTGGTGAGCACCACGTCGCTGTTTTCAGGATTCACGATGCCTGTATTCTCTGTGCTCTCGAAGCGGAAGATATAGGCGGGTGTATCGGTGGTGTTCATCTTGTCATAGGGCGATTTCCAGGTATAGGCACCTGTCCAGTAGAGGTTGTCGCTACGCTTGATGCAGCAAGCCTCGTCCTCCAACTCATATTTATATATAGTAAAGGTCTGTACAGCTGTAGAGTCTTCGCCTGGGAGCACATATCCATCGAGTGTCATGTAGCCGTCTTCAGAGGTGATGACTGTGGCCGATGTGCCATAGGGCTGGGCGAAGGTAAAGAGTTGCTTATATACCGAAAGGTCTACACTGTTCTTCTCGGCATCGGCAATGATGGTAGCCGAGTCGGCCACGGCAGCGTAGAAGTGGTTACCCGCAGAGTTTTTCTGTGTAATATACTTCTCGGTGCCATCGAGGCGAATCTTATAGTTACCGGTGATGATGACCTCGTAGGGGATGCGCGATGCGGCAAACTGGTCGGCCATGTTGATGATGTCGCGTGCCCAACGGTCATATACGGCTTGGGTGTTCTCGGGGTTGCCAACCGCCTCGATGAGTGCCTTGGCCTCGATGATATAGTCACCCAGCGTGGTGTACAGAGCGATGGAGTATTGTCCGCCATCGGTACCAACATTGTCCTTGTGGGCATTCATGATGCTGTCGGCATAGGCCACAGCAGCAATCAGGGCCGTGGGGTCGCCCACGCCGTATGGGTCGTAGAGGTCGAGACCCAGTGCACGTACGGCATCGGCAGTGAAGATGGAGTCCTCATTGGCACGTGAGCAGGCCGTGAGGCGGGTCACCTGTGTGCCGGCACTACTGTTGCGGCCTGTGGTGTAGCAGTCTTCCTCGAAGGTCACGCGATCGCCCTGCTGCATGCTCACGTAGAAGTTCATGCTGATGGGTGCCTTGCCTCCCTGCCCGTCATTGGCCACGCTGCCATACTCCTTGGCGAAGATAAACTCCTCCTTGGTGATATTGGTCACGCCAGCCTTGAGGAATCGGCTGCGTATCCAGAGCGGGTTCTCCACCTTGGGGTTGGGGTTGGGGCGGAAGCAGGCAAACTCAAATTTATACACACCAGCCTCGGGAGCCACGAACACGATGGCGGGGCTATGTGCCGTGGTGGGGTGCATGTTGCCGTCGTCGGTGATGTAGAGCCAGTCGCCGGTGCCCTTGTACCAGGCCGAAATGCTGTCGCTGCCAAACTTGCTCTTCAGGTCGTGATTGGCAAAGAGGTTGTAGCCTCCGGCTGCCACATCATACCAGCTAAACTCCCAAGGTTCACCGTTGTTGGTGTTGAGTGCCACCTGGTTACCGGTCACCACACCCGTAGTCTCGTCCTTGCTGAAGAGCACGTAGTTGCCCTCGCAGGTGTAGTCGATGACAATCTGTGAGAGCTTCAGCAGACGCCACGCCTCATTCAGGCGATCGAGATAGTTCTTATAGTTGAGGTCATACAGCAGTTCGTCCTCCGACAAGGCCACGATCTCGCCGATGAGTGCCATGAGCGCATCGTACTCCTCCTGTCCGTATTCGCCAAAGCCTGTGCCTACGGTCATTTCGTAAGCCTGAGTCTCGTAATCATCAAGGATAGTCCACAGCTTCTCTACTTCGTCTTGTCCGTAAGCATCAACATAGCCCTCTACAGCCTGAGCTGTGGCAGCGTCAACCTTCTCTACGGTCAGATTGCGGTAGAAGGTGCGGCTCCACCATCCGTGGCCCCAATCGCCACCGGCGCCATTCATCTTGGCAGTGTTGACCTCAAAGGATACCTTGTCGCCTGCCTTGGCATTGAAGGCCATGGTGAAGTCGGTAGACTCCTGTGCTACAAACTTCTGCATGGCGCCGCCTGCGAGGTTGCCGCTCGCTCCGTCGTAGTCGGGGTGCAGACCGCTCACGGCACCGTAGTTGAAGGCCAGACCCATGGGAGCACCCTTGTCCTCCTCCTCAAAGGCATAGCGGAAGCGCGGCACGATATCGAGCGAGGCAATCCATGCGTCGCCATCCTCGCGGATGACCGTACCATCTACCTTATAGTATCCATCCTCGGGCACGGTGAAGGTGATGACCGACGTGTACGCATCGTTACCTATCACCTCGTAGCCGAACCCCTCGCGAGGGTCCTGCACCACGTAGATGAAGCTCTCCAGGCTGTTGGTACGCACGGGGTCTACAAACTCCAGGTCACACCATGCCCAGCGCACATTGCTAGCCCAGGTAAACTCGCCCGCAGGCTCCACGCCGTCAATCTCGGTGATGAGCTGTCCGCCCACACGCTCGGGTTGGTAGATGTCGAGGTAGTTGCAGGTGCTCTTGTCGGTATACATCGACAGTTTGCTATATGCTCCCGTCTCGTAGGTGTATTTCTCAAAACTCCACTGGGCATTGCCGCCGTTGGCGAAGGTCTCAGTGCTCATGTCGTTCAGCCGATAGGTTTGGGCCGATAGGGTGGCCGTCAGTGCGAGGCCGATAAGTAACAGCTTGTTTCTCATAATGATGATGTTTTAATAGTAATTGTTGATGTTATCAATGCGTACATTCCTTTTATGCTACAAATATAGTTATATTTGTTGACAAATCATACTCGCCATCGCTAAACATCTGTTTACCTCTATCTGTGCATACTCTTGATGCTTATTGAGCATATTTACAGATTGTTCTGGCATCTTCTGTGCTGTCCGCCACAATAGAGATGGAATAGAATGATTTGCTAGTAATGACGATATCTCACCTTGTGACATGATTGACTTCCTACTATCCCGTATGGTATCGGTCTGTGAGAGACATAAATAAAATAATGGGGTGACCGTGGCCACCCCATTATTCTGTTATATTGCTTGCGGATTACTCCTCGAGCAGCAGCTCAACAATCTTGCAGGCTGACTGGGCAACGTTGGTGCCAGGGCCGAAGATGGCAGCTACGCCAGCTTTGTAGAGGAAGTCGTAGTCCTGTGCGGGGATTACACCGCCGGCGATGACCATGATGTCCTCACGGCCCAACTTGGCCAGCTCGGCAATCACCTGAGGCACGAGGGTCTTGTGACCGGCTGCGAGTGAGGATACACCGAGCACGTTCACGTCGTTCTCCACTGCCTGACGGGCAGCCTCGGCAGGTGTCTGGAACAAGGGGCCCATGTCCACGTCGAAGCCACAGTCGGCATAGCCGGTGGCTACTACCTTGGCACCGCGGTCATGACCGTCCTGCCCCATCTTGGCTACCATGATACGGGGGCGGCGGCCCTCCTTCTTGGCAAACTCCTCAGTGAGTGCGCATGCACGCTCGAAGTCTGCATCTTTCTTGCTTTCTGATGAATACACGCCTGAAATAGTTCTGATTACTGCTTTGTAACGGCCTACGATCTTCTCGCAAGCATAAGAAATCTCTCCGAGGGTAGCTCGTACGCGTGCAGCCTCTACGGCCAGCGCCAGGAGGTTGCCCTCGCCAGTCTCTACGCACTTGGTGATAGCATCGAGGGCTGCCTGTACGGCGGCTTCGTCGCGCTTCTCACGCAGCTGCTTGAGGCCTTCCACCTGTTCGAGGCGCACAGCGGTGTTGTCCACTTCGAGGATGTCGATGGGGGCTTCCTTCTCGAGGCGGTACTTGTTGGTACCCACGATGGTCTGTGCACCTGAGTCGATGCGGGCCTGTGTGCGGGCAGCAGCCTCCTCGATACGCATCTTGGGGAGTCCGGTCTCGATAGCCTTGGCCATACCGCCCAACTTCTCAATCTCCTGGATGTGCTCCCATGCGCGGTGAGCAATCTCGTTGGTGAGCGCCTCCACGTAGTATGAGCCGCCCCAGGGGTCTACGTTCTTGCATACGTAGGTCTCCTCTTGGATATAAATCTGTGTGTTACGCGCGATACGTGCCGAGAAGTCGGTAGGCAGTGCGATGGCCTCGTCGAGGGCGTTGGTGTGGAGCGACTGGGTGTGACCCAATGCAGCAGCCATCGCCTCGATACAGGTACGGCCCACATTGTTGAAGGGGTCCTGCTCTGTGAGGCTCCAGCCTGAGGTCTGCGAGTGGGTACGCAGCGCCAGTGATTTGGGGTTCTTGGGACCAAACTGCTTCACAATCTTGGCCCACAGCATGCGGGCTGCACGCATCTTGGCGATTTCCATGAAGTGGTTCATGCCGATAGCCCAGAAGAATGACAGACGGGGAGCAAAAGCATCGATGTCGATACCAGCGTTGACACCGGCACGGAGGTACTCGAGACCGTCGGCGAGGGTGTAGGCTAGCTCGATGTCGGCCGTAGCACCAGCCTCCTGCATGTGATAGCCCGAGATGGAGATGCTGTTGAACTTGGGCATGTTCTGTGAGGTGTACTCGAAGATGTCAGAGATAATCTTCATGGAGAAGGCGGGCGGATAGATGTAGGTGTTGCGCACCATGAACTCCTTGAGGATGTCGTTCTGAATGGTACCTGCCATCTCTTCGAGCTTGGCGCCCTGCTCCAGACCTGCGTTGATGTAGAAGGCCATCACGGGGAGCACGCCGCCGTTCATGGTCATCGACACGGACATCTTGTTCAAGGGGATACCCTCGAAGAGCACCTTCATGTTCTCCAGCGAGCAGATAGATACGCCTGCCTTGCCCACGTCGCCCACTACGCGCTCATGGTCGGGGTCGTAGCCGCGGTGTGTGGGGAGGTCGAAGGCTACTGAGAGGCCCTTCTGACCGCTGGCGAGGTTGCGGCGATAGAATGCGTTACTCTCCTCAGCGGTTGAGAATCCGGCATACTGACGGATGGTCCAGGGACGGAGCACATACATCACCGAGTAGGGGCCGCGGAGGTAGGGAGGCAGACCGGCGGCATAGTCGAGATGCTCCATGCCTTCGAGGTCTTCCTTGGTATATACGGGTTTTACATCAATCAGCTCGGGAGTTTTCCAGTTGGCTGTGATGCCATTTGCATTTTGCCATTCGGCTCCATTCTGAGCTTGGATACCTGCAAATATATCGATGTTATTGAATGTCTTTCTCATGATTACTTCAACAGTTTAGCGTTATACTCTTTCAGTGTTTCCAGCACGTTGCAACGCACATGGATGAAGTTCTCAATGCCTGCAGCTTTCAAGTCGTCCATGCAAGCGGGAGCGCCGGCAACGATGAACATGGCGCGGCCATCCACAGCTTTGAAGGCGGGTACGGCATACTCGGCATACTCGTCGTCGCTTGAGCAGAGCACCACGATATCGGCCTTGGCAGCCATGGCAGCCTCTACGCCCTCCTCTACGGTAGCGAAGCCGAGGTTGTCGATTACCTCATAGCCTGCGCAAGCGAGGAAGTTGCATGAGAACTGTGCACGGGCCTGACGCATGGCCAGGTTACCGATGGTGAGCATGAATGCCTTGGGACGACGGCCGCTCTCCTCAGTCTCGAGACGCAATGCCTCGAAGGCCGATGCCTGACGGCTCTGGTCAAGCTTCTCGTAGGTGGGCTCGCACTCACCACCACAGCAGCATGCCTGTGCCAAGGGACGCTTGGTATCGGCTGTCTCGGTGAAGTTGGGGTATTGGTTGGTGCCGAGCAGTATCTCGCGGCGCTTCGATACGGCTTCGCGGCGTGCATCGCCACTCTTGTTTACGGCACGCTGTATGTTGCCGGCCTTGGCTTCGGCGAGGAATCCGCCTGCGTTCTCTACTGCAAGGAAGAGCTCCCATGCCTGCTTGGCGATAGAGGCGGTGAGGGTCTCTATGTAGTATGAGCCTGCAGCGGGGTCCACGGTCTTGTCCAGATGACACTCCTCTTTGAGCAGAAGCTGCTGGTTGCGGGCGATACGCTCGGCAAACTCATCGGGAGTCTCGTAGGTCTTGTCGAAGGGGCATACGGTGATGCTGTCTACACCAGCGATAGCGGCACTCATGGCCTCGGTCTGTGTGCGCAGCAGGTTCACGTGTGCATCGAAGAGAGTCATGTTGAAGGTCGATGTCTCGGCATGTGTGGTCATCTTGCATGCGCAGTCGCACTTGGGCTCATACTGCTTTACGATGGTAGCCCACAGCATACGTGCAGCGCGGAACTTGGCAATCTCCATGAAGTAGTTGCTCGAGATACCGAAGTTGAACTTCATGGCCTTGGCCGCCTTCTCTACGGGCAGGCCAGCCTCCACGAGGGTGTGCAGGTATTCGTGTCCCCAGGCGAGGGCATAGCCCAGTTCCTGGCTGATGTACGAACCGGCATTGTTCATCGAGAGAGCGTTCACAGCCACGCACTTGTAGCCGGGCAGTGCCTGCATGGTCTCCACGAGGGTTTTTAGGGTTTCGGCATATTCGCCTATCTCCTTACCCTTGCCGATGAGCTTGTTGATGGGGTCATAGTTGATAGAACCGCGCAGTACTTCGAGGTCGTAGCCCTTGGTGGTGAAGTAATTGATGAGGATATTGGCGAGTTCCACGCACTTGCCCTGGCAGGTGACGAAGTTAAGCTCTACGCAGCATGCGCGGATACCCTTGAGCAGTGTCTCGATACCTTCGGCAGAGAGCATCTTGCCCTTGATCTTGAATCCGAGCGAGTCGGCACCACGCTCCAATACCTGGAGTGCCTTGGCGTTGGCCTCGGCATAGTCGGTCACCTCGATGTCCTGACGCACGCACCATTCATTATTGTCTTTCTTGTTACCACGCACGAAGGGGTACTCACCCGGCAGTGCATTGGTAGTAGCCAGTGAGGCGATATCCTCACGGCGGTAGAAGGGCTGTATGGCGAATCCCTCATTGGTCTTCCACACCAGCTTCTTCTCGTAGTCGGCACCCTTGAGGTCGGCCACGGCCTTCTCCTTCCACGCTTCGGTGGTGGTAGGTGCAAACTCACTGAAAAGTTTTTCTTTACTATTTGCCATAGTCTTTACTTTGTGAATTATGATTTATAAAATTGGTTATATACTTCGTATTCGGACGTACAAGATGCAAATTTACACATTATTTTGAAATACCGTCACGCAATCGAGGGAAAAAAGTATGAGAATGAGGTTTCGAGTAGGTCGATATTATAGTTGTTGTTCAAGAACCCTTCATCCCCTTGGGACTTTATCGATGGGTATATCGAGCAAAAGGGAATCTATAAGGACTTGTGCGCTGTCACTTAATCAGAACTTTGTCCTCTCCCACGATGTAGAGTCCCTTGGGTAGGCTCTCTATGGGCCCGTTGATGCGTTGGCCTTGTAGGGTGTAGATAGCTGTAGGCATGGGGGCTTCCTGCTCCACGTAGGAGATGGCGTTGACGGTTCCATCAGTGTTCTGCATGCCTGTCTTTTGGTATACGCGCACCCAGTCGAAGCGGGTCTCATAGGTGTGGGTGACATCGGCGTTGGCTGCCCAGGAGCCGTTGCCCACGCTTTGGTTGAGGATAAGGTGGAAGTGCTTGTCGAAGGGCCACTGGCCTTGCGTGAGGTGTGACTGGTTGGTCGACTTGGCGTAGCGGCCTACCTCCTTGCCGTCGACGTACCAGATGAGTGTCTTCTCGTTCCACTCGAGAGCGTAGGTGTGGTAGCGGTCGTAGGGGATGCCAGCGTTGAAGCTCGACTGGGGATTGCCCTTGTAGCCGAGATCAACGGTCCAGTTGCTGTGTATGGTGTGGTAGGAACGTCCGTCGGTGTCGATAGCTTCCCAGATGTCGATTTCTCCGCAGTCGGGCCATCCGGCGCTCTGGTCCTCGGGCATCATCCAAAAGGCGGGGAAGTTGCCCGTCCAGGGGTTGGTGAGGAGGCGTGCTTCCACGTAGCCGTAGGTGAAACCAAACTTTCCCATGCTCTTGATGCCGCCAGTAATCATGGGGACGTTGTCGGTAGATTTGTCGGGGTTGGGGATGGCACGAGCCACGAGGTCGCCGTCCTCAAGGTAGATGACCTCCTCGCTATCACTGAGCCAGCGGTTCCAGGTGGCTCCCTGTCGTTGGCAACGCATCCATTTGTCTGTCTCAGGTTGCGAACGGTCAGGGGAGTTGAACTCATCGCTGAATACGAGTTGCCATTCGTTGTCAGTCTTGGGCTCAAAGGTGGCGTAGAGGTGGATATCGGCCTCGGTCATGGAGGCATCAACCACTACCTTGTCGTTCTTCGCGGTGAGGAAGGTCTCCTGCCATTGGAGGTAGCCCTCGGCATCAATGGCCTCGCCATCGAGGTGGTGTCCGTAACGTACGGTGACACCCTTGGCTGTGTAGCCGGGTGCCCCGCGCAGCACGACCTCAAAGGATTGTAGGGGTGTCACGTAGGTGGGTAAGGCAGTATGGTCTGGTGCATCGAGGCTACCATGCTCAGTGAATACCTTCAAGGTGCCGGGCTCTGGGTCTT
This sequence comes from Bacteroidaceae bacterium, assembly GCA_045594245.1. GTDB lineage: Bacteria > Bacteroidota > Bacteroidia > Bacteroidales > Bacteroidaceae > UBA1189. The sequence goes on from JAZNYG010000085.1 coordinate 11,765, forward strand.
CGCCTATGACCTCGCCCTTAGGAACTATGCGGATGACGTAGCTCGAGGAGCGGCCGAGGCTTTCGTCAATCTCGAGGCGGTCGCCTTTGATATTCCACCAGCGCTCGCCATGGAAAGCATCGATGGCCGACTGGGTAATCTGTATGGAACACATGCCGTCCATGGTGAGGATGAGGTAGGTATTCCAATCTGCATAATAGGGATTAGTGCCAAACACACCGTACTCGTTAACGTAGCGGCCATCGGCATCGCTGGTGAGCTTATAGTAGTTTTTTCCCGCAGGGTCAATGGTGAAGCGCCACTCCTGTGCCTCGCCTGGGGTGTCAACAGCCTTGAAGGTGGGTGTGCCACCATTACCGCCGGGATTGGTGTTGGTGAGGTAGCGGGTACCGTCCATGATGTAATAGACGTCGCGTGTGGTGGTGATAGGTGCCTGGGGAATCTCGCCTTTGACTGGCACGAGGTCGAATATGAAGTTGGACGGCACGAGCAGGGTGCTTCCGCTTTGCTTCACGCGCCCGGCATCGACGGTCCAGAATTTATTGCCTGCACTGCCTGCATTCTGTATGCAATACTTGCCGTTGGCCAGACGCAGGATGTGGTAGGTGTGCCATACGGCTTCGTAAGGATTAGTGGAGTTGCTTACGGAGAACTGGCCATTCTCGTTGAGGTATCGATTGTCCTGAGCATTGATGATCTTGTAGCGGTTTGTCTCGGGATCGAGTGATATACGCCACTCTTGGCGCTGTGGCTTGATGTCATCGCGCGTAGCGGTGAACTGGGGTATTGAGCCGTCAATATTCTCGCGCTGATTGGTGAGATACTGTCCATCATACATGATGAAGTAGGTGTCGTTCTCGAGTCCCTGAGCTATGGCACCCATGGATAGGAGGGTGACGAGGGCTGCTAATAAGGTCTTACGTGCGTTCATGTAGTATAAGATTATATCAATAGTTCGCTTTATTTCACTTGTCCAAGGGGGGGCCAGGTGCGCTGACGGGGCGTATGATAATGTTTTTCCACTGCAGGGGCTCACTCTCGTTGCCGTAGCGGTCGATGGCGGTGATGGCATAGTGTCGTGGGCTGACAATGCTTGCCGTGGGTTCGGCATAGTGGGGTTCGCGGAGGTAGGCCCGTTGCAGATTGGCAGCATCGTCGGTGTCTACGGGGTAGGTGGTGCTGCTGTATACGTTGTACGATACGTCGTTGCGGATGTTCTCCCATACGAGCGTTGTGGTGCTCTTACTTATGGATACTTGCAGGCCTTGTGGTGTGGCGGGCAGCATGTCGCTGAGCCACGGCATGGCAGGCACTAAGGCGGGGGTGGGGTAGAAGTGGCGCAGGTAGTCGTACACGCCTTTGGTGTTGTCGGTCACAAACTTGGAGCGAAACTGCGCTGCTCCTCCTGCAGGGTGGGCACGTACGACGTGGAGTTGGCGGACAATCTCCTCGAACTCCCAGTCCTTCTCGTCGGGGTGGAGCTGGTAGGTGCCCATGCCGGCAACGATATGGCGCCCATGGCTATGCTCGTGCCAGTCGGTGATGAAGGGGTAGAAGTGGTGCCCTGCATAGTATAGCATGGGGAAGAGAGCGTCGATGATGCCCTCGCGCATCCATGCCTGCGCCTCCTGGTGTACGGTGTGGTAGGCGTTCCATCCGTAGCTGCTGTAGCGCGAGGTGTCGGCGTGCTTGCCCAGCGTGGCGGCACTCACGCATACCCATGGCTTGATACTCTTGACCTTGGCGTACAGGGTGCGCATGAGGGCAGTGATGTTGCTTCTTCGCCAGTCGCTCTTGCTTTGCCTCCATCGCTTCGATTGGTTGTATATGGTTCCGTCAGGGTAGCTGCTGTTCCCTTCGGGGTAGCGTATGTAGTCGAAGTGCAGGCCATCAATGTCGTATCGTGTCACCAGCTCCTCGATGAGTGCGCTGAGGTGTTGCGCGGTGCCGGGGTGCGACGGCTCCATGTACCAGGCTCCCTTGAAACGGGTGCATTGGCTGCGCCTCTTCGCGGGGAGCGACTGTCGTCCGTGCCCTTTGACATAGGCGGCATCGCCCAGGGGAATGGTGACGAGCCAGGCATGCAATTGCATACCCCTACGGTGACACTCCTCGATGGCGAAGGCCAGAGGGTCGTAGTCGGGTGCCACGCCGTGCTGCCCGCTGAATACGGGGGCAAAGGGCTCTATCTCGGAGGGGTAGATGACATCACCGCGGATGCGGGTCTGCAGCAGTATGGTGTTGATGTGGATGGCTTGCAGGCTGTCGAGGATAGTGGTGAGGTGGGCACGCTGGGCGGCATAGTCGCCCCGATGCTCCTCGCGCGGCCAGTCGAGTCCCTTGATGGTGGTGAGCCATACGGCGCGGTACTCGCGCTTGGGGGCATCAACGAACTGTGCCTGTACCGATATCGGGGAAGATAGCAGTATGATGGTTGCTAAAAGTATCTGAAAGAATGATTTCATTCGACAAAGGTACGAATAAGCGAGTGAAAAGCCAAGTTTACTTGTGCTTTTTGCAACGAGCATGAGTACCTTCTTGCTTTTTAGAACATATAAGGTGCATATATTTCAAAAAAAGCACTAATTTTGCCCCCGTTTTTCGACAAATCAATAGGTAACAATCATATTATGGTAACATTTTCGGTAGCACTGGCCCTGCTCATCATCGGCTATATCGTATATGGCGGTTTTGTGAACCGTATCTTTGGTCCCGACCCCAAACGTGAGACGCCCGCTGTGGCAATGAACGATGGCGTGGACTATATCCCCATGCCTACGTGGAAGATTTTCATGATTCAGTTCCTCAACATCGCGGGCCTCGGCCCCATCTTCGGTGCCATCATGGGAGCGCAGTTCGGTACGGCATCTTACCTATGGATTGTTATCGGTACCCTCTTTGCCGGTGCCGTGCACGACTTTTTCTCGGGCTGCCTCTCTATCCGCAACAATGGGGCCAACCTGCCCGAACTGATAGGCAAGTACCTGGGCAATCGCACTAAGGCGGTGATGAACGTCTTCACCATCGTGCTGATGGTGCTCGTGGGCGCGGTGTTCGTGTCGGGCCCTGCCGAACTGCTGGCAGGTATGACACCCGAGGCGTTGAATGTGAACTTCTGGATTGTGGCCATCTTTCTATATTATATATTGGCCACGCTGTTGCCGGTAGATAAGATTATTGGGCGCATCTATCCCCTGTTTGCCATCGCCCTGCTCTTCATGGCCTTCGGGGTACTTATCATGCTGTATGTCAAGTCGCCCCAGCTACCCGAGATATGGGATGGCTTCGGCACCAAGTACGACCCCTCGCCCATCTTCCCCATGATGTTTGTGAGCATCGCCTGCGGTGCCATCAGTGGTTTCCATGCCACGCAGTCGCCTCTCATGGCACGCTGCATGAAGAACGAGCGCCACTGCCGCCCCATCTTCTACGGCGCTATGGTCACCGAGGGTATCGTGGCCCTCATCTGGGCTGCTGCTGCCACGTGGTTTTTCGGCGAGCACGGCACGGTAGATGCTGCTACGGGCATCCCTTATAGCGGTGCCAAGGTGGCCACGATGATCTCCAAGGACTGGCTCGGTGCTATCGGTGGCGTGGTGGCCATTCTCGGTATCGTGGCTGCGCCCATCACCAGTGGCGACACAGCATTGCGCTCGGCACGCCTCATCCTGGCCGATATCCTGCACCTGGAGCAGAAGAGCATCCGTCGCCGCCTCTACATCTGCATCCCGCTCTTCCTTGTCACGATGGGAGTGCTCATCTACAGCTTGGCCGATGCCGATGGCTTCAAGGTTATCTGGCGCTACTTTGCGTGGAGCAACCAGACGCTCTCTGTCTTCACCCTCTGGGCCATCACCGTGTACCTGGTGCAGCAGAAGAAGCATGCCTATTGGGTAACCCTTATCCCCGCTCTGTTCATGACCTGCGTCAGCGTCACCTACATCTGCATCGCTCCCGAAGGCTTCCAGCTGCCCCAACTGGTATCATACGCTATCGGTGGCGTAGCTGTGCTCGTAGCCATCGTATGGTTTGTCGTGTGGAAACGGAAATATATGTTAGGATTGCACTCTGTGAAAAAGGCCTAATAACTAACGTGAGTCTCACGTCAGTTAACTCATAATTCATAACTCATAATTGGGTAATCCCGCCAATGATGTATGCAAGGTGCCGTGTATTGCCTTCCGTGGAGGTGAGGGGGTGATATCCTCGTACGAGGAGCCCGTCGCGGTATAGGGCAGGGTAGAGGGCATGCTGCTCCTCATCGAAGGCCGCCAGGGCAGCGTGGTTGGCAAAGAGGGCAAGGCGATAGATGCCTGTGGCCTCGGGTGCCATCAGGTGACGTCGCACCTCATGGGCGACAATGCCCATATTGGCGCGGAGGTTGATCTCGACGCAGGGATGGAGTTTGAATTCTGAGTTATAATGCTCTGCATTAAGATTCTTTGTAAAAAGCAACAAGTTGCTACTCCTCTGAGAAACTAAAGTTTCATCCGTCGCAACCGACGCTCCTTTCGCGTCGGCGGCATAGCTCAAGACCTGCCTTAGCACTTGGCTTGTCCAAGAAACTTGACTCTGCTCTCGCTGCGCTGCGGAATTCTGAATTATAAATTCTGAATTGCCATCTGGTTGGTTCCCTTTCATCTCTAACCTCTCCCCTCTCACCGTTAATGTTTGTTGTCTGTTAACTTCGTTGAAGTTGCTCCGCTCGGCAGAGCCTGCAAGCAGTCTTTGCTCTCGCTCAATCGCAACTTTGTCTATTGTCTTTATTACCATCATGTCGATGCCGAAGGTGATGGGGAAGCGCGAGGTGTCCCACTCGGCAGGAATGATGAGGTCGGAATGTGTTTCAACAAAGTGCCGTACGTCGTGCAGCACGCTACGGGGAATGTATTCGGAGAGGCGAGCCTCGATGTCGGCATCGCTCAGCAGAAGGTTGCTGTCGTAGCGCCCATGATCATCTGTTGTAAACAGGGAGTAGCCGATGAAGTGGCATTTTCCGTCGGCCACAATGAACTCCATGGCAAAATCCTGCACCTTGTCGTAGTAGGGCTCGGCCGTGAGGTATCCGTGGCGGCGGATGAGGGCATCGGCCCAAGACTCGACTTTTTTTAACGATAACGTTAACGTTGACTTTCTTCCAGATGGATGGTTAAGACTGCAAGCTGTACTCCTTTGTAAAGCTAAAGCTTCAGTTGTCGTCAATGCGAAGCGCTCGACTCGTTCGAGAACTGACGCTCTTTCCGCGTCGGTGTCAACGTTTTCGTTAAGATTAAGATGCCTCAACCCCTTGCCGCTGCCCGAGAGAGGCGCCTTCAAGAGTAGGTGGCTATGCTGTGTGGCGTATGCTTTGATGTCGTCGAGTGAGCGGCATACGTAGGACTCTCCAGAGAGATGCCCCGAGAGGGGAAGCATCTGCTGCAGCAGGTGATGGGCAGTGATGCGCTCAGAGCGGGTGCGCAGGGCGGCAAGCATCGCGTCGTTGGGTAGCTCCTGACGCGGGGTGCCCGACTTATGCAGATAGTTCACAATGGCAGCATCCCATCCCCATGGCGTGTCCCACGCGAGATACTCCATCAGTGATGCCAGGTCGTGTGCCATCTCGCGGATGTTACGGGGTGCCTGGTAGTGGGCATCGCCATTGGCCAAGGCCAAGTCGTGCTCGGGGTTGAATACTGCAAAACGTATCATGATGCGAAGTTACAAAAAAAAGTGCAAAACGGATGAGAATGCTAGGAAGATGATAAGCATAGAGGAGGGAAAATGATAACCATCGACGTATTGTATGCATATCAGTAAATCAGTAACTGAACATATAGCTAATCACAACGAGTGAAGACACCCATAACAACATAATGGCCAAGTTCCTCTGATGACATTCAACCAGCATCAAATCTTTCAAAACACTTCGATGGCTATATCCTTGGCTTCTATTCCTTCGGGACGGACAGTGAGGCGAATTGTACCTACGGCCTTAAAGGGACGAATCACCACCAACGCACTACCCTGGTAGGTCTTTAGTGAATGTAGAGACGATGGCTCATCATGGCCATTACCAGCTGCGGCAATGAGGCCTGGGCCTCTAACATGCAATGTCAGAGGTATCTCGGCATCAGGGAGGATATTGCCATCGGCATCCAACACCTCGATTTTCACGAAGCAAAGTTCTCCATTGGCGTAGGACGTCACCTTGCGGTCTGTACTCAAATAGAGGTACTTGGGCTCACCCTCCGTAAACAGGCGGAAATAGTCGTTGAATCGCCCGCTGAGTTTGATTTTTGATTTGGGCTTCTTCGGTCTCCATAATCTGCGCATATCGAAATTGGTGCTTGCATATATCTTCCCGGGTGTGTAGGGAACATAGAATACAACTTGATGGGTTTGCTTGTCTGGCTTGGCATTACCCATAAACTTGTCATTAAGGTAGAGATTTACCCAATCATTGTGGCTATATATGTTTACCCTCATGGTATCACCCTCATATCCTGGCCACGTCCAACGTTGCACTTCGGGCAGCCACACCGTAGAGTCATTTCGTGTAGTGTCGGGCGCAGATATTCCCAAAGTGATACTGCTGACAAGGCGTTCAGCATCCAACTGGTACGCATAAGGAGTTCTGTCGCCTATCGGGCTGCGTTCATCGCTCCATACTGACTCTTTCAACATGGCATTTGTTGCTATGGGACGGTGGCTATCAGCCGAGCTTACAACAGGTGCCTCGTTGATGGAATCTGCCACACACCACATGACAATGGAGGGGTGGTTACGGAAACGCTTTACATTACCAGCGGTAGCTTGCTCACTCCAATCCTCATCAGGATGTATAGGGCTGAAGGCATCGGCCAAGACCATCACTCCCAAGGTGTCACAAGCCGTGAGAAAATGCTCTGACAACAATCCCATAGGACACCGCACTGCAGTGTAACCATTAGTCTGCATGTGTTCCACAAGCAATGCCTCGGCGCGACGGAACGCTGTGTATCCTGTGAGTCTTGCATTGTAGTTCAAAGTGGATCCTTGGATTAGGGGCGTCTCATCATTGACAAGTAATCCCATCTCCTCTGAATAGGTCGTTGTAATGATACCAAACGGAATGGTAATAGAGTCGCTTATACCATCCGAAGAACCGACATAGAGGGTGGCATGGTACATTTCTGGGGTCTCGGCATACCAAGACTTTGGATCTCGTAGGGTAATCCTGGTAGTAAATGTCGTGCTATCCGCTATCCTAGTCGGGTGCATTTCATCATATACACTCCGCCCTTTGGGGTCGACAATGCTTATACGCAGGTTCCCCTCATGAGCCGATATTCCTGTATGGCGTATCAGTGTATTCAGCAACAGTTCGGCATACCAGCGTCCGCGACGTGAGTATACGCGATCCGTCTTGATTGCTGTTTCCCATTCTTCAAAATGTACACTGCCCAGTTTCATCAGCCAGGTATCGTGGGTAACACCTGCGCCACGATAAACACTCCTATCCCATGGAGCTACACTTGCACGTATAGTAATAGTATTGTTCACCAATGGCGCATGAAGATAGGGAGTCACATCCATTTTGATAGGGACATAACCACTTGCTGCTCGATATGCCAACTGGCCGTTGACCCAAATATCAGCCCGTCCATGTATGCGTTCAAAGCATAGCAATACACGTTTTCCCGTATCGGAGGGCAATATGGTAAAGGTTTTCCTATACCATCCTACCGTATCGGCAAGCTCGTCTATGAGGTCTAGCGAATCAGGAACTATGCGCCAATCGTGCGGCAAGTCTACCATCTGCCAGTGGGTATCATCATACTGCTCGTGCATAGCTGCACTCAGCTCGCCGCGGTGGAATCGCCATGCATCGTTAAACAGCATCTGCCTATCATCAGCTGATGCCTTCATACCGATGAGCAATAGTACCAATAGTATAATATGTCGTATTCTCCCGTCTTGCATCATTCCTGAGATATTGCAACTCCGCTAACCGTCATACCCTCTACGCTGACACTGAGCGAGCGTGAGTAACCGTTATTGTAGAACTTTACATCGGCAATGCCAAGACGGTTGGTCTTTACATCGGGATTCCAGTAGATGGTGCGGCGATAGTCGGCATCGCCCTCGATGGGGCCGTCGGGATATTCGGGGGCATAGAACTCCATCGACTCAGAGTATCCGTCGAAGGTGGTCTGTCGGGTGTTCTTGTTCCACGCCACGCGCCTCTTGCGACCGGAGTTAAGGTGTATTTCTACCACATACATACCTGCGGGGAAGAAGTGCTCCAACTCTTTTTGAGGTTCTTGGACATAGCGTATATCGCTGATGTCAAAACACTTTATCACTTCTTCGTTTGCCATATAACTTTGTGGACTATCATATACGATGATGCTCTTCACATCAGCAATGTCAATCTCATAGCCTGGTAGGCTCGAAGGCTCTGTGGCGTTGTTCTTACCCTCCATGATGAGCCAGAATGTGCGGAAATCATTGATAAGCGATTGGCGCATCAACCAACGGTAGTAATCTGAACGTATACCACGAAGATTGCCGCCAGCAATCTCCTGATCGTCCATAAACTCTCCACCTAGTCCTGACATGTTAGAACCTACATCTTTTGGTTTCGAAGAACGATTACCCTTCCTTTCTTCTTCATTTGCCAAAAACTGCTCGAAAGATTCTCCGTCTGAATAAGTAATATCGTATCCTTTATCCACCAGATAGTCGGCCACAGTATAGGTATACTCTCCCTTGTCGGTCATCAGTTCGGCGTCCTTTGCGGCATCGAAGGCTTGGAAGGTGCAGTAGTCTACATAGCGGCGGCGCCCCTCCACCTCCACATTGTCGAGCACGATGGTCTTGTCGCCCAGATAGTCTTTCTTCACCTCGTTCACCCATGGGACGTATGCCGTGGTGTCAAGCCTGTGCTTCAGATGCATTTCACTTGCCTCGTAGGCGATAACATCGGGTGACGTAGCACGTTCAAGCCGCATGCGTGCCACCACGGGTTTGCCATCCTGGAAGGTGTGCAGGCTGAGGTCCCACTCGCCCTCGAAATCCGTGAGGTTGGTGCTCCAGTAGCCCCGTTCATCGGTGATGAGCTTGGCGCTCTGTTTCGTCTTGCGGTCCGAAGAGTAGAGGTTTACCTGCACCTCGATGCCCGCCATGGGCTCATCCTTGCGTGGATGCAGTGCCCAGCCGTCGAGCACAAGGCCATCCTCGATGTAGTGTTGCGAACGGAAGGGGGTGTTGCCCGACATCTTCATCCAGTCGTAGCGGCTCCATCCCTGCACCAGCATCAGCTGGTCAAGGGCCTTAAGGTGCTCCTCATCGTCGCTCTCGAAGTAGTAGGCGGGATTCTCGATGTAGCCCTTCAGCTCCGAGGAGAGCAGCATGTAGGTGCGCAGGTCGTCGGTGTAGCCTGTGCCGTAGTCGGCAGCGTCGCGCACGGAGAGCGAGAGGTGGTGGTTGCCCTCCTCCTCTACCTGCAGGCGCAGCTTAACCTGCTCGAAGGGACCATAGCTCTCCTTGTTCGTGGTGACAGTCACGGGAACGGTGGCCACACCGTTGTTGACAAACAGCATGCGCGTGGCGTAGAGTGTGCCACCGGCATCGAAGAGGCTGAACTGGTACACTCCCGTAGGCAACTTGGGGGTGTTGATGGTGCGGCTGAAGGTGGTGGCGTGCATCGTGAGCGTATCTATCAGTTCGCATTTGCCCTGCCGTGTCATCGTGTAGCCCAGGAGGCGCGTAGCATCGGGATGCAGAGTAGCTATCGAAACCTGCAGGGTGCGGTCGGCACGTGGGGTGAGGCGCAAGGCATAGCCTTCACTCTCGGCATCGGGCAGGGCGAAGGTGTAGGTCTTGCCATCGTGCTGCACCTTCACCTTGGCACGGCGTTCCGTGGGGGTGTAGAGGAAGCTGCCCATGCCACGGTGCTGTGGTGAGAGGGGTATCTCCGTGCCGTCGGAGGTGGTCATGGATGTGATGTTGATGCCCTGTCCGTGCCTGTCGGTGGCCTTGAAGGCGATACGGTTTCTGACGCCTGCGATGAGGTGGCCTCCCTCGGGCAAGAAGTCGATGTTCAGGGCCTTGAGCTCCTCCGTCTCGGGGCGCTCTATGCCCTTGGCGTTGTAGACCTCCATCTCGGGATTGCTGTAGTCGCCCTCCTTCTCGGGTGCCTTGTATACGGGAAACACGCGGGAGAAGCAGCCGTGGGCTTCGAAGTTGAGCATCGTGCGGGTGTAGGCCCTCACCTCGTAGTAACCACTGGGGTAACCCATCACACCGCGCTTCTCGTTGGCCTCCTCCACCGAGGCGTCGATCAGGGGAAACGAGCCGTGGCAACGGCCGTCAACGACCTGCAGCTTCTGCTGGCGCAGCACCACACCAGTGGGCGAAAGCAGCTCCACGTAAAGCACCTTGCTGTCGGCTACATTGCCGGTGGTGGCATCGAGCACGGTGGCGCTGAACCATATGGTCTCGCTCTGGAAGTAGGCAGTATTGTCGAAGTGCAGGTACACCTTCTCCTGAGCAAACTGGCGGTTGAAGTGGTTGATGTGCGCACCCTGCATGAGGATAGCCTGAGCCTGCTCCTGCAGAGAGGGGAGCTGCTGGGCATGGAGGACGGTATTGAAAAGCAGTGTGGCAACAAAAAGAAGTATGTTTCTCATAGGAGTATTTGCTTGATACAACAAAGATACGAATAAATCATAATGTAGCAAATAGAAAGACTGTAAAATCGCAGAAGGCACGATGAGTGCGAGAGTGCCTTTCCTTCCCCGACAAGCCTCGCTTGCTCGGGATGCTTTGTTGTGCGTTTCGGGAAAATATGAGAGACGCCTCAATAGCGATGAATAGGCCACTATCCGCCGCGGCCTGAGCGGTACTAGTCTACACAACGAAACCTCACAGCTGGACTCAAAATAATCTTGAAACAGATTATTGCAGAAAAATAGAAAAAATGCAAAGTTAGGTTTGCAAAATAGTAAATAAAGGAGTAACTTTGTAGCAAAATATAAAATAGGCCGGTAATTATGGAGGCTTTCTACAAGATTCACGAATATCTGCTGACGCATACTGAAGCTCCGGTGCGCCGCGAGTTGATGGATGAGATTGACTGGAACGATCGTCTCATTGGCATCAAGGGTACCCGTGGGGTGGGTAAGACAACCTTCCTCATACAATACGCACAGGAACGGTTCCGGGGTGACCGCTCTTGTCTGTATGTGAACATGAACAACCTTTATTTTCAAGGCAAGAGTCTGACGGCATTCGCCGAGGAGTTTATCCGCCGTGGGGGTAAGGTGCTGCTCATAGACCAGGTATTCAAAATCCCTAACTGGAGCCATCAGCTGCGCGAGTGCTATGACCGCTTTCCGCAGCTGAAGATGGTGTTTACAGGCACCTCGGTGATGCGCCTTAAGGAGGAGAACCCCGAGCTCAACGGCATTGCCAAACCCTATAACCTGCGCGGATTCTCGTTCCGTGAGTACCTGAACCTGAAGACGGGCAATAACTTCCGTAGCTATACGCTGGAGGAGATACTCACCAATCATGAGCAGATAGCCCGCACGATATTGCCCAAGGTGAGTCCCAATGCCTTCTTCCAGAACTATCTGCACCACGGGTTCTATCCCTTCTTCCTGGAGAAGCGCAACTTCTCGGAAAACCTTCTCAAGACCATGAATGCCATGATGGAGGTGGATATCCTCATCGTGCAGCAGATAGAGCTCAAGTATCTGGCCAAAATCAAGAAACTGCTCTACCTGTTGGCGGTGAATGGTCCGCAGGCACCCAACGTGAGCAAGTTGGCCGAGGCCATACAAACCTCGCGTGCTACGGTGATGAACTATATCAAGTATCTGGCCGATGCGCGACTCATCAATATGGTATACAACCCCGGTGACTCCTTCCCCAAGAAGCCTGCCAAGATAATGCTTCACAATACCAACCTCGTATATGGCATTTACCCCGTGAAGGTGAATGATCAGGATGTGCTGGAGACCTTCCTTGCCAATGCACTGTGGAAAGATCATACGGTGAGCAAGGGTAGCAAGGGACTATCGTTCCTTGTTGACGAAAAACTGCAGATGCGTGTGTGCACCGAAGGTATCCGTGTAAAGAACAATCCCGATGTGTACTACATCATGCATCGACGCGAGTTGGGACGTGAGAACCAAATTCCACTTTGGCTGTTTGGGTTCTTATATTAAATATGTATAGACCTATTAAATAGTGAATAGAAAACCGACGACAACCCGAGAGTAATCAAGCGTGCTTGAATTGCCGAGGTGCGAAGAAGGTAAAGAAACGAAGTTTATTAATTTGTTAAATAGTAAATTTGTACAACTATGGTTAAACAAAAGAAATTCATTACCTGTGACGGTAACCAGGCAGCTGCGCATATCTCCTATATGTTCAGTGAGGTAGCAGCTATCTATCCTATCACACCGTCATCAACAATGGCTGAGTATGTCGACGAGTGGGCTGCTCAGGGCCGCAAGAACATCTTCGGCGAAACAGTACTCGTACAGGAAATGCAGTCTGAAGGTGGTGCTGCAGGTGCCGTACACGGCTCACTCCAAGCCGGTGCACTGACAACTACATATACCGCATCGCAGGGCTTGCTGCTGATGATCCCCAATATGTACAAGATTGCAGGTGAGTTCCTTCCCTGCGTATTCCACGTATCGGCACGTACATTGGCTTCTCATGCCTTGTGTATCTTCGGTGACCATCAGGACGTGATGTCGACCCGCCAGACAGGCTTCGCCATGTTGGCTGAAGGCTCTGTGCAGGAGGTGATGGACCTCGCCGGTGTAGCTCACCTCGCTACCATCAAGAGCCGCGTACCCTTCGTTAACTTCTTCGACGGCTTCCGTACCTCTCACGAGATTCAGAAGATTGAGATGCTGGAGAACGAGGACCTTGCTCCGCTCATCGACCAGCAGGCACTCGCCGAGTTCCGCAACCGCGCACTCACTCCCGAGCATCCCGTAGCACGCGGTATGGCCGAGAACCCCGACACCTTCTTCGCTCACCGCGAGAGCTGCAACAACTACTACGCTAACGTACCTGCTGTAGTAGAGGAGTATATGGAGAAGATCTCAGAGATCACTGGCCGCAAGTATGGCTTGTTCGATTACTATGGTGCTCCCGATGCTGAGCGCGTTATCATTGCTATGGGTTCTGTGACTGAGGCTATCCGCGAAGTGGTTGACCACCTCACCGCACAGGGTGAGAAGGTAGGTCTCGTTGCCGTACACCTCTATCGTCCCTTCTCGGCCAAGCACTTCCTCGCTGCTGTGCCCAAGACAGCCAAGCGCATTGCTGTGCTCGACCGTACCAAGGAGCCCGGTGCCAATGGTGAGCCCCTCTATCTCGACGTTAAGGATTGCTACTATGGCCAGCCCGACGCTCCCGTTATCGTGGGCGGACGCTATGGTCTCGGCTCCAACGATACCACACCTGCTCAGATCCTCGCCGTATACGAGAACCTCGCTATGGCAGAGCCCAAGAACCAGTTTACCGTGGGTATCGTCGATGACGTTACCTTCACCTCACTGCCCCAGCAGGAAGAGATTGCCATGGGTGGCGAAGGCATGTTCCAGGCCAAGTTCTACGGTCTCGGTGCTGACGGTACGGTAGGTGCCAACAAGAACTCAGTGAAGATTATCGGTGACAACACCGACAAGCACTGCCAGGCATACTTCTCATACGACTCAAAGAAGTCGGGCGGCTTCACCTGCTCTCACCTCCGTTTCGGTGACAGCGAGATTCGCTCTACCTACCTGGTGAATACACCTAACTTCGTGGCTTGCCACGTACAGGCTTACCTGAAGATGTACGACGTGACACGCGGTCTGCAGAAGAACGGTACCTTCCTCCTCAACACTATCTGGGAGGGCGACGAACTGGCTGCCAACTTGCCCAACAACGTAAAGCGCTACTTCGCAGAGAACAACATCAAGGTTTACTATATCAACGCTACCAAGATTGCTCAGGAGATTGGTCTCGGCAACCGTACCAACACCATCCTTCAGAGCGCTTTCTTCCGCATCACCGAGGTAATCCCCGTTGACTTGGCTATCGAGCAGATGAAGAAGTTCATCGTGAAGTCATACGGCAAGAAGGGTGAGGATATCGTGAACAAGAACTACGCAGCCGTTGACCGCGGTGGTGAGTACAAGGAGCTTCCCGTTGACGCTGCTTGGGCAAGCCTCCCCGCTGATGAGGTGGTTGCTAACGATGATCCCGCATTCATCAATGAGGTAGTACGTCCTATCAATGCACAGAATGGCGACCTGCTCCCCGTATCAGCCTTCAAGGGCTACGAGGACGGTACTTGGCCTCAGGGCACAGCCGCTTATGAGAAGCGTGGCGTAGCTCCCTTCGTGCCTGTTTGGGATGCTGAGAAGTGTATTCAGTGTAACAAGTGTGCATTCGTTTGTCCTCACGCTTGTATCCGTCCGTTCGTGATGGACGATACCGAAGCTGCTGGCGTAAATGGTGCAATGATCGATATGAAGGCTCCCGCTCCTATGAAGGGTATGAAGTTCCGTATCCAGGTAGGTGTTATGGACTGTCTCGGTTGTGGCAACTGTGTTGACGTATGTCCTGGCAATCCGAAGCTCGGTGGCCCTGCCCTCAAGATGGTTCCGCTCGAAGGCGAGCTTCATGAGGCTGCCAACTGGGATTACTGCGTGAAGAACGTGAAGACCAAGCAGCACCTCGTAGACATCAAGTCGAACCCCAAGAACTCACAGTTCGCTACTCCGCTCTTCGAGTTCTCAGGCGCTTGCTCTGGTTGCGGTGAGACTCCCTATGTGAAGCTCATCTCTCAGCTCTACGGCGATCGTCAAATGGTAGCCAATGCTACAGGCTGTTCTTCAATCTACTCAGGCTCAATTCCCTCAACACCCTATACCACTAACGAGAAGGGTCAGGGTCCTGCATGGGCCAACTCACTTTTCGAGGACTTCTGCGAGTTTGGTCTCGGTATGGCATTGGCCAACAAGAAGATGAAGGCACGCATCCAGGCTGTCCTCGAAGGTGCTATCGCCGATGAGGCTACACCTGCCGAGTTCAAGGAGGCTGCTCAGGAGTGGATTGCTGGTCAGGATGATGCTGATGCATCTAAGGCTGCTGCTGCTAAGCTCAACCCGATGATCGAGAAGGGTGCTGCTGACGGTTGCCCCGCATGTGCTCAGCTCAAGGAGCTCAGCCACTACCTCGTGAAGCGTTCACAGTGGATTATCGGTGGTGACGGTGCTTCATACGATATCGGTTACGGCGGTCTCGACCACGTGATTGCTTCGGGTGAAGATGTGAACATCCTCGTGCTCGACACTGAGGTATACTCAAACACCGGTGGTCAGTCATCAAAGGCTACTCCGCTCGGCGCTATCGCCAAGTTCGCTGCTTCTGGTAAGCGCATCCGCAAGAAAGACCTCGGTATGATTGCTACTACCTACGGTTATGTATACGTAGCACAGATTGCTATGGGTGCCGACCAGAGCCAGTGCCTCAAGGCTATCCGCGAGGCTGAGGCTTATCCCGGTCCTTCAATCATCATCGCCTACGCTCCCTGTATCAACCACGGTCTCAAGAAGGGTATGGGCAAGGCTCAGGCCGAGGAGGCTGCTGCCGTTGCATGCGGTTACTGGCACCTGTGGCGCTATAACCCCGCACTCGAGGCTGAGGGTAAGAATCCGTTCACACTCGACTCTAAGGAGCCGCAGTGGGAGGGCTTCCAGGACTTCTTGAAGGGCGAGGTACGCTTCGCTTCTGTCATGAAGCAGTATCCTGCCGAGGCTGCCGACCTCTTTGCCGCTTGTGAAGAGATGGCCAAGAAGCGCTACCAGAGCTATGTGCGCATGACCAAGATGGAGTATTGATTAATTGACAATTGATAGTTAAAAATGAGCGAAGCCTTCTGGCTCCGCTCATTTATTGTCTTATATATACAATGGTTCAGTATGGAAAAGTTACATTATACCATAATTCTACCTACAACCTATATTGATTCGCATTATGAGGCTGTTTCTCGTTTGTTAGCTCAATTAACATCCCGTTCTATAGACTTTTCGGAGAAAGAGTATTGTCGTCTTATCGATTCTCCTTGTAGTTTTCTCTTTCTTCTTTGTCAGGGTGAATCTGTTGTGGGAATGCTCACCGTAGGCATCTATCTCAGTCCTACAGGAAGTAAGGCTTGGATTGAAGATGTAGTAGTAGATGAGGCTTCTCGTGGTCTTGGCCTTGGTCGTATGTTAGTGGCACACGCCATAGACTTTTGTCGTCAGCATCAGGTGGACACGCTTATGCTCACATCCAATCCTAAGCGTATTGCCGCAAATGCCCTATACCGTTCATTGGGGTTCGAGCAGAAAGAGACTAACGTCTACCGCATGGTGCTATAGACTCTTCAGGTGAGTTGTATTTATATCTCAGCCTTATTTAATACTTTATTTGTATCGCTTCAGCAATGCTGCCGCATTGTTGTCGCCCATTGTTGCTGCCTTTTCTAGATAGGGGATTCCGCGCTGCTTGTCACCCAATTGAATGTAGCAAAAGCCGAGCAGACGGTTGCAATCCATGTCGTTGGGGAAGGCTGCTATGAGAACTTCAAGGATGGGGAGCGCTTCGGCATAGCGTGCAACACGAACATTGAGTGATGCTTTCTCGAGCAGATACACGGGTTGGCGTGGTGCAAGAGCAATGGCGCGGTCAATATCGTCAAGTGCCTGTTGGAACATGCGGCCGGCAGCCTCGGACTGTTCGCGCAAGTAATAGAAGCGGTCGGTATTGATGGTACCCACAAGCTCTTCATAGAGGTTGTAGTCGGCCACAGCAGGGCGGTGCAGGCCGTGGCGTGCCTTGAGCAATGCACGCTCTAATACGTAAGGAGCCGACTTTTGAATTGTCAATTGTGAATTGTCCATTGTCAATTGAGCTTTGTTTACCGCGCTATCCAAGAGCGCAATGGCAAGTTCCACGTCTCCCTCACCAGCGCGTTGCTCTATGATGTAGGCAGTGCGCAGCCAGGTGTCGGGGCTGCCGATGTCGCTACGGTTAACCTCCATATACTTCTCGTAAGCGGCAGTGTAATCCTTCAATGTGACATAGATGTCGCCCTGCTGCTGCGTGTAGATGGGTAGGGGATTGATGGCGCGGGCCTTGTCGATTTCGGCAAGTACACGCTCACAGTTCCAGTCCTTGTATTGTTGCAGCGTGTCGAGGGCTACCGAGAGCATTTGCTTGGCAATCTGGAAGTGTACCTCGTCGGCTTTGTCTGCAGAACGCTCAAGTGCCATAGCGTGGTCGGCCTCTGCCAGTGCATAGGCACTGTCGCTCTTGAGGGTGATGTGGTGTGCTGCGCGACTGAGGTAGCCTTCGTGGCTGTCGGGGAAGGAAAGGATGAACTCATCGATGACCTCGCTGCGCAGTGATGCATCGTCTTGGTCGGATACAAGGAAAAGGCTTACTAATGCCTGGTCTATTTCTCTCGGCAATGCCTTGCGCAGCGGTAATGCCCGGTAGCTGCGGTCATTCACGGAAAGTGCCTTCACCGCGAGGTCAAGGGCATAGCGTATATCGAGGGCATAGAGCACCGTATCGGTCTCTACGGAGGGCTGTACTATGGCCACTACATTGCCCGAAGCATCCAACAGAGGCCGATGGCTGAGCGCAGGGCTGCCCGCATGATGCAAGGTGTAGTACTCGTAGTTACCTGCAGCCTGCTCGGTGCTCAGTACGGGAATCCATTTGTCGTACACCTTCTTCTCTTTGCCGATGGCAGGAAGGAAAAGGCTCGTATGCTCCATCGTGGAAGTAGTGTCGATAGGTGTGCTCACCAACTTCTTAATAGGAGCAGTCTGGAGACGTACGATGTCGTAGGTCTCGTTGGCACCCAGCACCTTCACTACGTCATGCGTTTTCCCCTTACTGTCTACGACTACCGCTTTGGTGCAGTTGGGCAACAGCGCATAGGAGGTAATGAAATCTCCATCATTAGCAAAGAACCCATTGCCTGTGCTCAGCACGTTGCCCTCAGCATCGTAGGTCTGCAGGGTGTAGACTGCCTTCTTTACCTGCTTCAGCGACTTGGGAGATTGGGCTGAGGCAGCGAAGGTGACAAGTAAGAGGAGTATGTTTATAATGTTTCGTTTCATTGTGGTCGTTGTTTCTAAGATTCTTAGAGTGTTCGGAGTTATCAGATGTCTCGGAACTTTCCGAAATTCTTAATAACTCTGATGCGGGATTGTCAATTCTCCGTTCTCTGCCTTACCGCCTCATATATCAGCACACCAGCAGCTACCGATACGTTGAGCGATTGTATATGTCCGAATTGTGGGATGGATATCCATTCGTCGCACAGGGCGAGGTGCTCATTGGGGATGCCTTTGTCTTCGGCGCCCATCACGATGCACACGGGGTCGGTGAGGTTGGCTTTTGTGTAGGTGTATTTTGCCTTCTCGGTGGCAGCTACCACGCGGAAGCCACAGTTTTTGAGATATTTGATGGCATTGCCAAGGTTCGGCTCACGGCATACGGGCAGCGTGTGAAGTGCTCCGGCCGAAGTCTTCACCGCGTCGGCATTGACACTCACGCTGTCGTGTGTGGGGATGATGACGGCATCCACTCCGGCACACTCGCAAGTGCGGGCAATGGCACCGAAGTTGCGCACGTCGGTCACGCCATCGAGCATCACGAACAGCGGGTTCTTGCCCTCCTCATAGAGCATGGGCACAAGGTCCTCGACGCGCTGATAGGTCACAGCCGACGTGAAGGCGATGACGCCCTGATGGTTCTTGGTGGTAAGGCGGTTGAGCTTCTCGATGGGCACACGCTGCACAGGGATGAGGTGTCCCTTCAGTGCATCGAAGAGTTCGCGCGAAAGCTCGTTCTGCAAGCCGCGCTTAATGAGTATCTTGTCAATGTCTTTGCCCGCTTCGATAGCCTCGATGACGGCACGGGTACCAAAGATGAGTTCGTTCTTGTCGATCATAATGTTACAGCCGATTTATTAAACTGCAAAATTAGTGCAAGCCGAGAGAAAATGCAAGTTTACTTGCGATTTTCCGAGGCGCCGCCTAATTTCTGTCTCCACGGAAATCACTTTTATTCGATATTTATTACTAAAAAATGGTTAACGAATAAAAATAAGCCGTAATTTTGCACGTTCTAAAAAAGACGCTGAGTAGTATAAAGGTATTATTTAAGGTATAACGATATCGTAAACAGAAAATAATGAATTACAGTTTCAAAAGAAAACTCCAGATGTATATCAACTCCAGTGTGGTGCTGATATTCTTTACTGTTGCGGCACTGGTGTGTGCCAATATTCCTGGCGTGAAGGATTGGTATGCTTCGTTTTGGACACAGGAGGTAAGCCTTGCGATAGGTGACTTCAACTTCTTCAGCCACAATGGCCACGCTATCTCCTTGGGTCAGATGATCAACGACTTTCTCATGGCTGTCTTCTTCCTTTCGGTAGGACTGGAGATAAAGCGTGAGATTATGGTGGGCGAGCTCTCATCACGCGAGAAGGCGCTTCTCCCTGTCATTGGAGCTTGCGGAGGTATGCTCGTTCCCGTCCTCATCTTCTATCTCGTATGCCCTGGCGATGCAGCCATGCAACGTGGTTTGGCCATACCGATGGCAACCGACATAGCCTTCTCGCTGGGTATATTGTCGGTATTCAGTACACGCGTACCCATCGGACTCAAGATATTCTTGGCTGCTCTTGCTGTGGCCGATGACTTGGGCGGCATACTCGTGATAGCCCTTTTCTACTCTTCAGACATTCATCTGATTTATCTTGGCCTCTCTGCGCTATGTGTTGCCGGTTTGATAGTGGGCAACATCTTGAGCGTACGTACCAAGACCTTCTATATATCCATAGGCATCGTGCTGTGGTACCTGATGCTCAACTCGGGCATCCATGCCACCATCGCAGGTGTTGTCATGGCGTTCTGTATCCCGTCGAACCTGCAGAAAGGCACGGGATATTACCTTGAGCGCATCCGTAGCAGCGTCAACAGATTCCCTGTTATTGAGGTGGGAAAACGTCGTAGTACCATTGTGCTCACCAACGAACAAATAGGAGTGTTGAAGAGCATCGAGTCGGCTGCGGATAGAATGATTAGCCCTCTGCAAGATATGGAGGACCTTCTGCATGCCCCCATCAACTACGTCATCCTTCCCCTCTTTGCCTTTGCCAATGCGGGCATCGACCTCTCACAGATGAGCCTGGGAGATGTCTTCTCTGGAGTAAGCTTGGCGGTGATGATGGGTCTCGTGTTGGGTAAGTTTATCGGAGTATTCTCCTTCTCATGGTTGGCCGTGCGGTTCCGTCTCGTCACCCTACCTACAGGAGCTACGTGGAAGAGTTTCGCAAGCGTTTGCGTCATATGCGGTATTGGATTCACCGTATCCATGTTCATCGCCGAACTCTCCTACGCAGGACTCGGAGCCAGCAGTGCAGCACTGCTCCCCCAGGCTAAGCTGGGTGTGCTCCTCGGCTCCATCATCTCAGCCGTTCTCGGTTGTTACTTCTTGAACAGGACATTACCGAGACACAAATAGGAACTCATAATTATTCCTTTTGCTGTTTTTAGACAAGGTATCGGTGATTTGATGTAACAGCTTGTATCTATGAATCATATCGACCGACACCCCCGTTTGCGGGGTGTCGGTCGATAATGTTATGGAGTGACTATCTCGCTAATCCTTCGCGCCACCTCGTCAGGATGGTCTATCAGGAGCTGCCCGTGATTCATCTTGGGGAATACCTCGATGTGCGCGGCAGGGAATAGGGATTGCAGGTGCTTGGCTTGCGGCTTGGCTACGAAGGCCTCCAGCGTTCCGTACCAGTAATGTATGTCTGCACCGGAGATGCTTTGCAGCTTGTTCGTATATACCGACTTGTACCCGTCCAGCACTGCAGCTGAGCCGCCGTAGGGGTACACTTTCCTGCACTCACCGAGCAGCACGTCGAAGTAGTGGTTGGGGAACACCCACTTCCAAAACTTCGTCCAGTGGTAGCAGGTCCATACATTGAAGCATTGCAGATAGCGCAGTGGGCCTACGAGCCACCGCGGCAACGGGAGTAGCGGCGCTGCATCCATGATGGCATGGCCGATGGTGATTTCATTGCGCTCCAATACGCGCGACAGCACCTTGCCGCCCAGCGAGAGCCCGTAGACGCAGTCGATAAGTCCGCCAAAGTGTGCCTTCACATAGTCAATGACCTGCGCTGCCTGGTCGTCAATGGAGGTAAACCGCGTATGCTTGCCCAGCACGAAGCCGTCGACCTCCACTGCCACGATGCGAAACCGCTCTCTCAACCGTTCGACGAGTGGCAGGAATATCTCGTAGGAGACACCCAGTCCTGGGATGAGCAACAGGGTCGCTCCCTCTTCTTTGCCGAATAGTCTGAAATTCATCTTATCGTTTGATATACACCTTGCTTGCCCTCTGGCCCATCGAGCGGATGCCCGATGTGGGGTCTTGGCATAGCTCGCGCAGTTCGAGCGAAGCTGTGGTGCGCGACAGCCCCGTCAGTCTCACATAGTCAGGCACGCGCAACACCGTGTGCTCCTCCATGAAAGCAAGTGCCCGCGCCAAGCGTTCCTCGCGCGTGTAGGGCGAGCGGTGGAGGCGGCTCTCCTTGCCACGCTCGAGGCGGCACTGCACGCGGATATCCTTGACCAGTGCCTTGTCTGCACGGAAGTTCACTCCCTTCACCTCAATGCTCTGCGCATTGCGCTTGGGTTCATTTGTATCGAAGGTGTCCTGCTCCTTACCTTCCATCACGCCTATGGCAGTGCGGAAGGTTCCGAGTCCACCTATTGTCACCGTATGTCCATCCGCCAACAGACGGGCCATAGTCTGCACCATCTGTTCCAGCACATGCGTCACCGCTCCTTCAGAGAGTCCCGTACCCAGTCCTGCCACCTCTTCCACAAACTCCGCGGCACCGATATTCCGTACCGTCTGCATGCGGTAATACACCTGATGCTCACCCTTGCCCGCAATGTCGGGCATCTCCTGCTTGATATACTTTGCCATAATCCTCGATCGTTGGTTCTATTTCTTTCTTTTTTACCTCCGTAAAGATACAAAATATTTGCCGAAAATCCAAATCATAAGCATGGATTTACTATTCAAAGGTTGTGAATAATAAATCATAGACACTGAATATTAAATCAAAGCTTGTGATTTAATAATTCGGTTGATAGAAACGGAAAAACAGCCACTACGTTTAGAAGAAATTGCACTGCTGATTATAAGAATCTTATGGCTTGCGCAAATCCTATAAGGCCTTCAAAGTACGTCTTCGCCTATTCTTTTCTGACTTATAGGTTATCCCTCTTCATCGTGTTTCGTGTTTGTCTTCGTTAAATTAATGAACGATAATTTATGAGCAATTATTTATGCAAACAAATGCCTTTTTTGATGTTTTGTAAACTAAGAGATTGCAAAACGCCCCATTTCTCTGCCACAATGCCACAACTGCCACATAAATATACGAACTTATTTAGGAATAAAAAATAATTATCTAAGTATAGCTACCTAAATAATTATTTATTTAAATACATATTTCCTCTATGAAAACTCGTGGCAGTTGTGGCATTGTGGCAGAACAGTAGTTGCTCTGCGAATCTTAGCGCGAAGCGATGGAGGCGTGGAGCGATGCGAATGCTTCGCTTATCTCGTCCCTTACCCGACGGAACTCACTCAGCACGTAATCACTGTCGCCCACAGCCTCGGAGGGGGCATCAAAACCGATATGCAATCGCTTGCCCACCTTGCCGACAAACATCGGACAGGTCTCGTTGGCTCCGCCACAGACGGTTATCACATAGTCCCACTCGTCATTCAAATAGGTTTCCACGCTCTTGGGTGTATGTGCCGATATGTCAACACCCACCTCGCGCATCACCAGGATGGCCTTCGGGTTTACCTGCGATGCGGGTTTCGTGCCTGCGGAGTGCACCTCCCAACTCTCATCGAACGATTGTAGGAAGCCATGAGCCATTTGGCTACGGCAACTGTTGCCTGTACATAGAATCAATACTCTCATAAAATCCAATTGAATAAATATCCAGAAATGATAATCAACAACGTCACTACCCCGAAGAAGATGCCTATCAGTCGCCATGTCATGACCTTCTTGAGCATGGTGGCTTCGGGGATGGAGAGGCCAATGATGGCCATCATAAAGGCAATGGCTGTACCCAACGGAATGCCCTTTGCCACAAATACCTCGATAATGGGTACGATACCTGCTGCATTGGCATACATCGGCACGGCAAGTATTACGGCCAATGGTACACCCCACCAATGCTCTGCCGACAGGTATTGCTCGAAGAAACCTTCGGGCACATAGCCGTGCATCGTGGCACCTATGCCGATGCCAATCAGGATATAGAGCAGTACACCCCGCACGATGCCCCACGACTCACGAGTGATGGTAGGCAGTCGCTTGAAGAAGGGTGTCTTCTCGGCCTCCCACCGTTCGCTCTGCTCCGAGGACTGTGCCTGTGCAGCTTTCACCCAATCGCTCAAATAGGGTTCGAGGTGCATACGGCTCAATATGAATCCTGCCATCATAGACAGCACCGTACCGCTGATAATATATATCAGTGTTGCCTTCACTCCAAACGAGCCGAGAAACATGGCCACCGCCACCTCACTTACCAAAGGTGAAGCGATGAGGAAGGTCAGCGTCACGCCCAATGGTATTCCGCCCTTGACGAAGCCGATAAAGAGCGGCACCGAAGAGCAGGAACAGAACGGTGTAATACCTCCGAACAGGGCTGCCAGGAAATAGTCCAGACCATAGAGCTTATGCGTAGCGAGGTATTGGCGTAGCCGCTCTATCGGGAAGTAGGCATTGATAATGCCCATCACAAAGCTGATACAGAACAGCAGGATGATAATCTTGATGCTGTCGTAAAAGAAGAAATTGACAGCCACACCCAATGGCGTGGCGGCATCCAGCCCGAAGATGCCATATACCAACCAATCTGCAAATCGCTGTATCATACGCCTAACAATTCTTTAATCTCCGTTTCGCCTGGCACATGGCCCTTGAGCTTCACTACCCCGTCAATGACGACGGCAGGAGTTGCGAGGATATTGTAGCTCATTATCTCCATAATGTCCTCGACCTTGGTTATTGTCGCTGCGATGTTGTTCTCCTTGATGACCTTTTCGATAACTGCATAGGTTGACTTGCACTTGCCGCAACCCGTTCCTAAGATTTTGATTTCCATAATTCCTAAATGTAAATTGTTAAACAATAATATATTCCGATAGCAATGAATAGTATGCCCACCACTATATTCAGCCACTTTTGAATGGTTTGCATCTTGCCATAGACTGTCCCAATCTGCCCTGCGCTGAATGCCAGTACCCACGCCACGACGAGCACGGGGAGGGCAGTGGCAACAGCAAAGAGTATCGGTAGTAGGTACCCCATCGCCGTGCTTGCCGACATCGGAATCAGCATCCCGAAGTAAAACACTCCGCTTGTAGGACAGAATGCCAAGGCAAATAGCACTCCTAACAGCAATGCACCAACACCGCCTCGTCGGGCAAGCCCCTCGCCCTTGCTGGCAAAGCCGAACGACGGCAGATTGAGACGGTTGCCGAAGAGCATAAACAGGCCGATAACCAACAGGGCTGGGGGTAAGATCATCTCGCCATAAGTGGCAATGAACTTCTGAATGCCGAACACACTTGCTCCATTTCGTAGAACGGCAATCAAAACCACACCAAGCAGCGTGTAGGCAAGCGTGCGCCCAAAGGTGTAGAGCAGGCCTTGCACAAACACCTCTTTTCGGTTCTCGATGTGCTTGCCGATGTAGCCGATGGCGGCAATATTGGTAGCCAACGGACAAGGCGACAGGGCCGTGAGCAAACCAAGGAGAAATGCCGTCGCAGCGGGCGTTGTGGAACTATCCAACAATGATTGCAACCACTCCATGGCAGATTAGTTGTTAAGCATTTCTGTTATTCGTTCCGACAAACCTGCCTTGAACTTGTCGGGCGCATTGCGGGCATTGCCAAAGGCAAACTCCGTCAGATCTATAGCATTCTCCTCCCCGTTTTTGTCGTAATCAACGAGGATGAGCGATGACCAACTGACCTTGTACTTCTCGGTAAGCGCCTCCTCCTTGGCAATATCCACCGAACGAAATACCAACTTGCCGCTTTCCAACGGCTCAGCATAAGCCGTCTCTATCAGTTCTTTGGTATTCTTCTCGATAGCAATGCAAGTAGCACAACGCTGCGCTCC
Source organism: Bacteroidaceae bacterium (assembly GCA_045594245.1). GTDB lineage: Bacteria > Bacteroidota > Bacteroidia > Bacteroidales > Bacteroidaceae > UBA1189. Next base: position 37,053 of record JAZNYG010000085.1, read on the forward strand.
ATGGAAATAAAGCACCTCCACTACATCCTTTTTCGTCTGTTGACTTTCAGTCACACTCTTCCGCTTGCCATCCGAGCAAGCAGCCATGCCCATGCATAGGGCAAGAATCCATAATGCTTTCTTCATAGATGATGAGATAAATAATTATTATTTGTAGTTCGTAGAATAACGAACATTGTTTGTGTAGTAAAGGGCTGTACCTTGAGGCGGCTCCGAAAGTCAGACACTAGACCTTCGGAGTCGCGTCACTCGCAGCAGCCCTCTTTCTTGCTCACGCACCCTGCGAAAAACTCGCCGAATAGTTCACGCGCCAGTACCCAGTTTTCCCGATTGATACAATACTTCACCTTCGGCACTTCTACCTCACCCTGTATCAGTCCTGCTTCCTTCAGCTCCTTTAGATGCTGCGATACGGTGGCTTTCGCGATAGGCAACTCTTCGTGTATGTCGCCAAAGTAGCACGTATCCCGCTTTGCAAGGAATTGTAATATCGCCATACGCGCTGGATGCCCCATCGCCTTGGCGAAGCGGGCAATCAGCTCTTGCTTGATGGTATAATCCTTGTTTGCCATAACTTTATTGTAATTTCGTTCGCAAATATACGAACATTATTTCCATACAACAAAATATTCCAGCAAATATCCCTGATTATTTATTGTTTTTTTACATATCAGTGAGATGTACAGATTATAGATGTCCCCAAAAATGGCTTTATGATACTTGCACGACATGGGGATGGGTTGTGAGTTATGAGTTGTGAGTTGTAAATGCTATACATTTAATACTCCTTGCTTGGCAATGATTAAGCGGGCTTATCATTGCTCTCGCTATGCTGCGGAGTTGTGAGGCCACAAAAGTAGACATAAATCACCATACAGCAAAAAGAAAGCAGGGAATTATGCGAGTTCCCTGCTTCCCATTTATTACAATCAATGTGGTTACTCCTCCTCAAACAAGTTGAGTTGCTCGCTTGCGGGCTCCTCGGGAGTGCTGGCCGCCTCATCGGCACCCACGCCGTGACCTACGAAAATGCCGTCAACAGCCGTTACGGCAGACATGGATATCGTCCCCAGCAAGGTGGGGATGAGCAACTTCCTGAACAGTGCCGAAACCCTGTCTTTCTCAAAATCTATTGCATCTCTCTTCATAAGAAACTCTTTCGGTAGATGTAGGTCAGGTAGTCGTTGGCATCGGTTTTCCACTCGTCTGATTTAAATTCGGCAACCTTCTCAAAACCATGGTGGGCATAATAGCCGTGGTTGCACGATGAGTCGGTCCATAGGTAGAGGCTCTCGTAGCCCTCGCTCCTTGCCAACGCCACAATCTCTGCAAGCAACCGCTTGCCGCATCCCTGCACTGCCGAGATAAAGAACGAGAGATACAAATCCTTGTCTGCCCGCATATGGCGATAGACCTTTGGCGAGGTCTTGCCGAAATAATCACGCAGGGCCAACGCCTCATCGCGCTGTTGCGCGTTGAATGTCGGCATCAATCTGTCCAGCCACTCGTTGTAACCATTGTCCTGCTCGATATTGCCCGCAAGGATGCACCCTACCATTCTACCCTCGTCAGTAATTTTTAAAGCGTATGGCGCACCATACCATCCATAGCGGATGATATACTCACACATCAGCAGGCCGAACTCCTCGCCCTGACCATTGGCAGCGTGCCCCTCGCCCCAAACGGGGTAGGCAAGATGTGCCGCCTCACGAATATCCTCTTCGGTAAATGTCTCTATCTTCATTGCAGATTGGTTTTTCGGGTGCAAAGTTACACTATAAAGAGGACGCGATGTGTATACAAATCGCTCCCCGTGAGGTACTTTTCGATACTATGATTGAAAAGCTACGGATATTTAGCCTATCTTTGCGGCATAAATCAAGAATATGGAGAGATTGCAGATTGGAATCGTTGCCGATGGTGGCAAAACGGGACAGACAGACTTTAAGGCATACGGTAGCAACCGCATAGGAATAAGCGGCTGCATGGTACTGATTGTCGATAGCGGGTGCGCTATCGTCTCGGTAGGCTTCAAGCGAAGGGTGCTCCGTCGAGGGATGATGGCCGTGCTGTTCTATGACGACACATTCTGGATAGAGCGAAGCAGCAGCACCTTTCGTTGCCGGTATGTGGCTCTTGCCGACGACAATGTGCAGGAAGCAATCTATAAACTCTCCTCGCCCAACTTCTGGGACTCCTTGTCGGAAAATTCACTGCTCCGCCCCGACAACGCTCAATGGGAACTCCTTGAGAGATGGTATGAACAGATGGTGTGGATATGCCACAACTCGGCAAGCGAGTACACCAACCAACTGCTCCGCAACAATATATACAACCTCTTTATGGCAATGGACGGTGAGATGACACAGAGCGGTGCTGGCTCGAATAAAGCCATCAGCCGAAGCCGAATCCTGATTATCAAATTCCTGAAACTCGTGGCACAGCATTTCCGCACCACACGCGAAGTGTCGTTCTACGCCCAGCAACTGTGTATCACGACAACGTATCTCTACAAACTGACACATAATCGATGGAACTTATCTCCCAAGGAGTTGATTGACCAACAGACGATCTGCGAGATAAAGACACTGCTGTCGGGTACGGACATGTCGGTCAAGGAGATTGCCGCCACGCTCCATTTCGAAGATACGCCCTATATGTGCCGATATTTCAGACAACGCACAGGGCTCTCTCCCATGGAGTTTCGCAATAAGGAGAGGAGATAGATTGCCTCCTCTAACAAGTTGAACTGCTCGTGTTCTATTCCATTACTTTTCCATCTCTACTACCGGCACCCCGGGCGGCGGTCGTAGTTTTTGTACTACAATGTATTATGTGAAATTACCGATACCTGCACCCAGAAACGGGAACTCACTTTTTATTCTCTCCGTTCACAATCCCATCAGCATTCATTTAGAAGAAATTGCACTGCTGATTATAAGAATCTTATGGCTGGCGCAAAGCCTATAAGGCCTTCAAAATACGTTTTCGCCTATTCTTTTTAGAACTTATAGGCTATTGCGAGTGATTTTTCAAAAAAGTTCGTAGTGGATAAAACTATCTAAAAGAGAACTGTCCCTCTTTAAGGGGATAACAGAAAGTCGGAGTTTTCCCAGACAGCCGGACAACCTTTTCCGCAACACTCGTTTTCTTCTTATTTCGACATGAATTTTCATAAATTATCCATGAATCATTCGTTCCTGTGTTTGTAATGTAAAAAAGCACAAGTAAACTTGCTTTTTCGTTTGGCTTTCACTATATTTGCAGCATCTCGCGCCGATACCTTAACTCATTTGTGCGGATTAAGGTGGCAGGGCGGGGATGACATAATGGAAAAGGCGTTTACTTGACGCTTTGGTTTTGACGATGTAGAATCTCGCAAATTCAAAAAGTCAATCAAAAACAAAGCAACGGTGAATGCCTCATGGGTATGTTTTTCGTACTCCTTTATTATATTGGTCGTGATGATTAGTATAATACAAGGCGCGTATTACATATCGGCGTGAGGCTTTCGCGTTGCTCGTTTCGATTGACTGGGCAATGCGAGAGCCTTACATCGTGAAGCGAGCGACAGGTGTTGGCTTCACGCTTTTTGTATATATGAATTTGTCATTTGGAGCCAGTGACAGTAAGTAATAATGTAGTACTATTGATATGAAAGCTCTAAAAGAAACACTCTTAGGCAGGTGGAGTATTGCAATGGCTCTTGTATTTGGCACCAGCTTTATGGCACAAGCTCAAGACACGCCAGATCAAAAAACGGAATATGTGTATAATCAGAAAAAGAATCCATTGGGTTTTGACAACTATCTGATGGCTACCTATTATTATAATGGTAAGCAAACATTTAATCTGCGAAATTATGTCGTAAGTGAGACACCGGGAACTGTGAAATCGTTGAAGGTAAACCCATCGGGAAGCTCATTTATGCTGCTTTCACAAAAAAAGGATAAAAATAGAGTTAGCGTATATGATTTGTGGAAAGCCAAGAAGCTGATAGGCGAATTTAAGAATATCGATGATGTATCCGCTATAGCGTACACCCCTGATGCTAAAAGTATCGTTTTGGCAACAAGTACGAGCATTAATTTCTATGATGCAAGGACCTACCAGCTTCAATCATCCATGGATGTCCCCTTTAAGGCTAAAGAGATTGCTGTAAGTCCTAATAATTATAGTCTGGCGGCAACTGACGGAAGTAGTCTGACCGTATGGAACTTGGAAACGAAGACTGTCAGGAAGGAATTCACCGTAACTGAGCCGGTCAATGGAATAGTATTTTCTGATGACAGCAAGATCTTTGCAGTACTTACAGCTGATGGTTTAATGTCGACATATGACACACAGAGCTTTTTACTTACTCAAAGCTACGATGCCATGGGTAATGCTATAGCTTGTGCTTTTCATCCTAATGGTAAATATGTAGCTGTAGTATGCAGCAACACCCGAATAGCTATTGTCAATCTGATGGACAATACATCACGAAGCTATATTGACAACGAAGTGGGTGGCATTACCGATGTTCGTTTTGTTAACGACCCCGATGGAAGCATATTTATGGTATATAATACGGCACAGAATATTACCTATAAGTTGATGAGCGAACTTGCTCCCAATTACACTAAGCTATTGGCCGATGAGTTGAACGAGAAGATGAATGAGTGGATGAAGCAGATGCCCAATGAGTCACTGGAAGAATATCGTCTTCGTGTAAATGAGGATACGCGTATGGCACAGATGAGACTCTTTGAACAAGAGATTGCTACTCGTATGGCTGATAATCTTATCAGTATGTCTGATGTTTCTTTAGGTAACTATAGTATGGAGTCCAATATGTTGGCTATTAACTTTGATAATATGCCGCCGATTTATTTGGAGGTGCCTTCTACCGAGGTGAATGATTTCATGGATCCTCAAAGCCTTGAGTTCCAGAACACCAAGTATGGTTTGACAAATAATGACAAATTTGAGCTTATCTACGCAGATGTGCACAACCGAGCTTCAGGAAAGACATACGTATATAATAACCTTGAGCGCCGTTCGCTCGAATACTTGAAGCTGGATGAAGAATTTGTACCACTTGCAGTCATACAGCAGTCCAATATGCAAGAGCTCAAACTACAGGAGATTAGAGAGAATGTAATTAGTACGGCGAAAGAGAGTAATACGATTTCGGACCATACCCATATTGCCGTTAAGACAAGCGTGGTGTCATCGACCGATGCCGACGGTCGCAAGATCATGAACTATGTAACCGATTTTTCATATACCGTAGAGGCAGGTTTCTCTGGCCAGGAAGATTTCGGACCTGGCAAATACAAAGTAGATCAGTCTGGAGCAGCCATGTCAATGCTGACAATTATTCAGCAGGCGTTTGAGGGTGAATTTGCTCCTTATGTGAAGAGTGGCAAGAAACTGCAAGTGAAAGTTACTGGTATGGCCGATGCTTTGCCCATCAATGGAAGAATCGCCTATGATGGATGTTACGGTGACTATACCAATGAACCTGTTTATAAGAACAATGATTTAGGTAGTATATCCGTAACCAAGGCCGAAGGTATTACACAAAATGAGCAATTGGCATTCTTGCGTGCATTGGGAGTGAAGGATTATATTTCAAATAATATTGCAGGATTCTCCACTATGCACACAGATTATAAATACCATATAGAAGTTACCTCTGGTAAAGGTGGGGAGTTCCGCCGTATCAGTGTACAGCTGACCTTTGTAGATGCATTCTAAACACGTATTTCAATAATAATTTTTTGGCGATGAAAAAGATTTTCAGATGTCTGTTGCTTGCCATAGGGCTGTCAACATCAGGCAATGCCTCAGCACAAACCATTGAACAAGCATCAGCCCGGCATCAACAGTTCAATCTGCTGAGGGCACAAGGAGCTGACGATACGGAGATATACTCCGCACTCCATCAATGTTATAATGATTATGTAGCCGTACTGAATGCTTCTACTGCGAACGGTGCTGCCTATATGCAAGCTCAGAAAGGCTTACTTGAAATTCATCCGTTTCTACGCAATGGAGTAGCCTATTTCTCCAGTCGCGGAGTACAGCAGAATGCCTTGATCTTTGCTCAGGCATATATGGATGTGCCTTTGATGGAAGCTTTCAAGCACACGACATTCGTTAAGGATGAGCAGTTTGTCACGATGGCCTATTTCGCTGCTGCGGGCACTTTCAATATTCGCGACTATGAGAAAGCCATCAACTATTTTAGGGCTTATTTGAGTACCGGTGACCAAAAAAACAGGCAGAATGTATATGCCTATATGGCAAAGGCATGTATGAATCTCAAGAAGTACGAACTGGCAAAATCCGTTTTGGATGAAGCCATAACACAATACCCCTCAGACTTCAATATGCTTTCTATGGCCATCAACACATGCATAGAGCAGGAGGATAATGTAAACCTTCAACGTTATGTTACCCGGGCACTTGAGATAAAACCATACGATGAGACGTTGCTCAATATTCAAGGTAAGCTCTACGAAGACACGCAGGAGTTCCAGAAAGCGTTGGTCATATATAAAAAGATGAAAGAACGGAAACCGAATAGCCTGAATATCATGCAGCATATTGCTCTCAATTATTACAATCTCGGTGTGTTGTACTACAATAAGGCCAGTATGGAGACTGAAGAGAGGAGTGCCAAGAAATATTCGAGCCAGTCCGGTGAGTATTTTAAGGAGGCCGCTATATGTCTGGAGACCATTGTGGCCAATAGTCCCAACTCTGTCAAGTATATGCAAGCCCTGGCCATTGCTTATGACTGTATGGGCAATGACAGTGGTTTTGAGACGGTCAATGGTAAACTGGCGGGTATAGGTGCACAGACCGTAGCAGCCAACTCTACTCCTACTTTGATAACCCATTCGTCGAAAAGCAGTACGGCAACGTCGCTTGGCAGCGCGGCAGCATCGTCCTATACTGCTGCTTCCAGCGTTACACAGCCAACCCCCTCACAGTCTGTGCCCTTGGGCCAGCAAGTACAGGCAACAGACGAAGTACCCCTTTATTCAGCCTATGCCAAGGAGTATGTAGAGAAGCGTATCAAGACCTGGCAAGCCAAAGACCCTTACGAGACTATTGCAGAGTATCAGGCACGTGTCACCGAGCAGAATCGTGACATCAAGGTGAAAGAACTGCTCAAGAGTGCTGAGTCAGAATATATCAAGACCTATACACAGCGTGTTCGTATCAATGACTTGCAGCTCAAGCCATACGACGCCGAGCATGAGGTGTTCCTGGTGGAGTCAAAGTACGGCGACTTCATTGTGCCCGTTCCTCGTGACAATAATGAAGCACGTATTTTTGAGAGCAGTTGGAATGGCATGCAATGCAAGGATCCTCAGTTTTATATCAACAATGACAAGCTCACCCTAGCGAGTCTGACCTTCGTCACTCCCACTGGAAACAGTTACCGTTACGATGCCAATAAGGAGCTGAACTATACCGAAACGGTAGTGGATGTGTCGTTTGACCCCATCAATAGCGAACTCATAGCTACCAATACGGCAACATCGAACACGTCAGGTGCAAAAATCAGTCGCCAGTCGGTCAAGGTGGGAGCGGTCAAGTCTGATGTAGATGTCAACATCCCGGAGAGCAAGACCAAACGCGACAACCTCTATGCCCTTATCATTGCCAATGAAAACTACAATATGGTGTCTGGGGTGCCTTTTGCCCTGAATGACGGGGAGATGTTTGCACAATACTGCGAGAAGACGCTGGGACTCCCTGAGAAAAACGTACTCCTCTATAAAGACGCATCGTACGGTATCATGCTCAATGCTATGGACAAGGTGAAAAAGTTGGCGGCTGCTCGCGGTGGCGATATGGAGCTCATCTTCTACTATGCAGGACACGGTATTCCTGATGAGTCCAGCAAAGACGCCTTCTTGCTTCCTGTCGACTCTGACGGCAAGCAGACCAAGGTATGCTATTCGCTCGGTGAGATATATCGCGAGTTGGGAGCATTGGACACACGCGGTGTCACCGTATTCCTTGATGCCTGTTTCAGTGGAGCCAAGCGCGATGGAGGTATGGTGGCAGAGGCTCGTGGCGTGGCCATAAAACCCAAACCTACAGTCCCTAAAGGCAATATGGTCGTGTTCAGTGCCGTATCTGATGACGAGACAGCGCTTCCCTACGAGGAGAAGGGGCATGGTATGTTTACCTACTTCCTGCTGAAGAAGTTGCAGGAGACCAAGGGCAATGTCACATTGAAGGACCTGGGCGATTATCTCAAGCAAAAGGTGATGAGCGAGTCTATCCTTGTCAACGACAAGTCGCAGACCCCCACCGTAACCGCTTCCGATGCTGCAAACACCGATTGGCACAGGAAGAAGCTCTACAGCTTATAATGTAAAATGAGAATAACACAAATAAATTTATCGTATATGAAAAAACTGGTAATTCTCGCCGTCCTGTTCCTCACAGGGCTTGCCGCTTCAGCGCAGAGCGTGGTCAGCGGTACGGTGGTGGACAAGGATGGCAACCCTATCGCCAATGCAAGGGTAGAGATGGTAGGCTCTACGGAGTCGTGTATGACTGGACTCGACGGTACGTTCCGTATGGAGACGCCGTTGGGCGCCAAGAAAGTGAAGGTGCTGTATGTAGGTATGCTCAGTAAGAAGCAGCGTGTGCGTCCCGATATGACGGTGACGCTCCACGAGGAGAATGTCTGGAACCGCAGACCCGACAAGTATCGTTGGTTCCTTTCGGCGCAGGCAGCAACTCCCAGTTGGGATTTGGCTAGTAATTTGGCTAACCCTTCTGTAGGTCTGATGCTCGGCCGTGTCAAGCATGTGGGTTGGTACGTCAAGGCCACAGGCAGCAAGCCTCTTTCTGCCACGAAGCAGTTTTATGATCTTAAGTTTGGTACCCATCTTGAGGCGCTTTGGACAACAGGGAAGATGGAGAGTTGCTATTATTCTGTAACAGGAGGAGTCATCCTGCGTCTGGGAAGTCCCATACATATCTATGGCGGTTGCGGATGGGGACATCGCGAATTTGCAATGGAGATGAACTGGCACGGAAAGACTGAAATGGTAAAGATAGGTGTGGTGGATATCTTCGGAACAGGAAAGTCAATACGTCCCTACAATACTTTTGTAGCAGAAGCTGGTATTATGATGCGTTTGGGACACTTTACTCTAAACGCGGGTTGCTCGCAGACGATTGATGGCTACAATTATCTGGTCGGCAATTTTGGTATAGGCTATTGTTTCTAATTTAATAATCCGTAGATATGAAAAAACATATATATACTATAGCATTGTCACTTCTCACGGCAGTGACAATGGTTGGCTGTCAAGAGGTTTATAGCCCTGTAGACAATATCCCCGTTGTAGAAACCTCTGCAGCCGAAAATGTTGGGGCTACCAGAACGACTTTGTGTGGCGTCATAACAAAAGAGGCGTGGCGTGATTTCAATTTTTCTCGTTATGAAGAACAAGCTCCGCACTACTTTTTCCTGTTGTCGGAGCATAAGGACTTGACTGATTCTACACGCATAGAGGCTTGGCGCGACTCCGACACTTGTTATGCCGAAGTTATCGGATTGACTCCGGCTACTACCTACTATTATGCCTTGTGCGTAGCCAATGACTACTCTATGGTGATGGGAGAGGTACAGTCGCTCACAACAGGTTCAAGCTCTATTCCTTTTGTAGAAACCTGCTGGGCGGTAGACACTACACTAACGGGAGCAACCTTGTCTGGTTGGTTCGTTGCTGAGACTTCGTGTCGCGCTCACTTTGTGATATCTGAAGACCATCGTTTCCTTGAAGATATGTCTATCGTTGTAGATGCTACGGTTGTTGGGGACTCGTGTTATGCAACCGTCAGTGGGTTGAAACCTGCTACATCATATTATTATAAGTTGGTCGTGTCGGATGCTTATTCTACAGTAGAAAGTGACATGGAAGACGTCAAGAAGTTTACAACAAAGTCAATCCATGAGTATGTCAAAGTCACTAATCTTCCTGCCAAGGATATAGGTGTAGTATCAGCAACAGTGTGTGGCGCGATATCGTCAGTCGAGGGATTGCGTGAATGTTTTGGAAGCATACGTTTCAAGATTTCCGAGTACGAGGACTTCCCGGATGATGAAACCAGGATTGTTCAAGAAGCTGTGGTGTGGGACTATGAGTATTTTGGTGGAAAGGCTACATACCTCTGCCGTATTGGTGGTTTGAAACCCTCTACAACTTATTATTACACGTTATATGAGACGGCTTCTATTGAAGGAGAGGAATGTGAGATTACAGGAGTCCCGTATTCGTTTATTACGCAAGATTGGCTTCAACCTGTCGAATGTGAGAAAAAAGTCTTTACAGTAAATGGAGTGGATTTTACTATGGTAAAAGTTGAAGGAGGAACTTTTGCGATGGGTTGGGAAGGTGATTCTCAATCCCCTCTGCATGAAGTTACGTTAAGTGACTATTGGATTGCAGAAACAGAGCTGACAGGAGAACTGTATTGCGCTGTAACAGGAGAGAATATGCCGGATGAATATACGGCACAATACCCGTATGGAATCGTTAATATTGACCCTGACTGGGAAGTTTTCTTTGATAAACTATATGAACTGACAGGAGAGCAGTTTTCTTTGCCAACAGAAGCTCAATGGGAGTTTGCAGCTCGTGGTGGAAATCATTCGCGCGGTTATAAATATAGTGGTGGTGATATAATCGCGGATGTTGCTGTAGTTGCAAAATCGTTGATGGGGGCATCTTGTTCTCCTGTTAAGAGCAAACTCCCCAATGAATTGGGTATTTATGATATGAGTGGTAATGTGGCAGAGGTATGTTCTGACTGGTACGGGCCTTATCCTATGGAATCTGTTACTGATCCTACTGGTCCTTCTGAGGGGTCATATAACGTGATTCGTGGTGGTTCAGTTGAGGAAACAGAAGAGGTTTGTTCGCGTATGAATGGAACTTCTGAATGGGTAGGCATACGTCTTACTCTCACTTCTGTAAAAAAAGAAGAACCTAATCCAAAACCTGTAGTTGCCGATGCTATCGACCTTGGTCTCAGTGTGAAGTGGGCAAGCTGGAATGTGGGTGCCACTGCACCAGAGGAGTATGGTGGATACTATGCTTGGGGTGAAACGGAAGTCAAGGATAATTATTCAGAAGATACCTATCTCTATTATCAGAATGGCGAATACGTGGATATCGGTACAGACATCAGTGGTACCGAATATGATGTGGCTCACGTCAAGTGGGGCGATGGTTGGCGCATGCCTACTTTGAATGAAATCAAGGAACTCATCAATAACTGCACTTGGAGCTGGACCACCCAAAACGACGTCAACGGCTATAAGGTTACCGGTTCTAACGGTAATTCTATCTTCCTCCCCGCTGCGGGCTACCACTGCTACGACACGGAGTTCTACGGCCGTGGTGAGAAAGGCTTCTTCTGGTCTGGCACGAAGAGCGAGCACTACAGCTACTACGCGTTCCGCCTCTACTTCAGCAGCGGCTACCACGACGGGGGCACCCAATTCCGCAACAGCGGCAACACCGTCCGCCCCGTTTATGACGCCAAAGACAATAACAATGATGTAGATTTAGATGGCTATCCCGAGGATGAGAATTGGGATGCACGTAGGCGGAGATGATTGATGGTATCGTTAATGAAAAAATACTATGATTATGAAAAGATATTTTACAGTCAGTATAGTAGCAGTAGCTTGTCTGGTAGCTGCGCTTTGTGGATCTTGTTCCGCAGAGGAACCAATCTCTACAGATGGTTACACCTATACGATGCGGGTTGATGCCGTATTGAATGGTTTTGATGGTTCTGCTACACGCTCGGCCTATGATTGGCCCGATGGCGCGAAGCTGTATGTGCAGTTTCACGAGGGGAAAAATCGGGTACAAGGCTTTGCAGAATACAGCGAGTCCAATGATTGGTGGACGGTGACTACACGCACAGGACTAAGCAATGTGGGTAGCGGCACATGTGAGGCATACTACTTCGAGCATTCAGCAGAGTTTGTCGATGTGGTGGAGTTGTCCGCAAACGTACCTGTATATCAGGATGTGGCTGGCAGCTATATCTGTGATGGCAATGGTTTGGCTGTGTCACTCGTTCTTACTCCACGTACGGGACGTATCAGATTCTGTGGTGAGGGGGGGCGTGTGTTCACCGTTTCGGGACTCACTCATCTGTCTGCATATGAGGTTTCGTCCAACAATTTTAGTTCAATCTCTGAATCCCTCTCACTCACTGTTTTCGAGGACGGTTACACCTCTTATGTCTATGCCAGCTTTCCCGAGGCATCGCGTACCCTGACCATTATTGATGGTGATATGAAGTACACGCGTGAGTGCACGGAAGCGGTGCTCTTGTCTGGACGAAGCGGTAGCATGACCCTTCCCTCAGCCTCCAGTCATGATGGATGGGTGATGGAGGAAATCAATCAAATTGATGAGTCTGCCGTAGCCGAAGCCATAGACCTTGGCCTTAGTGTAGAATGGGCAAGCTGGAATGTGGGTGCTACAGCTCCCGAGGAATATGGTGGATATTACGCCTGGGGAGAAGTCGAGGAAAAAGATGATTACTCAGAGAGCACCTATCTCTATTATCAGAATGGCGAATACGTGCATATCGGTGCAGACATCAGTGGCACCGAATACGATGTGGCCCACGTCAAGTGGGGCGATGGTTGGCGTATGCCTACTAAGTCCGAGCTACAAGAACTCTGTGAAAATTGTTCTTGGAACTGGACAACACAAAATGGTGTCAACGGCTATAAGGTCATAGGTTCCAATGGTAACTCTATCTTTCTCCCTGCTGCGGGCGATCGCTACGGCACGGAGGCTAGTAGTGTATCAGATGGTTTTTACTGGTCTAGCTCGCTGGTCGAGGGCACCTACTACGCGTACTTATTCTACTTCTACAGCCGCAGTACCGATTGGAGCTACCGCTACGGCGGCCTCCCCGTTCGCCCCGTCACAGAATAATGGCATTGAGCGAGCGTAACGCAAGCTTGCTTGCTGTTACACAGCGAGCATTGGTATTATCGCCGAAGGCAATAAAAGGAGCGTAGCGACTATTCGATTCATTTAATTTATTGAGTTTCTTATAGCGACCCCCATTTACTCGAGATTTTCCATTTAATAAACACTTATACAATAATTTTTAGTATTAATTCTTAAAGACAAAACGTTATGAAAAAGATGCTTTTTATGTTAGTGGCACTGATGATGAGTGCAGCCACTATTACCGTACAGGCTCAAACCACTCGTGAGACAATCAAAGAGCGCAAGGCACTGGCCAAAGCTTCGAAGAGTGAACTGAACGAAAAGGCCTCGAAGGCTGCCCGCAAAGAGGCTAAGAAACTGAAGAAAGAGGGTTGGCAGACTGCTCCAGGTGCTTTACCCTTGGAGAAGCAACTCGACAAGTCCTATATGATGCAGTATGAATTCGATGAAGATATGTTCCCCAAATACCTCATGGGAGAGGCTATGAGTATCGGAACCAACTATGATGCAGCCAAGATGCAGGCATTGGAGCTGGCCAAGCAGAACCTCGCCGGACAGATACAGACTGAAGTGACCGCCCTGATTGAGAATACGGTGGCCAACGAACAGATGGAAGCCGAGGAGGCTGCAAGTATCACTCGCAGCGCTATGGCTGCCAAGAACCTGATATCACAAAGCATAGGTCGCACCATTACGGTGATGGAGGTATACCGTACACTCAAGAATAAAAACAAGGAGGTGCTCGTGCGCATAGCCTACAACAGCGAGATGGCCAAGGCTGCTGCCAAGAAAGCCATACGCGAAGATTTGGAGAAGAAGGGCGACGAACTGCACGAGAAGTTGGATGAGCTGCTGGGATGGTGATTTCTCTTAATTCAGCCAATAGATGTCACGCATAACCACTCTTTTCATATTGTTGACAATCTGCATAGGATTGTCGGCACAGCAGACGAAGAAGGTGCGTGGTGAGTATACCTACCACGCACCCGAAAACGTCACGCTCGAAGAGGCTAAGCGCACAGCCTTGGAGCGGGCCAAGATACAGCTTATCGCCGATGAGTTCGGCACCGTAGTAGCACAGACCAATACCACCTTCGTGGAAAATACAAATGGAGAATCAAGCGTAGACTTCCAGTCGTTAGGAGCCAGCGAAGTCAAGGGTGAGTGGATAGAGACCATTGGTGAACCCAAGTACGACATCAGCTACGAACAAGGGATGCTCGTGGTAAAGGTACGTGTAGAGGGGCGTATCCGCGAAATCACTGCTGCCAAAGTGGAGTTTACAGCCAAGATACTGTGCAACGGTACGGAAGACCGCTTCGAGCACAGCGACTTCAAGGATGGCGATGACCTATATCTCTCGTTCACGTCGCCTACCGACGGCTATCTCACCATATACTTGCTCGATGCCCACCGCGATGCCTACTGCCTGCTTCCCTACCAAAGCGATGCCGATGGCAAGGTGTTCGTAGAGCATGGCAAGCGGTATGTATTCTTCTCACAAGCCGATGCCCCCACAGCAGAGCGCCCTATGGTGGACGAGTATGTGATGACCTGCGACAAGGGAATGGAAAGCAACTTCATCTACATCATCTTCTCGCCCAATGCCTTCACCAAGGCGGCAGACGCCCAAGAGAGCGAAGCCCTGCCCCGCATGCTCCCCTTTGATAAATTCCAGGAATGGCTCAGCCGCTGCCGCCGTCACGACAAGGACATGGCGGTGGAGATGAGGCAGATTGTGATACGGAAGGAATAAAAACGGCAAGAGGAGTCGCCATTAAATCCAAATCTGATGTTCCGCAAGGTAATATGGTTGTGTTTAGTGCTTCTAAAGGACAAGAGACTGCCTATCCTTATAAAGAGAAGAAACATAGGATGTTTACCTAGGGAACACTTAACATCATCTACTATATACGAAAATTGTAAAAAGTGTTGATAGTGAATGGTTATCTTAAAAACAATAAAAACAATAATATGGAACAACGAAAAGACTCAAAATATAGCCTAATAGATTTTATATTATCCCCCAAAGTGTGGATATATCTTGCGGTATTCTTGGTTTTTATAGGTTTAGTGCTGTTGGTATTATATGCATTTGGCATAATTATATCACAGAATTCTTTCGTGGATTTTTTTAAGGATGTATTTGTCCCAATATTGACTGCAGTCGGTTTTGCTGTTGGTTTTTGTATTACTATTCAGAGAACAGAAAGTATAAAACATCAAACAGATGTGGCGATTGAGGATATTGCTTTAAGAAAAAAGGAACTTGACAATAATCTTGTTATGCAACGAAACAACAGAACTAAAGAAAATTTACGCTCTTTGAATCAAGGAGGAATAATGGCTATTGATGCTATTGATGATCTTTTGGAGGAAGCGAGGATGTTGGATGAAAAAGAAAGTGGATACATAAAAGAACTTCAAAGGTTTGCATCCATCTTATGCTCATTCTTGAAATCTAACTCCCCTAAGTCCGTATACAAACTGGATGAGGAATGGAGCGGAAATAGCAACAATGCTTCAGAATGGATAACACAGCGAATAATAGAATTGCTTTTCCCCAAAAAAGTTGGGAATGATAGAATAAACAGTACACCTTTCCATTCTCATATTGAGGACCTGAATTATGATTTGTCTCTATGTGACTTGCAGAAGATAAATTTTAGCAAACGAATAATTAAGAATACTAATTTTGGAGGTTCGGCTATGCATAACACAGAAATGTATTTATCGGAACTTACCAAATGTAATTTTTGGGGAACTTATTTGCAAGCAGCCAATATCTCAAATTCACAATTAAAAGATTGTAGCTTTTGGGAATCCAAGTTGGTTTGGGCAAAATTTTGCGAGTCCACTATTACTAATTGTAATTTTGACAAATCAGATATGACCGCTACTCTTCTGAGCAGTGCACGATTTTATAAATCACATTTTGATGGTGCGATTTTAGATGGTGCAGATATTTATATGAAAAATAAAGACGGTAAGTTTGAACCTGCAATATTTAAAAACCCGACAAACTTGAATTTGAATTCCATAAGTTTTGCCTTTGTTTATCCTTTACAGAGAGAAGTGGATACAAATCTGTTAAATATTGATATAAATGAATTCGCTTATAAAAATCCTCGTAATAGATTAGAAAGGTATATCACATATTGGCAGATGTTAGAGAATATGGGAGATTTTGATAATCTAACAACTTTGACAACTCTATTAGTCAATGAGAATCGATGTAAATTAGTTGAAATCAGCAAGAAAGCTGTGAAATATGCAACTATTGACGATTACACGGGATTGACTCAAGAGAAGTATAATAGACTTATAAGGGAAATAGGGGCCTTTATAAATAATGCATAAACGGATAATAATCAATAAGTATGTAGTACACATATGAAACGATTTATATTGTCAAGCGTATTGTCCCTAATCGCTTTGGTAGGAATCTGCCAAACAAAAAAGATTGATGGAATAAAATATACAATTACCTCTTCCACGGAAGTAGAAGTAGGGTCTAAGCAAAAAGTTTCGGGACATGTGGTCATTCCTGAGTATGTTACAATTGATAGGAAACAATATAAGGTCACGAGGATAGGAAACGAAGCATTCCATAGCTGCAATCTGATTACCACCATCATCATTCCCGAAGGTATAACTTCGATAGGAAATTATGCATTCTATAGTTGCAGCAGCCTCACTACTGTTTCCATTCCCGAGGGCGTGAGTTGGATTGGAGAACGTGCTTTTGCAGAGTGTTCAAGATTACAAAAAGTTATAATGCCCAATAGCCTGAAAAATATCGGTGGCTTTGCTTTTAGTGGAAGTGGCTCTTTGCGTAATATGGTTATTCCCAACTCTGTAACTTCTATTGGTATGTTTGCTTTTTGGAAGTGTAGAAACTTAGAAACCATAACAGTGCCAGATGATTGCAATGCCCACTCCTATTTTATATTTGACGCATGTGAAAATCTGAAGGAAGTACGAGGACATAACATCATATATCCACGTTGGATTATAGATTATTTGGCTTGTCCTAATGATTCGAATATTCCAATAATTGAGTGGGCAAAAAAAGTGAAAGATGAATCCTACCATTATTACGCTTATAATAGAATTGTCGAATTAATTAGCGAATGGCAGCAAAAGAAAGAGTATGAGACAAACGCACAGTGGCAAATCCGAGTAACCGAAGAGAGAAGGGTGGAGTATCTGAAGAATGCGCAGAAACAGATCCGTGAAGAATATATCACCAAGAAGAAGCCTGCGGTACTGAAAAGCAATTTAGGAAGTTATGATGCTGACTATGGTGTATACACTATTACAACAGACGGTTTCGGTACTTTCTATTTGGAAGTAGCTATGGCTGAGGCCTCTCAAGTAAAGGAAAACTGGAGCCAAGCCGAGGTGTTGCCCACATACGGTATTGCCGATGACAAGTTGATTTTGACAAACGTTGAAGTAGAAGTAAACGGAAAGACCTACAAGACGGCAGACCGCTATGAAGATGCCGCCTCGGATATTGCCATCAACTTGCCCCCGTTACAAATCAACTTGGGGGGTAGCGATGTGGTGGCTCCCAAGCCCGATATAACTCAAGCAATAGACCGCAGCATAGACTATAACATCCCCGTGGTCACCAACAACAACGACCGCACCTTTGCCGTAGTCATCGGTAACGAGAACTATAAGGAGGTGGCTAAGGTGCCTCATGCGCTGAACGATGCCAAGGTATTTGCCGCCTATTGTGAGAAGACCTTGGGACTTCCCCAGAAGAACATCAAGCAATATGCGGATGCAACATTCGGAACATTGCTGTCGGCTATGGAAAACATACAAAGCATAGCCAAGGCATACAAGGGCGACATCAATGTGATATTCTACTATGCAGGGCACGGCATACCCGACGAGAGCAGCAATGAGGCCTATCTGCTGCCGGTAGATGCCAATGGCAGAAACACGGCTGCCTGCTACCCGATAGACAAGCTGTATGGCGAGCTGAAGGCACTCGGAGCCAATCAAGTGACCGTATTCCTTGATGCCTGCTTCAGCGGTGCACAACGTGGTAGCGGTATGCTGGCATCGGCTCGTGGCGTAGCCATCAAAGCCAAGCAGGCTGCACCGCAAGGCAACATGGTGGTGTTCTCGGCAGCCAGCGCCGACGAGACGGCCTATCCGTACAATGAGAAGGGACACGGACTCTTTACCTACTATCTGCTGAAGAAACTGAACGAGACGAAGGGCGATGTTACCCTGGGCGAACTGGGAAGCTACATCTGTGAGAAGGTAGCTCAGGAATCTGTCGTAAGCAATGGAAAGAGCCAAACACCTACCGTAGTACCCTCAGTAAGCATTGTTGACAATTGGAAGAACCTAAAACTGACAAAATAAGTAATATGAAACGGCGTGTCATATCTTTTATAGGGATACTTGGCTTGTGCTCATTGTCTGCAGAAGCACAAACAAATACTGCAATAGAGCAATACAATGCCTTCCGACAAAAGGTGACAAAGGAGTATGACAGCTTTAGGGATGAATGCAACAAGACATACGCTGAATTTGTGCGCAAGGCATGGAAGGAGTATCAGTTGCTTCCCTCAATACCTACCCCGAAAGAGAAGGTGGTTCCACCAATAGTATTCCCCGAGGAAGAGGAGAAGGAGCAGCCTATACCCGTAGCTCCTGACAAAGAGGAGGAGGAGCAGAAGACACCTGTATCAGAAGACGAGCCTATAGAGGAAGATACTATACAGCCACAAGAGGAGGCGATACCCGAAGAAGAGATATTGGACGAGGAACCTGTGATAGAGGTAATACCTCCAGTGGATCCCGAGCCACAACCGCTTCCCATAGCCCCAGTAAAAGAGGAGCCACAACCTGTGGAGCAATACTTCACATTTGTATACTGCGGCACGGAATGTCAGGT
>JAZNYG010000086.1:0-8547 GCA_045594245.1 Bacteroidaceae bacterium
CCGGTGGCAACGACACGGTGTGGAACATGATACACTACGACGTGCAGCTCTTCGGTGGTGTGGTACTGCACAAGGGTAAGATTGCCGAAATGGCTACGGGTGAAGGTAAGACCCTCGTGGCAACGTTGCCCGTATTCCTCAATGCCCTCACCGGAAACGGTGTGCATGTGGTTACCGTGAACGACTACCTGGCCAAGCGTGACTCCGAGTGGATGGGTCCGCTATACATGTTCCACGGCCTCTCGGTAGACTGTATCGACAAACATCAGCCCAACTCCGAGGCTCGTCGTCAAGCTTACCTCGCCGATATCACCTTCGGTACGAACAATGAGTTTGGCTTCGACTACCTGCGCGACAACATGGCCTCATCGCCTGCCGACCTCGTTCAGCGTCGTCATAACTATGCCATTGTCGATGAGGTGGACTCGGTATTGATTGACGATGCCCGTACACCGCTCATTATTTCTGGTCCCGTACCCAAGAAAGGAGATCAACTGTTCGATGAATTGCGCCCCCTCGTGGAACGTCTCGTTGAAGCTCAAAAGCGCCTTGCTACCCAACTCCTTGCTGAGGCCAAGCGCCTTATTGCATCGGATAGTCAGGCCGATGTGGAAGCCGGCTTCCTCGCTCTCTTCCGTAGCCATAAGGCATTGCCCAAAAACAAGCCTCTCATCAAGTTCCTCAGCGAACCGGGCATCAAGACTGGTATGCTCAAGACTGAAGCTATCTATATGGAGCAGAACAACCGCCGCATGCCCGAAGCCGTAGAGCCGCTCTACTTCGTCATCGACGAGAAGATGAATAGCGTAGACCTCACCGATAAGGGTATCGAGCTTATTACCGGTAATGCTGCTGATCCCACCCTCTTCGTGCTTCCCGATATCGCTTCCGAGATGGCCGCTATTGAAGGTAGCGGACTGGAGGGTGACGAATTGTTGGCAAAGAAGGACGAACTCTTCACCAATTACGCAGTGAAGAGCGAGCGCGTACATACCATCAATCAGCTGCTCAAGGCCTACACTATGTTTGAGAAGAACACCGAGTATATCGTGACCGAACAGGGCGAGGTGAAGATCGTGGACGAGCAGACAGGTCGTATCATG
Organism: Bacteroidaceae bacterium; assembly: GCA_045594245.1. Taxonomy (GTDB): domain Bacteria; phylum Bacteroidota; class Bacteroidia; order Bacteroidales; family Bacteroidaceae; genus UBA1189. Next base: position 1,104 of record JAZNYG010000086.1, read on the forward strand.
GAGGGGCGCCGCTATAGCGACGGCTTGCACCAGGCCATCGAGGCCAAGGAGCGTGTGAAGGTAGAGGCTGCCACGCAGACCTTCGCTACCATCACTCTGCAGAACTACTTCCGCATGTACCACAAACTGTCAGGTATGACTGGTACGGCCGAGACCGAGGCAGGCGAGTTGTGGGATATCTACAAGCTCGACGTGGTGGTAATCCCCACCAACCGCCCCATCGCCCGTAACGACATGAACGACCGCATCTACAAGACCCAGCGCGAGAAGTACAACGCAGTCATCGCCGAGGTAGAGAAGATGGTGGCCGAGGGGCGTCCCGTGCTTGTGGGTACAACATCCGTAGAAATCAGTGAACTGCTGAGCCGTATGCTCACCATGCGCAAGATAGAGCACAACGTACTCAACGCCAAACTCCACCAAAAGGAGGCCGACATCGTAGCCAAGGCCGGTCTGAAGGGCACCGTCACCATCGCCACCAATATGGCCGGTCGTGGTACCGACATTAAACTAAGCGACGAAATCAAGGCTGCCGGTGGTCTAGCCATTATCGGTACCGAGCGTCACGAGAGTCGCCGTGTAGACCGTCAGCTTCGTGGACGTTCAGGACGTCAGGGCGACCCAGGTTCATCCGTATTCTTCGTGTCACTCGAAGACAATCTTATGCGTCTCTTTGCTGCCGACCGTATATCTAGCGTGATGGATAAACTTGGATTCGAAGAAGGTGAGATGCTGGAGCACAAGATGATATCAAAGAGCATCGAGAACGCTCAGAAGAAGGTGGAGGAAAACCACTTCGGCGTACGTAAACGCTTGCTCGAATATGACGATGTGATGAACAAGCAGCGTACCGTCATTTACACAAAGCGTCGCCATGCTCTTATGGGTGAACGCATCGGTATGGATCTTGCCAATATGATTTGGGATCGTTGCGAGACCATCATCGAGAACAACGATTACGAGGGAATCCGTATGGAGCTGTTCCGCGTATTGGCGCTCGAGTGTCCCTTCACTGAGCAGGACTATAGTGACAAGAAGACACCGGAACTGACCGAGGTGGCCTTCAATGCTGCTATGGCAAACTTCAAGGGAAAGATGGATCGCTTGGCGCAGATTGCCAACCCTGTCATCAAGCAGGTGTACGAAAACGAGGGTATGCGCTACGAGAACATCCTTGTGCCCATCACTGATGGAAAGCTCATGTATCAGATACCTGTCAACCTCAAAGCCGCTTACGAAAGCGAGTGTAAGGAGGTGGTTAAAGCCTTCGAGAAAGCTATCATGCTGCACGTCATTGATGAGGCTTGGAAGGAGAATCTCCGCGAACTTGACGAACTGAAGCATTCGGTGCAGAATGCAAGCTACGAACAGAAGGACCCGCTCTTGATCTTCAAACTCGAGTCGGTGAACCTCTTCGACGCGATGGTCAACAAGATCAACGATAAGACACTCTCTATCCTTATGCGTGGTCAGATACCTGTGCGTGAACCAGAACAAGTACGTGAGGCACCTATAGAGACCCGTGCGCAGCGTCGCCAACAGCAGTATCAGGAGAACCGTACTGAACTTGGTGATCGCAATCAACAGGCTGCAGCTCAGCATGATACCCGTGCTCAACGCCGCGAGCCCGTACGTGCCGAGCATACTGTAGGCCGTAACGACCCTTGTCCTTGTGGTAGCGGAAAGAAATTCAAGAACTGCCACGGCAAGAACCTGTAATACGAGTGGAAAGTGGAAAGATGAAAGTGGAAAGACACAGCGTAGCGAGTGCAGAAACCGCTTGTGGGATTATGCCGAGCCGACAAGTCTTCTTTATGCTGAGCATTTATAAAGATAAAGATTGAAGGTCAAAAAATGAAAGCGAAAAGGAAACCCTTTAGGTGGCGGTTATCGTTACAGCCAAAGGCTGTTCTTTCATCTTTTATCTTTCAACTTTCCACTTGTATCCTCCTGTCTTCCTGTTCCGAGGTGCTCTACCTCTCTGTGGAACAGATCGTTCCACCCGAAATAATGCCTCAATATGGCGCTTCAAGTGTGGGTGTCCTCAATAATTTTAGCAAAAATAATGTAGTCATCGTCAATGAAGATGCACTTATCTATCCTTGCGATGCCGACTCGGTGAAAGAGCAGATTGCCCTCAGTTTTGCAGATGCCGGTATACTTGACAGAGTGGTGATGCTTGACTCGCTCCTCTATCATCCTGATAGTGTGACTCCTCACATTCTTACTCAGCCGGAAATTAATGCGCTTTGCGAGAGACTCGAGGTGGATATGCTCTATTCGATAGATTATGCGTGCATTACCATCAGTCAAGCTCCACGTTACGTGGGGCGCCCGATGAATGCTTATTTGTGCTCACGCATCTATACTCCTGACAAAGATTCAATTTCGGGGTCAGCCACGATAGACAAGAAGATGATTGAATCATGGGCTTACGACACGGCTCAGGTGCACGAGGTGATGCCCGAAGTACCATATAAACTTGCCGAGATAGCCATAGAACCCTACTTTCCCACATGGAAAGAGCGCGAACGCGTATTCTACTTCGATCGTTTGAACTACGCCTTGCGCGAAGCCAAAGTTTATGTTGGTGAAGGCAATTGGGAAGCTGCTGCCGAGCAGTGGAGAACTCTCTCTACTAGCAAATTGCGGATATATCGCTTTATGGCGGCTTTTAACATGGCGCTTTATCATGAGATGACCGATAGCATTGACCTGGCCATCGCTCAATTAGATCTGGCCAAAGAGTTGGCAGTGAAGGAAGACAAGAAAGGCAATTCAGTGTCGCTCATTGATACCACGCTCGTAGATGAATATCGGGAAGCACTTATCAATCGTCGCAAAGAGATAGCCAAGGTAGACACATACTTAAAGAAACTTGACTAAAACTGCGTGATATTCGAAAATAATGTCTATATTTGCAGCAAAGAGCCAATACGTATGAATTTATCTCACTCATCAGCAGCACTGCTGCACGAAGCTTTGCAAACAGTTGTCCGCCTCTATTCGGGCGAAGAAGATCAGTTGGTATCTACCGACTTTTACCTTATGCCTTCGCGTGAAGAGGGGAGCTTGCGTGTGTTTAATGATGACGATGAGGAGATTGCCCAGGCTACCGTCCCTGAATGGAACGGCTATGAGTTCGATTCTTTTTATCAAGAAGTAGAGGCTGATCTCACAACCGCGATTCAGGAGGTGAATGCCGAGGGTGACCTTGAACGACTCGCAGTATGGATGCCCTATTCTTTTGTTTTGGTGGACGAAGCGCGCGAAACTATTGCTGACCTCCTTCTCGTTGATGATGATACACTTCTCGTCACTGATAGCTTGCTGCAAGGGCTTGACGAAGACCTCAACAAATTCTTGGAGCAACTAATGTCTGAATAAAACATTTTAATAGATGACAAAGGCGGGTCCGCCTTTGTCATCTATTAATTAAGCACAATCATTTCTTGTTCCAGTACTTCTCCAGCATCTTGGCCTCTTTCTTGGTGATGTGGATGATGGCGCCGTGCTTCTGCTCTGCGAAGTTGGTGCGTGTCATCTTGCCGTCGCCGAAGTTGCCCAGCGGGGTGTAGTGGATGAAGTCGTGTGTCTCGGTGAACCCGAAGTTGTGGGGATGGGCATGGAAGTTGTCGTGCATCACTACCCAGGTGTCCTCGCCGATGCGCTTCCAGCAGTTGGGAGCCTCGTGGCTGGTCTTTACGCCGTCATAGTAGAACTCGTCCATCGTGTAGGGTCCCTTGATGTCGGCTGCGGTGGCGTGCTTGATGGTGGCGCCGCGCTCGTGTGACACGTAGTAGAGGTGGTAGGTGCCGTCGTGATACATGATGTCGCTGTCGATGACGTTGTACTTGCCCTCGGGAGCCTCGAAGAGCAGCTTGGGCTCGCCCTCCATCTGGGTGAAGTCGTCGTTCATGTATACATAGTATATCATGTTGCGACCGTTGCCGAAGCGGGTGGTGAAGTGGAGGAACAGCTTGCCCTTCTCCTCATCGTAGCAGGTCTCGGGAGCCCATACGCAGCCTACCTCGGCCCATTTGCCTCCCATGGCCTGGAAGTTGAGGTTGGTGCGTGTCCAGTGCTTCAGGTCGGTTGATTTCATCAGCACGAGGCCACGGTTGTTGCCCCAGCCATACTTGCGTCCGTCGCGCTCCCACTCTGTAGTGCGGTAGCCGTCGCGCACGCCAAATACGTGGAGGTCGGTCATGGCGAGGTAAAAGGCACCGTCGGGGCCGCGGAAGATGTGGGGGTCGCGTATGCCCTTCTGCATGGCGATGGTGTCGCCGGCGATGAGGGGCTTGTCCTCGTTGAGCGCGATGAACTCATAGCCGTCGTAGCTGATGGCCATGTGCAGTCCGTGGTCGGCATCCTTGTGGTATACCATGAGGTAGGCACCCATCTTGTCCTCCATCTTCTTGTCGGCCTTCTCCTGCTTGGCCTTGTTGTCGTAGTACTCCTGCAGGTAGGGTACGCCATCGGTGGTGATGTCGCACTTGAGGATGTTGCCGTCCTTGTCGTAGTTCAGCTCCTGGGCACATACCGAGCGTGAGTAGCTGGTGCCGCTGTGCAGGGCGCCGTTGTGGGTGAAGAGGACGGTCTTGCCCTTGAACTCCACGATGCCTGGGTGGGTGGTGTTGCTGTTGCCTGCCACCTCGGAGAAGATGCCCTTGTACTCAAACGGGCCTACGGGCGAGTCGCCTACGGCATAGCCCAGCTTCTCGGGCCATCCGGTGGCAAAGGTGAGGTAGTACTTTCCATTGTGCTTGTGTACCCACGGTGCTTCGGTGAAGTCCGAGCCCTCGGGGGTGATGTCCATCACCTCGCCGTCAATCTCTATCATGTTGGGTTTTAGCTTGGCTGCAAAGCATCGGCGGTTGCCCCAGTATATCCAGGCCTCGCCGTTCTCCTGATAGATGGCGGGGTCGATGCATGCCCATGAGTGGTCGGTGCCGGGGCAGTCGGCATTGGTGAGCAGCTGCTTGCCCAGGGCATCCTTGAAGGGTCCGTAGGGCGAGTCGGCCACGGCTACGCCAATGCCACACCAGTTGGTCGACACGTAGAAGTAGTACTTGCCATCCTTCTCGGCCACGTGGGCAGCGTAGGCGGCGTGTGAGTTTTGCCACTTGAACTCATCCACGTGGAGCGGACTCTTGTGCTCGGTCCATGTCATCATGTCGGTGGTGGAGAACAGTGCCCACGCGTGCATTTTGTAGCCACCTTGGTTGCCGGCAAAGTCCACGCCGGTGTAGAGGAACAGCGTGTCGCCCTTCACGAAGGGAGCAGGGTCGGCCGTGTGCTTGTGTTTCACTATGGGGTTCGATGTAGCCCTGAATTTATACAGTTCCCCATTGGGAACAGTCTGTGCCACCATTCCGGCAGCTGCTGCGCTCATGCAGAGCGCTACGAGTGTTTTCTTCATATCACATTATGTATTAGCCAAATCTCTTATTTATGAGTTCTACAAATGTAGACATTAATCATGAGATAACAAAGAAGGTTATAAGAAATGTGTGAATAAAACTATAGTTCGTTTCCTCACATAAGCATACAATGCCAACAGCATATCCACCAAGGCGACAATGAATGAATCATTAAAAAAAACTATAAAATGTACGTTTTTTTACAATTATTACTATATTTGCAGTGAAATATTCAATTATTGAAGAAATATTGATTAACCATAAAAAACAAAGGAAATGAAAAATCTTTTTTATTTTTTGATTGGAGTATGCTTATTTGCAAGTTGCAAGAAGGAACCAACACCTGATCCACTGGTAGTTACAACCACAGAGTTAGAAGGCACATGGGTATACACTGGAGACGAGGTGACCGAAGTGATAAAATTCACCTCTAATGGGAAATTCTATTATACAAACAATCTATCAGATGCTGCATTTGTCAGATATGAACCTGGCAGCTATTCAGTCACCGAAAATGTGAATCTAACTGCTTTTATTGGATATGAGACATTTGAGGCAACTATCACAAAAATGCAAGGCAACTCATTCACTGCCAAGAAGTCAACAGGGGAATCTGTAGAGTTCCATAAACTGATTTCCACTTTGGATTTAGAATATGGACAACATGAAAATCCCGATTATAGTCTAGTTAAAGGAAGCATTGTGTCATATACTTCAGATAATATAAAAGTTGCCACAGTAGACAAAGCGGGATGCATCACAGCGATAGCAGAAGGACTCACACTGATAAAAGTGAAAACCAAGGATGAGGGTACAGCTGTAATCCTAGTGAAAGCCGAAGGACTTATTCCCGACTACACGAAAGCTATAGGCTACACAAAGGAGGAAGTGCTAGCTAAATATGGCGATGTTGAAGAGACAACAGGAACAATGATAGTGTATAACACCGAAGACAAGAATCTAGAATTTTCAATAAACCGCAGAACAGGTCTTGTTGTACAGGTAACACTTATTTACAAGCAGTTCTCTAAGGATTTCACCAAAGCTAACCTTACTAAATACCTTGAGAACAAGTATTATAAGGATGCGTCAGTAAAGACACCTCCCTATGTTTATACCGACATGCCTACTTTCGACAAATCTAATGCAAAGATTACATGGGACAACAATCAAAAGGTTGAATTCACTTATATCAATCACGATATGTTTGAAGACTTTAGTGTTGCCCTAGGAAAGAGCAAAGAAGAAATCGAAGAGATGTATTATGTAGATTGTGAACAATTTGAGGATTTCGGTTCTTTTATTGAATGTAAAATCGGTAAAGACATGCTTGGCTATGTAGGCTTGAACTTAATAGGTAAGATTTCATTTATGTTCGACGGCGATTATGTAAATGTTATAGATGTTTCTTTAGTGTCTCCTAATGCAACTAAGATTAATGCATTTTTAGCAAAGAAATATATTTATAGTTCTGAAGATTCCGAAGAGGATAGCAAAATGTATTACGATACTGAAGGGAAAATAAGTATAGAATATCTCATTAGCGATAAGAAAATTAGATACAGAAGTCTTTAATATGCCATATAGACACAGTCAATAAGAACGGAAGTATCTGTTTAACCATTGAATAAAAGCCCCGAATCCTTTATTTGGATAAGGGGTTTTTATTTCGTTGTATACAATAATCGCCCGCCCCCTCCGTTTTAATACAACACGCGTACTTATGCGCTGACATACTCGCGTGTACGGTGACGTTAACGATGACGAAAACGGCAGTCTTGTCATCCCGAACACAGAGAGGGATCTTGCAAAAGCCTCATGGGCACTTTATGGAAAATTTCTCACAATGTTCGAGATAGCAACGAAGGATAAAAACAGACAGAGTGAGGCACGATATATACATACATCGATGGGTGGTGGCTATCTTGATGATGGTGGCCTCATTGTGTGCAGTGGCTCAGAATGCCGTTGGCAACTCACAACTCACAACTCAGAACTCACAACTCAAGGATTCTGTCCGC
>JAZNYG010000087.1:0-62693 GCA_045594245.1 Bacteroidaceae bacterium
AGCACTCTTACCGTCAATAGCCTCAGAAACTACTACAAGGTCATAGTTAGCAGCCAAAGCATCCAAAGTATCGGTATCCTCAGCGGTGAAGTTAGCAACGTCTACTGCCAAAGCATTCTCCTCAGCCAACTTGGTGCACTGGTACAGCACATCATCCTCAAGGCTTACGTAAGATGAATAGGTTGATTGATACAAGTAAGCGATATTGAGCGATTCCATATTGCCACCCTCTTCATCACCATTATCTACAATAATCGAGCGAATGTGAATACCTCCATTAACAGTCTTGAAAGTAACATCCACGGAGTCCGTAATATCTTCATTCACTACAAAGATATTGATTTGAGGCTCCAATGAAATCTCTTCACCTCCAATACGCGTTGCATTGTTCGTCGAACATACGATACCACGTTCACTGCTTGTATTGGCAGTCATCGTCTCTATGGCAATCTGCTGACCAGCAACAAGTCCCTTGATTGTAAAAGTCAGGTCCTTACCATTGAGCATGACACGAGCCGGAGTATAGCCAAAGTCAAGATTCAGCTTACCGGCACCTAACTTGCCGAAATAGAGTTCCGCCGTTTCTGGAATCACTTGTCCGGCTACTCTCAGTTCGCCTGACATTTCCACCGCATTCTTGAAACGATTGTTGTTTTCTTCCAGGTTAGGAGTCCAGTTCTCTGTATCAGCCGCCAACAGTTCCAATGTAGCCGCACTAAATCCTTTACCTGCAAAATCCCATGTCTTGCGAGCCTCTACTGAAAGAGAAAGCAAGCAAATCATAGACAAAAATAATGTAAACTTCTTCATACCTATATAAATATTACTATTGATTATAATCCCAATTCCAAGCACCCCATGATGAAAGGCCCTGTAGCCTTGGCATCATTGTCGCGCATCTTCTCTCCTATATAATATTCAAAGCTTCCGTCACGATAGGGGTTACCGCCGAGGCCGCCCACTTGGCAACAGCGTGTTAGGGTCAGCGTACCATCTTCGTTCTCTATGAGCAGATGCTTCTCCAGTCCCTTGAAGGCCTTCATAGCCACCTTCCGATATTTCTTGTCGAGGTAGCCTTTGTTGACCGCCTTGGCATAGGCATACATACATTGCGAAGTCACCGATGCCTCGGGGAAATTTCCTTCACGCTCAGGGCAGTCAATCACCTGATACCACAAGCCATCGCGCTGATATTTGAGCAGAGCGTCAGCCAATCCTTGGATATAGCCAATGATACGTTCACGTCCTTCATGATCCTCGGGCACAAAGTCGAGCACATCGACCAATGCCATAAACCACCAACCGATGCTACGCCCCCAGAAATTGGGCGAAGTACCTGTCTCCTTATTGGCCCAGCGTTGGTTCTTGCTCTCATCCCAAGCATGGTGATAGAGACCAGTGGCTTTATCGTATGTATAGGTGTGGCAGAGTGTAATCTGCTTCACTGCTTCATCAATCCATTCCGGTTTATCAAACTCCATTCCATACTGTGCCATAAAGGGCGAACCCATATAGATGCCATCGAGCCACATCTGATGCGGATAGCAGAGTTTATGCCAATAGCCTCCCACATGAGTGCGTGGGTGATTGCGCAACTGTTTGATGAGTACATCCATCGCCTTCTTGTACTTCGCATCGCCCGTGGCACGGTAGATATCAAAAAGCACCTTGCCTGAGTTGATGAAGTCGATATTATAGGTTTCGGGAGTATAGAGATGAATCTCACCCTTATCATTGATGATAGAGTCGGCCCACTGGTATACATAATTATAATAGGTGTCGTCGCCTGTTGCCTTCCACATGCGGAGCATAGCACAGCATCCTACGCCTTGGGCATATCCAAAGAAGAGTCGCTTGCCGTGGTCGAGCTGCCAAGCTTCGGGGAAACGCTGCATCTCCGAGTCGGCAAAACGTTGGGCATACGAGCCGGCAGCTATCTGTGCCGGCAGATTGCTAACACACAGCACGGTGAGCAACGTCATTATAAACACACGAAACTTCATGGTATACTTCATGCCAATATACATTAGGCTACAAATGTAACACTTATTTTTCATTTTTCGCATTTTTTTGTGTGTTTTTTGCCATATCAACATTACAATGCAAGAAAACACAAAAACAAAGCAGGCTTGCCGCATGGCAAGCCTGCTCCTTAGAGATTATTCAGTAGGGAATTACTTAACGTAAACCTTTTGAACCTTCACAGTACCATCCTTATAGGTGGTCTTCACAATGTTGATGCCCTGTACAGGTGCGTCAACTACTACACCGCTGAGGTTATAGTATGCACGGTTAGCAACTTCACCCTCTACGTTAGCGATACCAGCACCAGGACCAGCAACGAGGTCGATGTAATAGAGATTTACAGCCTTCGGCAAGTTCAAGGTTACATTATCCTGATCGGCTACGTAAACACCGTCTACCAAAGTAGCACCTTCAAGTGTGTATTCAGCAGCACCAACAGTGATAGTATCAGTAGCAAATGCAGGAATTACGATAGTGATGTCAGCAGCAGGATAGATGTAGTTAGCCATAATGTCTTCCTCAGAAGAGAAGATACGGATCTGACGAGCCTTAGCTGTGAAGAGCAAGCCCTTGGTAGCTTCGAGTTCGTTCTCACCAACCATCAAAGCGCCCTCTACGGCATTCTTATACTGGAGATAAGAAGTACCGCCCCAGTTGTCCTTGTCGGCCTTCATAGCTTCCAATACGGCTGTATCCCAAGCACGGAAGTCCCACTTAGCAGCCTTGGCAGGAGCCACGGTTACAGTAGCAGTAGCCTTGAAGCCACCGTCAACAGTAGTAACTGTGATTGTAGCGCGACCGAATGAAACGGCAGTTACAACACCATTAGCAACAGTAGCAACAGCCTCATCGCTTGATGACCAAACTACGGACTGGTCTACAGAAGTTGCAGGAGCTACAGTAGCAGTGAATGTATAGGTCTCACCCTCCTTGATAGTAACGGCAGCAGTATCGAGAGCTACACCAGTAACATCGCAATCATCGTTAACAGCCATGTCAACACCCTCAGCAGGAACGTCAAGGCCTACCAATGTGTAAACAGCGTTACGCCACAATGTGTAGTTAGCATCAGTCATATAGCGACCAGCCTCGCGAGTGATGGCACCATAGTTCATGTTCATGGTGATCATCTGAGCCTCAAGAGTGTGTGTACCTACAGTAGCACCAGCGGGGATTACGTTGATAGCTACCTGAGCAACATCGGCAGCACCGGTAGGAGCAGCTACGAGAGTACCCTCAGCAGAGAGAGTTACGCCAGTAGAGTAACCGAATGTCTTGTTGCGGGTATTACCTGCGCTATCGTCAGCACCAGCATGGAACATCTTCACGTCTGTGCCCTCGATACCGTTGAAGAGCGGACTCTCGGCGTTCACAACAGTAAGGTTGAGTGTACCCTCGGTTTCAGTTGTAGTACCGTCAGTGATGCGGTCCTTCTGGAAGCCGAAGATCTTATTGATAAGGTAAGGCACCTTTACGTTGCTGGGTGAGAGAGCACCCTTAGTCAAGATACCATCTGAGCTACCGAACGATTCCTGAACGATGATTGCATCGTAACCGCTGAGGTCAACAACAGCTGTCTCAGACTTGTCAGTAATCACGTTGAGTGTCACATTCAACTTAGGATCAGCAGCCAGCATAGCGTAGATAGGATCGCTTGCGCCTTCGGCCAGTTCCTTCTCCAAAGTGAAGTAACCGATATTAGACTGCTTGCCGCAGTACTCCAACTTCACGTTGTCGAAGCATACCCAGTTAGCAGTTGTGTTAACAGCAGTGAAACCAAGGATAATGGTATCAGCAGAGGTCAAGTTGGTGTAAACCTCGAAACGCTCGGGAGCACCATTGCCTGTAGCAACTGCAACAGAATCACCATTCATGAACAAGTAAGCGCCTTCCACAGCAGCCTTAGCGTCTGCAGCATCCTGACGAGTAGCGATGATGTCGGCAGAGAGACGATAGAGACCCTTCGGCAACTCTCTTACCACCTGAGTAGCATAAGCAGTACCAAGAGGAGCAGCATTCGCCCACTTCTCGATGAACTGAACGATTTCCACATCACCATTAGTATAGGTAGCGCCCTGTGTCGCCATATCATTGGTCCAACCTGTAGTGCCATCCTCCATCTTAGGATTAACGATGTAGCGGCTTGTCATATCGCAAGCATAGTCTACAGTAGCCACAGCGAAGCGATATTCATAAACAGCCTGTTCGAATACTACGTAAGCGGCCTCAACATCAGCTACAGTAGCTGTAGTGCTGGTGAGCACGCCCTTAGCTGTAGCCACAGCCTCAGCAAGCAGTTCAGCATTCTCATACTCTGTAACGATAGCGTTCAATGTAGAATATGCAGGGATAGCCACTACAAATGAGTCCATAGCAGCGTTAAGAGCTACCAAGTCATTGGCTGCAGCAACCTGAGCCTTCAGTTCTTCACCGAATACACCAGAAACGTGAGGATTCTGCTCAAGGAGAGCCTTGGCCTCTTCAAGCTTGAACGAGATTACAACGGCGGGGTCGAAGGTATACAACTTGGCGTTGTCCATTACGATCCAGTTAGCGTCAGTGCTCTTCACAGAGATACCCACCTTCAGTGAGTCGCCCTCAGCGATAGTAGTCTTCACCATAATCAGCTCAGGACCTGCAGCGCGGTTGGCATCATCGCGGTCAACATTCGCTGTGTGTACCTCTACAGAGTCACCGTTAGCATAGAGCTTCACGCCCTTAACCTCATAGGTATCAGGCTGGCTCTGCAAGCATGCGCTCACGTAAGCAGCAAATGTATAGGTACCTGCGGGAAGACCCTCAACAATCTGATAGAAATCAAGGTCAGCCAAAGCTGTAGGAGCGGCATTCCACTTCTCCACGAAGCCATCGTTTACGTTGGTCCACTTATTGTGATTACCAGTGCCCATTGAGCCTACGCCATCTACCCAACCATTCTTCTGGTTAGGAGCGTCGAATGTACCGTTAACGATTCCAGAGATTTCATTGGTTGACAAATATACAGCGTAAGCAGCAGCCAGTGTGGTCAGCGTCTCTGCACCGGCAGTACCCTCAGCAAGAGCAGCCTTGGCAGCAGCAACAGCAGCACCAAACTCAACAGAGCCACCTGCGCCCTCTACATACATAGCATCATAAACCGCGATATTGGCGCTCAGTGCAGCATAGTCAGCTACAGAAGCTGTAGCAGCGGCTACAGCAGCGTTCAAACGGGTAGTAGCACCTGTTACAGTGTCGGGGAGCTCGATTGCGATAGCAGCCTCGGCAGCAGCGATAGCAGCAGCAAGTTCTTCAGAAGCAGCCTTGCTCATATCACCTGTGATAGTCTTGGCATCATCAATGATAGCCTGAAGAGCCGAAGTGATATCATAAGTTACGGGGATGATATACCACTTACCATTGTTGGCAATAGCCTTATCTGAGTAAGTTGCAGAACCATTGGTCAGATTGTCAGTACCGATAATCGTACCAGCCTTGGGGGCATTTACCATACCGATAGTATAAACACCTGTCTCTACAGCAACAATCTCGTGCAAGGTGTTAGCAGAAGTTTCAGTTACAGCTGTCATAGTCCAGTTGTTGTTATGAGCACTCTTCACATACTTGCCACCATAGGTCTTGAGGTGATACTGGTTAGCAGTCTCGGTAGCCACGAAGTAGAAGCACTGGTTAGCGTTCTCCTCATCGCGAGCTTCGATAGTGATACCAGAGTTAGCTGTCAAGAAGTTCTTACCGGTTACGTTCATGATAGCGAACAGCTGGTTAGCAGGATAGTCTGCAGGATTTACAGAACCTACAGCCTCAGCTGTGAAGTCAGAGCCGCAATAGAGAATCTCTACATTATCGAAGATTGACCAGTCGTTAGCCACTGCAACTTCCTTCTTGAAACCGATAGTGAGCTGACCATTAAGAACAGCTACCTCGATAGTTTCCATCTGATACAGACCTGCCGTGAAAGCAGCAGAAGCATCACTCATGCTATTAGGAATCTTACCATGTCCTGCGACATCAATACCAGCAGTTACATTAGCAGAGTCAACAAAGATGTTGGGGAATGCAACAGACTTGTCATTTACATAGAAGAATGCATTAGTTGTAGTGCAACCAGCCTCAATGGTATCAGTAGCCACCTCAGGAGTTCCCATACGGTAGAATCCCTTAGCAGTCACCTTATACAAACCATTGGGCACGCTGATAGTCTGGAATACGTCGAAGTTTGTATTGAACTTCTCTGCACACATATTGTCATTGGCACCATTACGTACAGGATCACCTTGCCACTTGGAAATATCCAAGTTGTTACGACCAAAGTTAGAGCAAGGAAGCAGCGAGGTTACATTCATAGGAGCCTCAACTGTAGCGTTAGCCATACCGGCATGGATATCCTCAGCGGTGAGGAACTGCCAATAGCAAGCATCGCTCAACTCGCTCACTGTAGCCAAGATGGTAGAACCCTCAGCAGAAGCATAGTAGTTTGTGCCCCAACCGATAGTGTAAACACCATCAATCACCTCAGTCAAAGTAAACTGAGCAGAGCCTGAATCAATATAACCGGCATTGCCCAAATAGTGGTTTGCACCACCATTGCTTACAACACCATTGAAAGCAAACACGCCGTCGGCACCCTCAGCGATGAAGGGCAGACCGTCCTGACCCAATGATGCTTGAGTACCCCAGCTGTTGGCACCGTTCAAGAATGCCTTAGCCTTCGTGTTGTAGAGGTAATAGGTCTTGCCATTCTCCACAGCAGCACCTACCCAAGGAGACTCTACAGTGATAGGAGTCTCTACAGAAAGGATCTCTACTTTGTCAAAGAAAAGGTGCTGGTTGGCACCAGAGCCCGAGTTGGGAGCATCATAGCCCAATGAAAGCTTACCAGCGGTAGCCTCAGTAAGGGTAAATGCAACTACCTCTTCCGTCCAAGCATCTACGGCATAAGCCTTGGCAGGAGCCAAGTACTCAGTACCATTGTCAGCGATGAAGCCGATAAGGCTCTTGGCAGGAGCTGTAGTACCGCCCACAGCGTTGTACACAGCAACATGGAGTTCATAGCTACCAGCCTCGAGAGTCACAGCCTGTGTATACTGTGCAACAGCATCCCACACAGCTACAATGCCGAGCGCGTTACCTTCGGCTACACCAGCAGGATTGGTAGCTGGCACATTGTAACCTGCGCCACCGAGCCAGTGACCTGAGCCATAAGCGTACAAACCTCCGGCCAAAGCGCAGTTCTCATAACCTTGATCATCGGTAGTACCTTGTGGTTGAGCTGTCCAACCATCAACAGCCAACAAACCATAATAGGTCGTGCTGTTTGTTGCCATGTCCTTACCATAAGTACAGATACCATTGTCCACCGGAGTACCTTCGGCGAAGTCAAGGTTTGCACCTACACTAACGACAGACTGCGCCCATGCACTGCTTGTGCACAGAAGCATGACGACTAACGTCATCAGAGAAGTAAATCTCTTCTTCATAAAGTAATAGATTTAGTTAATAATAAAATTGGTTAATTAAGATTTTTAAGCATTTTAATGGGCGAAAGTAAGACTTTTATTCCTTATATCCAAGTTTTTCAGACGATTATTTCACGAAATGCCACTAACAAGTGCGATTTTATGTTTTTAAACATATTCTTAATACCATTTCAGGTGAAAAAAGTTTATTTTTGGGGTGGCATGGCAGCGTGGAGCGGTTAGTGGTTAGTGGTGAGCGGTGAGCGGTGAGCGCTGAATGGTGAGCGGTGCGCGCTGAATGGTGAGCGGTTAGTGCTCAGTGGTGAGCGGTGAGCGATGGGAATCATATATTTGCGGACGAAGAAACTGTTTGTGTGTAAATTATCAAGGCTCATCTAATACTTTCTTTATAATGCGTTTCCCCTGTTGGGAATAGGAAAAAGTTCACGCCACCGCGGTGGCGTGAATGTGTCGCCGCGGTGACATGTACGCGCCATCGCGGTGACGTTAAAGTGCCATCGCGGTAACGTTAAAGTGTCACCGCAGTGACGTGAGCACACATCCTTATCCAATCCCTATTTTCCCCTAACCCGTAATCGTTACCCCACTCGCCGCTAACCGCTAACCACTCACCGCTCGCCGCTCTGCCATGCCACCCCAAAAATAAACTTTTTTCACCTGAAAACAACTAAAATCGCTGATTTCATCGAATCCCTTGTGGAGTCTATAACTGCAATACAAAAAAAAAGCGGGACGTGCTTCACAGCGCGTCCCGCCTGGGGATGACTATAGTCTATTGACTACAGTCGGGGGGAGGGGATATTTTACTTAACGTAAACCTTCTTACCATTAACGATATAGATGCCCTTCTCAAGGTTCTTCACACCGCCTACGGTAGTCTGGATGGCCTTACCATTTACAGAGTAAACAGTGATAGGAGCATCAGCATTGAGCATGTTGTCAATACCATCTGCAGGGATGAAGGTGATAACCACCTCGATAATCACGGCCTTACCCTCGTGAACGAATGCCCACTTAGCGGTGTAAACATCACCAGCCTCGTATGTAGCGTCGTAGCAACCGATATAGTCGATAGAGCCGGAAGCGGGATCATTGTTCTTTACGCAAACGCTACCAGCATCAAGGCCACCCCAAGGAGTTGCGTCACCCTGAGAGTTGCGCCATCCGTCGGTAGTGTTGACAACAAGATTACCTGTAGTAACGTTGAGGATGTACTGCTCAGCATCAGCAAGCGAAGCTACACCAAGAGCAGCAGCTACAGCAGCGGCATCGAACGATGCAGTATTGCCGCTGAAAGCAACACCTGCAGTCTCGTTGTGCTCTACCTTGATGGTAGATACTACCTCGTAGTCAGCAATGTTGATGATAGTAGGCTCAACGAAGGTGATGTTGGTATTGATCACTACCGTGTCAACGCCAGCAACGAGTGCCCATACAGCAGTGCTCTGAGTGCCTGCAACGGGATCATTGCCATTGTCTCCGTGCGTGCAGATAGAAATCAGATAAGCGGCCTCCTCGGCAAACAGCTTAACGCAAACGGCAGCTGTCTCAGAGCTCCAGCCTGCGAATGTGCCGTCTACAGCACGCCAGCCGTCGTATGCATCCATTGCATCGGCTACGTACGAGCCATCAGGATTAACACCCCAGATAGTAGCCTCGCCAAGAGACTCTACGCCAAGGAGTGCAGCGAGTTCGCTGGTAGCGATAGTGTAGTCCTCAGCTGCATAGCCAAGACCTGCCACACGCTCAACATTGAGGTCGTAAACAACCTTCTTGCCAGCAACAATCTGTACAGTCAGCACGATGTCCTCGGCAGGAGCCTTCCACTGCATCATCTCCATGAACGAAGCCTTGGGCAAGGTGATGGTGTAGATACCAGCAGGAGCTGCAACACCTTCCCAGTTCTGAGCCATAAAGATATATGAGTTGCTACCATCGAAATCGAGGCCATTCAAATATTGGAAATAGTTAGATGCATCATTACCCTCAGCATCTACAATAGTAGGCATACCCTGGAAGTAGAACTGACCGTCGAAGTTCACCTTAATCATATCAGCCGGTGTAGCAACGATAGCAGAGAGGTCAGCCATCACATCTTCACCTACGGTCACGTTAGTAACTGTGAGTGGAACTGCAGGAGCCGCTTCGATGGTAATAGTAGCTGTAATCTCAGCGTTACCACAATCACTGTTTTCAGCATCCACGATGAATCCTGCGGGAATATTCAGGATATAGTCGCCAGCTTCGGTAAACTCACCACCAAACTCATCCGATACAGTGAAACGAACAACATTTGCGTTCTCTGCAAGAACCTCGGCCTTGAGGTTAGTGGGGCCCCAGCTGTCAGCCAATGTAGCCCAACCAGCACCCTCAGCCAAAGCAACGGGACGATCGAAGGTAACATCGATGGTAGAGATTGACTCCACTGTAGCAACGCCCTCAACAAGAGCAACCTCTCCAACCTTAGCACCTACAACGGTGAGCATCTCAACTTCCGTATACTTAAGGTTCTTGAATGAGAGCCAGCTTACGTTATTGTCGGCAAGTACGTTGAAGTTGATGGTCAAGTTACCATTCTCATCGGCAGTACCCACTGCTGTGTATACAGCATGAGCAAACTGAGAAGTGCCAACAACAACACCTTCGGTAACGTCTACAGCCTCACCATCACCTACAGAGAGTGTGATACCGGTAGCATCGGCAGCAGCTACGCCATTCTTAGCACGTACACGCACCCAAGCCTCCACACTGTAATACTGACCAGGTGTGAGACCTGTTACAGTAGCAGTCTTGGTGGTTGCACCGAGAGAAGCATCGTCACCTGTCCAGTACTCGAAGAAGGGAACCTTGAACTCTGTACCGTCGGTTTCACCCTCGCCAGACCATGTATTGATATAAAGGTCGGTATCGTAATCCTTAACACCGAATGCAGAGAGCAACAAATCGTCGTAGTCTACATTTGCGTGCCAGCCGTGGATAGCAGCAGGGTTATCAACAACAGCAGTCAATGTACCAGCCTCGTACTGTGCGAGGAAATCCTCAGCCTTAGCCTTATATGTAGCATATGCCTCAGCAGTGTATACATTGGTGCTCTCCATCAAAGCGAACATAGCGTCGATGGCAGGCTTGCTGATGGCATAAACATTAACAGAAGCAGTAGCAGCAGAAACAGCGGCAGTGAATGCAGCCAAGTTATCCTCTGAAGAGTCTGCCTCATAAGCAGCCTTTGCAGCCTCCATTGTAGCCAGTACCTCGGCATTCATGGGTTTGTCAATAGCAGCTTTGTATTCAGCATAAACTGAAGAAGCCTTAACCTCGGCGATAGAAGCATCAGCGCCATAGTATGTCAAGCCAAGCTCACCCCAGATATTCCAGAATGCAGTGTTATCACCATGAACACCAATCTTAACCTCGTCGCCTTCTGCAACAGTGAAATAGATAGGAGCAATGGCATAGCTACCATTCAGGAATGATGCGTATGCTGCAGCCATACTATTTTCTGAACCTGTAAGCTCGGGGAAGCGAGACTGCTGGTCATTTACATAGAAATAGGGGAAAGCACCGGTATTGTCGCCATCGTTACGATAGAACGCATGTCCATCCAAGCGGTATACACCAGGCTTCATGCCCACAAGTACCTGTGACAAGTCGAAGCCGTTGGTTGAATGGTAAGACTCTGCGCAGTTAGCAGTATTGCCACCGCCACCCAAAGCATAATTTGAAGGAGTACCAGTACCATCAGCCGATGTTACAGTCCAGCCACCAGCATTACGCTTACACTCGGGGTTGTTGATATAGATAGTAGCATCTGCAGGAGCCTCTACAGTAGCAGCATCCAGTGCAGCAAATGCCTCAGCTCTGCTGATGATAGTCCACTCAGCAGCAGCAGTAACCTCGGTTATAGTAACAATCACCTTGTTTGTGCCGTTACCAGCCAGATAGTTGCCACCATTATTAATGGTATAGTTGCCATTCTCATTCTTGGCAAATGTCCAGTTAGCAGCAGCGCCATCGCAATAGAGGCCTGTAGCCAAGTAGTGGCTGTCGCCACCATTGCTTTGGTGAGAATCAAGTGTATAAGCATTGTTGCCTTGGTGTGCGAAGGTGAAGAACTGAGGCTTGCCAAGCAAAGAAGCATGTGTACCCCAGTCGTTACCACCACCCAAGTAGTAGCCAGTCTCTGTGTTTACAATCAGGTAATCACCATCGGCAAAGTAAGGAGGCTCAACGAATGTAACCTCGCTCCAGTCTACAACAGTAAGTTGCTTGTTGCCCTTATATTCGCCAAGTGTAGCAGTAATCTTACCACTCAAGAAGCCGCCAAGTACATAGTCTGCAGGAATATTGTAGTCGTAGATAGCCAATGTATCGGTACCATCAGTGATAGACATATTGTTGCCACTCAGATAGGTAATCTTAGCATTATTGACATTCAGGTCTACCATATTACCTACTTCAAATGCCAACAATTCAGCAATAGTGTTGAACGAAGGATTAGACGGAGCCACGGGAGCTACGGTAACCTCACCAGCCTTGAAGAGATATACGGGAGCCTGAACACTTGTGTAAGCGCAGAAGCGGGGAGCCGAAGCATTGTACTGGAGTACGCGCTCAGTGGTCACAGCGTGAGTAATCACTGCATTGTGAGCATACTGGTTGAAGGCGATGGCCCAAGCAGAACCCTCCGCATCATTAATCAAGTAGTTACCGCTTGACCAATGCAGATAAGCACCATTCAACTCATCCTTGAATTTCCATGCACCGGGCTCACCTTCAAGAGTAAGTTCGTATGCAGCACCTGCGAAAATTGCAGGAGCCTCAGAAATAGCAGTTGCCACTACAGTTTCTACAGTATAGTTCTCGCTCATAGCCAATGTATCTGAAGGCACACGAATCTTACCACTCAGGTCAGACAGAGCTACCCATCCGCCATTCACCTCGGCCATGATGAGATACTTGCCACCAGCTACGAGGTCAGCCTCGTTCTGTACCATGGTGTAAACAGAAGTCTCAGGTACAGGCTCTTCTTTCTCAGGATCAGCCTCAGCATCGCCCAGGCGAATCAATGTCCACGCACCAATGTTGGCATAGTCACCAGCTTCAGGAGATTCGGTCTTTGCAATACCAATCTTAACCTGACCTTCTTCCTGTACATTGAAGACAAGTTCGTTTACATACTGTCCGTTATTGAACCAAACCTGAACAGCAGCTGAAGAATTGGGAACATACTTTCCGTTTACGGTTACAGAGCCATCGCCTGCAGCGTAGTCAGTATCAGAGGCACCATCGTAGCGATTCTGAACGGCAACCTCGTACTTGTATGAAGAAGTCTCGGCATAGAGCTTAGCCAAGCGAGTCTCGGTACCAGCTACAATAGCCTCGTACTCGGATTGCTCGGCACCGCTATAACGGTAAGCAGCCTGTGCGGTCATCTTATACTGACCTGCAGGAAGTGTAATGGTTTGGCTGAAATCGAAGATTGAACCAGAGCCAACCTTCACCACGCCGCCAGAGATACCCTTGGTACCCTCGGTATTCCAAGCATCGGTAGTAGAGAGGTCTGCATTCACGATAGCACCGGTATAGTCGTTATCTTCTGCTTCCTGTTCTATAGTCTCAATTACGATGATAAAGCAGCCTTGCTTACCAGCCATTGTGAAGGTAAATGAGCCTGACACAGGTTCAGGAAAGGTATAATCAATAACGCCAGGTGTACCCAGTACCTTGTCAACCATTGTAGCATCATCCTTGTACACTGCAATAGTGTTGTTCTCAGTTACATCAACACCGTTGATCTCTTTCAAGGTACAGGTTCCTTCGCTCTCCAAAGCATTGGTATAACCTATAAACTTAATGTTACAAATCTTCACGCCCTCAGGCATGTAGAATGTGTTTTGTGCACCATTACTGTTCTTGAACGTAGTAAGGTTGCCATCATAATAAGGAGCTGCATTTACCTTGTTGGCACCACTAATACCTTTAGCAGTGTTACCAGTAATGGCCCACGAATACCCTGCATGCTCATTGGATGTCCATGTCTGGTTGGCACCACCCTCAAGGGCGTCAGACACAG
Organism: Bacteroidaceae bacterium; assembly: GCA_045594245.1. GTDB lineage: Bacteria > Bacteroidota > Bacteroidia > Bacteroidales > Bacteroidaceae > UBA1189. The sequence continues at coordinate 13,573 of JAZNYG010000087.1, forward strand.
CACCACCACCGAAAGCAAAATACAGAGTCTCCGCCCATGCACCATTAGTACATAGGAACATAGCGACAAGCGCCATCAGAAAACTAAGTTTCTTTTTCATAATGTAGTAATTTTGGTTAATAATAATGTAATTTTGATATTTAGTGATTTCCGTTTTAACGAGCGAATATACATATTTTTACGGATTATCGCAACTTTTCACCCATTTATTTAAGAAAACAAGAAAAACGACATCAGCATTTTATGTTATAAAACATGTTTTCACACAACTGCAAAGAAGAACCGCGTCAACAAAGAGCAACAATGGACATCCACGACACGCAGAGAGCATAATTACATTTGTCAAGCCTTTCAAGCAAAATGCTTACATTTTGTAAAGCACGAGCCGATTATATCCATATAAAACCCTGCACGCCTCACAGTGTGCAGGGGGACTATAAAAGAGTTTTTCAAAACCTATACCATTCGGTACAGTTTGGATGTATAATCAATAGTTAATGCGAGCAAGCATATCAGCAATCTTCTCTATGCCCTCTTGAAGCGGCTTCTGCACCATCCCTTTAATAAAGGGGTTCAGTTCAGTACGTAGAGTGAGCTTCATCTTGCTGGCCTCAGCAGAAGTAGGCAACATCTGTATCCACAAGGTGAGCGGGATAGGCGATGTAGTAGCTTCCAGCTTCACGCATTTGGGTTCCTCCCGCTCTATCACCTTGAAGGCTATGTCACCCACAGGAGCTACATTGATGCTTACCGTATCGCGATCGAACTTCAGGTCTTTTACCTTATCCTGCGGTATACGGTCTTTCACGCTCTCGAGGTGCGAGAGGTCCGACAGCATATCATACACACGCTGCTGGCTATACGGGATAGCCACCACTTGACTCTCAAACTGATTCATCAGACTGCAATGATTATTTATGCATTCCAATGGGCGGGATCCTTACGCCATTCATCAAGCATAGGAAGCTCGTCTTCAGTAATATAGCCAGTCTCTTGAGCAACCTCAAGCACTGCTTCATAGTTGGTCAGCGTGATAAGTTCCACATCAGCCTCCTCGAAAGCCTTCTTGGCCACATCGAAGCCATAGGTATACGATGCTACCATACCGATAACGTCGCAACCGTTGTTACGCACTGCCTGCACAGCCTTGAGGCTGCTTCCGCCCGTAGAGATGAGGTCTTCTACGACTACCACCTTCATGCCAGGACGGAGATCGCCTTCGATGAGGTTTTCCAAACCGTGGTCTTTAGGAGTCGAGCGCACATATACAAAGGGGAGATTGAGTAGGTCGGCAACGAGAGCACCCATAGCGATGGCACCTGTAGCTACACCGGCAATGGCCTCTACCTGTCCGAAACGCTCTTGGATGACACGCGCAAACTCAATCTTAATGAAGTCGCGCAATCCAGGATAAGAGAGTGTTTTTCTGTTATCGCAATAAAAAGGCGACTTCCAGCCCGACGCCCAAGTAAAGGGATTCGAGGGTTGCAACTTAATGGCTTTGATTCTCAGCAGTTTCTCTGCATAAATTTTCTCAAGGGTTTTCATACCGAATCTTTTTCTTATTAAAACAATCGCAAAGTTAACAAAATCTATGGTAAGTCTGCACACAAATGGCAGTTTTTCTCAAAAAAACGAGTTCGCCACCGTTTAGAATCCGTTCAGTCCCTCCTGCCCCTCACGAATGAGTGTGGGGTAGTCATCAGCATGCTGGCTGTCAAAGTTGAAGCCGCTCATCAGCTCATCCAACTTGGCTTGTGCAGCAGCATTGCCTGTAGCCGCAAACTCCTCGCGCAGGATGCGCACCTTCTCATGAGCCTGCACACCCTCGATGAGCTTCTCGAAGCGCACTGAGCTGCGTCCGTAGGGATATACCATATAGGTGTCGCCGGCAGGCCATGAGCGGAAGCGGGTGTCGTGGAGCGGGTGCTTGGTCCAGCTGTTGTAGGCCCAGCGCAGGTAGCCATCGTAGCCCGAGTAGGCGGCATAGAAGCCATACCAGGCACCCTCGGCAGGAATGGAGAAGGTGAAGGTGTTGGGGCGATGGGTCGAGCAGCAGGTATAGACGGTGGTCTTCTTGCCCTCAGCCTTGCGGCGCTCCATCACCTCACGGGGCAGCAGCTCGCCCTGCTCCAAGGCAATGCAGTAGTCGTAAAGACCCGCCTCAATCTCGGGGTGATAGTTACCGGCCAATGACACCTTGAACTCGGGGTCGGCCTTGCGGATGACAGCCATAGCCCGCTGCATGGCCTGCATGGGTCGCTCGTCCATAGCGATGGTGGTGATGGCAAACCAGCCCTTTGCTCTCAGGTGCTTTGAGAAGGCCTTGAGCATGGATACCCACATATCTTCGTAGGCTGCATCACCGGGTGCAGCACGCAGCACCTGCATACGGTTGGTGGCTACGTCGTAGTAGGGGAAGCTGAGTGCCCATGGTATCATGGAAAAACAGTTGATTTGCTCCGTGATGCCGCAACTCATCATGAACTCGATCCAGCGGTCAAACACGTCGAAGCCAAAGCTCCACGAGCCGTCGAGGTTCTTCGTCCATGTCACCATAGAGTCGAAGTGGTCCTCGGTCTGGCCATTCCACGGCTTGTGCATGATGCTGGCAGTGATAACCTTCTGTCCGGCAGCTGCCAACATCTCCATGGAGGGGCGCATGGCTGCGAGGTGGGCATCGCTCCACAGCGGTGTATTGTAGTAGCGGGCCTCGGCGAAGGGGTTCTGCCACAGGTCGAGGTGGAAAGCCCAATCCTTTGGTGCGGGCAGAGTGCGGTCGATGACCTTGATGTTCAAAGGCAGCTTGGCTACATTGCGCTTACCGACCTTGATGATGAGCGTACCACTATACATGCCAGGTACAGCATCAGCAGGTATTTGGCAACTGACCCATACCGATCGGGTGCTCATGGCATCCATGGCGATAGCCTCTATATGCGGGTCAATCATGTCGGCTACCATGGCCGTGTCGTAAATGGTATGGTCGGGGCGATGTCCGCTGCCTGCGCCACGTCCGTCGGGAGTGCTCCATGCATCGGTCTTCACGTATCGTACGAAGGCCGCCTTCACCGCCTCGGCAGGGAGGGTGTGGCGTCCGTTCTTGAAGGTGCTGAGCTGGAAACTCATGGGAGCCACACTGTCGGTAGCTACTCCGCTGTAGATGAGGGCCTGTGTGCTCACACGCTCACCACGCCAGGCAGTGAGTGTCTCTGAGCGTTTCAGTGCCTTGGTGTCGGGCATCGCGTGCCAGTCGTAGCGTACGTCGCTGGTTCCCCATGCGGCACGGATGTTCTTAACGCCCTTCCATTCCTCTGCTACAGGTGTTTTGTGGTCGGGTATTTCTATGAAAGTGTCTTGGGCATGAGCCAAGCACGCGGTGCCAATAAGAGCAGCCAGCAGTAGTGTCTTTTTCATGGTACTTCTATATTTAACTATCAATTAGCCTTATCATTCACTCCGGTAGAGCGTATGAGATACAGTTTATCGTTCGGGCGTATACGGTCGGGTACCTTGAACGATACATGTACGCCCTTCTTTACCGTGTCCACAGGTTTGAGGTTTACGCGTGCCTCATCCAACGTGAGGTACATGGCACCCGTAGTATGTCCCGTGATGAGCAGTTTGTCGCCCACATGCAGCTCGGTTGCTTCGATGAGAAACTCCGCCACACCGATGTTTGAGAAGTAGCGGATTCCCTTGCCAGCATACACCTTGCGTTCTGTAGCGGCCGAGCCGTAGTTGCGCGTCCACTCGCCCAGGCGCTGCCCCAAGTAGTAGCCATTCCAGAAACCGCGATTGAATACCGTGGCCAGGCGGCGGTCCCACTCATCCTTTTTCTCTACAGTGAGCGCACTATCCAGGTAGCTGTTTATGGCCTCGTTGTAGCACTCCACCACGGTCTTCACATATTCAGGGCCGCGGGCACGACCCTCTATCTTGAACACACGCACACCAGCATCCATCATCTCATCCATGAAGCGGATGGTCTTAAGGTCCTTGGGCGACATGACATACTTGTTGTCAACCTCCAATTCAATGGGGTCAGCGGGGCTATCCACCTCGCTAAGGAGATAAGAGGGCTCCTCTCTTGCCACATCGTAGCCTCTGCGGCACACCTGCATGCAGGCACCACGATTGGCCGATGCGTTCAGCTCGTGCAGACTCAGATAGCACTTGCCCGAGACGGCCATGCAGAGCGCCCCATGGCAGAACATCTCAATACGGATGAGTTCACCCTTCGGACCGCGTATCTGCTCGTCCTGAATGGTCTTATAGATAGCTGCCACCTGCTTGAGGTTGAGTTCGCGGGCCAGCACCACCACATCGGCAAAGCGGGCGTAGAATTTGAGTGCCTCGGCATTACTGATGTTGAGCTGGGTGCTCAGGTGCACCTCCTGCCCTATACGGTTGCAGTAGTCCATTACCGCCACGTCGGCAGCTATGACGGCCGATATGCCCGCCTCGTGAGCGGCATCAATAATGGTACGCATCAGAACGATGTCCTCATCATAGATAATAGTATTGACCGTAAGGTAGCTCTTCACACCATGTTCGTCACACGTAGCCGCTATTTCACGCAGATCATCAATGCTGAACGTACTGGCCGAGCGGGCACGCATATTCAGGTTCTCAATACCGAAGTATATACTGTCGGCACCCGCTTGAATGGCAGCAGCCAGCGATTCGCGCGAGCCTACGGGAGCCATTATTTCAAAGTCTTTCCGATTCATAACTGCAAAAGTACGGAATAATCATTGAAAATAAAACTAGTCTTAACACATAAATATGACATATTCATAAAAATTGCACCTCGCCTAATTAATTCTATGGGGTTTTCTTTACAAATGATTTGACAATTCGAAATTAATCTTTATTTTTGCCGCATCAACAACTGATACCTAATCAATAGTATACGTAATGCTAATTCGTAAGTTGAAGAAACACTAAATACTATATTATTAATTAAAATCTATTGCATTATGAGAATCAAGAATTTACTCAGAAGTGTTTTGATGTTGCTTTTGGTAGTGGGCACACTTCCTGCTATGGCAGCATTCAAGGACATCAAGATTGACTTGAACAGTCTTCTGACAAGTGAAGAGACAGTGCAAGGTACAGCCCTTTCGTTTGGCTTGGCAGTCGCTGATGACGGAACAGTATCTCGTGTGGCTGCTGATGAACCTACAGCCAACGCCGTAGTGTCAGGTACTTACCACAGTGATCATGGATGGACAGGCTCACAGATGGTTGTGGCGGTTGATGGACCAGTAAAGATAGGTATCGGAAACTGTACCTACAGTGGGACGTCAAAGGCTAAAGCTACAGCAACAGATGGGACGGTTGTAGACATCACAACCGAGCAGACCTGTTATAAGAACGATCAAAGTGTAAGTTATGGATATTACAATGGTGAGGCTACTACGCTGACCATCAAAGGCTCTGACTACAATCGTTATTTTAGTGTAGAGGCTGTCAACATGGATGATATCCCAAACGAAGCTACCTTGACCTATACTCTTGGTGAAGCGACAGCAGAAGGTACTGTACCCGCAGCTGTAAAGGTAGCAATTGGCGGCGTGGTGAAGATTCCCGCTAATACAACGCTTTATGCCGAAGGAAAGACCCTTACAGGTTGGACAGATGGTGCTGCAACTTATACAAAAGGGCAGGAAGTGACTTTGACAGAAGATATCACGCTGACTCCAATATTCACAGATAACAGTGTATCGCTTTCTGACCGCACAGAAACTGTAGCCATCAAGTGGTATTTCGGTGAAGGTAATGGCGTAGGCACGCTTAATGCTCAAGGCAAGACAACCCTTCTTGTAGCTCAAGCCGTTGTAGGCGAGCATACCATAGACGTGAAGATGGCTATTGATGCCACCAATGGTAAGGCCAACAATGTAGGTCGTGGCGATTCATGGGCACAAGTTAACAGCGGTACTATATTGACAGTTCCCTCATGCAAAGATGCTGAAGTCAGCATGACCGCTTATGGAACTATCGGGGCCGAAGGAAAAACTGCTACCACATTTGCTGGTCAGGCCAACTATACCGCAGGCACTACCGTGACCTACACTGCAGTCGACGAAGCTGCTACATTAGATATCGTGGTCGGTAACGACGCCAGCTATGTTAGTGAGGTGAGTGTAAGCCTTCCTGTAGTGGAGCAGAAAGAGGACGACGAGCCTATCGCTGCTGCTTGGCGCGATATCAAGATTGACTTTACTAACGGCCAGATGTTGACATCTGAGGAGACCGAACTCACGACATTCGGCGTAGCTATTGCCGAGGATGGCGCTGCCACTCGCGTAGCTGCCGATGACGCTACTGCCAACATCGTTGTTACGGGTAAGTTCCATAGCAATGAGCACGGCTTGGGCAACTTCTCAGCAACAGTGAAAGTAGAAGGCCCCGTTAAGGTGAGCATGGGTACATGTGCATGGGGTGGCGATGTTGTCATCAAGAATGAAGCAGGTGAGACCGTAGGCACATTCAATACCAATAACGGTGCTTGCTATCATAACGATAAAGCCGCTAATATCGCTTACGGATATTATAATGGAGAGGCTACTACGCTGACTATCTCAGGTGGCTCGTACACTCCGTATGTAGCCGTAGAGAAGCTGGAAGAGGTTATCGCTGAGGCTACAGTAACCTATGCTTTGGGCGAGGTAGTGGCAGAGGGCGAAGTTCCCGCTGCCGTTAAGGTTGTAGTTGGAGAAAAGGTTGTAGTACCTGCCAACTTTACTCTCTATGTAGAAGGTAAGACACTGACTGGTTGGACCGATGGCACCAATACCTATGCTGCAGACGCAGAGATTACCCCTGAGGCAGACGTCACACTGACACCGGTATTTACAGACAATGAGGTGGCTTTGGCCGACCGCAAAGAGCCGGTAACCCTCAAGTGGGACTTCCAGCGTCAGAACGGCGCCCCCACTGTAGGTTATGAAGGCAAGACAGCCATTTGGGTTACTCAGGCTGTGGTAGAGGGTAAGGCCATCGATGTAAAGATGGATATCGATGCTACTTCCGGTAAGATGGCCAATGGCAATTGGAACGATTGGGCTCAGCTCAATGGTGGCACCAAGTTTATCATACCTTCGTGCAAGGATGCCGTAGTCTCTATGGAGGCATACAGCGCTATCAGTACCACTACTATCGACGGACAGACCGACTACACCAGCGGCAATACCATCTCCTATACTATTGCCAACACTGCCGAGACCATAGAGGTTGTCATTGGCGACGGTTCATATTATCGCTACATTCAGACGGTACTTCCCGTAGTGGAGAAGGATAATTCGGGTCTAAGCTTCGACAATGCAGAGGCAAGTGCCGTATGGGCCTTTACCAGCAGTGCTACCGAACAGGCTGTGACCACTCCCGAGGGTGCCTTTACGATGAATTCAGTATCTACGGGTTCAATGACTCCTGGTACTGCCTCGGCCAAGGGCATCGACTACGTTACCGTGATGCCTGCCGATGCTTCTGACTGCAGCGTAGTATGGAGCATCAAGCCTGCCAAGGGACTTACCTTTACTCCTGCCAAGGTGAGTGCTAAGGTACAGCGCTTTGGTACAGACGGTGGCACACTCGATGTGATTGCACGCACAGAGGATGGCCAAGAGGTGACTCTGGCAACAGGACTGATCCCCGCACGTAACAATAAGGAGCAGGCAGACGATAAGCATGGTGCTGATGCTAAGTATTGCAACGAGTTTGCACTCGAAGTACCCGCTTCACTCGCTACTTCGGGCACCTTCTCACTCGTAGTGAAGGTTAACGGCTTGGGCAGCACCAAGACTGTTGGATTCAGCGACGTTCGTATCAATGGTACAATCAATGGTACTATCGAGGCAGTTGCCAAGTATACTCTCTCGGCAACAGCTAATATAGCCGAGGCTGGTACTGTAAACGTATACCCCGCAAGTGAAGTCTACGACGACGGCACAGAGCTGACCCTCACTGCTACCGAGAACTTCGGATACGACTTTGTAAACTGGACCAATGCTGCAGGCGAAGAGGTATCGACAGAGAACAAGTTTGTATGGACAGTTACAGCAGATGAGGTGCTCACAGCCAACTTCAAGCAAGTGAATACCTACGAACTTGCGATGACTATTGATGGCGGTGCCAACGACTATATGATTTCGTACAATCCTGCTCCTACCATCGTTGATGGCAAGCAGATGTACGAGGAGGGCACTATCGTAGGCATTGCTGCAGCTTCTAATCCTATCCTTACCTTCACCAACTGGGACAATGGGGAGACCAATCCTGCGCTTTCCGTGACCATGGATGCCGACAAGGCCTATACCGCTTCATACAGTGCAGTAGACTATATCGTGGGATGGGACTTCATCAAGCGAGGAAACAACGGACGTCCTGCCGACTTCGCATCGACTACGGACAATGAGACCGCTACCCTTTACCTCATCAACGAGAATGGTGACACTCAGGGCTGGCTCGACAAGTCTAAGGAAGCTGCCGGAGGTTACGAATCCTTCGAAGGTGCTGCTGTAAACTGGAAGAAGCTCGGTGAATACTGGTATGAGACCAAGATCAATGCTACCGAATTCACAGAGATTCGTGTTGAGGCTGAGCTGATGTACAACTACAATGCCTATACTACAGTAATCGTAGAATATTCAGTTGACGGAACCGAGTGGACCGAAGGAGGACGTGTTACTATGGCCGGTGCCAAGACCGAGAACGCTGTAAGCGCTGAATTTGGTGATGATGCCAACAACCAGGCTACCCTTTACATCCGCTTCCGTCCTGACAAGGAGTTCGGTTCAGTAGACGGTACATCTGCACCTGACAATGACGGTACCACCATTACCAACATCTTCGTGTATGGTACCAAGAAGTTGGTTGACGATGGTCAAGATCCCACTCTCCTCTCATCCGTACCGACCAATGGCGCTACCGGAGCATCGGCAACCGGCAAGATTGTGCTCAACTTCCACGAGAAGGTTACCCTTGCCAACGCTAAGGCTACTATTGGCGACAAGGAGATAGAGGGTGCAGTATCGGGCAAGACGGTGACATTCCCATACATGGGCTTGCAGTACAACACCGAGTACACATTCACACTGGCTGCCAACTCTGTATACGACCTCACAGGCAACGCTTGCAAGGAGGATATCGTCATCAAGTTTACCACTATCGCACCGCCTACCGTGACACCGGGCATGTACGATGCTGTGGTTACCAATGCGGATGAACTCCTCGACGCCTTCAAGAAGGCCGATGGCCAGAAGCGTTTCCGCATATTCCTCCACGATGGCACCTACGACCTTGGTAATGCTTGCCTCACCACCGTACCGGGCAACGTATCGCTCATCGGTGAAAGTATGGAGAACACCATCATTATGAACAAGGCTATCGAAGAGGGTATAGGTATCACTGCTACGCTCTGCACAGGTGGCGAGAACGTATATATGCAGGACCTCACCATCAAGAATGCCGGCGACTACGATGCTACCGCATTTGCCGGACGCTATGTAGCGCTGCAGGAGAATGCCAGCAAGGCCATATACAAGAACGTACGCCTCCTCTCCAACCAAGACACCTATTATACTCGTGCTACCAAGCGTACCTATTGGGAAGGTGGTATGATCACGGGTACCGTGGACTATATCTGCGGTGGTGGCGACGTCTTCTTCAATGGAGTGACACTCTACAACAATGCCCGTAGCAATGGCAACTGCATCACAGCACCTGCCACCTCATCAGACTGGGGATATGTATTCGTTGATTGTACTATCGATGGTGACAAGGGTCAGGATGGTATCTACTCACTGGGCCGTCCATGGCAGAGCTCACCACGTGCCGTATACATCAATACCACAATGAAGATTATCCCCACAGCTGCCGGATGGAGCGATATGGGTGCCGTACCCGCTCTCTTTGCCGAGTATAATAGCCATACCGAGAGTGGAGCACCTGTAGACTGCAGCAAGCGTAAGACCAGCTTCAAGTCAAACGATGTAGACGTTGCGGTTACCTACAATCCTGTACTCACTGCTGCCGAGGCAGCCAAGTTCACTGTCGAGAATGTGCTCGCTGGTGACGATGGCTGGCAGCCCCAGTTGCTCACCGAGCAGGCTATAGCTCCCGTGCTCACTGTGGCCGATGGCCTTATCAGCTGGCCCGCATCAGACTATGTATTCTGCTATGCAATCTGCAAGAATGGTAAGGTGGTGGAATTCACCAATGAGACATCATACACCATCCCCACTGATGCTGCTGACACTGACCTGTTCAGCGTACGTGCAGCCAACGAGATGGGTGGTCTTGGCGTAGCCTCTGCAGCTGTAAACAATACTGGCATACAGACCCTCGTAGCTGGTGGTGAGGTAGTATCTACTACCATCTACAACGCTTCAGGTGTAGCTATGCCTACCATGCAGCGCGGTCTCAATATCGTATGCACCACCTATGCCAACGGTGCAGTACGTATCGAGAAGGTAGTGAAATAACCTATATCAATATGTTTAAAGAAAAGGAGGGTGTGTCGTGACACACCCTCCTTTTCTTACAATTACCCCTCCTAGTTCGGTGAAAATACGAGCTAACTCCTTACAAAAAACAACGTGGGCAGACATAAGTCTACCCACGTATATAGCTCAACATATATGAATTACTCTTCGTTCTGACGCAAGCTTTGTACGTATATAGCACGTTCCATCTTAAGACGCTTAATCTCAGAAGGCTTGTTGAACTGCTGACGACGACGAAGTTCCTTTACCACGCCAGTCTTCTCAAATTTTCTCTTAAATTTCTTGAGGGCTCTTTCTATGTTTTCTCCCTCTTTTACAGGTACTACAATCATTTTTCTATTTTATATTTTTATTATTAATCTTTTTCTTTTATGGGGGCACCCAATGCCTTATACGCAATTATTATATAGCTAATCCTGTATGTTTCTAATTAAATCCTTACCTCCTTTACACTTTTAGCGGCTGCAAAGATAGTGCAAACCAAGCGAAGATGCAAATTTATTTTCTATTTTTCCCAAATAGCTACGAAAAGAAAGACTGAAATAGAGAGATTACACAGCAAATATCTACCAATAGAGGAATCCGGCTTCCTATGAAATAGCATTGGTATAACATTTCTCAAACTTCATAATAGAAGTTAATCTGCATAATCTTCGTTAAGTAAAAAATTTGCACTATTTTTGCATCAATTTACAAAAGCACCTATAAAACATATGATAGAAGAAAAATTAGTAAAAAGTATCGTTGAAGCGATACAAGCGTTGTATAGGACAGCGGTAGAGCCTGCACAAGTACAACTGCAGAAGACAAAGAAAGAGTTTGAGGGTCATCTGACGCTCGTCGTGTTCCCCTTCCTGCGTACCTCACGCAAGGGTCCCGAGCAGACGGCCCAAGAGATAGGTGAATATTTGGCAGCCAACGAACCGATGGTACAGGCGTTCAATGTCATTAAGGGATTCCTCAATATCACCATCTCCGCATCGGCATGGGTGGAGCTGCTCGGCACGATCGATAGCGATGCCAAGTATGGCTTGCAGACTCCCACAGAGAATTCTCCGCTGGTGATGATCGAGTACTCATCGCCCAATACCAACAAACCCCTTCACCTGGGCCACGTGCGCAACAACCTCCTGGGTTATGCGCTGGCCAACATCATGGAGGCCAACGGCAACCGCGTGGTGAAGACCAACATCGTGAACGACCGCGGCATACACATCTGCAAGTCGATGCTGGCATGGCAGAAGTATGGCGAGGGTGAGACCCCCGAGACATCGGGCAAGAAGGGCGACCACCTCATCGGTGACTACTACGTGGCCTTCGACAAGCACTACAAGGCCGAGGTGGCCGAGATCATGGAGCGCGAGGGCTGCACCAAGGAGGAGGCAGAGGCCAAGTCGCCCCTGATGGCCGAGGCACGCGAGATGCTCGTGAAGTGGGAGGCTGGTGACCCCGAGGTGCGTGGCCTGTGGCAGATGATGAACGAGTGGGTATACGCTGGATTCGACGAGACATACAAGATGATGGGCGTAGACTTCGACAAGATATACTACGAATCGCAGACCTACCTTGAAGGCAAGGAGAAGGTGATGGAGGGCTTGGACAAGGGCTTCTTCTTCCGCAAGGAGGATGGCTCGGTATGGGCCGACCTCACCGGTGAGGGCCTCGACCACAAGCTCCTGCTCCGTAGCGACGGCACATCGGTATACATGACCCAGGACATCGGTACCGCCAAGCTGCGCTTCCAGGACTACCCCATCAACAAGATGATCTACGTGGTGGGCAACGAGCAGAACTACCACTTCCAGGTACTCTCTATCCTGCTCGACAAGCTTGGCTTCGACTGGGGCAAGGACCTCGTGCACTTCTCGTACGGCATGGTAGAGCTGCCCGAGGGCAAGATGAAGAGCCGCGAAGGCACCGTAGTGGATGCCGATGACCTCATGGCCGAGATGATAGCCACCGCACGCGACACCTCGAAGGAGCTGGGCAAGCTCGACGGACTCACCGCCGAGGAGGCCGAGGATATCGCCCGCATTGTAGGCCTTGGTGCACTCAAGTACTTCATCCTTAAGGTTGATGCCCGCAAGAACATGACCTTCAACCCCAAGGAGTCTATCGACTTCAACGGCAATACAGGTCCCTTCATCCAGTACACCTATGCCCGCATCCAGTCTATCCTGCGCAAAGCAGCGGATGTTCAATTGACAATTGACAATGCACAATTGACAATTAATGAGAAGGAGATGGCATTGATACAGAAGCTGGCCGAGTTCCCCGCCGTAGTGAAGGAGGCAGGCGTAAGCTACACCCCCTCGGTGATTGCCAACTACGTATACGACCTCGTGAAGGAGTTCAACCAGTTCTACCACGACTACAGCATCCTGCGTGAGGAGGACGAAGCTGTGAAGCGCTTCCGCCTCGTGCTCTCGGCCAACGTGGCCAAGATCATCCGCTTGGGCATGGGATTGCTCGGCATCGAGGTGCCTGATAGAATGTAAGATGAGTGAAAAGTAAAGAGGGAAGAGTGAAGAGGTTGCATACATCGCGGAGCCAAACTCTTTACTCTTCCTTCTTAGTTCTTCCCTTTTTCATATGAAAAAAAAGTTCTACGTCGTTTGGAGCGGTCTCAATCCCGGCATCTATCACAGCTGGGACGATTGTCAGGCGCAGATAAAAGGCGTCAAGGGCGCGGTATACAAATCCTTCGACTCGAAGGAGGAGGCCGAGCGTGCCTACGCCTCACCGGCATATGAATATGTGAAGAGATCCCCCTCTAAAAGCTCGCAAGCGAGACTCCTCGGGGGAGATAAATCTCCTTTCGTCGCAACCGACGCTCCTTCCGCGTCGGCTCTCGCCGTCGATGCTGCCTGCAGCGGCAATCCTGGCCCCATGGAGTATCGTGGTGTATACCTTGGCGACGGCAAGGAGATATTCCACTTCGGCCCCGTACACGGCACAAACAATATCGGCGAGTTTCTCGCCATTGTACACGCCCTCGCACTGCTCGACAAGCAGGGACTCAAGATGACCATCTACAGCGACAGTCGCACCGCCATCAGTTGGGTACGCAAGAAATGCTGCAAGACACAACTCGAACGTACCGAGCAGACCGAACAGCTATTCCAGCTCATCGAACGCGCCGAAGCATGGCTCAAGGCACACCGCGTCACCAATCCCATCGTGAAGTGGGAAACCAGCCAGTGGGGCGAGATACCTGCCGACTTCGGCAGGAAATAATCAAAAAGGAATAACACTTTGTTATGTTTTCGTAAAAAAGAGTCGTAGTATACAGTGCCTACGACTTTTTTTCATTACCTTTACGACATCAAACTTTGAAATAAAGAAAGATTACAATACCGTATTATGAACGAACTTTTCAACATCAAAGACCGCGTAGTCGTCCTCACTGGCGGCACAGGAGTGTTGGGCAAGGCTATTGCCCTGTATCTGGCCAAGCAAGGAGCCAAAGTAGTGGTAATGGGTCGCCGCGTAGAGGCTGGCGAAGCCATCGTGAAGCAGATCCGCGAAGAGGGCGGTAAAGGCATGTTCCTCGTGACCGATGTGATGAACCAGGCCGTAGTGGAGCAGAACCTCGCCGATGTGCTGGCACGCTATGGCCGCGTAGATGCATTGCTCAATGCAGCTGGTGGCAACATGCCCGGTGCTACGATAGCCCCCACAGGCACCTTCTTCGACCTCAAGGCCGAGGAGTTTCAGCGCGTGCTCGACCTCAACCTCACAGGCACCGTCATCCCCACTCAGGTGTTTCTGCGCCCCATGGTAGAGCAGGGCAAGGGCTGTGTGGTCAACTTCTCCTCTATGGCAGCTTTCCGCCCCATGACCCGCGTGTGTGGCTATGCAGCGGCCAAAGCAGGCATCAGCAACTTTACCGCCTACATGGCTACCGAGGTGGCCTCGAAGTTTGGTGAGGGCATCCGTGTCAACGCCATCGCTCCAGGCTTCTTCCTCACCGAGCAGAATCGTGCACTGCTCACCAATGAGGATGGCTCGTATACACAGCGTGGTACCGATGTGATACGCCAAACTCCCTTCAAACGCTTCGGACGTCCTGACGAGCTGTGTGGCACCATCCACTACCTCATCAGCGATGCAGCAGCCTTCGTGACAGGTACCGTAGCCGTAGTTGATGGCGGCTTCAACGTGTTTGCTATGTAATTAGATAAGATAAAAATGTTTAGCGATAAATGTGGGATAATCCCGTTTGCATTTATCGCTAAACTTTACTTTTAAATACAGATTATTAATCGTTATTCTCCCAAGTACAATAGGGATGCTTGCTGAGGTAAGCGTTGTAGTAACGCTGATTACCTGTAACCTCTTCCCCAAGGAATGAAGGACGAAGAAATGACTCATTGACATCGGAGAGTTCAATTTCGGCAAAAACGAGGCCTTCATTCTCACCGTGAAATTCATCAATCTCTACCATATGTTTCCCATTCTTTACGAGGTAGCGTGTTTTCTCAATACGCCCTGCACGGCAGAGCGAGAAGAGTTCGCGAGCATCCTGCAAAGTGATTTCCTTCTCCCACTCGAAACGACTGATACCGTCCATCGAAGGACCTTTAATGGTGAGGTAACCTTTGTCCTTACGAGTTCGCACACGTACCGTATGTCCATGTCCGCTGCAGATGTAGCCTTGCAGGATTTCTGATATATCGTAAGCCAAGGCACGGTAGCTGTCGTCAGTGACGAGAAACTTTCGTTCTATCTCTTGCATCACTCCTCTTCCGAAGAATTAGACATTAGGAACGATTTGATGAAACCATCAATCTTTCCGTCCATCACGCCATTGACATCAGAGGTCTGATAGTTTGTGCGATGGTCTTTCACACGACGGTCATCAAACACGTAACTGCGAATCTGAGAGCCCCATTCAATTTTTTTCTTGCCTGCCTCAACCTTGGCTTGTTCCTCCATACGATGTTGCAGTTCACGATCGTAGAGTTGAGAACGGAGCAAACGCAAAGCATTCTCTTTATTCTTGGGTTGGTCACGAGTCTCAGTATTCTCAATCATAATTTCCTCCTGCACTCCGGTGTAAGGGTCTGTATATTGGTAACGCAGACGCACTCCCGACTCCACCTTATTTACGTTCTGACCTCCAGCACCACCACTTCGGAAGGTATCCCATGACAGGAGTGCGGGATTGATTTCTATTTCGATACTGTCATCAATGAGTGGAGTCACAAATACCGAAGCAAACGAGGTCATACGCTTGCCTTGAGCATTGTAGGGCGACACACGTACGAGACGGTGTACCCCATTCTCACCCTTGAGGTATCCGTAGGCAAAGGGACCCTCCAGTTCCATAGTTACCGTTTTGATACCAGCTTCATCACCATCCTGAAGGTTCGATACACGCAGTTTGTAATTATTGGCCTCGGCCCAGCGCATATACATACGCATCAGCATAGATGCCCAGTCCTGTGCCTCGGTACCACCGGCTCCTGAATTAATCTTAAGCACACAATCCATCTGATCGGCCTCTTGGCGCAACATATTCTTCAACTCCAGCGCCTCAATGGCCTCCAACGCTGTAGCATAAGCTGTATCGAGTTCTTCTTCGGTAATTAACTCATCCTTACAGAACTCGAAGGCCACCTCTACTTCATCGGCGAGGCTCTTCACTTGCTTGTATCCTTCAATCCATGACTGCAGGTCCTTCACTTTCTTCATTTGCGCTTCAGCCTTCTTGGCATCGTCCCAGAATCCGGGCACTTGCGTACGCAGCTGCTCCTCCTCTACCTGTATCAGTTTATCCTCTATGGCGAGGTAGCGGTTGAGCGCCTCGGTGCGCTCCTTAATATCCTTCAGTTGGTCAAGTGTAATCATCTATTTTTCTTTTTGTGGTGCAAAATTAGTGCAAGACGAGAGAAAAAGCAAGTTTACTTGCATTTTTCCGTGGAACAGCCCATTTTATGACTGTGAAGCAAACATAACAAACGCTAAATTCGCGTTGGCACGTAGAATTTCCAATCTTTACTTCATTGAGTCCTTACCTCACTCGGAAAAATGCAAGCTTTTCATTGCTCTCGTTCATTGAAACCTGCATTTTATTCGCTTATTCGTATCTTTGAGACAAACCTCGAAGATATAGTGTACTCGCAGTAAAAATATTGAAATAAATTTCATATTTCTAGCTCGTTTCTTCGTATCTTTGTCCCTTGAATAACAAACATTATTAATAGGTATGAAAAAGTTTTTATTTTCTATGCTGTCCGTAGTGGCCGCCACGCTGATGCTCTCATCATGTGCCGGCAAGCGCAGCTACGAGACTGTCGACGGCGACCCCATGCAGAGCCGTATCTACACATTGGACAATGGATTGAAGGTGTACCTCACCGTAAATAAGGAGACTCCGCGCATACAGACCTACATCCCCGTGCGTGTGGGTGGCAAGAACGACCCCGCCGAGACTACCGGCCTTGCCCACTACTTCGAGCACCTGATGTTCAAGGGCACCGAGAACTTCGGCACACAGAACTACGCCGAGGAGAAGCCCCTGCTCGACCAGATTGAGGCACTCTTCGAGGTGTACCGCACCAAGACCGACGAGGCCGAGCGCACCGCCATCTACCGCCAGATCGACAGCCTCTCCTACGAGGCATCCAAGCTCTCCATCCCCAACGAGTATGACAAGCTGATGGCTGCCATCGGTGCCGACGGCACCAACGCCTACACCAGCTTCGATGTCACCTGCTACATCGAGGATATCCCCTCCAACCAGCTGGAAAACTGGGCAAAGATTCAGGCCGACCGCTTCAAGCACAACGTCATCCGCGGTTTCCATACCGAGCTGGAGACCGTATATGAGGAGAAGAACATGAGCCTCACCCGCGATAGCCGCAAGCTCACCGAGGCTATGTTCTCGGCACTGTTTACCCACCATCCCTACGGCACACAGACCGTGCTGGGCACACAGGAGCACCTCAAGAACCCCTCCATCACCAACATCAAAAACTATTATAAGAAATGGTATGTGCCCAACAATATGGCGATCTGTATGTCGGGCGACTTCGACTTCGATGAGGCGATGGACATCATCGAGAAGTACTTCGGCGATATGCAGCCCAACCCCGAGCTGCAGATGATGAACTTCGAGCCCGAGGCCGAGATCACCGAGCCCATCGTGCGCGAGGTGTGGGGCCTGGAGTCAGAGCGCGTAGCCCTCGCATGGCGCTTCCCCGGTGCTGCTTCCGACGAGGCACTCATGCTGAGCGTCATCAGCTCCATCATGAGCAACGGCCAGGCAGGTCTCATCGACCTCAACCTCATGCAGGAGCAGAAGCTGCTCTCGGCCTATGCCTTCCCCTACGACCAGACCGACTACACGGCCTACTTCATGCAGGGCTCTCCCAAGCAGGGGCAGTCGCTCGATGAGGTGAAGGAGCTGCTGCTCGCTCAGATCGACGCCCTGCGCCGTGGCGATTGGGATGAGTCGCTGCTCGCTGCCGGCATCGCCAACTACAAGCTACAGGTGCAGCAGATGCTCGAGGACAACAGCTCGCGTGCCGACCTCTTCGTCACCAGCTTCGTCAACGGACAGCCCTGGGCCGATATGGTACACCGCGTAGAGCGCATGGAGCAGATTACCAAGGCCGATGTCGTGGCCTTTGCCAATGCCCACCTCAAGGACAACAACTACGCCATCGTCTACAAGCGTCAGGGGCAGGATCCCGGCGTGAAGAAGATTGCCAAGCCCGCCATCACACCTATCTTCATGAACCGCGACACCACCAGCGCCTTCCTCCGCGAGGTGCAGGCATCGGTAGTGGCTCCCATCGAGCCCGTCTTCGTGGACTTCGAGAAAGATATGAGCCGCGGCACCGTAGGCAACCTCCCCTTATTATATAAGAAGAACGAGATGAACGACATCTTCTCTCTCCAGTACATCTTCGACTTCGGTGCCAACGAGATGAAGGCACTCTCTACCGCCCGCGACTACCTCGACTATCTGGGCACATCAGACATGACAGCCGCCCAGATCAAGCAGGCCTTCTACAACCTCGCCTGCAGCTACTACATCAGTGTAGGCAATACACAGGCCACCATCAGTCTCAGCGGTCTGTCTGAGAATATGGCCGAGGCCATCGCCCTGCTCGAGAAGGTCATCGCCGACGCACAGCCCAACCAAACTGCTTACGACAACCTCGTGGCCGACATCCTCAAGTCACGTGCCAATGGCAAGGCCAACCAGAACACCAACTTCACCCGCCTGCGCCAGTACGGCATCTACGGTCCCGTCAATCCCTCGAAGAACATCCTCAGCGAGAGCGAGCTCCGCAGCATGAAGCCCGAGGCACTCATCGCCACCATCGCCCAGCTCCCCACCTATGAGCACCGCGTGCTCTACTACGGCCCCATGGCCATGGAAGAGGTGTCGGCTACCGTGGCCGACTTGCACAAGGTACCCGCTGAGCTGAAGGCTATGGCAAAGAACGAGGCCTTCCAGTACCAGCGTGCCGATGAGAACATCGTCTACATAGCCCCCTACGACGCCAACCAGATATACATGTCGGCCGTGTCAAACCAGGGCGAGCAGTACGATGTGGCCAAGACACCCATCATCACCCTCTACAACGAGTACTTCGGTGGTGGCATGAACAGCATCGTGTTCCAGGAGATGCGCGAGGCCCGCGGCCTCGCCTACAGCGCTTCGGCCCGCATGATAGAGCCTTGGCGCACTGAGGATCCCGCCTACTACTGGACCTACATCGCCACGCAGAACGACAAGATGATCGATGCGCTCACAGCCTTCGACGAGATCATCAACAATATGCCCGTGAGCGAGAAAGCCTTCGACATTGCCAAGGAGGCCCTCATCAGCCGCCTGCGCACCGAGCGCATCACACGCGACCGCGTACTTACTTACTACCTCGACCAAGAGGATTTGGGCCTCAGCGAAGACACACGCCGCCAACTCTACGAAGCCGTACAGAGCATGACACTGGCCGATGTGGTAGCCTACCAGCAGGCCAATGTCAAGGACCGCAAGTACATCACCTGCATCCTCGGTCGCGAAGCTGACCTCGATATGAAGTCCTTGGAACAGTGGGGCAAGATTATTCGCCTCACCCAGGAGGACATCTTCGGATATTAAAAAACTGTTTGAATCTTATTTCGAGTTGAACTGAGGATTTTAGGATAGATGTTATTTTTTCTCTAGACGAAGTAAATAGTGATATATCTGCAAGAATATTTACATATGTCCGAAAAATCAATCACATAATAATCCTAAAATAGCCTCAGACAACCCGAAAATCAACACCACACCTCTTAACGTTAGAAATCAAAAACAATCCTACTGATGAAAAACAAATTCAGGCATACAGCCCTAGTGCTTGAAGGGGGTGGTATGCGCGGTGTTTTCACGAGTGGCGTTCTCGATTGGATGATTGACCATAGCATCACCTTCCCTTACCTCATTGGAGTTTCAGCAGGTTCGAGCAATGCACTTTCGTTTGCCTCACACCAACGCGGCCGTGCAAAATACACTTTTGCTGACCTGCAAATGGAGCGCCACTACCTTGGTATACGCAACCTCTTCCGACACCACAGCATCATGGATATGCATCTCTTATATCACGAACTACCAGAAACACTATGGCCCTACGACTATGAAGCCTACCGTAACAATCCTATGCTGGTAGAAAGCGTAGCTACTGACTGCATCACGGGAGCACCTGTATATCTAGCAGAAAAAGAAAATACTGAACGTATCATAGATATTGTACGAGCATCCTCCAGCTTACCTATTGCTTGTCCCATTGCACATGTAGATGGACGCCCTATGCTAGATGGCGGCATTGCCGATTCCATTCCCCTACAACGTGCCTTTGAACAGGGATATGAACATGCCGTAGTAGTACTTACACGTCATCGGGGTTATCGCAAAGAAGAGAATCATACCCACATACCATTCTTCATTTATAGACGATACCCAAAATTGCGTAAGGCGTTACGCACGCGTAATGTTCGTTACAATGCTCAACTAACCTGGATTGAGCAATTGGAAGACGAAGGGCGCATTACCATTATCCGTCCCAATCACCCAGTAAGCGTAGCTCGCATTGAAACAGATATGGATAAGATGAATGCACTATACCAACACGGATTTGAGATGGCAGAAAAGATTTTGCTATGATATACAAATCTTTTCCATTTTTTCAATGAAAAAGCAAGTGGCAACGCACCTCACGGTGTACTGCCACTTTTCAATTAAGGTTTAGGTTACAAACAATAATAATCAACAAGCGATTCTTCTTATTTTTTTCATAATTAGGTTTTAGTGATTAGGAAAAGAGGTCATTATTATTTCCTCTGTCTGATTTCGAAATGCTTGATCTTACCGCTGATTGTCTTGGGGAGTTCGTCTACAAATTCCACTACACGCGGATATTTATAGGGCGCTGTAGCTTCCTTTACATAGGCTTGTATCTCCTTGATCAGCTCTTTGGGGTCCTTGTCACGATACTCCTCGGTGAGTACAATCGTGGCTTTTACTACCTGTCCGCGTATCTCGTCGGGTACACCGGTAATGGCACACTCAAGTACTGACGGATGTTGCATCAGTGCACTTTCCACTTCGAAGGGGCCTATGCGGTAGCCCGATGACTTGATGACGTCGTCTGTACGGCCTACAAACCAGAAGTATCCGTCGCGGTCGCGGTAGGCTATGTCGCCCGTGTGATACCAACCATTGTAGTTGGCCGATACGGTGAGCCTGGCATCGCGGTAGTACTCCTTGAATAAGCCCAATGGCTTTTTCTTCTTAGTGCATATCACAATTTCGCCCTCTTGGTCGGCGCCAAGCAGGCGTCCCTCATTATCCATTATCTCCACGTGGTATTGGGGCCCGCGCACACCCATCGAACCTGGCTTGGGGGTACACCAGGGATAGGTGCCTATAGATAGTGTGGTCTCTGTTTGCCCGTAGCCTTCCATGAGGCGTATTCCTGTGAGGTGGAACCATTCGTCAAACACACTGGGGTTGAGCGCCTCGCCTGCTACCGTACAGTAGCGCAGGCTGCTGATGTCGTAGCTCGATACGTCTTCCTTGATAAGAAAGCGGAATACCGTAGGTGGTGCACAGAATGAGGTGATGCGATGCTTCTCTATGGTGCGCAGGATATCTGCGGGTGGGAATCGGCCTTCATAGTCGTATACGAATACCATAGCACCTGCTATCCATTGGCCATAGAGCTTGCCCCAAGCCGCCTTGCCCCATCCTGTATCGCTTAAGGTGAGATGGAGCGAGTCTTCATTGAGGTTGTGCCAGTAGCTACCAGTGATGATATGTCCCAAAGGATATGTGAAATCGTGGCACACCATCTTGGGTTCACCCGTAGTGCCCGAGGTGAAGTACATGAGCATAGTGTCAGTGCTGTCATTCCTTTCGGGTTTTACAAAGGGGGCTGCATGGGCGATTCCTTCTTGGAAATCTTTCCAGCCATCAGGGATAATTTTTCCGATGGAAACGAGGTTTTTTAGTGTCCGGCAGTATGGTTTTGCTGCTTCTACGTTACGTATGATGTCTTTGTCTCCACACGCCACTATTGTATGTATGTCGGCAGCATTGCAGCGGTATTCGATGTCGTGTTTACGGAGCAGGTGGGTGGCAGGTACTACGATGGCGCCTAGCTTGTGCAGTGCGAGCATGCAGAACCACCATTCGTAGCGGCGCTTCAGAATAAGCATCACCACATCTCCCTTGCCAATGCCTATGCTCTGGAAGTAGGAGGCGGTGCGATCGGAATACGCTTTCAGGTCATGGAATGAGAAGGTACGTTCTTCTCCGTCTTCATTGGTCCACAGCATGGCACGTTTGGTCGGATTCGTTTCGGCCCACGCGTCTATCACGTCGTAGGCAAAGTTGAAGTGCGCGGGTATGCGTACCTCATAGTTCTGCATGAAGTCTTCGTAAGACTCAAAGGTTGTTTGTTTCAGAAATCGCTCCAGCATACGGCTCTTTGCTTTTTTCAATTGTCGCTGCAAAGATATAGCCGCTGTTTCTAACCCTTTTTTCTTTCGCCCTCATTCTCCTTGCCATTGCCCACAAAAGAAGCCCCATTCATCAAGGGATGATGGGGCGAATGATGCAAGGCTCTGTATATCTGTGTTCTATGTAGGTGGAGCTACTTTTCTGCTTCTTTGGCCGAATGTGACAATATATGTTGGATATTTGCAGAGTATGACTTTGATACAGGTATCTGTCTGATGCCGTCGTGGGTGAGCTTGATGTACATGCCGTCACGGTCGTTACGGAAGATTTTTATCTTATTCTTGTTGACGATGTAGCCTCGGTGGCAGCGGATGAGGTACTCGCCAAACTTGTTCTCGATAGCTTTAGTAGTGCTGCGCAGCATGTAGTTGCATAGCTTGCCATCGGCTTCGTAGTATATCTTCACGTAGTTGTCCTGCGACTCCACGTAGTATAGGCTGTCTATGCTGATGCTCATCTTTAGGCGGCCGGTACTGTCTACAAGGTGGATGAGCTTGGGATCGGTATTGTCGGTTTTGTCATTCACCATATTCATGCCTATGCGGTCGAGCAGAAGGCGCTGGTAGCAGGTAGTGGCATAGAGTACACATATTACATACGGCACGATGAGGATAAAGGCCAATACCAATGTGGAACGCCCGAGGATTGATAGGAATATATTGGGGTCGGTGATGACAAAAAGTTCGGTGAAAACGGTATAAATGAGTGATTCCATCACTACTTCGCCTCCGACCCACAGCATCAGCTGGCCATTGGTAATCGGATGTCTGCGATGTACTTGATGAAGCAATACCTTACTTAATATAAGGAAGGCGATGGCCACAAGATAGAAGGCCACTGAGGCCATCACCATGCGGAAGCCGCTGTAGACCTCGCTGCTCTCTTGCTTCTGTAACATCAGTGTGAGCCATGAAGTGGAGGAGTAGGGGCCATATATAATCATAAAAAGGATAGAAAAGAGCACGATGAATATGACCGAACCGGTCAGTGTGCGGCTCTCAAGAAGGTATCGTGGTGCTTTCTTATTTAGTTCCATAGTTTGCACATTTTAGTTGGATTTGTTGCAAATATTTTACAAAGATACGAAAAACGAGCGAATAAACAAGTATTATTCTCAGCGAGTACAATAATCTTCATGCCTTACTGCAAAGGTACGAAAAAGGAATGAATAAATGCAAATTTAGGGGGATTTCCGCCCCTATATGGATTTCGCCCCTTTACCCCTTAATTCACGCATTTTGTCCCTATAGAGCTCGTCTCCTGCCACATCCGCACCCCTTTTGTTGAGCGGGTGGGGTGTATTGCGTACTTTTGCACCGAATTTTTTTAAGCATTTCGTATGAGAATAATTGGAACCGGTAGTGCACATCCTAAGCACACCTTGACAAATGACGACCTGTCGAAGATAATGGACACCAGTGATGAGTGGATCCGTGAGCGAACAGGTATCTGCACACGGCAAATCATCACTGACGAGAATCTTGAGGATCTCGCTGCCGAGGCTGCCCAAAAAGCATTGGATGATGCGGGCATGAAAGCGGCGGATATTGACTATATCATCTGTTCTAATGTAGTGTCCGAATATGTCACACCATCTGTAGCGAGTATCGTAGAAGGCAAGATAGGTGCATCGTGCCCTTGCGTAGACCTCAATGCAGCCTGCTCGGGCTTCATCTATGCCATTGACTTTGCTGAGGCACTGCTGCAGTCAGGCCGCGCTACTAATATCTTGGTGATGGCAGCCGAGGAGCCCACCCGCATGGTCGACTGGAATGACCGCAGCACCTGCGTGCTCTTTGGCGATGGTGCTGGTGCTATGGTAGTGACACTTGGCGATGGGCTGCGAGCCATCAAAGTGTCGTCGAAGAGCAACCTTGATGTGTTGCACTACAAGCGCAAGCTCGAACCCACCCCCTTCATTACCAAGGAAGAGGAGCATATTCCCCTCTACATGGCAGGGCAAGAGGTATTCAAGACTGCTGTCACCTGCTCGTTGCGCGACCTCTTGGCTGTGCTCAGCGATGCAGGGTTGGACAAGAATGACATCACCTACTACGTGCTCCATCAGGCAAACTTCCGAATCAATGATTTCATCCGTCATCGGTTCAATATGGATACGGCAAAGTTCCCTGTCAATATGGACAAGTATGGCAACACTTCATCGGCAAGTATTCCCATGCTGCTCGATGAGTTGAACCGTGAAGGAAAGTTAAAAAATGGCGATTTGCTCGCGTTTAGTGCTTTTGGTGCAGGATTTACCACGGGTGCGTGTATCATCGAATGGAATAAATAACTATATTTGCAACGTTATTAACAAGTATTAAGAAAAACAGAATAAGATATAACATGGAAAGAAGAGTTGTAATTACCGGCTTGGGTACCATCAGCCCTGTGGGAAACACAGTAGCCGACTTTTGGAACAGTCTGAAAGAAGGTAAGAGTGGCTTGAACTTTATCCAAGGATATGACGATGTGGACCTCCCTGTGCGCATTGTAGCTCAAGTGAAGGATTTCGATTCTATGGCCAACGGCCTTGAGCGTGCCGATGTACGCAAGATGGATCTCTTTTGCCAGTATGCTATGGCTGCAGCCAATCAGGCAGTGAAGGACAGTGGTCTGGTGAGCGGCGAGAATATCGAGCCCGATCGCTTCGGCGTATACGTAGGCTCGGGTATCGGCGGCATCAACACTTTCGTGCGCGAGACCGAAAAACTACTCAATGAAGGAGCACGCCGCATCTCTCCCCTGTTTGTACCTACAATGATTGCCAATATTGCTTCGGGCAATATCGCTATCCGTCATAATGCCCAAGGCCCCTGTCTGCCCATCGTGACTGCCTGTGCTACAGGTACCCACTCAGCCGGTGAGGCATTCCGTGTCATCAAGTATGGTCTTGCCGATGCCATCATTACCGGTGGCTCCGAGGCTGCCGTACACCCTCTGGCAATCGGTGGCTTTGCCAATAGCCGTGCGCTCACCAATGCCGAGACCTTGGAAGATGCCTGCACACCATTCGATGCCCGTCGCAGTGGCTTTACCATGGCCGAAGGTGCCGGTATACTGGTATTTGAAGAGTATGAGCATGCCGTGAAGCGTGGCGCTACCATCTATGCCGAGGTGGCTGGCTATGGCAACACCTGCGATGCCCACCACTACACTGCTCCGCGCCCCGACGGTATACCAGCTTCGAAGGCTATCCGCATGGCACTCGATGAGGCTGGCTACACCTCTGACGAGACCCTTTATATCAATGCACACGGTACCAGCACTCCGCTCAACGACAAAACCGAGACCTACGCCATCAAGCTTGCCCTTGGCGAAGAGGATGCCCGCAAGGCACTTATCAGCTCCACCAAGTCGATGACAGGTCACATGCTCGGTGCTGCTGGTGGTATAGAACTCATTGCTACCGCCCTGGCCGTGAAGCATGGCATCGTGCCTCCTACCATCAATTACAAGGAGCCCGACCCCGAGTGCGACCTCAACTACGTGCCCAACAAGGCTGTTGAGGCCGATGTGACCATGGCTGCATCCAACTCTCTAGGCTTTGGAGGTCACAATGCCTGTGTGGTATTGAAGAAGATGATTTGAGTTTGCTAAAACAATATGGACAGAGAAGAAATTAAGACCTATCTTCCTCATCGCGAGCCGATGTTGCTTGTCGACTCCATTGTGGTAGAGACCGAGACAGCTGCCGACGGCACTGAACGACACTATGCTGTGGCAACTTATAAGGTGCGTGGCGACGAATTTTTCATTCAGGGCCACTTCCCTGACTACCCCGTGGTGCCAGGTGTCATCCTCTGCGAGATGATGGCCCAGTCGTGTGCATTGCTCCTTGGCGATGAAATTAAGAGCAAGCGTCCTCTATACACAGGTATAGACAATGTGCGCTTCAAGCATCAGGTACGTCCGGGCGACACCATTGTCATCCGCTCCGCTATCACAGATCGTCGTCAAGCTATTGTCTTTGCCAAGGCAGAGGCCAAGGTCGATGGTAAGCTCTGTTGCCGCGGCAACCTCTCGTTTGCCTTGATTTAGAGCTAGTAATTTTGAAAGCAAAAGAGGGAGCGTGTGCTCCCTCTTTTGCTTTCAAAAAGGGCCATTTCATCGAAGAATTATCACATAGCCCTATCGTATGAAAAGCATTTCATCATGTTCTTTTTATTCCCTCTCTTTTGAGCCATACAGCTGGAGTACATCCCTCATATTCCTTAAAGACATTGAAAAAAGAGGATTTCTTAAAACCACACATTTCAGCCAGTGCAGTAATCGTATAGTTAGCATACTGTTCGTCACGTACAATACGCTTGAATTCCTCAATCCGATAGCTATTAATAAGCGAGAAGAAAGATATTTTCAAATACCTACTACACATCTCTGAAACATTAGTCGTTGATGTTCCTACTGCTATTGCTACATCAGCCACCTTAAGCGACGGATTGCCGTAAGCCTTTGTCTCGGTCAAGTAGGCACGTATCTGCAGTTCTAGTGCCCGGTACAGTTCACTGCTACGTTGAGTGCGTTCTTGAAGAGCCAGGCGACGTTCCTCCTCCTTTGCTATGATTCGCCGATATTCTTCTTGTTTGTGTACCTTTACGGCTTGCTCAGCTGCAATACGCAGTTCCAATTGGTGTTTTTGCCACAGTAATCTTCTCAGCTGCTCTTTGCGATGCCAGTACTTATACAATATCATCCCAATACAGATAAGTGCCACGAATAGCGCCATTTCAAGCCAAAAAATCTCTGAAGGGAGTACCACCAACCTATACTCTGCAGCTGTTTCCTCATGTCCTAACAAGCGAATACGCAAAGTATGTTGGCCTGGCTTTAATGTAGTAATCTTAAATGCAGTCTTACCTTTTGTACTTTGGTACCCATTCCCATCGATGCTCCACTCGTAATGTCGTCCTCGTTGCTCAGTATAATCAAGCATCAAGGGTTCTATAGTCAGAGGTTCAACCCCAAAGTTCCATTTGATGCGCATAATACCGTTATCCCGTGCCAAAGCTATCGGTATTGTTTCATCCAATTCATGCCCGCCAATCCTTACCTGACGTATAGCTACCCGACCTTTCTTGGGGTGATGGAGTACTGCTTTCCGCTCAGGAGTAAGTCGCGCTATACCCCTTTCCAAAGCTATCCACAACGTCCCATCAGTTTCATGGACATACCCCTTACCTGTCACTTTGATATGGTGCATACCATCGCTCTTATCGAAACGAGCTATTGGGATAAACCCCACATCACACAGCAACAATCCCATATTAGTACCTATCCAATACCCCTCATCATGAGGTATTACCGCCGTTACTATAGTACCCGACATCTCTGCCATATCGTAATGCCTGTAGCTGCTGAGATCAGCCTTGCACTTGTAAATATCCTTTTCAGTGTAGGCTATCACGTCGCCATCAGCAGCTTGAGTAAAGCGTAGCGAAAGAGCCTTGTCAAAGAAAGGCACGGGAAAGTTATCAGCTTGTATCTGCCCCGTATGCTCATTAAACATGCACAACTGCGATGTGGTTCCTATCCATGTCTTTCCAAATCCGTCCGAAAAAATGTCCACGGGATACAATTCTGGCAACCTTGAATTGAAGGGTGTAAATATTTGTTTCACTAGCAACTCTGAATCTATCAGTACCAATCCTAGGTCGCTGCTAGCCATCAGTACACTACCATCTTTGATAGTGCAGAAGTTGTTGAATATACCATGACTCACTACCTCATCCTCTGAGAGTGGTGTTAATACACCTGAATGCGGATCGTAAAGTATGATTCCCTTGGTGGCTATAAGGTACTTTCCACCGAAGAAGATGATATCGTTAATGTTGTTGTCTCCAAAGAGCTCTCGATCAAAAAATTTCACCTCGCCTCGTTCCTCATCAATATACCATATTCCTTCAGAAGTACCTATGAGACGCTCGCTACCACGAATGCAAAAACAACGTATAAGATATCTACCCGAATCAAATGTACCATAACGATAGGTATCAAACAAAGTACGTTCGTGCAACTCGTGCATCAGCCCACTCGGATAGAGGCCCCACCAACTGATACCCAGGTATTGGTCGTGGGAGAAATGGTTCACCATATTATTGGGCAATGCATGCTCCTCTATTCCCGTATGCCAGTGTTCAGCGATACTGTCTTTCCCGATATCTACCCGATAGGCACCATTTCCATTGGTGCCCACATAAAGCGAAGTACCGTCGGTATTTAGACTCACAATATTCTCTAGGGCAAAGTTTGAGCAAGGTGCAAAGATCTCAGTCGCGCAATCAAAGGAGAAAAGAGCCCCCGTATGAGGACCTATAAATAACATATCTCCTATGCGACACAGTGTGCGTATGTTACCGTTGAGTAGTTCTGGGTCTATATCATATTTTTTTATCTTACGCTCAGGAAATATCACGTGAATGAGCCGCTGATTAGTACATATCCACACTCCATTGGCTCCATCGGCAACCATAGCATTAATGGCGTTTTCGCGCGACACTACAGTACCTTCCAACGGAATACTCTCTATATAGTCGTCGTTGTGGTACACCCAGAGACCGCTTCGACAGCCTATAACCAACGTATCATGCACCAGACACAGAGCATTGACGATTCCCAAGTCCTCTGCTACCACCCTATAGCATTGCTGTTGCAAATCGATACGACACAAACCTCCCCTCGTACCTAACATGATGGCTCCGTCAGGCATCTCCAAAATATGAGCTACCGAACGCTGTGCCCCCTTCTCGGCAGACTCAAAGTACACAACATCAACCCCATTGTAGCAACACACACCCTCATTGGTTCCCACCCATGTCAACCCACGACTGTCGGTATACACCTCCTGTACATTGTCGCCCATGAGACCGTCCTGCCCACGTATATGCTTCACCTCATGTGCAGCTACCATCAGCGCGGCCACCATCACCAGCACAACCGTCCATACAAGTCGGGCAGCAGTCAACCAATATTTGTGCAGTCGATTGTACATCATTTTCAAATCTAGAAAGATTATAAAAAATAAACATAATGTCTCCCTATATGATCCTGGTAGCTCAAAAGGTTTATTATGCAATCAGTGGAATAGAATACAATCTTACTCCGAATTATTTATTTGAAATCTTACGGCTATGTAGCATGCACCATACGCCGAGCACGACGAAGGGAATGCTTAGGAGCTGACCCATATCGAGCGGCATACCAACCTCGAAGTCACTCTGCACCTCCTTGAAAAATTCCACAAAGAAGCGGAAAGTGAAGATGGTGGTGAGACAGTAGCCAAAGAAGAATCCTGTGCCTACCTTGCGAGGCGTACGCTTGTAAATGTACCAGCTGATGAGCCCGAACAACGCGTAGGCGATAGCCTCATAGAGCTGTGCCGGATGGCGCGGTAGCATGTCGACCTGTGTGAAGATGAATCCGAAGTCCCCCCCTGTAGGACGGCCAATAATCTCGGAGTTCATCAGATTGCCCAAGCGGATACAGCAGGCAGTCACTGGTGTGGCAATGGCAATATTGTCGAGCACTGTCCACAAGGGCACCTTGTACTTGCGCACATAGAGCCATAGGGCAATCATCAATCCCAAGGTGCCGCCGTGGCTTGCCAATCCCTGATAGCCGATAAGGCGTACTCCCGAACCTGTGAAGCGGATAGGCAGGAGCATCTCGATAAAATGGGGAAAACTGGACAGATAATAGGCCGGCTCATAGAACAGGCAGTGACCCAAGCGCGAACCGATGAGGATGCCGAAGAAGCAGTAGAAGAACAAGGGTTCGAACTGCTCTTCCTTAATCTTCTGATCCTTGTAGAGTTTCTGCACTACGAAGTAGGCACCCGCAAGTCCTATCATCCAAAAGAGGGCATAGAAACGTATCGGGCCAATGCCAAGGGGGGGATTCCAAGTAATCATGTCTTTTACACGTTAAATCTGAAGTGCATGATGTCGCCATCCTGCACGATATACTCCTTGCCTTCCACAGAGAGTTTTCCTGCCTCGCGCACAGCAGCCTCGGAGCCATATTTGATGTAGTCATCGTACTTGATGACCTCGGCACGGATGAAGCCCTTCTCGAAGTCGGTGTGGATGACACCGGCACACTGCGGAGCCTTCCAACCCTTGCGGTAGGTCCATGCCTTCACCTCCATCTCACCGGCGGTGATGAAGGTCTCAAGGTCGAGCAGCGCATAAGCTGCCTTGATGAGGCGAGCCACACCCGACTCCTCGAGCCCTACCTCGGCGAGGAACATCTGACGGTCTTCGTAAGTGTCCAGTTCAGCAATATCGGCCTCGGTCTTGGCTGCTACGATGAGTAGCTCGGCATTTTCCTCCTTGATGGACTCGCGTACCTGCTCCACATATTTGTTGCCGTTGATGGCACTGCCCTCGTCAACGTTGCAAACATACAGCACTGGCTTCGATGTCAGAAGGAAGAGTTCCTTGGCTGCCTTCTGCTCGTCCTTAGTATCAAAGGAAACACTACGAGCCGACTTTCCCTGCACCAATGCGTCGCGGTACTTGCACAGCACCTCGTATTGCAGTTTGGCCTGCTTGTCGCCACCTGTGGTGGCCTGCTTCTGCACCTTCTGTATGCGCTGTTCAATGGTCTCAAGGTCCTTGATCTGCAGTTCAGCATCGATAATTTCCTTATCGCGTACGGGGTCTACGGAACCATCTACGTGAGTCACATTATCATCATCGAAGCAGCGGAGCACATGGATGATGGCATCAGTCTCACGGATATTGGCCAAGAACTTGTTACCCAGTCCCTCACCTTTGCTCGCACCTTTCACAAGACCGGCGATATCCACAATCTCCACAGTGGTGGGGACAATACGTCCCGGATGTACCAGTTCGGCCAACTTGGTGAGTCGGTCGTCGGGCACCGTGATGACGCCCACATTGGGCTCGATTGTACAGAAGGGGAAGTTTGCCGCCTGTGCCTTAGCATTTGACAAGCAATTGAAAAGGGTCGACTTGCCCACGTTGGGAAGTCCCACTATACCACATTGTAAAGCCATATCTTATCTTATATTATTATTTTGAGTGCGAAATTACTCAAAAAAATCTCATTATAAAAGAAATGCGGCAAGAAACCCTCTTTTCGGGGGTTCTTTACCGCATCTTTTCTATCGCACCAGCACTCTTTTAGTCCATCGTGATGTTGGTGATGCCGCTGGGTGCACCGCGTACTATGTCCACTGGCTGGCTGATTTGGTATAGAGCATCTTTAGCAATCTCGGCATCCACAGGGATGTAGATACGCTTCAGCTTCGGACACTTCTCGATGGCAAAACTCTCGATACGCTTGGTGCCCTCGGGGAAATATATCTCCTCTACATTCATATGATTGCAAATCAAGCCCTTTTCTACGACCTCCATAGGGAGCAGTTCAACAAATGTCATGGCACCAGGGATATAGTAGAGCAGCGGACTTCCACCATTACGTTTATATACGATGCCCTTATGGTCCATCAAGGTTTTGTTGTTTTCATCTACGTAGGCAGCTTGCAGACACTGTCCTTTATTGACAAGGCCTACATTGTTCTCGTCTGAATTACCCAAAGTGATAATATTCTGCCCGATATAGATTTCTGTTATTTCTTCTGGCAGTTCCACAGTGGGGTTGAATGAGTTCACTACAAATCCGTTGGTACTATAGGGCACAGTGAGAGGATTGCTATTTGAATGTATTTCCTTGATGTTAAGTAGAAAATCTGCATAGTTGTATACGGCTACCTCATCCCTGAAGATATTCACATCGGCCGTCATGGGTGAGAGGTGCCCATACTTGCCATACGACTTCATGGTGAAAGTGCCATTGTTTGTGGGGTCACTTACTGTCCATACACTATCAGGGCAAGTGTATGCCCAAGCGTGCCCCATCTCACCATAATACTGGTCGATAAGGAACCCGTTGACTACCATGGTCGGTATTCCCTGCGAATAACACATTACCGTGAGGAGGTTTGAATAGCCCTGACAGATAGCTTTCCGATTCTTGAATACGGGATATGGGTCGTTATCATTGTATTCATACTTGATGTTCTTGACTATCCAATTGAAAATCGTCTTGTATTTCGCTGTCTGCGTAGCATCATTCTTTGTCAATTCAGTGGTGAAATCGGCAATCTCTTTATACTGTTCGTCTGTGATGTTCATCAAGGCCCCCAACGATTGTATGATACCGGAGCCAGCCTTGTTAAGCAGGTCGCGCAGTCGTTTGTTGGTCGAGCTCATGGCGCTCAAGTCCACGGCCTCAGTATCAGGTTCTGCGAATGTGCGTGTGATACTCTGTACATTCTCGCTCGTGTTATCTTTGGAGATATTGTTTGATTCGTTCTCCGAACTGCATGAGGCGAACAATATGCCTGCACAGAGTGCCATTAGTAGATAATGCTTTTTCATAAGTATTGCTTGTCTTTATGTTTCACGGTGCAAAGATAATAACAAACGATCGAACTACGAAGTTTACTCCAACATTTTACAGCAAAGGAAGTTACTTCTTCGCTATTATCATTCATTAACCGTATTGCTTCTTTATCTGCTCAAATATCTCAAACAGCTCCTCCACGGTCTCGGCCCTCAGCATGGCGATGCGCAATTGCTTGAAGTCGGGCAGACACTTGAAGAGCGGTGTGGCCGCCAGGTGGCGCCGTATGTGCAGTATGCCGCGTCGTTCGTCGAGCCGTGCCACGCTACGCATCACCTGTTCGCGCAGTATATCCATACGCTCGTCAAAGGTGAGCGGGGACAGGTGCTCGCCCGTCTCTAAATAGTGTTTCACCTCGCGGAATATCCATGGCCTGCCAAAGCTGGCGCGGCCTATCATCACGGCATCCACGCCGTAGCGGTCGAAGCACTCCTTGGCCCTCTCAGGAGTGGTGATGTCGCCATTGCCGATGATGGGGATATGCATGCGCGGATTGTTCTTCACCTCGCCGATGAGTGTCCAGTCGGCCTCGCCGGTATACATCTGTGCACGGGTGCGGCCATGGATGGTGAGTGCCTTGATGCCGCAGTCCTGTAGCTGCTCGGCCAGGTCGACGATGATTTTCGAGCTCTCGTCCCACCCGAGGCGGGTCTTCACGGTGACGGGCGTGTTCACGGCCTTCACTACCGAGCGCACGATGTCGAGCATCAGCGGCACATTCTGTAGCATGCCCGCTCCCGCTCCCTTACCAGCCACGCGCTTCACGGGGCAGCCGAAGTTGAGGTCTATGATGTCGGGCTTCACCGTCTCCACGATGCGTGCCGCCTCGGTCATCGAGTCCACGTCGCGTCCATAGATCTGTATGGCCACGGGGCGCTCCTCGTCGCTGATGGTGAGTTTCTGCATCGACTTGTTCACCTGGCGTATGAGCGCATCGCTCGACACGAACTCCGTATATACAAGGTCGGCGCCAAACTCCTTGCACATCAGCCTGAAGCCAAGGTCGGTGACATCTTCCATCGGTGCCAATAGCACCGGATACTTACCTAATTCTATATGGTCTATCTTCATTTGGGCAGCAAAGTTAGTGCAAGCCGAACGGAAATGCAAAATTATTTGCAATTTCCTAAGGCGCCGCCTAACTTCTTTTTCTTTGAGAAAATCAGGTTAGTGTAAGGCGAGAGGAGAACAAAATAAATATTTATTTTCTATCCCGCCGACGCGAATGAGCGTCGGTTCTCGAACGAGTCGAGGGCTTCACTATTGACGACGAAGGAACCTTAGGTTCCCCGAGGAGTGTGACGAAGTCACCACATCACCACCTAACTTCTCCTCTTTATGTATATAAAGTAGGAGGCGACCCTCACGGCCGCCTCTATCCTTCCTTCTTAAATGTTCTTCAAAAAACTTTCTTATTTACGATTGTCTATTTCTTCTTCGGTTGCTTATTGAATCGGTACACCACGTGCAGCATGGCGTAGCGCGGCACCACGTTGTGCCATGTCTCCTGTATGCCCTGCGCGTTCACCGAGTAGCGGATGTTGGAGAGCTGGCCCAGCAGGTCGAAGCCGTCGGCTATGAAGGTGAGGTTGCCCTTCAGGATGCTCTTCGATAGGCGAGCGTTCCACACCAGATCATCGGTGTTCATCGACTCATCGGCATAGCCACGGCGGCTATACATGGTGAGGTCGGTGCTGAGGTTCACCCCCCACGGCAGCTCGCTCTTCAACGTCAGGCCATAGTCGTAGTCGATGGCATGGATGGTGGTGAAGTCCTCACGGTTGCCCGTGGCGTAGCGGTAGGTGGCATTGGCCTTGAGGTAGACGGTCGACTGCTCCCACTTGCTCTCGAAGCCGAGGCTTTCACGAAGGTTCACGTTGCGCACCACACTCTTGGGGTCGGCCGTGGAGCCGATGACGCTGATGTAGTCCACGCTGTTGACATACCCTGCCGTGGTTCCATGCAAGAAGGTCATCGTAGCCGCTTCGTCCAGTGCGCTACTCATCTTATAATAAGCACTTGCCTGCCAGTTGCCGTTGATGTTGGTAGGCCATGAGGTGGTAACACCCGTGGCCTTGTCGTAGGTGCGGTAGCGGGCGATGGCATTGCGCACAAGCGAGGCGTTGACACCTGTATTAAAGTTGCGTTGCCTGACACTATGATAGCGTTTATATGCGAATGAAGCGTTATGTCTATGGGTACTCCTCAGTCCGTCGTTGCGGTTGATGTATATCGACAGCGGATTGGCATCGTTCACGTAAGGGATGTTGTGCGAGAGCGAAGGTGCCGAGTTGGAGAAGTTGTAGGTCCATTGGTATTCACGACGTGGCAAAGAGTCGCCCTGTTGGTATTGAGTTATGTTATACTGAGCACTACCCTCAAGCCTTGCTGAGAGACGGTTCACAGTGGTGTCAATGTCGCCACGATGTATGTGATTGCTTTCCGACATTATATTCAGAGGTAGACGTAACAAATAGTACTGGTAGCCGGCATCACTGTAAATCCTACGTTCCAGTTCAAGGCTTGGCACATGTTTATGGGTACGGAGTACCGAGTTATTGCTATTGATTACATCCATTGCTTGACTTAACGAATCGCGTGTAGAGGGGAGCATCCCCAACTCCTTATCTTCAGGGCTCCATTCCTCGAATCGCTCAAGGCGGTATACGTGGTTATACCCGTTGGTCGCATTATAAGAATAGGTGTACTTGGGACGGAATAGGAAAGTTTTGTTGAAGTCCAGCGCATGATTGTAGTCAAACTGCGCCGAGAGGTTCTTTTCCCATCGTTGATTATCGCCATACATATTGCGCTTGTCGTCCATACCGTTACCTGCCTCACCATAGCGAAGCGTGTAGTGCTGATAGTTTCTATTGTCATATTGGTAGCGATTGGCATTGATTATCATAGTGATGTAATCACGCGTATTCTCAAACGTAAATGAACCATATAGATAGCCTTTCACATTGAGCTGTTCGCGTATGCTTAGGTTATCTGTAACAGCGCTATATAGCATTGCTGGGTTGACATAGCCTGGCATGTAAATGCTGTCGAGCGATGCGCCTCGGTAATTCTCAGAGGGTTTAGCAGTGAAACGTGCACCACGGTTTGTGCCAGTGATATCATTATGGAAATACTCCAGTTCGGGGCGGAAGTCGAAAAAGTAGTACTTACCCTTTCCGTGCAAACGGTTTCTCCACATAATGTGCAGTTGGTCGTCGTGTGTTTTATTGTGACTGCGTGTATAGGTGTCACCATCGTTGAAGAAGTTGGTCGCCGATGTCACAGTCTCGGTGTGTTCGTCTTCACGGAACACTTTCAGAGAGTTCTCTACGCCCAGGCTCTTCTCTTTATTGTCCCAAAGGAACTCGATACCACCGAGTTGCATATTCGTCACTCCCGATGCTTGCCACGAGGGGTTCCAGTCACCATTTGTCCCGGGCTGCCGTGTGTCGCTGGTGTTGTTCACATTACCGAACATGGCCAATCGCATCTGGTCGGTAAAGAGCAATCCGAAGAGACGCCCCGTATAGCGGTTGGCCAGTCCGTAGGCTATCTCTGCGTTGCTTATCAATCCTGCGGAATACTCCTTCTTCAGACGCACATCCATCACGAACGATTTATTTACCATTGTCCCGACAATATGTGCATCATCGGCCTCCTTCTCATACACTTTGATGTCCTTTACCATATAAGCGGATAGATTACCCAACGCCACGCTGGGGTCGCCACGGAAAAAGTCCTTCCCATTAACCAATAGGCTCTCCACGTAGCGCCCATTGACCAGTATCTGGCTTCCTTTCAGCTCTACACCCGGTAGCTGCTCAATAAGCGCATCAAGCATCGACCCCTCAGTAAGGCGGAACGCATCGGCATTATATACAATCGTATCGCCTCGGTACACCATTTTTATCTTTGAGGCTTTTACCGTCACCTCATCCAGTTCTATGGGCTTTTCCACCATCTCGATGTTTCCTAAATTCTTGTTCACGGCTTTACTATTGCGATAATCCAGTTCCAGCCAATATGATTCATAGCCTACCATGCTGAAACAGACTACAATGACAGAGTCCTTTGGAAACGTAGAGGAAAAAGCACCGTCTGCACCCAAAGCACTTTGGGCTATGATCGTACTGTCGCGCTGCATTGCTGTAACATTTACTGGTAATGGCTTTCGTATGATCTTGTCTATTATCTTGGCTTCCACATGCATTGCCTCGCCATCATACCCTTCGGCATATTGCTTTGATTGCGCCATTGCGCCAAGGCAAGTTGCCAACAATACCCATACTGCTACTATTCGTTTCATGGTTCACCCTCCTCATTCTTTATTTGTATAGGTAAGTTATCGCTCACCGGTGTCTTTTTCAATGCCACCTTGCCCAAGTTGCCAATACCCGACATCATCAGCATTGACTTTGCAGGATAGGTCTGATTCACGTACACAGTATCATACCCCTCTTTAGTAAATTGAAATATATAGGACTTCCCCCATTCGAGGTTAAATGAAAACCGCCCCTCATACCCTTCTAAATCCCACGAAGGGTATGTGGTGACTATCGTACTGTCGGTCGTCATAATCGTTACGTCTACCTTTGTGAGGGGATTTCGACTCTTGGCATCTATGGTCCATCCATTGGCATTTACTTTTTCTCTCTGCTGTGCCATCACCCCGGTCGTCAGCATCATTGTGCATAGCGCCACAAATAATCTGTTCTGTTTCATTACTGTGTTTTTATTAGGTTATACGTTTGCTTTTCACATGGCAAAGAAACGCATAATCCATAGCCACACCAACGAAAAAACGTGGCAAAAGCGTGGCACGAGCGTGACATTTGCGTGACACGGAGGATTCTGACTTATTTGATAGTGTAATCATTATAACTTTTTGTCGATAATGCTTGTTAGATAAAAAATCAAATGAGTATCTTTGCGATGAAATAATAGAGGAACGAATATGGAACCGAAAGTAGGAGATAGAATGAAAGCCAATCCTCAGCTCACAGGTCTGGACAATTGGGTTGAGGGGCAGGTCATCGACGTAGAGCACAATCCCTTTACAGGATTGGTGATCTCAATCAAAGACCAATTGGGACGTATATTCTTTGGTCAGGTGAAATATTTCCAAATGGCTTGATAGAATGTTTGCCATAGCCTTTGATATGAATGTCGGTGATCTCCGTAGCAACTACGGGGAACCATACAATAATGCTTATTATGAAATCAAGACGCTGATGCGCAAATACGATTTCTATAATACGCAAGGTAGCGTATACCTCACCCAGCACAACGACATGTCGTATCTCTTCCGTGCTATTACGGCCTTGAAGCAGGTGGCTTGGTTTAGAGAATCTGTTCGTGACATACGCGCTTCCGTGTAGAAGACTGGTCAGACTTCACCTCCTTTGTGAAAGAATAACACCGATGGAATCGGTGATTTTGCATCCTCCTCAGGTGACAAAAGTTTATTTTTGGGGTGGCAACCGTTAGGTCGACGCCCATAGGGGCTTAAGTCAATGGCAATGTTGCATGGCAGCAATGAAGGCGATGAAGAAACGCAAACAACATAAGAAATTAGCCAATTTCCCTTTGTCCAAATTATAGTTTTTCTTTGTCCAAACTGGAATTTGGAGCCTTGCAAACTGGAGTTTGGAACTGCCCAAATTGATTTATCATAGGCTTGACAAACTTTTGTCAAGCCTATGATAATTTTTTATCACACCGCTGACAATTTTTTATCACTGCTGTGATAATTTTTTGTCAAGCCTATGAAAAATCTTGACAAAACTTTTTCATGGGGTTTTTCGCTTATGAAAATAGTCCGAGCTATCGTTACAGTCCTCTGCCAATATAAAGCTATACATTAAGTTGGTTTGCTTGGCAGAACTCAAATTCAGTTGACTCTGCTCTCGCTACACTACGCCACTGCCACCCCAAAAATAAACTTTTTTCACCTGCAGGAAGCCTCATTTATGCGTTCGGAACTCAAAAAACACCGATTTCATCGAAATAATTGTCAATTGTCAATTGTGAATTGTCAATTGTTTCTGCACCTTGCCAGGCCAAAAATAAAAATCGTTTGCACGGAATAAGGAGGGTTTTTATCACTTTATCGCTTTCAATATATTCTCTCTTTGAACTGGAGATGTGCCCACCTCTATGAGGATGATTCTGCCTTCCTCATCAAGCGCCACAGTAAAAGGATAGCTGCTTACACCCACTTGTCCTATGAGTTCTTCATCGTTGACCAACTGATGAAAACGGAACTTGTTGTCCTTGACAACCTGTTTGATTTTCTCGGCACTTTCGAATGTCACAGCCAGGAACGTCACATCACGGTGCTTTCTTACCCAACGGCCCAGCTCTGGCATTTCCTTTATGCAAGGGCCGCACCCAGTAAACCAGAAGTTGATGACCGCCTTCCTGCCCATCAAGTCCTTGTTGCTCCACTCACGGCCATTCATGTCGCGAAGAGTAAAGCGCGGAAACGTATCTCCGACACTGACATTCATCGTTGGAGCCAAGATGGTAGTATGAAACCTACGGGCATTGGCAGCCCTTTTCAATATATCTTCCCCATTCTTTATCTTTCTTGTCGGGATAGCATATTTCTTTGCGGCTTCTGACAATTGCGGGTAATCAAGTATGGTGATTTTGCCCCAAACGGAATCTTCCAACATCGCCATTTCCACAACGGTTCCAGGGGGTACCTGCTCAGGCTTCTCGTAGAAGAACATGCCATTGGTAATCTTTAATGTTTTGTGTTGAGTTGAACACGATGAACAAAGCACCGCCACGGCAAGGGCGAGAAGTAGTTTGGTTGGTTTCATTGTATTGGTTATTGTATGTTGTTACACGATTTTATTTATGGCTAATTTATGGGCAATTCACGAGAATTCGTGTCTAAGAAAATAAAGGCATGAATTGCCATGTAATTGGCCACGAAACGAGTTCGCCGCCCGCAGGGGCCAAAGGCAATTTCAAGGAATTATTGTTTTATTCCCATCCCAATTCTTCTGTACTTCGGCTAATCATCCCTTTAGCATACCCTCTATCTACTTTGCGTACAATATGGTTTTCGTCAAGGTAGAAGAATACGGGTACTCCGCGATTAGTACCGACATAAGCGTTCAGCACAGCATCTTCGCCAAGCAGCATCGGGTAGCTTATCTTGTGATGGGCAGCATAGTCGCGCAGGCTCTGTGCACTTTTTCCCCATGATTCGATAGATACTATGTTATAGCGTTTGCTCAGCTCTACCAGTTCGGGGTAGGCCTGTGCGCAAGGACCACAGCCAAGGCCCGTCAGGTTGATAATCGTAGGTTTGCCACGCAAGGAACTTAGCGCCACCGACTTCCCGTTCATATCTTTCAATGTCCACTCGGGAGCGGCCTTGCCTATAAGCTGTTCGTGCTGCCGGGCCTCTTTGTCCATATCCCTCCTGCCGACATAATGTACCTTGTAGCTCCCATGCAGAAGTATGAGGTCTGTTGCAACGATGGGAGAGGTCGTAACCTCCTCACTCCATTCTGCATGATGGCAAGTGACATCCTGCACGTTATGGCTCATCTCCCTCAAATATCTATAAGGCATAGCATCTCCCTTGCGAATCCATAGCGTGTAGTAGGAGTAAGCATCCTCCTCGCTGAGGGCAAAAGGATTCTCTGGCATCTTGTAGGCACGTCCGAAGAACTCCACCTGCCTGTCTTCGTAGATGGAGAGCTTATAGATAAAGTCTTCATCCGTTTCCTCCACGTCAAGGTTGATACTGTCTGTGGTAGTCAGCATATAACGGATGAGGCTCTTTACATAGCTGAAGAAGGGGGGATGATACATGCGGAACGGGAGTGCCTGACTCTTTGCATCCAGGAAGTCCTCTACAACTATCCGCTTCTCGTCGTGATTGAAAGAGGCGATATTTATACCGTCGTATACACTGAATATCCAGCCATCCTCACCGTAGCGTAGGGCTGATGCTCCGATAGTCGTATCTTGTGGATTATCTTGTTCTACAAACCTGTTGTGTCGGATGCTGCTCCAGTCCTTCTCATAAGGTGCCTTCACCTTCTCCTCTATTTCGTATCCTGCCACCTTGATACGTTCAACCGTTTCTAACGCATGCTTGAGACAATCTTCCGGTTGCTGCTTCCTCGGTGTACATGCCCCCAGCAGCGCCGCCACGGCAAGGGCGAGAAGTAGTTTGGTTGGCTTCATTGTGGTTTGATTATTAATCCTTCTTGTAACGACAAGCAAAGGAAAGCAATAAATCCCGTTCGTACAACTTAACGTTACAAAAAGTGAAACGAGATGCCCAACTTTAACCATTATTATTAGTTGTAGATGAGGGCCACGTCCAATGGTCAGGTGGTCTCACCCTGAACCATGCACCTATCCCTTACCGCCGAATATCACATCGCAGAAGTCGGTGGGGAGTTTCTTCTTGATGCGGTCTTTGCGCTTGCGGATGGTGCCGGGAGTGGTGTGTCCGATATAGGCAATGACATTGTTGCTATAGCCAAGGTAGGTGCAGAAGCAGCAGATGAGCTCTTGGTCGTTGAGTTCGGCGTTCTCGATGAGCGTGGCACAAGCCTCCTTGAATGCGGCGAACAGCGAACTCTCCACGTCGCGTGTGGCCTCGAAGGCCATATCGTAGAGCTCCTTCTCCTTTATCTGCATCGTGTTGAGGTCGTCGTAGCTGGTGGTGTGTTCGAAGGCACGGCGACCATCGGCAAGGCTGCGGCGCAGTATCAGTGACTCGGGCAAGGCAAAGGTTTCGCCACGCTCCTCTTCGGTGAGTTGGGGCTGAGGTTCCTCGGTCTCCTGCTGTGGAGTGTCCCCATATTCGTATACCCTCGGCGGCCTCTTCTTATTCCTATATATATACCACGCGGTGAAGAGCATGGCGATGATAAGCAGCACGATTATTCTGATTGCAAAAGGCGATAGGCCTGATGGGACCTCTTTTGTTGTGGCTTGCTGAGTGGTAGCAGGCGTCTTTACTCCCGGGCATGCGCAGTCCTTAGATTTCTTGGACTGGGCGATGGTGCGCTCCATCTCGGCCTTGAAGGCCGAGGCCGACTGAGGAGAATGAACGTCGAGGCCACGAATCTGTCCCAAGGGGATGACAGCTGCCTCCTCAAAGCGCTGTTGGTAATAGGCTGCCGAGTCGGGGATTTGTCGGTTATGATAGATGTGCTTCAGCACGTAAGCCACGATATAGTCCGTCCAGTTCTGTCGCACGGGGAAGCTCATTGCCTTGTGGCAATAGTGGATGGCCGAGTCAATCTCGCCGTAGTGCCACAGGTCGTCGCCCTTGTGGGCATAGTATTGTGCCAAGTTGATGTCATTGCCTACGCCAGCCTTGGCATACTCGATGCAGCGGTTGATATACATCAGCGCCTTGGCATAGTTGGTACGTCCGTAAGCACCG
Organism: Bacteroidaceae bacterium; assembly: GCA_045594245.1. Lineage (GTDB taxonomy): Bacteria > Bacteroidota > Bacteroidia > Bacteroidales > Bacteroidaceae > UBA1189. The sequence goes on from JAZNYG010000087.1 coordinate 55,970, forward strand.
TACGACTCAATATTATGCAACATATAAAGTGCCTTTACGCGTAGGGAATCGGTGGAATCATCGCGCACCACCACATTGGCAAAGTGGTATTCGGCTTCAGACAGGCTCCGCTTGTCCTTCTTGTCCTTATTAAACCTGCCGTGTGCACGATAGGCGAGTTCCAGCTCCTGATAGGCAGTGAACTCGATATACACCTTCTTGGGGGCTTGCACCTCCTCCTTATCCTTCTTGCTGCAGGCCGCAAGACCAACTAAGGTCATCGACAACACGATATACAAGATACGCTTCATATATAAAAATCTGTTTTTAAGATTATCGCCAACATGTTTTTGTAGTTACTCTGTGCAAATGTACTGTTTTCATCGCTACGCACCAAGAAAACAGGTGTGACAAAAGCGTGGCAAAAGCGTGGCAAGGGAGAAACCACCCCTATTCCCTTTCGTTCCGTGCAAACAAAACAGAAACCGCCTTTTCACGGAAAAGTCCGATGAAAAGGCGGTTTTTATGTTGGTGAGCAAACTTATTCCAACAGTTGTCGTTAGATCTCTACAGGGTGACCGATGAGCGTTGCAGAGCTGGCATCGGTAATCTCTACCATAACACGGTCGCCGATGCGATAGTTGTGCTTGTCGAATACAACGGTCTTGTTCTGCTCGGTACGGCCACATAGCTGTTCGCGTGAACGTTTCGAGTATCCCTCTACCAACACCTCATAAGTGTGGCCTATGCAGCGGCGATTGCTCTCGGCAGAGAGCTCGTTCTGTAAGGCAATAATCTCATTGAGGCGGCGTATCTTTACCTCTTCGGGCACATCGTCGGGGAGATGGCGACTGGCGTAGGTGCCGGGACGCTCGCTGTACTTGAACATGAAGGCAGAGTCATATCCACACAAGCGCATCAATGAGAGCGACTCTTGATGGTCCTCTTCGGTCTCTGAATGGAATCCGGAGAAGATATCGGTGCTGAGTCCGCAATCGGGGATGATGCGGCGTATGGCCTCCACACGCTCCAGATACCATTCTCTAGTATACTTGCGGTTCATCAGCCCAAGGATACGTGTACTGCCACTCTGTACAGGCAGGTGTATGTGCTTGCAGATATTGGGTACCTCGGCAATGGCCTGTAGGGTCTCGTCGCTCATATCTTTAGGGTGCGAGGTGGTAAAGCGTACGCGCATCTGTGGCGCTGCGGCTGCTACCATACGCAGTAGGGTAGGGAATGTGATGACCTCTCCATTGCGCTCGAAGCGATATGAGTTGACGTTCTGGCCCAATAGAGTGACCTCCTTGTAGCCCTTTTCGGCCAAGTCGTTCACTTCGTTGAGGATACTCTCTACATCGCGGCTGCGCTCGCGGCCTCGAGTATAGGGCACGATGCAGTAATGGCAGAAATTGTTGCATCCGCGCATGATAGATACGAAGCCCGAGATATGCCCCGTACAGATACGCGATGGGATGATTTCCCGATAGGTTTCTGTGGTCGATAGTTCTACGTTCATCGCTTTCTCTCCGGCCTCTACCTGAGCAATGAGGTCGGGCAATGAGAGGTATGCGTCGGGGCCAGCCACAAGGTCTACGCCATAGTTCTCTATGAGGTTTTCCTTCACACGCTCGGCCATACAGCCTACTACACCTACGATGAGGCGTCGTCCCTTCTTGCGCAGGGCGTTCAGGGCATCCAGGCGATGCAGTATCTTCTGTTCGGCATTGTCACGTATAGAGCAGGTGTTGAGCAATATGGCATCGGCCTCGTCGAGGCTTTCACAAGGTTCGTACCCTGCCATTTTCATTACCGAAGCTATTACTTCACTGTCGGCCACATTCATTTGGCAGCCGTAGGTTTCTATATAGAGGCGTTTAGGTAATTCCTCTTCGTGGGATATGTTTGCTTGCATATTCATCCTTATTTTATGGCGCGAAGATACGGCTATTTTGCGAATAAATCATCAAAAAAGCCATTTTTACATCTTCTTGACATCTAAAAATTGAGTAAACTCTACTTTTTTAAAAGTTTTTTACGATTTTTCTTTGTCGTTAAGAAAAAAAGTTTCAAATTTGCATCAAACATTAGATTTTTTCATAGTTAAGGTTTAGGTTAAAATGGAAAAGAGGGGCTGCGAAGTTCCTCTTTTTTTAGGATTTTGACCAATCCTTTCTTACTCGACCATAAGCAGTTTAGTTACGATGACCCCGATACACTCTCTCACTTCGCTTCGCCTTGTATTTGCCTTGATGGTGTTTGCCTCTCATTGCAATATCGTGAGTGCCTATTTCGATAGGCCCATCCTCACCGAGGGGTACGTAGGCGTAAGTTTCTTTTTTGTGTTGAGTGGCTTTATTATCTCATACAGCTATGAAGAGCGCTTTCGTCAAGCGAATGTATCCAAGTCTGATTTCTGGGTGGCTCGCGTGGCACGCATTTATCCGCTCCATTGGCTGATGCTCCTCATTGCTGCAGCTTTGGGCACCTATACATTGGCTAATGGCTTTGTTGACTGGGCACGTCATTTTATTGCCAATCTCTTACTCTGCCAGGCCTATATGCCCGATGCAGCATATTTCTTTTCCTTCAATAGTCCTTCATGGAGTCTCTGCTGTGAGCAGCTTTTTTATCTCTGCTTCCCCTTTATGGTGCCTTTGTTACGCCACCCCCGAAGACTCTACATTCTCTTTACCCTATGTGCTGTAGCTGTGGTGGTGGGTATGTGGTTTACCCCGTCTGATATGGCCAAGGGGATATGGTACGTCAACCCTTTGGCACGGTTCCCGGATTTCCTTTTAGGCATGATTGTATACGTATGCTACCGTCATTGCCGCCAGCCCAAAGGCATAGCAACTTGGGGCTGCACTTTGGTGGAGCTGATAGTCATTCTACTCTTTATCGTCTTCTATATCGCTGGACCTCATATAACCCAGGTGTATCGTTACTCATGCTATTATTGGCTACCAGTGGCGTTGGTCATTTTTGTATTTGCCCTACAGAGAGGGGCACTATCGCGCCTGTTGAGTGCACGTTGGCTAGTACAGGGTGGTAAGATAAGTTTTGGATTCTACCTCATACACCATCTGCTCTTCAGACTATACGTTGAGGCAGAGCGTCACCTGGGTTTCTCACTTTCCCCTTGGGTAGAAGTACTCTTCATACTACTCCTTGCATTGTTGCTCAGCGTGTTGTCATTCTACATCTTTGAACGCCCGATGAGCCGTTTCGTCAAGCGTATCGCATTGCATCAAAGATATAAAAATCTTTAATATCATGACTTCAGTTCTTACAAAAAAATCCCCGACTAATCGGGGATTTTAATAAGAATAAAAGAATTTTTAGTCCTTCATCTTAGCTTTGAGGAACTCGCGGTTGAGGCGAGCGATGTTGCTGATGCTTACGCACTTGGGGCACTCGGCCTCGCAGGCACGGGTGTTGGTGCAGTTACCGAAGCCGAGCTCATCCATGCGGGCAAGCATAGCCTTGGCACGGCGGGCTGCCTCTACCTTACCCTGGGGAAGGAGGGCGAGCTGGCTCACCTTGGCTGATACGAAGAGCATGGCCGAACCATTCTTACAAGCAGCTACGCAGGCACCGCAACCGATACATGCAGCAGCGTCCATAGCCTCGTCAGCGATGGGCTTGGCGATGGGTATAGCGTTGGCATCAGGGATACCACCGGTGTTCACCGACACGTAACCGCCAGCCTGCATGATCTTATCGTATGCAGAGCGGTCTACCATCAGGTCGCGAATCACGGGGAAGCCAGCCGAGCGCCAGGGCTCTACGGTGATGGTGTCGCCATCCTTGAAACGGCGCATGTAGATCTGGCAGGTGGTAGCACCTGTAGCGGGGCCGTGGGGGTGACCATTGATGTAGAGTGAGCACATACCGCAGATACCTTCACGACAGTCGTGGTCGAAGGCAATGGGTTCCTTGTTCTCGTTTACCAACTGCTCGTTGAGGATGTCGAGCATCTCGAGGAAAGAGGTATCGCCAGGGATATCTTTCATCTGGTAGGTTTCAAATGCGCCCTTCTCCTTGGGACCTCTCTGGCGCCAAACCTTAAGTGTGAAACTTATATTCTTGTCCATGATTTTCTTCGTTTTTTAAGATTTATAGTTACGTGTCTGTACCTTGATGTACTCGTAGTTGAGCGGCTCCTTGAGGAGTTCAGGCTTCTTGCCCTCACCCTCGTACTTCCAGCAAGCAACGTATGAGAACTCATCGTCGCGGCGCAGTGCCTCGCCTTCGGGTGTCTGGTACTCTTCACGGAAGTGGCCACCGCATGACTCCTCGCGGTTGAGCGCGTCGTAAGCCATGAGCTTGCCGGTCTCGATGAAGTCCCACAGACGGAGTGCCTTCTCCAGCTCGATGTTGAGTGAGTTGGCCTCGCCAGGAATGCGGAGGTCGCTCCAGAATACCTTCTCGAGGGCTGTGATCTTCTCGATAGCGGTCTTGAGCGATGCGTCGGTACGAGCCATACCCACAAAGTCCCACATGATGTGGCCGAGCTCCTTGTGGATAGAGTCTACAGAGCGTGTACCCTTGATTGCCATGAGCTTGTCGATCTTGGCCTGTACCTCCTTCTCGGCCTGTACAAACTCGGGCAGGTCGGTAGAGAAGCGGGGCACCTGGATCTGGTCGCTGAGGTAGTTCTGAATAGTATAGGGGAGCACGAAGTAACCGTCGGCCAAGCCCTGCATGAGGGCAGAGGCACCGAGGCGGTTGGCACCGTGGTCAGAGAAGTTGGCCTCACCGATGGCAAACAAGCCGGGGATAGAGGTCTGCAACTCGTAGTCAACCCAGATACCACCCATGGTGTAGTGGATGGCGGGGAAGATCATCATAGGAGTCTTGTAGGGGTTCTCGTCGGTGATCTCCTCGTACATGTCGAAGAGGTTACCGTAGCGGGCACGTACTACATCCTCGCCCAGACGCTCGATGGCGTACTTGAAGTCGAGGAATACGGCCAGACCCGTATTGTTCACACCGAAGCCGGCATCGCAACGCTCCTTGGCTGCACGTGAAGCCACGTGGCGGGGAACGAGGTTGCCGAAGGCGGGATAGCGGCGCTCGAGGTAGAAGTCGCGATCCTCATCGGGGATGTCGTTGGGCTTCTTGGTACCTGCCTGCAGGGCCTTGGCATCCTCAAGCTTCTTGGGCACCCAGATGCGGCCGTCATTACGGAGCGACTCAGACATCAAGGTCAGCTTTGACTGCTTGTCACCGTGTACGGGGATACAGGTGGGGTGAATCTGTGCGAAGGCGGGGTTAGCGAAGTAAGCACCCTTGCGGTAGCACTGCATGGCAGCAGAGCCGTTGCTACCCATAGCGTTGGTAGAGAGGAAGAAGGTGTTGCCATAACCGCCGGTACCGATAACTACGGCGTGGGCAGAGAAGCGCTCGATCTTACCTGTCACGAGGTTACGTGCGATGATACCACGTGCACGGCCATCGATGATAACGAGGTCGAGCATCTCGTAGCGGGTGTAGAGCTCTACGTTGCCCAGCTCTACCTGACGGCTCAGGGCAGAGTAAGCACCGAGGAGGAGCTGCTGACCGGTTTGACCGCGGGCATAGAACGTACGGGATACCTGAGCACCACCGAATGAACGGTTGTCGAGCAAGCCACCGTATTCGCGAGCGAAGGGAACACCCTGTGCCACGCACTGGTCGATGATGGCGTTTGACACCTCGGCGAGGCGGTATACGTTGGCCTCACGTGCACGGTAGTCACCACCCTTGATAGTATCGTAGAAGAGACGATATACCGAGTCACCGTCGTTCTGATAGTTCTTAGCAGCATTGATACCGCCCTGTGCAGCGATAGAGTGTGCACGGCGCGGAGAGTCCTGGATGCAGAAGTTCTTTACCTTGAAGCCCATAGCGCCGAGTGAAGCGGCAGCAGAGGCTCCAGCCAAACCTGTACCCACAACGATAACATCGAGCTTACGCTTGTTGGCGGGGTTCACCAACTTCTGATGTGCCTTGTAATTGGTCCATTTTTCTGCCAATGGGCCTTCAGGAATTTTTGAATCTATTTTTGACATAGCAATATGTATTTAATCAGATTAGAGTGAAAGATATTTGGTAAGTAATTCCGGATTGAAATAGAAGTACCAAGGTACTGCTGCAAAACCAACTACAACAATAGTTGTATACCAATTACTAATACATTGAAGACGATTAATCCAGTTCTTGCCATTCCAACCAAGAGTGTGCAATGCACTCCAAAAACCATGTGTAAGGTGGAACCAGATAGCTGCCAACCATATAGTGTAAAGAATTACTCTCCATAGCTGAGAGAAGTTAATAGCAATCAATGCGGCTCCATTGGCTGGGTCGATCTCATGCTCAAGTTCAACCCCCATTTTTGCGCAAAGCTCCACTAACTGCATCTTTGACCAAAAATCAGCCAAATGAAGCACCAAAAAACCGATAACAATGATACCGAGCACGAGCATGTTCTGTGATGCCCACTCCACGCCTTTGGGCTTAGCGGTAACAGCGTAACGCTGGTTGCCACGAGCACGGCGGTTCTGCACCTGCAGGATGAAGGCATACACAATGTGAATAACTACAAGAGCTGCCAAACCTGCAGTAGCCACCAGGGCATACCAGTTTGCTCCCAAAAACTCACACACCATGTTGTACCCTTCGCCAGAGAAGAGCGCAACAGCGTTCATCGCCATGTGAAACGTCAGGAAGAGGATGAGACCCAATCCAGAGATACTCATCA
>JAZNYG010000088.1:0-9272 GCA_045594245.1 Bacteroidaceae bacterium
CTCGGTGCTCAGGTAGGCCAGCTTGGTGCCGCCCTTGATCCAGGTCACATCGCCCTCGCTGGCAGCCGATGTGGTGAGCATGTGATTGTCGGTGCCGTCGGCATTCATCATGTAGATGACGCGGTGGCTCTTGTTCTCGGGGACGCTGTAGTAGGTGACACCGTAGGCAATATGCTTGCCGTCGGGCGAGGGGCTCACGTTGCCGATGCGACCCATAGCCCACAGGGCCTCGGGTGTCATGCGGTTGCCCTCGATCTTGATTTCATTCTTGCCGATGAAGGGGGTATCGGCCTTGGTCTGCTTCTCTTCGCCTCCGCAAGAGCATAAGGCTCCTGCCACGATGGTTGTTGCCATAAGTAGCGCGTGTTTAGTCCAATTCATATTTATCGATTATTTACTATTGATATATTACTATTGCATATACAGCGTGCAAAAATACTTCTTTTTAGGCGGTAAACCTACAAATGGATGATATTTTTCATGATGCATTTTTGTCGCTTTCGCTAAAAATGTGTTATTTTGCATTTTCTAACTACATAAAACACAGCGACAATACAATGAAACGATTACTACTATCCCTCGCTATATGTTTGACAACGATAGTTGGTATGGCGCAATATACGCAGCTGACCAACATCCCAACTATTTATATTGAGACTTTCAACAATAGGAGCATCACAAGCAAAACCACCTACATATATGCCACATTGACCTATGTTGATGGCAACACGATGGTGCAGTATGACTCGCTGCAGATACGTGGTAGAGGTAACTCGACATGGAATCTGGCCAAGAAACCCTACCGCCTCAAGTTTAAGGAGTCAACCAAGTTTTTGGGGAAGGGATTTGCCAAGAACAAGAGTTGGACACTGCTGGCCAACCATGCCGACAAGTCGCTGCTACGTAATGCGGTAACTTTCACTATGGGTGACTTTCTTGGTCAACCTTTCAGTCCTGCAGCACACTTCGTGGATCTTGTGATTAATGGAACCTACTTGGGCAATTACCAAGTGTCGGACCAAGTGAATGTAGATAACAAACGTGTGGAAATATTCGAACAAGAAGAGGTGGCAACGGCCGACTCCAACATTACAGGTGGGTATCTGGTGGAAATAGATGGATTCGGCACTAGTGAGGTGGTTAACTTCCGTACGAGCAAGAACCTGATTGTCTCGGTAAAGTCACCGGACGAGGATATTATCAATACGGCTCAGAAAAACTATATTAAACAGTATCTTAACGATTTTGAGTCTTCGCTTTTCGGTAGCAACTTTACTGATGCGGCCAATGGCTATCGTGCTATTGCCGACTCGGCTACGCTTGTGAGTTGGTATATCGCTACTGAATTGAGTGCCAATGTGGATGGTTTCTGGAGTACATTCGTTTATAAAGATAAGGATGACCCCAAGCTTTACTTCGGCCCGTTGTGGGATTATGATATCGCCTACAATAATTGTAACCGAGTGGGTGATGTCACGAATCGTGATATGATAGATGCAGGCTTTGGTAGCGACCTTACCAAAGTATGGGTGAAGCGTATGATTGAGGACCCATGGTTCAACAATGCCGTAAATACTGCATGGAAGCAGAAGGTGGCTGAAGGTCTTGAGGAGTATCTCTACAACTATATTGATAGTATGGCTACTTATCTTGACCAATCCCAGACGAAGAATTACAATCGCTATTCCATCTCCTCGCATGTGTATAATGAGATATACCTTTACTCGACCTATGCCGAATACATTAATCAGCTCAAGACCTTTATTGGGGAACACATGGATTTCCTTACCACTCGATTTGCCGAGCGTGCCAATGATGTGGGGGGAGGCGATGATCCAGTGGTGACACTTGAACCTTTTGTCTTGCAAAACGAATATTATTATCGCATATATAATAAAGGGACCAATAAGGTACTCGATATAGCCAACCAATCCGCTGATGCAGGAGCTAATGTGGTGATATGGTCACCTGAATATGGACGCGACACCCAGCTGTGGCAAATTGTACCTGTGGGTGACTACTTCCAGCTAATAAATAAAGCTACGGGGATGGCTTTCAATGACCCCTCACCAACAACAGCGGTAGGCACTGCTCTGAATGTGGCGGTTCCTGATGCAGCAGATTCGCGTCAATGGTGGAAATTCGTGACGGTAAATGAAAACGACAACTACAATATCATCAATGTATATACCGAACATGCCATCAATAATTCAGGGGGAGGTGCTACCGATGGCAATAACATACTAAGTTATACTAGTGATGACCGAAATTCTGTAAGCAACAATCGCCAGTGGCGTATCACTCCCGAGGAGCTTATCCCCGACTATGTGCCTGATGAAGTGAAGGAGGCGTTGGCCGCTACAATAGCTGAGGCAAATGCATTCCTTGCTGCACTTACCGACGAACAGATTGGGGAGGGAATATTCTGCTATTCGAATGAACAGATTGCGCAACTCCGACAGATGGTAGCTGATGCTGAAGCATTTGAGTCGACAGTGTCGGATGATTATATATTGACCAATGTGAATCTGGCCAAGCAACTGGCCGCAGCGCAGACGAAGAATCTGCCCGACGTGAAGCAAAAGTACGTGATACGTCACAAGAGTTCCGGATACTATCTTGACATTGTGGAAGACAGATTGAGCATAACGACTCTCAATAACGCCAATGCTGGCCAACAATTTAGCTTTGAACCCACGGGCAATGGCAATGGAGTGTACTTGAAATCTGCAAGTGGACTCTATGTGGCATTGGGCACAACAAACAGTTGGACGATGATCGGGCAGGAGGTTATCACTGATGAAACACGAGCAACGTACGATGTATCTGTGAGTGGTGAATGCTATCGGATATATACCTTGACAGGATTGCTGGGTACTGATGCGACAAGCGACAATTCTACCGTATATGCCGACAAACACGAAGATAGACCCGATGAGGTGACGCGTTCAGAATGGGTCATTGAAGAGTTCGTTGATGAAATGGCTGGTCTGAAAGAGGAGTTGAACACACTTCTTGCTCAAGCCGAGACAGCCATTGACGCCATCAATAAGCGTTGGATTGGTGAGGCACCTATGCAACTTTCACAAGACAATATTGACGCTTTGGCAGAGGCTATTGCCGAGGCTGGAGTACGCATATATACATCTAAAGAGGATTATGAGGATATGATTGACTGGCTTACCGATGCTCTGAACACCTTATATGAGCTCAATGCACCAGACGAAGATGCGGAGTATTATCTGCGTCACCTGGTGGGCTACAACCTGTCGTGCAGCAACGGCCTGATACTCACCCAAGCCGATACGCTGGATGCTGCACAGCGCTTCCGTCTCATACCCGTTAAGGGTGTCATGAACACCTATAATATCTATACCAATGGGATGTATGTGACTGTTACTGATGAGGAGAATGGTACCTTGGCACTCACGGAGACTCCGCGTGACGAACGAGGACATTTTGTAGCTCGCCAAGTCGGTGTCACCATGTTTACTCTGCAGAGTGCATTGGGTTATCTGGGAGCGGCTGATGCTGCTGTTGACCTGGGTGAGGCCTGTGTGGCTAATGCGGAGGATAAGGGAAGCAATATCCGCTGGCGACTCGTGAAAGCTACAAATCCGATAATTGATGATGCCATAGCTCCGCTACACTCAATAATTGACTATGCGGTAATATATGATAAGAACACCGAGACCATACGCTTCGAATCCGAGGATATGGCGATACTGGCAAAAGTCGATGTGCAAATCTATACTGTAGGTGGACGTTTACTCTATACCTTCAAAGCCGATGAACGCCAGTCGGTGGCAAATCTGCCCAGCGGTACTTACCTGGTAAGATGGGCGTTGGGTGATATCTCACGCAGCATCAAGCTAAAGAAATAGAACAGATAATATTATATCAGCTGATATAAAAGGCCTTTTCCAAGAATAGAACCGCCCGTCACACTTGGTGTGGCGGGCGGCTTGAGTTCTATTGGCGGACTATCAATAGTTGTTCCAGAATACCTTCTTCCCATCTATGATATAGATGCCTGCGGGCAAGCCCAAGAATGCTTCGCCTGGATGTACTTGCTTTCGTACGAGCTGGCCAGTAATGCTGTAGATGTTGACGGGGGTGATGGCTGGCATCTGAACGATTGTTTCTACGCCAGTCGTGCTGCGAGTCCATAGAGTGATGACCATTACCACTTGCTGCCCGGAGAACTTGATGGGTAGTGTACCTTGTATCGGAGCGGGCAGTGTCACACTATGCGATACAACTTTGTAATTGCCCTCACTATCCTTGCGCGGGAATACGTAGTCGGCGCTGCTATATGTGGTGCTTCCCAGTTGAGCAATGTAACCATCAGCATCATCGTAGTTGCAGTAGCCGGTGAAGTCCATGGCAGTAACCTCGATGCCCTTTGGTAAGTTGATGGTGTATTCCACATTGCGCGAATACTTGACACCATCCTCTTTGCCAACACTATAACCTTTATTAGAGGAATTTGATATACTATATCCCTTGGCAAATCCCCAGTTCCCGTCCGTGCTTGTAGAGGCTGCAAGAACTACTGAAGTAGTTATGGCAGGGTTCTCTTCCTCTTCCGGATCTTCAGGCTCTTCCCCATCTACATAATAGTCATCGCTAGTATATTCAGGCTGTACGAACTCCGGGAAAAATTCGTTGCTCTCCGCTTCCGTATCGGCAAGACAGTCCTTGGTAATATGCTCTACGAGGCTGTTGATGTATACCTCAATAGCTGTGTATCCTCCTCCGTTAGGGAATTCCCTTGTAGCATCGGCTGCACTCTTGGGATTAAGCCCATTGGCTGTTTCCCAAGCATTAGGGATTCCGTCATTGTCGGTGTCGCGCAAGCGTGCTGTCTGCTTGTAGGTGATGTAACCCTCAGTGTCTGCTTGAGAGTCGATGATTCCCTTTGTACTTCCCTTTGAACCTTCGTAAGTATAGGTGCCAGTAGCAGTCTCGGTGATGATGCGCAGGTCTATGGCATCGCGCATATATGAAGCTCCTACGTGCATCAGTACCTTCTCGTAGGCCTTGGCTGCAGAGTGCTGGTTGATAGCAGCTACCTCAAAAGGTGTGTAGGCGTGCAGGTTGGCTGGAGCAGTCGTCGTAGGGTGTATGCCGTCGCGATTGTTGGCATTCACTTGGGCAATGTTGTTCAAAGCGGTACTGCTTAGGTCAGGACAAGTAGGGTCAAAATAATTGCCGTCAACATAGAACTGTCCCCATACACCGGCAGCATTGGTATTGCTTCCATCGTCTGGATTGGGCGAGAATATGCGGTGAACGAGACTGTTCTTCGTAGCTGTAGAGGGACCAGGCTTGTAGTAGTTGTTGACGAAGTTGTATGAGCCTCCTTCACCTGCGTATCCGCCGTTTGTGGGGCCCCAGTTATAGAATACGTTGTTGCGCAAGTCTACGCGTTCATCATCAGGACGTCCCGTATAGCGACTTCCGCAGAGACGTGGTGTGCGGCTCTTGTGATGCGCAATAAGGTTGTGGTGGAACGTTGCTCCCTCGCCTCCCCAGATACCACCATATCCGTGGCTTCCCTTGCCGTGTACGGAGGTGTTAAGGCTTTCGCTGATGAGACACCATTGTAGGGTAAATTCCTTGTTCCCATAGAATGAAGCGCATTCGTCGGTACTCCAACTCATAGAGCAGTGGTCGACAATGACTCCCGTGCGGTTGGTGCCTGTCATGGCATCATCCTCGGTAGCGCACTCGTCGCCCATACGGCAACGGATATAACGCACAATGACATTGTTGGCACTGATGTTCACATTGTAATTCTTAATACAGATACCATCACCAGGAGCCGTCTGTCCAGCAATGGTGATATTGTCGTTCTTGATGCTGAGACGCGACTTCAGTTCTATGGTACCTGATACGTCGAATACTACCGTGCGGGCGCCACTTTGAGTAACTGCCCAGCGGAGCGAGCCCTCTCCGCTGTCGTTGAGGTTGGTCACATGCAGTATTTTTCCTCCGCGTCCGCCAGTCACGTAGCGTCCATAGCCGTCAGCTCCGGGGAATGCGGGTAGGTCGTCTGCTTGTATTGTTGCTGCTGTACAGAGAAGTGCAAGCAACATAAATAGAGATTTTTTCATTTTATTATGGTAATAGTTTATTGATTTTCCTTTGCTTTTGCTATCAGTTCGTCACCTTTTTTCTCTGCTTCGGCAATAAGCTTGTCGCCTTGCTTCTTGGCTTCGGCAATGAGGGCATCGCCAGCTTTCTCGGCTGCCAGCTTCTTGATGGCGTTGCTGCCCGCCTTTTCTACCAGTGCAGCTTTCTGTTTCTCGGCCTCGGCGACGAGTTTCTGTGCCGCCTGCTGTGCTGTCTTCACCAGTTCCTCCTTCTGCTTCTCGGCATTGCTGATGTCGATGCCCAACTTCTGTCCTACAGCTTCAAGCGCTTTGTCGGTAGCTGCCGCTGCGGCCTGCTTGGCCATGCTCTGGGTGTCTATCGTAATCTTGGGCGAACTAAACTTTCCGTTTATCTTCAGGTCTATGGTGCTGATACCCTTGGCTGCTCCCTCGGGCAACTTCAGTTTGCCGGCATAGTCGATGGTTTGGTCCAGTCCGGTAGTGCCGTTCAGGCTCAGGGTCGTAGTGCCCATCTTGATGTCGAAGGGTTTTGTCGCTATACGTCCATCCTTGATGGTGAAGTCCACGTTGAGGTCCTTCACGGTGATGTTCTTCAGCTCCTCACGTTTGGTGGCATCGGCAATCTTGTCTATGATGTCTACCCCTGAGAGGTTGAGGTTGCGTGTGTTGAGACTTCCGCTTGCGGTGAGCGTACTCAGCTGTGGCGACATCACGCTGTCGAGCTGGGTGTCTACAGCAATCTTGCCCGAGAAGTTTCCGCCCAATTTCTCAAATATGGGCGCCATCTTCTGTACCAGTGCCAGCTCCTTGAAAGTCTGTGCGAACGAGAGGCCATTCAGCGCAAATGCAGCATCCAGCTCAGGCTCGTTGGGGTTCTGTGCGGTAGAGTAGGCGCCATTGATGACAACGGATCCTCCCATGGTGTTGGCCGAGAGGTTGCTCATGTCGGCTGTGCCATCCTTCACCTTCAGCCTACCCTTGAGGTCGCGCAGGTTTATCTCATTGAATATAATCTCTGCCATATCCACGTTCATGTTGAAGTCGATATTCTCAGGCACTACGATTACTCCGCCTTCCTCTTCTGCTTCAGGTGCAGTGTCTTCTTGCTCTGTGGGCTGCTCTACTGCGGCTTCCTCCTCATCGCCTCCCATGAAGTCGTTGAGGTTCATGTGGCGGCTCTTCAGGTTGAGCTGTCCCTTCAGCGTCTTTCCCTTGAGGGCAAAGGCCATGTAGTTCTCAAATCGGCAGTCGGCCGTCAGGTCGTTCTCGCCAATGAGCACTTGGGTCTCACTCAGGTTGAGGTAGCGCGGTGTGAACGATAGGGTAGACTTCTCTATCTTCACTTCGGGGATGCCTTCCATCTGCAGCTGCATGTTGCGCAAGCTGATGTCGCCGTTGGCAGCAAAGCGCTCATATTGCTCATTGTCGAGGTATGACAGGCGGCCGCCCAGGCTCATGTTGGCCTTCAGCACTCCGTTGAGTGCCATATCTTCGAGGGGGTATACATTCTTCACCTCACCCAGGTCCAGTGTTCCCTTGGCGGCCACGGCAAAGTCGGGGTCGCTGATGGGTGTCTTCACTTGTGCTGTGATGCTGAAGGGGTTGTCGAGCATCTGCAGGCTAAACTGCTCTACATCTACCTCGGTGAGGTCAATGTCTCCACCGGGGTTGCTCACCTTGGCCAGCACCTGAATGTCATCGATGCCTGCAGGCAGGGCAGGGTAGCGGAAGTTACCGTCGTTGACCTTCAGTGCGGCTTCAAACTGTGGCACTATGCTGTCGCCTTCGAGCTTTCCTTTGGCAAAGGCATGCAAGCTCACGTTGCCTTCGGCCTTGAGGTCGGCAAAGTCCTTGGCATAGATGGCCGGTATGAGCGACAGTATTTCCTTGAAGTTGATGTCCGAGGTGTTGAGTCTGATGTCCATGTCCATGGGTGCTCCCTCGGGCATAGCTACCCATCCGTCGATGGCTGTTCGTATTGCATTGATGGATAGGGAGTTCTCCTTGAGGGTAAACTTGCTGTTGGCCAGGTCGGCGTCAACGTTGAGGTCGGCCTCCATGCGCACCTTGCTCAGTAGGGGCACTCCATCCATGCGGAAGGTGAGAGCCGCTATACTTGCCTGGAGGTCGAGCAGCGTGTTGTCGGCTGCCATGTCGCCCGAGCAAGTGGCGTTGAAGTCGGCAATGTCGGCATACATCCCTCCCTCACGGTCGTCGTAGATGATGTTCAGATTGTCCACCGTCACCTTCTTCAATAATATGCGGAAGCTGCTTGCCGTGGTGTCCTCCTCTTCCTCTTCGTCAGAGGGCTTCATCACATCCCAGTTGGGTCTGCCGTCCTCCAGTACGATGGCTTTCACATAGGTGTCCTTGAGCAGTATCTTGGTGATATCGAAACCGCTGTTGCCGAATATCGACATCACGTTCACTGCCACCTCGGCATCGCCGGCTCTCACCAGCGTGTCGGCAGCAAAGTCACCCACGCCCTTGAGCCAAAAGCCTTCGAGGCCCACTGATGCTTTGGGAAACTCCCTGAGCAAACTGATGTTGAGGTCATCAAACCCGAACTCGGCATTCAGTAGCTTGTTGCCTTCACTGATAACAATCTCCTTAATCTTACCCTGGAATGCGATGGGCACTACGATGAGCACTCCCAGCAGACATGCCAATACAATACCTGTAATCTTAGCAAACTTTTTCATTATGTTCTTATTGTGATTATTTACAAATATACATATATATATTAATATTTCGGAGAATACCTCATATTTTTTTCATTTTTTCATATCAAAATCTTTTTTCTTAATAAAAGCTATCTTTGTACATGCAAAAAGTTTGAAATGTTTCGTATTAAATAAATCCAATAAGCGGCAGCGGCCGAGCGTCAACGTGTTTTGTTACATTTAATCTTCAAAGGCCATATCTCAAAATGTTTGCTTTTTAATTGTGGCTCAAATATAAACCTAAATTGTTATATAATCGGTATTATGTTTAATTAAAGATCGTATAAACAAAATTATTGGTGTCCGATAAAACTTTTTTTAGAGAATAAAAAATTAGGACTGGTTCCATTTAGAGGAATCAGTCCTTTTTGGTTATTTTGGTTTTACCACAAACTCTTATAACCATGGGCAAAAGTAGTCATTTTATCGG
>JAZNYG010000089.1:0-19592 GCA_045594245.1 Bacteroidaceae bacterium
TGCCCAACAAAGGCTTACCGGCTTTCAATTGTTCGATAGCCTTGTTCTTGATACTTTCAAAATCAAATTCACTCATAAAAAAACTGTGTTAGCAAAGTTAATAATATTTTTCTTTGCTGACACAGTTTAAATTACGCCCTCGATACGGGATTCAAAATCCCGTATCTTTTGCACAATATTATGTATGGTGCCATATTATTTAAGATACTTAACCTCTTGACGTTCTGTGAACCGCTTTCAACGGCATTGACATTTACACTCTTACTATCAGAGATTCTCCATACTAGTGATGAGCCCTTGTTCTATGCTGGTGTAATTAAAATAATAGTGTTTCCCTTATCATGATCGTATCATTTTTGATCTAAATGCATTAATAAATAATGGTTATAGGTCTTTCTTGTATGTTATATCCTTCCAATGAATTGAATAAGCTGTTTCTGCTGCATCATCAAGAAACTCTTGCAGAAACTTGAATGGGAACGGATATGTCATCATCTCGTTCCAACGTCCAAAACCAAACTTGAGCATCTCACAGATTTCAAAGATATGCTGTTCAATGAGCTCAGGACTTTCTTTGTGAAGTATAAAAATGCGACGAGCACGAGGCATTTTGTCCATCTTGGTTTTTGGAGTAATCTTCATGGATTCACTATTAGTTCCTGAAATATAGGAATATGAAGAGTTTGGCTCACCATCAATACCATCAGTTTTCCATAGATGGAAACCTATATAACCACGAAGATATTTATGAGCAACTTTCTTTCGTTTAAACATGGCAACAGTTTCGCCCTCATTCGCCACTAGATTATATGCTTCATCAATCAGATTCACATCTAAAATTGGTATTTCATCTGTATCGACGATAAAATAGACATTGCCGTCTTTAACTAATGCCATATAATCTCTTGCTCCTCGAATTTTGTTATAGTCAAAATATTTTAGCTTTTGAGATATAAATACCTCGAAATCTTCCCCCTGATTATCTTGTGATAGTCCATATTGTTCAATATATATACTTCCTTTATTGTCAATTTTCAAAGACGCTCCATGAACATTACCTTGATTTATTTTGTATCTGATAGCATTCCACCCATCAAGCATATCTGCCAAAGGTTTTGGCATTACTCTTTTAGCTAAACTATCCTTTACAATTAGTTCAATGAGTATTCTTCTCACATTTGGGGTGTCAAGCAAGTCAAGTTTCTCGTCGCCATAATAAGTGATATGTTGGAGGGCATTTCCATTATTTGACAATCTTACCATGGATTGTGAATACTGAGTAACCTCACATCCTTCTTCTTTAGGTTCGCATAGTTTGATTATAATATCGTCCGGCGTTGGCTTTTGGGGAAAAATAAGAAGCCCATTCATAATTTCTTGAGCTTCATTCTTGAAATTCGAAATAACCGACTTGGATCCATTTGTTTGAAACGGGTCTTCAAATGAAATGCTTCTTCCAGCAAGAGACTCTTGTACAAGTGCCAAGATTCCATCTTTGGTTTTGCATTCATCGTAATGTATAATCTGGGAATCTGTGAATTTTATATCTAAGATTCCTTTAAACGTATCATTAACAGATTCTACGACCTGCCAGATAACATACAATTTTCCGTGAGCATAATCTTCTACATTATATGGCCAATAAGGAACAAGGTTCTTATTATCTTTGAAGTTCTTCTTCTGAATGAAAAGTTTTTTCAAGTCGTACTCACCACTTTTTATGCTTTTAATGATTATTGGTTTTACAGATTGTCCAGACCAAAACTCTCCATCTAAATCTTTGGAAATCTGGAATACGCATATTCTGTGCTTTAATAGATCTTTTTCATTAAAAGGATTAGAAAACGATGTTGTTCGAGCTGTAAGATTCATGTATTCATTAACCTCTATTTTAAGACATACAAGTTCTTTGCGACTCTTGCGAACCCCAAAATTCTTGTCGTCACAAACAAGTAACGAGCCATCGTTATACATCATATTGCTATTCTTTTTCTTTCCAAGAGAATTTATAGCTAATGATGCAATGATTCTTTGCTGTAATTTATCTTCATACTTTTCGAGAGTATTATACCAAGCTTTAACATCGTTGTATGCTCTAAGACTTTTAAGAACTTCTTGCTCTTTCCCTTTGATGGTTAATATGAAGAATTGAACAGAAGGGAAATGTTGAGCACCCCATCTGTTTCTTATTCCAGTAACAGATATGAAAGGAACATTTCCGAGTTGTTCATAAGCCAGATTCTTCCGTTCTGGATCCGTACTATAATAAGATACGACCGAGTACTTTGCAAAGAACCTGTCTTTATCCCAAGAGACTTCTATTCTATTTGTAGTGATAGGAAGGCTCTTTATATAATTGTAATCTAATATTATCTTTCCCATTATCCAATGATTCTTTTGAGTGTGTCAATTGCACTTGGGATGATGTTGCCGTCATTGTCAATGATTCCATGAATTTCTGTTACAGCATCCATGGACTCTCCAGGAAGTTGCAACATACTAACAGTAATGAGTTGACATCCTAATCTTTCGCGCTTAATCTTGCGTTTGTCTTTTGTCGCTAGTTCACCCTGTTTATCATTATGCTCCACGAGAGGATTCATGTTCTTAACATCAAATGCAATCTTATAAGTTCCGTTAGGATTACAAATGACAAAGTCTGCTAACTCATAGTCGCGACCTTCAAGGTGCTTGAAGTCTTCCTCTTTACAATTAGTGTACTCTAAGACTATTGCCTTGAAAGCTTCTTCACCTATTTCACCTGCATAATCTGTCTTTAATATCTCTGGATGAAGAATTAAGCCACCTGACTTCCAGTTAGTGGCATAACCATTTGCAATAAAGTGTTTGCGAATAACATCATTCTTCATCAGCACATCCAACCTTACAGTAGAAGGTGATATTGGTTGAGGATATGGCTTCCCTTTTCCTTGTGGGCAAATGTCGTTCCTGTGATTTGGCTCAAAGGAGAAGAAGTATTCGTTGTTCTCATTCCTTTGCCAGTCACCATAGCATTTGCAGATGAAAGTCAATTGTTTATCTTCTTCAACTAATTCGTTATAATCATCAATGACAGGTTTCTTGATGATTGTTTGCTTATAACTTTGATTCATCAACTGGTTTATCTGCACATTATGAGGTACAGATGTGCCTTCCTCAATATCGTCGTCGAAATCATCCTCTCGAACAGGATGTGGAGTATACCTAAGGGCAATACTGCGCATTCTGTCGAGTTGCCTTTTGACGTAGTTGGCATTGTTGCATCTAACAATTTCTTCAGGATTTGCTGTGGTTGAAAGTTCTTTCGGCATTGTAAGGATGTACTCTGCAAGTGTACGGAATTCTTTGGTAAGAGACTTTTGAAGGTTGTCTTTGTCAAAATACTTAGCCATATCCATATCGAACAGAATGTATGTTGTATGTGGCTTGTTTCTTGTACGGCACAAGCGACCAACAGCTTGTTCAACAATAGTTTGGGCCCATGCAGACTTGTCTTTGCCTATGCCTGGATTGTTCTTGTCGCCAAACCAGAAATTGTTAGAAAGAGCTCTGCATAACCATGAAGCAACCTCGTTCTTTGAGAGACAACCACGTTCATAAAGCATCATCAGGGAGAGCATGGCATTATAAAGGCTTTTCTCAAAAGTGGACTCATTACCATCCTCACTCATCATTAGATATGCACTTGGACATTGAACATAAACGGCATCCCAGTCTTTCTTTAGTCTTATACCGTTTGTTTCCCAATTGTCACCTTTGACAAAATCAAGACCATCGGGAATTTCATACTGCATGTTGGCGCCAGCTTTGAAACTTGCATATGCAGATACCAACATGATTTTAGAATCCTTGCTTTCGCTGAGTTCTTTGAGAATTGATCCTTCAACCTCCTCCCAATCTTTTGAAATCCTAATATGGTTATTAGACCAGTCGCTCGGGAGCTCATCTTCAAATGGAGTATTCTGGTACTTATATGTTCCATCTATCAGACAACTTAATACATTTGTTTGGATAGGGTCACCATTTCGATTTTGGAAGAATATCATGCTTCTTATGTCTTCATGGTTAATAAACCAATGATAGGCTTCAATAAACTGGAACAGGCGATAAAGAGGGAAGGAAATATTTTCTCCTTCCTTTTTGGATTTCATGAGTTCTCTCTTAGTACATTTGAACCAGAGCTCGTCAAGACCTTCCTCGTGAGCCTCTTTAGAAAACATCATTTTATACTTTTCTGGCAGGAATGTTTTCTCATCCCTGTTATCTTCGAAAGTATAGTGCTCCAGTGGTTTTATTTCTATTTGATGACCAACTGGATAAGTGTGAGAAACAAGATTATCAAATG
The DNA here is from genome assembly GCA_045594245.1 of Bacteroidaceae bacterium. Taxonomy (GTDB): domain Bacteria; phylum Bacteroidota; class Bacteroidia; order Bacteroidales; family Bacteroidaceae; genus UBA1189. The sequence continues at coordinate 4,346 of JAZNYG010000089.1, forward strand.
TCTCTCTATCATGTTCAGACAAGACATGAACATTATTTCCAATACTCTCTTTAAGATATTCTATGTCGCAGTTACTAATCACTGACGAACTTGATGCTGTTGCAGAACACAGCACGACGGAAGTTCCCTCAGTCTTCAATAGATCGAAAAGAATCTTCTCAGGTGTAGAGGAAATTTCTCGACAGGAAAGACGAACTCGATGCTGGTTGTCTCGTTCGTCAACTTCTTCCTGATACAATTGAATGCCTTGTGAATAAACGGAGTAATCGGGCAACTTTAACTTCTCTTCTCCTTTATTGATAATCAGATTCTTTCTGTTTGTCATAAATTCAAAGAGCTGTTGCTCAAATTGGTATTCCGAGTTTGTCTCGAAACGAGAGAAGAGTGTATGGATTTCTCTTTCTCGGGTTGGATAACCTAAATAGTGGTTCTTTGGTAATTTGTTCGCAGAAAGTTCGTCTTCTGTTTTTTCGAACTTTTCCACACTCTTTTGAAATGCCTTATTGACTACCTTGCTTAATTGAGCTTTAATGGCTGTGGTATTGCCTACAATCAACGAAAGGAATTTGTCCATTGGCACGACGTAGTCAAATCTTTGTTTTAATTCAATATCATCCTCTGCGTGATGCAACTTAAATTGCTTCTCGCCTTTGTTGTAGCATATGAATGAATGTGATTTGTCGTTGGATTTAGAGACATTGAGTTTTAGAGCAGGTCCAGAGAAAAATACACCTCGACGATAGTCCTCAAGTTCTTCTATGTCACCCAAAAAAATGTTCTTGTATGGCTCTGTCTTTCCTAGAGTCTTCTCCCAATTTGTTGAGATGATGTTTTTAGCTTTATTCAGAGAATCATCGAGTAAGCTGCCATAATATTCGTCCGACACATGATCTGCCATATCTATCAGTTGCTTATACTGAAGATAACCATTGTAGCCCTTTGAAAATCTATTCCTTCCTCCAGAACTTTCTATAGCTTGATCAATGATAGCATTGCGCATTGCAATTGCGGCTTGGTCTGATTCATCTAGTAGAATCAGGGTTTTCTTTCCTTTTTCTGTAATGTCATGAAGGCTAATTTTTTCGCCAAGAATAGGGTCTATGCCGTACATTGCTTTATGTACGGTCATTAGGAGAACTTTTTTCTTTTTATAATCAACCTGAGGGTAAACTTTTGCCAAAGAGGGAAAATCACGCAGGACTTTTCCAATGTCTAAACGACGACCTTTTTTCTGTCGGTTATATACTTTTTTATATAACTCAAAGAAGTTTCGAACGTCTCTTCTGAGTTTCGTTTCTCCTTCGGTTATCTGGGATTGAACAAAATCGTTATTGTTGTTACCCTGAGTAAGAATCAAATTTTTAACACCTTCGTAGGTTTTTTTGATTTTACTGCAGGCATATCTCAATTCATTATTGCTTCCTTCTGTTTTCATCTCACCGATTCTGTGTTCTATCTGTTCGATGAATCTGCGGAAAGAATCAGTATCAATAGCCTTTTTTATTACCTCTGTATTATTTTCAATAACCAATTTTTGGTCTTCTTTAATCAAACTATCTTGCAAATCAATGAACCTGTCAATCTCTCGGTTCATGCCTTCTACCAACTTGTTTTGAACGCAGAGAATAACAATACGGTCAAAATGCTTAGGATAGTATTCACATGTCAGTTTTCCAATCGTATAAGACTTGCCTCCACCTGTTGCTATGTCACAGATGTGGAGTCCTGGCTTTACATAATTTTTGAAGATACCTTCAACGTGTTTACTCAATTCTTCCTTGTATGTTTCTTTCGCTTGAATCATTCTGACAATATAATATACAACTAATAATCAATTGATTAGCATTTAATAATCATTTGCCGATGCAAAAATGCTTAAAAATATTCCCCAAAACATCTTCCACATCGAAAGCTCCACCCACGATCTCTGCAAGGTGCGAAAGACATTCCCGTAAGTCTTGCGAGACGAAATCGCCGGAGAGGTTCATCAGCAAGCCGTCTTGTACGCGATGAATGGATTCGAGGGCACGGACAAGGGCTTCGTAATGACGGATGTTGGTCACAATGACATCGTTTTGAGAAATTTCGGGGAGGGCAGCGGTTTCTATCAACATGGCTTCCAGCTCTTCCAGTCCTTGGCGTTGCTTAGCGGAAAGGAACAGTTTCGGAGCATTCACTTTGGCAAAAGCTTGACGCAAAGTGTCGCACCTTTCGGAACTTACCTTGTCCGATTTGTTAAAGAGGATAATCAAGTTCTTGTCCTCGCAATGAGGAAGGATTTCATCTTTCAGAGCTTCCATGTCTACCTCGCTATCCGAGTCAATCATCCAAAGCACGATGGAGGCTTGATTCATCTTTTGGTAGGTGCGTTCGATGCCGATGCTTTCCACTACGTCGGTGGTCTGGCGGATGCCGGCAGTGTCGATGAAGCGGAAGGTGATGCCACGCAGGTTGACGGTGTCTTCGATGACGTCGCGTGTGGTGCCGTGGATGTTGCTCACGATGGCTCGCTCTTCGCCAAGGAGGGCGTTGAGGAGGGTGGACTTGCCCACGTTGGTCTCGCCGATGATGACCACGGGCACGCCATTCTTGATGGCATTGCCGACACTGAAGGAGTGGGCGAGGCGAGAGACGGTGCGCTCGATGTCGGAGGCTATCTGCGAGAGTTCGCTACGGTCGGCAAACTCGAGCTCCTCGTGGTCGCTGAAGTCGAGTTCCAACTCCATGAGCGAGGTGAGGTGGAGTAGCTTGTCGCGTAATGTGGACAGTTCTTTGCTGAAGCCGCCACGCATCTGGTTCATGGCCAGGCGATGGGTGGCAGCGGAGGTGGAGGCGATGAGGTCGGCCACGGCTTCGGCCTGGCTGAGGTCCATCTTGCCATTGAGGAAGGCACGTTGGGTGTACTCACCGGGCTGGGCAAGGCGGCAGCCATTCTCAAGAAGACGGCTCATCACCTGCTGCAGGATATAGGTGGAGCCGTGGCAGGAGATCTCTACGGAGTCTTCGCCCGTATATGAGTGGGGGGCACGGAAGAGCGATACCAGTACCTCGTCGATGACTTCGCCGTCGGCAGCATGTATCTTGCCGAAGGTGAGGGTGTAGTGGGGACGCTCATGCAGTGGCTTGCCGTGCATGGGGGTGAAGATGCGTGAGGCGGCATCGATGGCCTCGGGGCCGCTGACGCGTATCACGCCTATGGCTCCGCCCTGTGCGGTGGAGATGGCGCAGATGGTGTCGGTGTGAATCATATAAGAATCTGTTTTATAATTATTGCTAATATGTCTTTGAATCTGCTTTTTGGTTTCTCTGAGGTTTTTTCTGGCATTTTTGTCCTCTCATCTCTAGCAAATAGACACTATTTGCTGCGAACTGAGAGCCCAAATCTGCTCAAAAACACCTCTCAGATAAACTCAAAATAATTTAAAAACAGATTCTAATGCTTTTCGTATCTTTATGTTACAAAGATACGAAGAAATGAGCGAGAAATACCAAGCCTGCTTGGATATTTATCACCGTGAGTGAAAGTATCTTCGAGATTTATATAAAAGGTACGAAAAATGAGCGAATAGAATAGTGCCTGTGTGAAAAGCTTGCTTAATCCACACAGGCACTATTCTATTTGTTAAGAGCGCAGAGGTTATTCGCTAACAATCTTTATCTCTCTTATAATGAATTTTATTGTTTACGCTCTATATATGCTACCGCATCGCCCTTCATTACGGTGCTGCCTTGCGGGGCCACCTCAGCTAGTCGACCGGCAAAGCCTGCGTAAACGGGGGTCATCTGTCCCCAGCGAGTGGCAATATGGCACATCAGTTCGCCCTCTTTATAGGTGCGTCCTACGTTGGGAGCTGATGAGGGGCCTTCTACAGAGATTTCCCAAATTACCTGTCCGTTCTCGGGAGCGCAGATAGCATCGGCCTTGGCATGCTTGAGGGCCTGCAGCTGTTCGGGGGTAACACCTGTGCCGCCGAGTGCTGCATCCTTAGCTTTCTGTAGCTCGGTTTCGAAGCGCTGCTTGGCTACGCCTGAGCGGTAGTCGCGGTACTGGCGGTCGTGCATGGCAAACTCGAAGAGCTCTTCGTCGTCCTTGCCGGTGTCCCAACCCAGCTCCTTCATCTCCTTGCGATAGGTGTCGAGGGCATCGGGGTAGTAGCTCTGTGGGTCGGCATCGGTGAACTCTCGGCCCTGGCTCTTGGCCAGCTCGATAATCTCGGGAGCCAACGGTCCGGGCAGGCGGCCACACTTGCCAAGAATCATATCCCACGCATTGTTGTCAATCATGGAGAAGCGCTCCTCACCCTTGATGAGCTGCATGAGGTTCATCAAGGCGATGTTCTTCACGTACTGGCTATAGGGAGTCACGAGTGGGGGATAGCCCAGCTTGGGCCATACATATTCTACCTCGTCGAAGAGCATGATGACCAAATCATCGATGCTGAGCGGAGCCTTGCCCTGTCCCTTGAGGATAAGGTTGATGCCAGCATGCACACCCTTGAGGTCGGCCATCATGGAGCCCATCATGCCACCAGGGAGTCCACACTTGAGCAGCAGTGAAGACATGTGCTTGTTCGTCGGGTCCATGAAGTAACCCAAGAAGTCGTCCATAAACTCCTGTGTGAGGCTACGTGCCTTCATGTAGGCGTTCATGTTGATCTCGGGTACTTGGAAGCCGGCATCTTTGAGCATAGCCTGCACGGAGATGATGTCTGGGTGCACCTTACCCCACGACAGGGGCTCGATGGCGGTGTCGATGATATCGGCTCCGTTTTCGCACACTTCGAGGATAGAGGCCATGGAGAGTCCGGGGCCTGAGTGGCCGTGGTACTGTATGATAACCTCGGGGTGGCGGGTCTTGATGTTCTTGACCAATTGACCCAGCATCTTGGGACGCCCGATACCTGCCATGTCCTTGAGCGCTATCTCGGTGGCCCCGGCAGCGATGAGCTTGTCGGCCAGCTCGGTGTAGTACTCAACAGTATGGATAGGGGAGTGGGTGATGCAGAGTGCAGCCTGTGGTATCATGCCTGCCTCGAGAGCATACTTGATGGAGGGGATGATGTTGCGGGCATCGTTGAGTCCGCAGAAGATACGGGTGATATCGGTCCCCTGGGCCTTCTTTACCTTATACATAAGACGGCGAACGTCAGCTGGGACGGGGAACATACGTAAACCGTTGAGTGCGCGGTCGAGCATGTGGGTCTGTATGCCGGCTTCGTGGAAGGTCTTGGTGAAGGTGCGCACGGCCGTATTGGGATTCTCGCCATAGAGCAGGTTTGCCTGTTCGAAGGCTCCTCCGTTGGTCTCTACTCGGGCAAAGCAGCCCATCTCTACGATGACGGGGGCGATGCGGGCGAGTTGGTCGGCACGAGGTTGGTACTTGCCTGATGACTGGAACATGTCGCGGTACAAAAGGCTAAATTTAATCTCCTTTTTCATGACTTGTGTGTGCTTGTCGATATTAGATATAGTTTTGAATATGTTTTCTGCAAATGTAAAAAATATTATTTGAATATAGCATGATGAATTGTGAAATTTATTTGTGATTAGCAAAAATACATTCTGTTTGATGGATTATCCGACTTGTAATTCATGACCTTCACTTATTTCTTCTGTTCCACCCAAATCAGTTTGGACGTGTCGTAACCACGCTTTTGAAGGTCCTTTATAATTTTGCTCTGCACCTCAGGCGTCAGTTGTGGTGTACGGCTGAGTATCCAAAGATATTTGGGACTACTGCTGCCTACTACCGAGTAGGAATAGTCGGGCGCGAGGTCGAGGATATAATAATCGCTATAGAAGGGACCGAAGAAACTGACGCGCAACTGCCCTGGCTTACCGTTCTTGTTGAGCTTGGCTTTACCTATGCTCTCCTTGAACTTGCCATCGAGGGTGTAGAGATGGCCGCTGTTGAGCACTTTGATCATACCGTCTTCGCGTAGTGTATATTCTGCAGTAGCGCCAACAAGTCCACGCTCAAATGCATGGTCGTATCGGGCTATCTCAAACCATTTGCCTAAATATCGGTCAAGGTCAAAGGTGGTGATGGCACTGTTGTTGACCTGTTGAGCTGGGGCTGCTACGAGTAGGCCCATAAAAAGACTAGTAAGGAAACTTTTTTTCATATGTGTCAGTTTTTTGTTTTTTAACGTTCTTGAAGTGGATTTTGTTCTTTGGGGTAATGAGGGAGCAGCAATGTAATTTATATCTTTAATTGCAAATATATATCCATTGATTGTCTATTTGTGAGATATTTACTATATTTGCAGATGAATGTATATTAATAATTAATAAACTATGGGAAAGATGCAAGTACGGGAGAATCTTGAGCAACAAGATGTAGAAGTAAAGCAATCCAAACGTAAAAAGTTTCATGGGTTTTCGATGGAATTTCTTCTCATCCTGTTGGCTTTAGCTGTGGGTCTGTATGTAGTATGTACCATTTTGGCGGTATAAGGAGTATGAAAAGTATTGGTTTGATGCGTCGCTTGCTTGTCGCTGGGATTGTTTTATGGCAATCTCATTGTGTTATGGCACAGACCGACAATTTTGATTTGTATGTCTCTTATACTGATAGTGTGGAGGTATCGCTTGACTTGCCTAACCTGCGTAGCCTGAAGTTTTCATACAGTGCACGTACGATGACTGCCAACTATCTCAACGGTAACAGCCAAACATATGACTACAGCCGTATGGACAAGATGTACTTTGCCACATCAAGCGGAATAGAGACGGTGAATACCGGGGATAAACTCTATGCTCTGAATGGCACAACACTGACACTGAGCGAGGAAGCACACAGCGCTGTGCTATACAGGCTCGACGGTACGCAGGTGATGACGATTGCCAATCGGGATGTAGAACTTCGAGGTTTGCAGCCAGGGATATATATATTGCGTGTAGATAACCAAACAGCTAAGCTATGTGTGCAATGAAACGATTGATGACAGCTGCGTTGTGTAGCGCAATGGGATGCTTGGTTATAGCCCAGAATATTCCCGAAAAGATATATGTGAACCGCTATAGCTCCGAAAAGAGGGTCGATGTTGTGAGTGGAGCATATGTTGACAGTATGGTTGTGAAAATGGGTAGTGTGAAGCTGTTTGATTCGCTTCAGTTCCATATCAGCGATGGTACCACCCGAGCATTCCGTATTCGTAGCATAGACAGCATTACCGTGGATGAACCTCGCGAAGTACTACTGAAGGAACTCGCTTTTTATAATAAGATAGGGAACAAGCGTATCCCCACGTATGCCGATAGTTATACCAATATTGCGGGATGGAACCAGCGCAGCCAATGGAACCTCGCCAATGTGCATGACCCCACGGTGATGAAGGCGGCCGATGGTTATTATTATATGTATCAGACCGATGCTTCGTATGGCAATGCCCACGATGGTCATGGCCACTTCCACGGACGCCGTTCGCTCGACCTTGTCAACTGGGAGTACTTGGGTGGTACATTGATGGTCGACCAACCTCAGTGGGCGCTCGACTCGGTGAATGCCTATTTCACTCGTATGGGGCGTGCTACCGTGGATAAACTGACCAATATGGGTTATTGGGCTCCTGTGGTGCGCAAGATCAACGATAATTTGTACCGTATGTACTATTGCCTCGTGCCTGACCAATGGGCATTCATCGGTATGATGGAGACTACGGACCCTGCCTCCAACAAGTGGTTAGACAAGGGCTATGTCATCAGCAGTAGCTCCGATAAGGCAGCCTCTGCCTATGGCACCGGAAGCCAGTGGGGCGGATGGTTCTGCTTTAACGCCATTGACCCCACCTATGAGGTCACTCCCGACGGTCGCCATTGGCTCATCTATGGCTCATGGCATACGGGCATCGCAGCTATCGAGATTGACCCTGAGACTGGCAAGCTGATGAAGTATCCCGGCAATCCATGGAGCATAGGCTCTACTGGTGCTGGGGCTACCACACGCTATGGCAAGCGCATCTATACCCGTCAGAATGGCAATCGTTGGCAAGCTTCGGAGGGTCCTGAGGTGGTATACAACCCCGATACAAGGTACTACTATATGTTCCTGGCCTACGATGAACTGGCCGTGGCCTACAATACTCGTGTGTGTCGTGCTCGCAATATCACAGGTCCGTACTATGGTATGGATGGTGTGAATGTGACCAATGGTGGTGATTGTTATCCCGTTGTAACTCATCCATATAAATTTGAACCACAAGTAGCTGCCGATAGCATCAGTGGTTGGGTAGGTATAGCCCACTGCGGCGTGTTCAACGATGGTGAAGGCAACTGGTACTACACCTCGCAGGGCCGTCTGCCCGAAGGCGCTCGCGGCAATCCCTACTCCAATGCCATTATGCACGGCCACGTACGTCGTATCCTTTGGACCGAAAGCGGATGGCCCGTAGTGCTCCCCGAGCGCTATGCAGCCGTACCTCAGGCATCGCTCACGGCCGAGGAGTTTGTGGGTGAGTGGGAGCATATCACCCTTACCTATAGCTATCAGAAACAGCGCTTATCGAGCAAGCTCACCCTCAATGCCGACGGCACCATGTCAGGAGCAATGAGCGGCAAGTGGAGTTTCGATCCTGAGACAAATACTCTCCGCCTTGGAACCTATAAGCTATGTGTAGCCCGCGAACTCGACTGGGAAGCTTCGCCCCGCAAGGCAACCATTGTATATGCCGGATACAGCAGCAATGGCAAGCAGACCTTCTGGGGAAAGAGAGTAGGAGAGTGATACCCCACTGAATTATGAATTTTGAAAAATAAATTACTATGCTGAAAAATATTCGTCGCACGCTCGCCATTATCTTTGCCGGCCTGCTCACGTTGATGCTGCTCGACTTCACGGGCACGCTTCATGTCTGGTTGGGTTGGATGGCAAAGGTGCAGTTCCTGCCCGCCGTACTGGCACTCAACGTGGGTGTCATCGTCTTCCTTGTGTTGCTTACCCTCATCTTCGGACGCGTATACTGCTCGGTGATATGTCCGCTGGGCGTATTCCAGGACCTCGTGTCGTGGCTGGCCGGTAAGTGCAAGAAGAACCGTTTCCGCCACTCGCGTGCCGTCAACTGGCTCCGCTATGGCATGTTGACCCTGTTTGTGGTGGCCATCGTGGCAGGCATCAATAGCTTCGTGGTGCTCTTTGCACCCTATAGCGCCTATGGCCGTATGGTATCGGTGCTGCTGCAGCCTATATATATAGGTATAAATAACCTGCTCGCCCAGCTGGCCGAGCGCATGGACAGCTACGCCTTCTACACCTTCGATGTATGGATGAAGAGTATGCCCGTGCTCATCGTGGCCGTTGTGACTTTCCTTGTGGTGACTGTGCTTGCTTGGCGTGGCGGACGTACCTATTGCAACACCATCTGCCCCGTGGGTACCGTGCTGGGCTTCCTCTCACGTTTCTCATGGCTCAAACCCGTCATTGACACGGATAAGTGCAACGGCTGCGGACTCTGCGAGCGCAACTGCAAGGCCTCGTGTATCCATAGCAAGGAACACGCCATCGACTATAGCCGCTGCGTGGCTTGTATGGACTGCATCGACAAGTGCAAGCGAGGAGCCATCAAGTATGCACGACCTTCTAACTTATCTATACAGCCTGTTGAATCTAAAGAATCAAATGGTCCTGACACCTCGCGCCGCGCCTTCCTCGCCACCGCAGCCGTTGTAACAGCTACTGCTGCCCTCAAAGCTGAGGAGAAGAAGGTCGATGGCGGACTGGCCGAGATACTTGACAAGAAGGTGCCCGAGCGTCAGACCCCCATCCTACCTCCTGGTGCACTCACCGCCAAGCACTTTGCCCAGCACTGCACGGCCTGCCAGCTGTGTGTGTCGGCCTGCCCCAATGGCGTACTTCGTCCCGCCACCAGTCTCGACCGCTTCATGCAGCCCGAGCTCTCCTATGAGCGTGGCTATTGCCGTCCCGAGTGTACACGCTGCTCTGAGGTGTGTCCCGCAGGAGCCATACAGCCCATTACCCGTGAAGAGAAATCCTCTACTCAGGTGGGCCATGCCGTATGGATTCGCAAGAACTGTATCGTCCTCACCGATGATGTAAATTGCGGCAACTGCCAGCGCCATTGCCCCACGGGAGCCATCCAGATGGTGCCCTCCGACGAGAGCAATCCCCGCTCGCGCCGTATCCCTGTCATCGATGTAGAGCGCTGCATCGGCTGCGGTGCCTGTGAGAACCTATGTCCGGCACGTCCCTACAGTGCCATCTATGTAGAGGGACATTTGGCAACGAAAACTATCTAAGAATCAATCGAAGCGATAACTATGGATAAAAACTACAATAACAACCTCACCCGCCGTGGCTTCATCAAGACCTTAGGAAGCGGTGTGCTGGCTACAGCAGCCGTAATGACTGGTTGCTCAGGCAAGAAAGAGCAGGGTGCCATCACCTATGGCGGCTCCACAGAAATACTGGGCGAGATGACCTACCGCACTCACCCCACATCGGGCGATAAGGTCTCTATCCTCGGCTACGGCTGCATGCGCTGGCCACAGAAGAAGGTCAAGGACGAGAATGGTAAGGAGCAGGAAATCATCGATCAGGATATGGTCAACGAACTTGTCGACTATGCCATGGCTCACGGCGTCAACTACTACGACACATCACCCGCCTACCTCCGTGGCAAGTCGGAGCAGAGCACGGGCATCGCCCTCAAGCGCTATCCTCGCGAGAGCTACTACGTGGCTACCAAGCTGTCAAACTTCTCGCGCAGCACCTGGAGCCGCGAGGCCTCAATAAAGATGTACCATGACTCCATGCGCGAGCTGCAGGTCGACTACATCGATTACTACCTGCTCCACTCGCTGGGCAACGACTACCGCAACTTCGAGCAGCGCTACGTTGAAAACGGTATGCTCGACTACCTGCAGGAGGAGCGCCGTGCTGGTCGCATACGCCACCTGGGCTTTTCGTTCCATGGCAACAACGAGGCCTTCGACCGCTACCTGAAGCTACACGATGAAGGCACCATCCATTGGGACTTCATCCAGATACAGATGAACTATCTCGACTGGAAAAACTCCGATGCTGAGTACCTTTATGTACAGCTCGAGAAGCGTGGCATCCCCGTAGTCATCATGGAGCCCCTGCTCGGAGGCCGTTTGTCGCGTGTGCCCGACCATATCGTGCGCCGCCTAAAAACCCGCGAGCCCGAGCGCAGCGTAGCCTCCTGGGCCTTCCGCTTTGCCGGCACCCCGAAGGGTGTACTCAGCGTGCTCAGCGGTATGACCTATATGGAGCACCTGCAGGACAACCTCGCCAGCTATTCACCCCTGCAGCCCCTCACCGAGGAGGAGAACGAGTTTCTCTACGATACCGCCGAGCTCATCGCCAAGTACCCCACCATTCCCTGCAACGATTGTAAGTATTGTATGCCCTGTCCCTACGGACTTGATATCCCTGCCATACTGCTCCACTACAACAAGTGCGTCAACGAAGGCAACATCCCCAAGAGTCGTCAGGACGAGGGCTATGCCGAGATGCGCCGCGCCTTCCTCGTGGGCTACGACCGCTCCGTACCCAAGCTGCGCCAAGCCGACCACTGCGTAGGATGCAACGAGTGCGTGAGCCATTGCCCCCAACGCATACGCATACCGCGCGAAATGCAACGTATCGATAAATACGTAGAGTCGCTCAAGCAAGAGACTCTTTGAGAGATTTGAACATATAGGTGAGGGGCAGCAATCGCAGCCCCTCACCTATATGTCCTATTATAATGATTCTTCTGTCCAGATATGCCATGCTGCTTTCGCTTGTCCAATGAGCATTTCCATCCCGTTGCAGATAGTTGCGTTGTTTTCTTCTCCTTGTAGTAGAAATAGTGTTTTGGGAGGATTGTATACTAAATCAAACAATAGATGATTACTGTTTAGTAGTGAATAGTTTAGTTGTGGACATGTATCTGTTTTTGGGTGCATGCCGAGTGGCGTTGTGTTGATAATGACAGTGTGCTGTGTCAATATTTCGGGTGTGATCTCTCCATAAGTTAATATTTTCTCGTGAGATGTATTTCCAGGTGATGTGTTCTTCTCCTCTCCTTCATGATATGTACAGGAGGTAGGCGTCTTCTCCCTTGTTACGAAACAAGTCTTTAATCCCATTTTCCGTAAGGCATAGTTGATAGCCTTAGCAGCCCCACCTGTGCCTAATATTAATGCATGTGTGTGGTGTGCCTTTAATAAAGGACGTATAGAGTCACTGAAGCCAATAATGTCTGTATTATATCCTTTAAGATACACATTTCCTTCATGGCGTATTACTTTTACAACGTTTACAGCTCCAATGGCTTTTGCCGCTTCGTCTAATTCATGTAAGTAGGGTATTACCTGTTGCTTATAGGGGATTGTTACATTGAATCCTTGTAATGTGTTCTCCTCTTCGATTACGGTTGCTAAGTCTTTGATAGAAGGAAGTTCAAAGTTCTTGTATTGGGCAACAATACCTTTTTGCTGAAAGAACTCGGTAAAATATCCCTTTGAGAAAGAGTGGCCAAGTGGATACCCGATAAGTCCATAAGTTTTCTTATGCATATTTATGTGACAATTTTTACACAAAGGTACAATAAAGAAATGAAAATTTCGACGGGATAAAGAATAAATGGATTCTATTTTATTCTCCTTTTGGTTTGTGGTATTTTTAGTGGCATAGAAATTAGGTGGCGGTTCGGAAAAATACAAGTAAACTTGCTTTTTCGCTTGGCTTGCACTACCTTTGTAGCATGAATTGGTTGGAACAATTTGCTGAGCAGATTTCGTTTGTAGAACTCATCCTAAAGGGTATTATGATAGGTGTCATTGTATCGGCCCCTATGGGGCCGGTAGGTGTCATGTGTATACGGCGTACTCTGAATAAGGGCCGCTGGCACGGTTTCATAACTGGTATAGGTGCTTCGATGAGCGATTTGGCGTATGCGGCTGTTACGGCATTCGGCATGTCATTCGTGTTCGACTTTATCAATAATGCCCACAACATGTTTGTTCTTCAGGTCCTGGGTAGCATATTACTCTTCATCTTTGGCGTGCATACCTTCCGTACCAATCCTCACAGCTATCGCGCCAATCCGATGGATAAGATTGGAACCTATCCCGTGACCAAGGGTAAGCTTGCTTACAACTTTGCTACGGGCTTTGCACTAGCTATCAGCAATCCCCTTATCATCGTGATGTTTGTGGCTCTGTTTGCCCGCATGTCTTTCGTTTTGCCTGAGGTTGGGGCAGTAGATCGTCTGGCTGGATATCTTTCTATTTGGGTGGGTGCTGTGGCTTGGTGGTTTCTTATCACTTGGTTGGTCCATAAGCTGGGGAGTCGCTTCGATGTGCGTGGCATCTGGATACTTAACCGCGTCATCGGAGTTTTCGTAATGCTCTTTGGCGTCATTGGAGTGGTCTACACATTTGTTGGTAGTTAATATATCCGCACCTCCTCCACCATTACCCAATCTTCGCGGCTGCCGAAGTAGTCGCCTCGCTTGTTGCTCCAATGGGGATGCTCGCCCACGCATTCCACAATGAGGGTGTAGGCTCCTTGCGGGAGCAGCGGACTCACATAGCGCAATCCATCATCAGGTACCTTGCTGTAGAAGTCTATGAGGTTGGTGTGTACGGTGTTACCCTGATCATCTACGATAGTGATACGCCCGTAGCCGCCATTGTTGAAGGTATGCCCCTTGATGGCTATGCGGGTGCCTTCGAAGGGAAGCGTGAGCTTGCTTCCCTTCTCCTTGCTCTTGAAACTTACGGGTACTACCTTGCCGCCTAGGTTACTTACGGGCTGCATGGTCTCAGGGTTCCATACGGGCCAGTATTCCGGTATGCTCACCTTGAGGCCCTCCACTTGCATGGGCATCCACACATAGGTGGCCGAGGAGGCTTGATGCGGATACGACCATCGGTCGCCCATATACATATATATAATGGAGTCGCCCCGGTGCAGAGGCAGTATGAATGTCGATTGCGAGTTGTAGGTCAGCGTGCCTTCGGGGCAGAAGATGCCCTGCTTTGTCCACGGTCCCTCTATGCTCGGTGCCGTATGATAGAAGTTATCGTTGCGCTCCCAGCTTGTCAGGTTCGAACCGAAGAGGAAGTACGTGCCATCCTTGTGTAGCATGGCAGGCGATTCGCCTCCTCCCTTGATGCCGCTGGATACCTTCTTTACTGCCCTGCGGTAATCCTTGCTCAGTCGATAGATGTCGCCGTGGTGCATCAGCAGATAGCCTGTACCGTCATGGTCTTGGAAGGTCCCCATGTCCCATCGCCGTATGGGCTTGCCCTCATAGAGTAGGGGGCCTATGAAGGTGTACGGACCCGTTATCTCCTTTGCTACGGCAAGTCCCACTTGTGGGTCTTTGTAGCGCATGTCGTCGGTGTGGGCCAGCATGATGTATTCTCCTGTCTTGGGGCAACGCATTACTTTGGGGCGCTCTCCCACACGGTTTGGCCCCAGCAACCCCGACTCCTGTAGGGACAGAGCCACCCGCTCGAAGGTCCAGTTCACCAGATCAGTGCTGCTATAGCAAGCAAACCCCGGGAAGGCATTCGTAGTATCACTCTTCCATTCTCCGAAAAGATAGTATCGTCCATCCTCCTCCACGATGCAGGCACCGTGCGCATTTACTGGCCGACCCAGATTGTCTGTCCAGGGAACACCATTCACAATAGCGCTTCCTAGTGGATCGCTACTCTGAGCTACCACAGGTATCCCCATTAGGGCAATCACAATGGCCGAGAATAGTCTTCTTCTTTTGGTTTTCATGTTGATTGTCTTCTTCGATGCAAAGTTAGTTATTAGCAAGCGAAAAGCAAAATTACAGCCGAAAAAGGCGTTTTTTTTGAATTGCACACATGCATTTCTCAAATTTGACAAAGAGATTTCTACTATTGCAAGGCTGTAATATTTTGATCGGGGGTCTGCGAATGATAATGGTAACATGCTGTGGAGACACGCAGAGGCGTCTCTGGCAGATGGGAAGCAATGGTACTCCCCTTCGATGTGCAGCAGATTATGAACGAGGAGAAGAACATAATTACTCCCATGAGTCCTGCTGGAAGTACGGACGGATTGCTTTGCTGGGTAGCCAGTGTGTTTGTCGCAGGCTTGCGCGATATACGTCCTTTTGAAGCGTATATGCTCAACACCGATGTGGCACGTGCATTCTATCTGCTTGTCAACATATGTGACACGAGAATTAGCGCGGTACTCTTCATCCAGGATGAGAGCTGGTATACCTTGCAAGGTATT
>JAZNYG010000090.1:0-32005 GCA_045594245.1 Bacteroidaceae bacterium
AACAGTCCACGCGAAACGCGCAGAACCATTATGCAATCCTTGTACTTTTTGAAAATTTCTCAGGTTTTCATCTACAAGATAAGCATAACGCTTCTATTTTTCCAAAATGTCTTGACGAGCCTTTCGCCTCATCGCTGCAAAAGTACTAAAACTTTTCAAAACTCCACACACTATCATCAGATTATTTGCTATTCTGCTATTAATGTGTTATTTTTGTACTATCAAACAACCACTTAAATCAGATTAATTTATGGCACAACAGACAGCGACAAAGACAAACGGAGAAGTCCCCAATAACTATACCCTCTGTATCAAGAACGATTGCCCGAAGGCAGCAACTTGCTTGCGCCATATGGCAGTGGGGATGATGTCCTCTGAGGTGCAGCGATGGAGCATCGTAAGCCCTGCGTACCTGGCGCAGACAGAGGGCGAGTGTCCCGTGTACCGCTCTGCCGAGAAGGTGCAGTATGCTCGCGGCTTCGTGCGGATGATGTCGGCACTGACCGTAAAGCAGGCCCATGCGGTGAAGGAGGGTATCATTGCTACGTTCGGCATGGCGATGTATTATCGTATGCGTAAGGGTACAAGACTGATTACTCCTACTGAGCAAGAAACAATATACAATCTGTTAGAGCAGCAGGGTATAACAGAGCGTCCTGCATTTGATACCTACACAGAAGATTACTTGTGGTAAAGCGCTGTGCAATGTATTATTAAACAAATAAATCCATACTTTTTGCAAACTTTTTCGAGGCCTTGCAAAAACTTTTTCACGCCTATGAAAATTCATTTTCAACAAAGCGAAAAACTTTTTTCAACGGAGTGAAAATATTTTTTCATAGGTACGAAAATACAGAGACAAAGACATATAGGATGACAGATAGAAGAGGGTGCGTCGAAATTCACGACACACCCTCTTTCTTTTCATTTTTTGTCATGCTGAACGAACGTGAAGCATCTTGCAAAGTTCGTGCCAGTGAGCAAATGCAAGTTCACTTGCGATTTTCAGCGAACGCAGCCGAACGGAATGGCAAAACCACTAATGGACTCCGCCACCGACTCTGCGAGATCCTTCGCAGCGCTCAGGATGACAAATTACATTTTGATACCCCCTCTTCACTTTTCCCTCTTCCCTCTTCCCTCAAGAGAGCTTGCTCAGCAGTTCCTCAATAGTCATTGCGCCCTGCTCGCCCGTAACCATATTCTTCACGGAGAGCTGGCCGCTATGCATCTCGCTCTCGCCCACCATCACTACGTAGGGGATGGCGTGGTCGTTGGCAAAGGACATCTGTTTCTTCATCTTCACGCTATCGGGGTAGAGCTCGGCAGCGATGCCTGCAGCGCGGAGCTTGGCCACGAGGGGAAGGCAGTAGGCGGCCTCGGCAGCACCGAAGTTGACAAACATCACCTGTGTGCCGCGTGCTGCACTCTTGGGATAGAGGTCGAGCTGGTTGAGCACGTCGTAGATGCGGTCGGCACCGAAGGAGATGCCTACGCCCGACACGCCGGGCATGCCGAAGATGCCCGTCAGGTTATCGTAACGGCCACCACCCGAGATACTGCCAATCTGCACGTCGAGTGCCTTGACCTCGAAGATGGTACCGGTGTAGTAGTTGAGTCCGCGAGCGAGGGTGAGGTCTACCTCCACCTCGTTCTTGATGTCGAGATGTTCAAGGCTGTTGAGCACAAACTCCATCTCGTCGACTCCCTTGAGACCAATCTCGCTGGTGGCGAGCACGGTGCGCAGGGTGGCCAGCTTGGAGCGGTTGTCGCCACTGAGCTGGATGATGGGCTGCAGGGTCTCGATGGCCTCGGCAGGGATGCCCTTCTCGGCCAACTCGGCATTGACGTTGTCGAGCCCTATCTTGTCGAGCTTGTCGATAGCTACGGTGATATCCACAATCTTATCGGCCTGACCGATAATCTCTGCTATGCCGGTGAGGATCTTGCGGTTGTTCATCTTGATGCTCACGCGAATGCCAAACTTGAGGTACACGGCATCAATCATCTGCACGAGGTCCACCTCGTTGAGCAGAGAGTCGCTGCCCACCACATCGGCATCGCACTGGTAAAACTCGCGGTAGCGGCCCTTCTGCGGACGGTCGGCACGCCACACGGGCTGTATCTGGAAGCGCTTGAAGGGGAATGACAACTCGTCGCGGTGAGCCACCACGTAGCGGGCAAAGGGCACGGTAAGGTCGTAGCGGAGACCCTTCTCGCACACCTTGGCTGCAAACTTCAGCGCATTGCGCTCAAGCAGTTCATCGTCGTCAATCTTGTTGAGGCAGTCGCCCGAATTGAGAATCTTGAACAGCAGCTTGTCGCCCTCCTCGCCATACTTGCCCATCAGCGTGGAGAAGTTCTCCATAGCAGGGGTCTCAATGGGCTGGAAGCCAAAGGTGTAGAACACCTCGCGGATAGTATCGAATATATAGTTGCGCTTCGCCATTTCGGCAGGAGAGAAGTCGCGCGTTCCCTTTGGTATACCGGGTTTTGTTGCCATACGTTTTTCTAATTTTGCTATTGAGCTACAAAATTAGAAAAAAAATGACAATTGACAAAGTTTGCGAAAGCGAACGTAATGCAAGAATACTTGCAATTACTCTGTGAGCGCAGCAAACTTCAACCAAGTTAACTGACAATTGACAATTAAATGTACAAGTCTACAAAATACAAAAAGTCGCGCCCGACAGCGGACGCGACTCTTTATTATCTATTAAGATGTAAAACCAACGTTGGTTTACTTCTTAATCATCGTCTTCTTTCCATCAATGATGTAAATACCAGGAGCGGTAGGTGTATCGATGCGACGACCGAAGAGGTCGTAGATACCCATCTTGGCTGGAACTATAGTCTCTACGTTCTCAATGCCTGTGAATGGATTAAAGTCACTCTGAACAGCTGCCTTGGTCACGAGAGTGAGCTTCCAGTCGTCAGCACCCATCCATGTACCTGTAAACTTATCCTTACGTGTGAGCTCAGAGTTGGCTGTGATACCGATAGCCAAGTAGTGGCGAGTAACCTCTACGTTGATGGTGTCGTATGACCATCCCCAACCATCCCCATTATTGGCATTGTAATAAGGAGCCTCAATAGCACCGTCTGCAGCCTTCCATGCCAAGCTATCGGCGAACCATATCTCACCATGATCGGCATAGTACTTCTTGATCATAGCCCATTCTGTGCTTTCTGCCCATTGTGCAGTATCAGCCTCCAAGGGTTGAGGAGCAGCAAAAATCCAAGCGTTGTCACCGTCAGTGCGTGAGGCTACGATAAGTTGATAGGTTCCGTCGGGAAGACCTACAATCTCTTGGTAAGCTGTGAAGTTGAGTGAACCAGCAGAGCCGTTCCAAGAATCGAGATAGCGGTTAGATGATGTGCCATCATAGTGCTGGCCTGTAATAGTAGGACCATTACCTGTACCCTTGATTACTGTCCAACTTGTAGCTGCATCGTCTTCGATAGTCGGGTTCTTAATCAAATCCTCGGTTAAGTCACCTGCAGGAAGATTTACGTAAGTAGAGCCTTCGAGAGCACCCATTGCCTTCTGCAACTTAGCTAACAGATCTTGTGTGTCAGCCGCATTGCGGAGCTCAGATGTCAAAGCATCAACCTGAGGTGTGATTACAGAATCCTTAACGAAGGTCTTGTATTCTTCCTTCACACCCTTGATGGTAGACAATGTCAACTCAGCCTCCATCAAATAAGAAGCATATGATACATAAGCTGCCAACTTAGTATCCAGCGGGGCAAGAATTGTATGGGTGGCATCTTCTGCATTGAGAAGTTGGCCTGTCAACTGCATGGTGATAGCCAGCAACTTGGCAGAAGAGGTGTTGACATCATAGTTGAGTTCTGCTGTCATATCAATCAAGGTTTCGTAACTACCCTCATAGAACTTCTGTACAGCATTGAAGATACTGTCTGAAGCAGCTACTGCGGGATTAAGTGTGGCACAAGCATCGATATACTTGCCTTCGGCAGCAAGCGGACTAGCAGTCTCAATGGCAGCCTTTACGTCCTTAGAATCACCAGGGAGAAGAATGTTTGCATACTCCTGAGCACGGAGCAATGATGTTTCCCAAGCAGCCTTCAAGTCTGCATCGGTCGCAGGACCGTAGTATTGCAACTTGAAGCCTGTTACCTGGTACCAACCGTTAACATCACCTGCGCTTATAGATGCGAAACCAATACGCAACTTACCGTCAACAACAACAACCTTTTCTGTCTGGAGGGTTTCCCACTCATAAGTGTCCCAACCAACAATGGTCATATCCTCAGATACAGCTGTGCCTACGGAACTTGTAATGTAAGCATGCTGTTGGCCAAGACCTTGTGTGATAGCACGAGCCGATACACTATAGATACCATTGGGGAGACCTTCAATGTCTTGGTGAACGTCCATGGTGGTGAAGTTGTTCGACCAAGAATTGAGGCATGAAAGGCCTGTTGTGCCGTCACCTGCAATATCGGGCTGACCTGTACCTACCCAAACGTCGCCTGAAGCCTGTACGTTAGCAACAACCCAAGGTGCAGGGATGGTATAGTTTTTGATAGGAGCGAAGTTGGGCAATACAATCTTGTGAGTGTAGTCAGCAGGATTTTCAGGAGTTGCAACCTGAGATTCATAATAAGCATTGATTGCTGCCTGCAAAGTAGCAATAGCCTCTTCGTAGAACTTTTCGGTAGAAATGCCTTCGGGAACCTCAACGTCAGTTCTATCCTCTGTCAAAGGAGCAGCATTTTCGTATGCTTCGTTCAAAGCATCCATGCCGGGATATTCCAAAGCAAGCATTTCTTCTACGCTAGTAAGCATTTCCTGCAACTGAGCAACTAAAGTTACAACATTCTTAACGCTTGCATAGATCGAATTAAAGTTGTCAATTACTGCCATCACCTCTTCATTCTCATAGTCGCCAACTTCTGTATAGCCAGAAGCATCACTTGAAGCATCGCTCAATTCATTGTAAGCTGCAACAGGGAGCGTCTCAGCATGCTCAACTAGCCATGCATCAGCCTCATTCAATATGTTTTGCAATACGACTGCGGGGAAGTTGCCGCGATAGCCCAGTCTGAAATCACGGAATGCAGTCCAGCTGCCACCACCGTGGTTCTTGTCGCGAAGACCAAAAGTTAACTTTCCATCTGTAACGATAGCAGAGACCTGATTGTTGGTATAGAAGCCCTTGTCGAAGCAGATTGCAGCTTCAGCCATGCTGTTTGCATAGTTGTTGTAGCCCGCGATAGTAGCATCGGTGGTGGCGTTCTCGTTAATCTCGTTGATGTCGTGCTCGTAGAGGCATGCCAAAGGCACTGCGCTATTGTTAGCATAGAGTTCGGCAGAGATAATCTCGGAACCATCAGCGTGAGCATTGTAACCAACATTGTTGTCATTGCCAGTGGCGCGATAGTAGCCGGTTACATATACTACATACATGCCATCGGGAAGTCCCTCAATAGTTTGCGACATGTTGTAATCTTTGTCGAAGAACTCTGCAATATTTGAACTTACAACTGCTGCTGCATTCTCGGGTACATAGGTCCAGCCTTCATTGTTTGTGCGTAAAGTAGGATTCTTTACGTAAAGGTCTGTCATCGGGAACTCTAGTTCTCCATCTGCATTAAGCATGAAGAAGTCAAAGATAGCATTGTCCAAAGCCTCAACAGCTGCCAATGTCTCCTCTACATTTAAAGGTGCATCATCATAGTTCGTTTCAGCGGCAGTGATGGCTTCGTAGAACTCGTCAAGACCTTCGGGAAGATCCATGTCACTCCACTCGTAGGCTTGTTCCAGCTTTGCTTGAAGAGCTTTGTAAGCCTCTGCACTTGCTTTGGCCTCTTCTACTTGAGCTTTGAGAGTGTCCCAAAGAGCTTTGGCCTCCTCCCAAGTTGTAACCTCTTCGATGTTGGCAACTGAAGCGCCAATTGCATCTGCCAAATCAAACTGGATTTTACCTGCCATAAGCTCTTCTGCGATATAACCAAGTTCGGTCATTTCATCTTTGGCGTAGTTGATCATCGCCTCGTCGATGGTCTCGGCAGTGTACTGTGTAACGCGTACATTGTCCCAAGCAGCCCAGTTTACATTGCCGCTGACAATGCGGAATCCAACAGTCAGTTTGCCATCAGTCACCTGAGTGGCTACGCTGTACTCTTTGGGAGGATTGGTGTGAGTGGTTGTAACACTTACTGCATCATTGTTTGCGTAGATGGAGATGCCAGAGGGTACCACCGAACCGTCGCTCTGCATAATGGCGTGTGCCAATGCTTTGACTACATAAACGCCATTGGGCACGTCTATTGCTTGGTACCAGTTCTTGTCGCCCAATGCGGTAGGAGCTGCTACCCAGTCCTCCATAAAGTTAGTGCCGTTGTAGCCATAGTCCTTGGCTGTAGCTGCAATCTTGTTGCCGCCAGTGATGGTCCAACCAGTGGAGTTCTCTTCGAAGTCAGGATTGGTCAGTTGATCGGTGATGTCAACGCCATACTGAGCTTTCACAAACAGAGTCATCATAAGACTCATCGCCAATAAAGTAATTTTCTTCATGGTTTGTGTAATTTAGTTAATAATATAGTTAAAAATAATGTTTTCATTCAATCATAGGGGGTTAGCGCTAATCTCTTCGCCCTAAATATATCATTACGTAATATACCAATGTGGCGAGCGAACTAAGGGCTGCCACTACATACGTATAGGCTGCGGAGCGCAGGGCACTCTCGGCATCACGATGGTTATACGAGTTGGTGATGCCAGACCTATCGAGCCATGCCAAAGCACGTTGGCTGGCGTTGATCTCTACGGGCAGTGTGATGAAGCTGAACAGGGTGCTCAGTGCAAATAGAACGATACCGGCTAGCAACACGATGGGGAAACGCTGGATGACCATGATGCCAATGAGCAATATCCATGTCACCCACTGTGAGGAGAAGGATACCACGGGCACCAGAGCCGAGCGCATCTTCAGCGGGCCATAGGCTGTGGCGTGCTGCACGGCATGGCCACACTCGTGGGCGGCTACGGCGGCCGCAGCCACGCTGCACGATGAGTACACATCGCGGCTGAGGTTCACAGTATGGTTGGCCGGGTTGTAGTGGTCGGTCAAGTGGCCCTCTACGCAGGTTACCTTAACGTCATAGATGCCCTTGTCGTGCAGCATCTTCTCGGCCACGTCACGACCAGTCATACCGTTGGACAACGGTATCTTGGAGAATTTCTTGAACTTGCGGTTCAGGTTGGCCTGCACAATGTAGCTGAGCAGGGAAATTCCAATAAAGATTATCCAGATAAGGCTCATAGTTTCTATTTCTTTGGAGTTAAGGAGTAATAGGTAGTTATACTTCGCTTTGCTTCGTTTTAGGGAGATAAAAGCCAATACTTAACATACACGCGTATAACAATTGGCATTTATCTCCACCTACCTCCTCTTAACTACTTTATCTCCATATTATTCCATATATCTCTCAATCGTCTGGTCGCGGTCGGGGCCTACTGACACGATCTTGATGGGACATTCCAGCTCCTCTTCGAGGAACGAGATGTAGTTGTTGAACTCCTCGGGGAACTCCTCCTCAGAGGTCATCTTGGTCATATCGCATTGCCAACCGGGAAGTTCAGCGTAGATAGGCTCCACCTCGCCCTCGATTGAGTAGGGGAACTCCTCTGTCTCCACACCATTGATGCGGTAGGCCACACATGCCTTGATGGTCTCGAAAGTGTCGAGCACGTCGCTCTTCATCATGATGAGGTGGGTAACACCGTTAATCATGATAGAATATTTCAAAGCCACAAGGTCAATCCAACCGCAACGACGCTTACGGCCAGTAACCGAACCGAACTCATGACCGAGGGTGCAGAGCTTGTCGCCAGTCTCATCAAAGAGCTCTGTGGGGAAGGGGCCGCTACCTACACGAGTGCAGTAGGCCTTCATGATGCCATACACGTTACCAATCTTGTTGGGGGCTACACCGAGACCCGAGCAAGCACCGGCACAAACGGTGTTCGAAGAGGTCACGAAGGGGTATGAACCAAAGTCGATGTCGAGCATCGTACCCTGAGCACCCTCGCAGAGGACACTTTTATCGGCCTTGAGCAGGGCGTTGATTTCGTGCTCGCTGTCCACCAAGGGGAACTGACGGAGGTATTCGATACCGGCCATCCACTCCTTCTCTATCTCGGTGATGTCGTACTCGAAATTCATGCTCTTGAGGATATCCTCGTGACGTGCCTTGGCCTTGGCATAGATAGCGTCAAAGTCGCCAAGGATATCGCCTACGCGAATACCATTGCGGCTAATCTTGTCGGTATAGGTGGGGCCGATACCCTTACCCGTAGTACCTACCTTGGCATCGCCCTTGGCTGCCTCATAAGCAGCATCGAGCACACGGTGGGTAGGCATGATGAGGTGCGCCTTCTTGGAGATATGGAGACGCTCCTTGAGCGGATGCCCCGAAGCCTCAAGAGCCTCAGCTTCAGCCTTGAACAATGCGGGATCGAGCACCACGCCATTGCCTATAATGTTTACCTTGTCGCCCTGGAAGATTCCCGAGGGGATGGAACGGAGCACATACTTCTGCCCCTCAAATTCCAGTGTATGACCTGCATTCGGGCCGCCCTGAAAGCGTGCCACCACGTCATAACGCGGAGTCAGTACGTCCACTACTTTCCCTTTTCCCTCATCGCCCCATTGGAGGCCTAACAATACATCTACTTTCATGATTTACTAGTATTTTTTTTCTGTTCTTTTAATTTCTTCTCTTTGCGGCGTCGGGCTGCTGCACATTTCGAGCACACACCATATATATATAAAGAGGTATGCGCAATGGCGAATCCGCGGCTATGCGTATTCTCTATCACCTGGCGCAACTTATCATCGCGTACCTCAGTGACCGTACCACATGCCATACATATACGATGAAAGTGAGTAGTCATATTGTATGACTTCTCGTACTGCGAGCTATTGTCAAACTTATGACGGACAACCAGATGGGCATCGGTGAGCAGTTCCATCGTATTATACAAGGTAGCACGACTGACGTGGAATTTATTGGCTGTCATAATATCGAACAGCTCCTCCATAGTGAAGTGCCCTTCTATGGAATAGATAGCATCAAGGATGGCAAAACGCTCCTGCGTCTTGCGCAAACCTTTGTTCTGCAAATACTGTTCAAAGGTTCCACGAACGGTTTCTTTGATGCTATTGTCCATATCACACGTAAAGTAGCAAGCAAAGATAAATAAATTTATTGGGAAAATGCAATATACACCAATAATTTATTGAGTTTTATGATGATTTTGTGTATTTGTCATCGATATGTCAGTGTCGTAAGGTTGTCGGGGGTGAAAAGCTCATTGGAGATATTCCACAGGTCGTGTGCCGTGAGTTCTTCAATACGACGAAAGACTGCTTTGGAATCCTCATAGATGTTATAGTGGAGAAAGGTTTTTGCCATACCGAGTGCCGAGTTCTCAAAGTTGTCCGAAGCCACACCAATCTGCCCGATAATCTGTTTTTTTGCAGCGGCAAGCTGCAATGCGTTGAGCGGGTGCTCACGCAGTCGGCGCAGTTCATCCTGCACGAGACAGATGCAGCGGTCAACATGATGTGCATCTGTTCCGAAATAGATGCTGAATACGCCTGTGTCTGTATAGCTTACCAGATTACTCTCCACGTTGTACACAAGCCCCGAATGTTCGCGCAGGGCTAGGTTGAGACGACTATTCATTCCCGGTCCTCCTAGCATATTGTTGAGCAGGTACAATCCGGTACGTCGACGATCTGCGGCAGGATAAGCAGCACAACCCATGATGACGTGTGTCTGATGGGTATGGCGCTTTATCTCCAATTGGCTTGGGTGATAAGCAGGAGGTGCCATACGGCTGGTATTGGCGCTACCAGCAGGAATATCAGCAGTGAGCCGCTCGGCCCACATCACGATGCGGTTGAAAGGGATATTCCCGTAGACAAACAGTACGGCATTGGCCGGATGATAATAACGCTGCGTAAAGCTACGCGCACTGCCGGTATCGAACTTCTTCAGGTGCTTGGGAGATCCTAAGATATTGTGCCCTAACGGATGGCTCTTGAACATGGTGCTCTCGAAATCATCAAAAATGAGTTCTGCGGGATTGTCCTCATAGCACTCTATCTCTTCGAGGATGACACCGCGTTCTTTGTTGATTTCATGCTGCGGAAAGTTGCTGTGAAACACAATGTCGGTGAGCAACTCCAGAGCACGGGAAAAGTCCTTCTTCAGAAAAGCCGAATATACCACCGTCTCCTCCTTATTCGTGAAGGCATTGAGGTCGCCACCAACATTCTCCATGCGGTTAAGGATGTGCCAGGCGCGTCGCTTGGTCGTTCCCTTGAAAAGCATGTGCTCCACGAAATGGGCCAATCCGGCCTCGTGGGGCTGCTCGTCGCGAGTGCCTGCATTGATGGCATAGCCACAATAGGCAACAGCTGTAGGTGAAGGGGTATGTATGATGCGCAGTCCGTTGGGCAGCGTGAATGTATTATAGGGTTTCATGACTCTTCTTTGCCTTTGCAATTAAACCACTGCAAAAGTAATGCTTTTTCTGCAAATACTACTATCAAAGCACAGATAGGATAATAAATATATGCTTAATAGGGATCCACGTCATAGTAGAGCGTTACGTTGTGGAGCAGTCCTTGTTGAAGAAGCTCCTGCTGCACTCCATAGAGGCAGTGACGTACTTGTGTGACACCCAGCGAAGGCTCCACCTTGAGCATCAGCTTGCGTATATGGAGCGATTGCACACGAGCGACTGCCGGTGGTTCGGGGCCTAACACGCGCCCCGCAAAGTAGCGGCGCATCCCAGTTGCCATAGCTTCAGCGGCGTGAATGACGGCCACTTCGTCTCTCCCCCGCAGATAGGTATATATAAGTCGACAGAACGGAGGATAATGGAAATATTGCCGCTCGGTTGCCTGCTCCTCATAGAGAGAGGCATAGTCATTGGCCATCACTTGATGGATGACAGGCAGGTCGGTATTTCTTGTCTGCAGGATGACCAACCCTTGGCTTCCCCGTCGTCCTGCACGTCCGGCAACCTGAGCCATCAGCTGGAACGAACGCTCGTAGGCACGGAAGTCGGGGTAATTGAGCATCGTGTCGGCATTCATGATACCCACCACACTCACATTGGCGAAGTCCAGGCCTTTCGACACCATCTGCGTACCGATGAGCACATCGGTCTTTCCCTCCTGAAAGTCGGTCAGTATCTGCTCATAAGCGTGCTTGGAGCGTGTGGTGTCGAGGTCCATACGTGCCACACGTGCCTTTGGGAAAAAGCGGGTTACCTCCTCCTCTATGCGCTCCGTACCCATTCCTCGCTTACTGAGCGCCTCGCCCCCACATGAGGGGCACTTGAAAGGTACATTATACACATTGCCGCAATAGTGACAGATGAGCTGATGCATGCCCCGATGATAGGTAAGGCTGACATCACAACGGTCGCAACGCGGCACCCAACCACAGGCCGTGCATTCGAGCATAGGGGCATAACCCCTGCGATTCTGAAAGAGTATGGCTTGACGGCCTTGCGACAGTGCGTCGCGGATGGCATCGTAGAGCGCAGTGGAGAAGGGACCATACATCCGTTTCTTATGGTACTCCTCCTTCAGGTCAACCACTTCGATATGGGGCAGCTGCACCTGCCCGAAACGCTCGGTCATCTGCACCAATCCATATTTGCCGCTTTGGGCGTTGTAGTAGCTCTCCACCGACGGTGTGGCTGTGCCCAGCAGCACCTTCCCTTTATGGTATGCGGCAAGCATCACTGCCACACTGCGGGCATGATACCGTGGTGCAGGCTCCTGCTGCTTGTAGGTAGTCTCGTGTTCCTCATCCACAATGACAAGTCCCAAGTCCCGAAAGGGGAGAAACACCGATGAGCGTACCCCGAGCACCACCTCATAGGGTTCGTTGCTCAGTTGCTTCTTCCATATCTCCACACGCTCGGCATCGGAGAACTTGGAGTGGTATACTCCCAGTCGTGTTCCAAAGATGCGGCGCAGGCGATCGGTCATCTGCTGTGTAAGGGCAATCTCTGGCACCAGATACAGTACCTGACGGCCTTGCCTGAGCTGCTCGTTGATGAGGTGGATATACACCTCGGTCTTACCGCTCGATGTGACTCCGTGGAGAAGGCACACATCTTGCTTCTGCCATATCCCGCGTATCTGCTTAAAGGCTGTTTGCTGCTGAGGACTGAGCGGGGTGAGCTGAGGAGCAGCGTCAGTAACTGCTGGAGAAAGGCGCCCAATCTCCACCATATAGGTCTCTACGATTCCTTTGGCGATAAGGGCGTTGAGTATTGCTGCAGCCATACCGCTCTCCTTGAGCAGCAAGCTTCGTGCCACCTCCTTCTGATTCGTATAGTCGGGTTCACTACATTCGGCCAGTTCTATCAGCTTCATGAGTAGCTTTTCCTGCTTGGGTGCACGCTTGAGAGTGCCCAAAGCCCCGTTCAAGGCCTCCGCTGAACGGTAAGCCTCACATAGGCGAACATGTGCCTCGCTCTTCGGTCTATAGCTCTGCAGTATCGTTTCGCCCACAAAGAGGGCTCCTTTGTCGAGCAGTGCCTTGACCACCTGCATGCAATTCTTCAAGGCGCAACTCTTCGTGAGCTGTTTTATGCTTTGTCTGGGATTGAGCTGCAGGGCATCCAGTAGTTTCTGCTCTCTATCGCGCAGTGGAGTCTCGGCCTCGAAGGCCTTGTTCAGTTCCACCACCGTCTCGCTCTCTATTTTCAGTCCTGAGGGCAGTGCCGCTTTATACACATCGCCTATGGAGCACATATAGTAGCTGGCTATCCAGCGCCACAGTTTCAGTTCCGTGGCAGATACTATAGGAGTGCTGTCGAGAATCTCTGTCACCTCCTTCACTTCATAGTCGCCCTGAGGAGGGTCGGTATGCTTGCGCACCACAATGGCCGTATAGTATCGCTTGGGGCCAAACTGCACTACCACGCGGCTCCCCGTCTGTACCGTCTGGGCATACTCTTCGGGAAGGCGATAGGTGTAGCTATCAGCCAGTGGGAGTGGCAATATGACATCAGCATACCAGGACATAGGGTTTGCGGAAAATATAATGTTAATACAAAAGTATAAAAAAAAGTCGTGCACGACAAGTCTACGCAATCTTTATTATATATAATATGTTGGCTTCTTCCTATACCCTCGATATGTCGAAGTATTTGCCTGAATACACAATTTTGGCACCCAACCCTCCGTTATATCGTATATGGGTGTATCAGCCAAGGATATCGTAGCAAAGCTGGAGACGCTCCCCGTAAAGTTGGAGGAGGGTGCATCGTTCAAGGTGGGGTTCTTCCTGTGCCGTGCAGGGACAGCTTCGCTCATCGCCGACGGCACGCTGTATCACCTGCAGCGCGGCTCGCTGCTGATGCTCTACCCCAACGAGCAGGTCCATGTGCTGCACTACTCCGATGACCTGGAAGGCCGCATGGAGGTGGACTACATAGAGAACTACTACCCCACGCTGGAGAGTATCGATGTGCGCAGCCGCATCGTGATACGCAACCTGCGGTGCATCACCATATCTGAGGAGCGGGCGGCCTACCTGCACGACCTGTGCGACCTGATACACCGCTCGGCAACGGACGAGGAGGTAAAGGCCCGCGAGGGGCAGCTGGCTACGGCCTACCGACTGGCGACACACCGGCACCGCTTCCTCTGCAGCGCCCTGCTCATCGAGGTGGCCCGCACCTTCCTGATGCACGAGCCGGTAGACATGCCTCCGCAACGCGAGCACGAGACACTGGTCAACAACTTCCTCACCCTGATGCTGCGCCACTGCCACGAGGAGCGCACCGTGGTATACTACGCCCAGCACCTGCACCTCTCGCCCTACTACCTCTCGGGAATCATCAAGAAGGAGACGGGCAAGACGGCACTGGAGTGGCTCACACTGTTTACCATCAACCTGAGCAAGCACTACCTTGCCGATACCGATATGAGCATCAAGGAGATTGCCGACACGCTGCACTTCCCCGACCAGTCGACCTTCGGGCGCTACTTCAAGCAGCGCATGGGGTGCTCGCCTGGGGAGTATAGACGAAGTACAAGATTGTAGGAGCACAGAAAATGCAACAGAGTTGCAAAGTTGGGGCAATGCGATGCAGAATCTTGGTCGTTTCGCGAACTTGGTGTAATTTTGCAGTGTTCTCAGACTGTATTGGCGCAGCATTGCCAGCATTGTCTGACCACTTCATCAAGACTCCGAACAACAAGAAAGTGCTATGCAAGAGATTATCAACCTTATCAATGAAATGTCGCCCTACCTGCTGCTGGGCTTCGGCATCGCAGGATTGATGCATACGTTCGTCCCTAACCGCCTATATAGCCGCTATCTCTCGGGGCATGATTTCCGTTCCGTGTTCTACGCTGCAGCGCTAGGTGTACCCCTGCCGCTATGCTCGTGCGGAGTGCTGCCTACAGCGATGTCGCTACGCCGCGAGGGGGCCTCAAAGGGGGCTACCACCTCATTCCTCATCGCCACGCCGCAGACGGGTATCGACTCCATAATGGCTACCTACTCACTTATGGGCTTGCCCTTTGCCATCATACGCCCCCTGGCAGCCTTGGTCACTGCTCTGCTGGGAGGCACATTGGTGAATGCCTTTGACAGAAACGGCAAGGAGGAACTCCATACCTCGGCACACGTGAGCGAAACGCCCATGACGCTGAAGGAGAAGATTATCGGAGCACTGCGCTATGGCTATGTGGATATGATGCAGGACATAGGCAAATGGCTTGTCATAGGCCTTGTAGTGGCAGGACTCATCACCGTGGCTGTACCCGACGGATTCTTTGCCACCTTTGCCCACCGCCCTCTGTTGGGCATGTTGCTGGTGCTGGCGTGTGCCGTACCCATGTATCTGTGTGCTACCGGCTCCATCCCCATTGCCGTAGCGCTGATGCTCAAGGGCATGACTCCCGGTGCTGCGTTGGTGCTGCTGATGGCGGGGCCAGCTGTCAATGTTGCTTCCATTCTCGTCATCCGCAAGGTATTGGGCAAGCGCACTCTGTGGCTCTACCTTGCTGCCATCGTGGGCGGTGCTCTTGCCTTTGCGCTCGGAATCGATCACCTGCTGCCGCGTGAATGGTTCACCGAAAGCTTGGCTACCATCACTGCAGCGTGCCATACGCACACGCCTTGGTTCAATGTTCTGTGCACCATCGTTCTTCTTGCCCTGCTTGTCAATGCGCTGGTGCGCAGGTTTGTATGCAAGCCAGCATCCGAAGCGTGTGGCTGCGGAGGAGCATGTCACGGGAACGAGGATGTCTGCCACGAAGATACCTGTAAAGAAGAAGGCTGTTGCGGAAAGGAAACAGACGCTACAGAGGAGGCGCTCCCACTCCATGAGGAGAAACCTGCCGAACGGGTGTTCATCGTCACAGGTATGCACTGTAATCATTGCCGCAACAGCGTGTTGCGCATCGTAGGCAACCTGCCCGGTGTAGACTCTGTGGAGGTGGACCTCCAAAGCGGCAGGATGAGCATCAGCGGCACAGCCGATAAAGAGAGTATCATCCAAGCGGTAGATGCCTTAGGATTCACGGCAAAGGCCGAGTGAGGGGCTCTCGTAAAGTGGACTTATAGATACGATTTCCTTCAGTACAGTGTAACGGTGGACATCCACCGTTTTTTTAGTCGTTCATCATCAGGCTCATCAGTGGGTTCTCTTCGGTGAGTACGCGGTGGGTGAGTTGGGCTATGGTGTAGGCTTCGGCATCGGGACATGGCTCGGTGAGGCGGTGGCATTGTCCGTCGGTAAGGCGGTAGTAACCGGTGTTTTCGGTGAGTTGGTCGTCGGTGACGCTTAGCGTGAGCGAGAGCTCGGGATGTAGGGCGGCATAGGCGGCCAGCATGGCCTCGGCATGGATGATGCGTGCCATACCGAAGTGGTCGCCCATAAGGCCTGTGGTATCTAGCACATCCACTTCGGTGCGTCCGTAGTGGGTGGCGATGGCGGCGATGAGCGCATCGCGGGCTGACTCATTATCATATACGCACTCTCGTAGTAGGGTGCCGCCAGCCTCGTTGCGGCATATGGCAAGGGCTACGAGGTTGTCGCCATAGCGTGCTTCCCACATCGTGTCGCCTGCGAGGTGCATATCGTCGACTACGGCACGCAGGTCGCGCAAAGGGTGTTGCACGCACATGGCGCGCTCTTGCATCTTGGTGCGGAGATACTTCAGGGGAGATTGGTCGTGTTGGAGGTTGGCGGACGAAATGTGGCAGCTATAGTCTTCGGTATGGCTGCCTTTGTCTTCCGTCTTCATGCTTTCTGCATCGACTTTTACCGTTTGCCATCCGAAGCGGAAGCAGGGTGTGTAGCCGAACTTGGCGTAGTAGGCGAAGAGCTCGGGTGTGGCGGGGATGAGGAAACTGAATATGGCGTTCTCGGCCAGCATGTTGCGGTGTGTCTGATGCAGCAGCTCGCCCATGAGTCCGCGGCGGCGATAGGCCTCGTCGGTGCAGGCACCCGAGATGTAAGATGCGGGCAGCATGCGTCCACCGTAGGTGATGGGGTAGGGTAGCTTTTGTAGGGCTGCCACTACGCGCCCGTCGCGCTGTATCACCTCATTGCGTTCGGTACGGTATTTCTCGCGGAAGTAGAGGTCGATGAAGGCTCGCGGGTCGGCAAAGGAGCGTTCCCACAGGTGACGTGTCTCGAAACGTATGCGGCGCTCTTCATCACTCTCTGCGGGTTGTGCGGTGAGTGTGGCGGTCATCTTGTCCAGTATGAGGTCGGGTTGGTATGATAGCTTGGCCTTGCGCAGGCCCTCCAATCCGAGGTCCTCCTCGCGGTTGATGTAGGTGATATCTTCGGGGAGGTGCGACACAAACTCATTGTTTATCATCGCGTAGGCACCTTCGTAGCTGGTGTCGGCCTTTTCTACACATACGTCGAATGCCTCGGCATTGATGCGTGCGCCGAAGGTGAAGGCTACCATGTGTCCCTCCACGAAGAGCGCCCCGCCCAGGATGTGTAGTTCGTCGATATGGTGCAGTGCGTAGGTTATCATGCGCTGCTCGGCCATCATGGCGCGCTGCTCACGACAATCGTTGGTGCGGCACCACTCTTCGCTCAGGCGTATGCATTCGGTTACCAGTTCGGGGGTGAGTGGGCGGTACTCGTAGTCGGGATACTGGCGCTTGAACTTGCTGATATGGTTGCGCTTGGGTTGTAGCTTCTTGCCCGATAGTGTCACCAGCTTTTCGCGCAGGTAGAGGTAATCGGCCCTGTCGCGATTGGTGTTGTAGACGAAGGCCCCGGGCATCGACTCATCCATCAATCCCTGAGCGCAGGGGCATACGCAAGCCATCCTGAAGGTGTCGCCCAAGCTACGTGCATCATCCATCAGCAACTCCAGCACGTGGCGCAGGTCGCCCTTTCCTATAGGCTTCATGTAGGTGACGTGTCCGTCGTCCACGAAGCGCAGTACCAGAAAACCCTCCACTACGGCATATTCGGTGTGATAGAGAAATTGCCAGCTACATAGGTTGGCCACGTTGATGTCGCAATTCATGCAACTGCTCTGCATGGTATAGGAGCGTAGCAGATCGGCGTCGGCTACGGTAATGGGCTTGAAGGGGATAATCATATCGAATAGGAATTATGGAGCAAAGGTAATGGATAGTTTCGAGGCGGGCAACAGAATTTTCGAATAATTTTGTAGTTGTGCCGATAGGGGAGGGGTGAGGGCTTATATGTATAAACAGTGAATAGGTGGTAAGGTTTAGTAGTCAATGCCAGCTACTATATTATGGGCATGTGAAAAATTAAAGCAAGCTTTATTTGTTTTCGCTCGTTTATTCGTACCTTTACGATAAATCGAGAAGGTACTTGCACTCGCCGTGAAAAAAATTAAAGCAAGCTTTATTTGTTTTCGCTCGTTTATTCGTACCTTTGCAATACTTTTGCAAATAATAAACAATTTTAAATATTAAAGTACTATGGATTTGTTAAGCCAGATTATTGCGCGTGCCAAGAGTAACAAGCAGCGCATCGTACTCCCCGAAGGAACCGAGGAGCGTACACTGAAAGCCGCCGACCGCCTTCTTGCCGATGAGGTAGCCGACCTGATTATTATCGGTAACCCGGAAGAGATCAAGGGACTTGCTGCCCAGTGGGGACTCACCCATCTGGACAAGGCCACCATCATCGACCCCGAGAATCATCCGAAGAAGGAGGAGTGTGCCAACCTGCTCTTCGAGTTGCGTAAGAAGAAGGGCATGACCATCGAGGAGGCTCAGAAGCTGGTGACCAATCCGCTCTATTTGGGTTGCCTTATCATCAAGGCTGGCGATGCCGACGGTCAGCTCGCAGGTGCACAGAACACTACAGGTAACGTATTGCGCCCCGCATTGCAGATTATCAAGACCGCTCCGGGCATCAGCTGCGTATCAGGTGCTTTCGTGATGATTACCCAGACTCCTCAGTATGGCGAGAATGGCGTGCTCATTATGGGCGACTGTGCCGTGACTCCCATGCCCGATGCAGCCCAGCTCTCTCAGATTGCCGTATGCTGTGCCGACACCGCTCGCGCCGTAGCTGGCATCGAGGATCCCCGCGTGGCTATGCTGAGCTTCTCTACCAAGGGTTCGGCCAAGCATGAGTGTGTAGACAAGGTGACTGAGGCTCTCCGCCTGGCTAAGGAGCTGGCTCCCGACCTCAAGATCGACGGTGAGCTCCAGGCCGACGCTGCTCTTGTGCCCTCTGTAGGTGCCAGCAAAGCTCCCGGCTCTGAGATTGCCGGCAAGGCCAACGTACTGGTATTCCCCACACTCGAGGTGGGCAACATCGGCTACAAGCTCGTGCAGCGCTTGGGTGGTGCCGAGGCTATCGGCCCCATCCTCCAGGGTATTGCACGCCCCGTGAACGACCTTTCACGCGGCTGCTCTATCGATGACGTATACAACATGGTAGCCATCACCGCTTGCCAGGCACAGGCGGCAAAGTAATTATAATTTACAATTTGACAATTTACTATTTACGATAATAGAAGAGATGAAAATCCTCGTATTAAACTGCGGTAGTTCATCCATCAAGTACAAACTCTTCGAGATGGACACCCAATCGGTACTCGCCCAGGGCGGTATCGAGAAGATTGGCCTTCCCGGCTCGTTCCTTAAGTTGACCTTGCCCAATGGCGAGAAGGTAATACTCGAAAAAGACATCCAGGAGCACACCGCTGGTGTGGAGTTTATCCTGCAGACACTCACCGGTGCCGAGTATGGCGCACTGAAGTCGCTCGACGAGCTCGACGCTGTAGGTCACCGTATGGTACACGGTGGCGAGAAGTTCAGTCAGTCGGTACTCCTCAATGAGGAGGTGTTGGCAGCCTTCGAGGCTTGTAACGACCTGGCTCCCCTGCACAACCCCGCCAACCTCAAGGGTGTGGCTGCTATCACCGCACTGCTCCCCGAGATCCCTCAGGTGGGCGTGTTCGACACCGCTTTCCATCAGACCATGCCCGACTATGCCTACATGTATGCCGTTCCCTACGAACTGTACGAGAAGTACGGCGTGCGTCGCTACGGCTTCCACGGCACCTCACACCGCTATGTGTCGCAGCGCGTATGTGACTACCTCGGCATCAAGCCCGAAGGCACCAAGATTATCACCTGCCACATCGGCAACGGTGCGTCAATCTCGGCTGTTGTGGATGGCAAGTGTGTAGACACCAGCATGGGTCTCACCCCGCTCGAAGGTCTCATGATGGGTACCCGTAGCGGCGACATCGACGGTGGTGCCGTTACCTTCATCATGGAGAAGGAGGGCTTGGATGCTACAGGCGTATCGAACCTGCTCAACAAGAAGTCGGGCGTTCAGGGTATCTCAGGCGTGTCATCAGACATGCGCGAGATTTGCGCTGCCGTAAATGCAGGCAACCCCCGCGCCATCCTCGCACTCAACATGTATGAGTACCGCATCCGCAAGTATATCGGCTCATACGCTGCCGCTATGGGTGGTGTTGATGTTATCCTCTTCACCGGTGGTGTAGGCGAGAACCAGGACAATACACGCGAAGCTGCATGCCGCGGCCTCGAGTTCATGGGTGTAAAGATCGACACGGAGAAGAACAAGACCGTCCGTGGCGAAGAGGCCATCATCTCTACTCCCGACTCTAAGGTTAAGGTAGTAGTCATCCCCACCGACGAGGAGCTGATGATCGCTACTGATACGATGAACCTTCTTTAAGTGAAAAGTGAAGAGTGAAAAGTGAAGAGTGAGGCTACGCAATGTGTGCCCTGCCGAATGGTAACTCTTAACTTTTCACTCTTAATCCTTAACTATACCAACATGTACGAACAACTACTAAATCTCGACCCCATAAAAATCAATTTCAGCAAGTCCGGTATGGATATGCTGAATATCGCCTTGGCCGTCGTGATGTACGGTGTAGCCCTCGGCATCAAGCCGGGCACCTTTGCCAAGGTGTTCCGCGAGCCCAAGTCTATCCTCGTGGGGCTTATCGGTCAATGGATACTCATTCCCTCGCTCACCTTCCTCCTGATTATCATCTTCCACAAGCATATCACTCCGATGGTGGCTATGGGTATGATTCTGGTGGGCTCTTGCCCGGGAGGCAACGTGTCGAACTTCATCACCTCCATCTCAAGGGGCAACCGCGAGCTCTCGGTATCGATGTCGGCCGTGACCACTACGGCGGCCATCGTCACCACACCGGCCAACTTTGCCATCTGGGGCAGCCTCTACGTGCGCTACCTCAATCGCCACGCGGCCGATGCATTGCAGACGCTCACCATCCCCATCTGGGATATCTTCGTCACGGTGTTCATCCTGCTCGGCGTGCCCTTGGCGTTGGGTATTCTCACCACACACTACGCCCCGAAGGTAGCCAAGGCGCTCAACAAGCCCTTGCAGTACCTCTCCATTGTGGTGTTCCTCGCTATGGTGCTGATCTCGTTTTGGAACAACTTAGACATCTTCGTCAAGTACCTCAAGTGGATTGTGCTTATCGTAGCCATCCACAACGGACTGATTCTCTTCATGGGTTATTGGCTCGGTGAGCTCTCGGGCCTGCCGCGCCCCGACCGCCGCGCCATCACCATCGAGATGGGCATCCAGAACTCGGGTCTCGGTCTCATCCTCCTGTTCAACCCCAACATCTTCCCGCCCGAACTGCAGAATGGCGGTATGCTCATCATCACCGCATGGTGGGGCATCTGGCACATCATTGCAGGCCTCACCGCCGCAGGCATCTTCCGCCTCCGCGACAGGTATAAGTGGAAAGAGTAATTTCTTAATTGACAATTGACAAGGGACAATTGACAATTGGGCTTTGCTATCAGGTAGTTCTGTTGCCCCGATTGAATAATGATTGTCATTTGTCAATTGTCATTTGTCAATTGTTTATGCAAGTATACAATAAAAACCTAGGATATACGCTTCTGCGCAGCCTTTGGGTGAACCCCATCATCAGCCTGTCGCTGCGTCGCCTCGTCGTGCGAGGCAAGGAAAACCTGCCCAAGGACGGGGCCGTCATCATCGGTAGCAACCACACCAATGCGTTGCTCGACCCCTTGGTGATACTCCGCTCGATGAACCGCGCCACCGTCTTCATGACGCGTGCCGACATCTTCCGCCGTCCCCTCCTGCAGAAGGTATTCACCTTCCTCAAGATGCTGCCCATCTACCGCATCCGCGATGGCTATGCCGCCGTGAAGCAAAACGAGGAAATCATACGCAAGTGCGTCGATGTGCTCCGCCACCGCTACCCGCTGGCCCTCTTCCCCGAGGCCACACACCGCCCCAAGCACTCGCTCATGGGCCTGAGCAAAGGCATCTTTCACATCGCCCTCGAGGCCAACAAGCAGTTTGGCCATGAGAAGCCCGTCTACATCGTGCCCACCGGCATAGAGTACAGCCGCTACTTCCGCTACCGCTCCAACGCCGTGGTCACCTATGGCGAGCCCATCAACGTCACCGAGTTTGTGCGCCAGCACGAGGGTGAGGTCACCCCAGCCCGCCTGCTGGCCATGCTGCGCGAGGAGCTGGCCCGCCGCATGAGCGAGCTCATCGCCTTCGTGCCCGACACCGAGGACTACGATGCCCGCTGGGAGCTCACCAAGCTATGTACCGCCCAGTCGGCCCCCCTGTCGCCTGCCGAGCGCCTCACCCTCAACCGTGCCGCCATCGCCCACATCGTGGAGAAGACCGACAGCGACCCCGAGGCCGCCCAAGCCCTCTACGCCGATGCCCTGGCATTCAAGAAGGAGCGCCGCCTGCGCCGCATACACCCCTCGTCTACCGGGCATAAGCACCCCCTCATCGCCTCCATCGGTAACACCGTGGCCCTGCTTTGTGCCCTGCCCTACTACCTCTTCTGTGCACTGGTGACCCTCCCCTCATGGGCATTGTCACACTATATCGTAAGCGGACTTAAGGACAAGGCCTTCAGCAACACCGCCCGCCTGGGTGTGAACCTCGCCCTGTGGCCCCTGCTCATCATCATCTGGAGCATCGTGGCCCTGTGCGCCCTGCCTCTGGTGCCCGCCCTGCTGGCCATCCTCCTGCTGTTGCCTGCCGTAGCCTTCTTCTATGACTACAACGCCTTCGCCCTCCACACCTGGAGCGACTGGCAATGGACACGGGCCAAGCACCTGCACGCCCGCCTCAAGGAGCTGCTCCGTAGGTGCAAGTGATGCCTTTCGGATACAAACAATAAACTCCCGACTCTCTCCAGTGAGGTCGGGAATTTTTGTTTACTTTTAGGGGAAGTGTGGTCACATCAGCATCATGGCCGTCAGTGTCAGCGCTACACAGCGCACGACCTTAATCATCAGCTCGCTCATGGTTTCATGCTACGACATGCAGCTCGCCACGCCGAGGGCACCGGCAAGGGCGGTGAGTACTGCGATGAGGATTTTGAGAATTTGTTTCCAGTCGGGTTTCATGGTGGTTAAGGGTTAAAGGTTAAGGGTATAGAGTCCTCTGAGTTCTCCGAGCTCTCTGAGTCCTCCGAGAAAAAAGTTCTCCGAGAAAATCCCCTCGGTGCCCGATGCACCGAGGGATGCCGCGCGTCACTCCATCTCCTCGGAGGCGATGCGCTGGAGCTGCACGTTGGCGCGGAGGTCCTTGATGAGGGCCGCTTCGGGGCGGAAGCCCACGTTGATGCCCCTGATCATGCTCGAGGGGAGGAAGCCCTCGGCATTCATGGTCTCCTGCGGGTAGCATCGGCCCACGAGGCTGATGCGCAGGGCACCGAGGTCGCTCAGCACTACGCGGCGGCCAGCAAGCAGGGCATTGCGGATGTACTTCTTCATGGCCTTGAGCACGGCGAAGGCATCGGCCTGGGTGATGGTGGTACTGTTGTTGATGTCCTCGGCCAGCTCGTCGAAGGTGTAGTCACTGGTCTTTACATACTTGGCGGCGAAGTACTGGGTACCTTCCACGCCCTTGGGGTTCTTTACTTTCTTTACTTTGTAGGTTACTGCCATAATGGGTTAAAGGTTAAGGGTTAATGGTTAAAGGTTAATGGGTTAATGGGTTAAGGGTTAATGGGTTAGGGGGGCGAACTTCGAACCTCGAACTTCGTTAATCGTTAAAAAAATTTGTTCACTGAGCAGATTTATCAGTTGACTGAGTTGGCCACCTCGGTTGACTGAGCAAATCTTTTGTCTCTTAAGGTTGTATCAATAAGTCAAAGAGCGCTTCGGGCTATGGGCTGTTGTCCGTTGTCTGTTGTCCGTCAACTGACGCTACAAAGGTACTACATCTATTTTTGCCTTTCCGACAAAATGCAACAGACTGCAACAGATTGCAACAGACTGCAACAGAGATTTCGCAATCGCCTTTATTTCAGTGAAATAAATTTTTAGCGCAAGTGCGTGGCGCGGCGCTCTTAGGTGCGCGAAAAGTCGTTTGCAGGAGCAACACCAGCAGCTTGTCCGAGGGATCTCTCACTTCGTATCGAGATGACACCTCAACGCTCCCCGATGTATTTGAATACTGCTTCGCTCGTTGCGTGCGTAAATAAATTTCCGCCCATTCGCCCACTCGCTTACTCGCAGTATTCAGATATTCAGTATTCAGAAAAATTATTTTGCATGTGCGCATCTGTAAAGAAAATTTTATAATATATATATTATAACCTCTATTTCCCCTATTTTTAGTGTCGGAATAAAATAACTGAATACTGAATATCTGAATAACTTCAAGGCGATGTGCATTTGTGATAAAGGCATGAAGCACATCACGGGAGCTACCCTGCGTGGACGGCTCCCGTGAAGACGATGTATTCAGTATTCAAATATTCAGTTAGTTTTTTTATATCCCCCAAAAGTTCAGACACTGTCTGAATGGTTGAGCTGGAGCCCCTGCGTGGAGATTCTCCGTGGCGGTTTTCCGTGATGTGCTATAGCGAGAGTGATATAGTTGCTGTTACATGCCTATCTTCACCACCGTGTCGGCTACCTTCACGATGTATACCTGTCCGGTGGGTACGGTGAGGTGGGTGCTCTCGCCCTCGGCGGTGGCGGTGGCTACCAGCGTGCCGCTGGTGGTGTAGACCGCTACTTCGGTGCCGTCGGCCAGGCCGCTCACGGTGATCACGCCACCCTGGCACTGGATGAGCACGGGCTTTGAGGGGATGGTAAGGATGCCGTCGGCATCGTCCTTCTCATGTTCCTCGGTGCAAGCAATCCAGCAGAGGGTGACGGTGGCTACGTCGGAGTCTTCATACTGCTCCTTGGTGGCGTAGGCGGTGATGGTGTAGGTGGGGGTGATATTAAATACTCCCTCCTCGCGTTCGCCTGCGCAGTCTTCAGTTGTGATAGATTTGATTATAGCCTCTTCGGTGTCACAAGTAAGCAGGATTTTGCCATCCACATAGCTGATGGCGGGTGTCGCGCATTTGCCCAGGATGAGTTCGTTTACGGTCACCTCGCACGATGCCTTCACCCCACTGCCATCGTTAGCTGTAGCGGTGATGGTGGCGGTGCCAGGGGCGATGGCGGTCACCTTACCATTGGCATCAACAGTGGCCACGCTGGTGTTGTTGCTGCTCCAAGTGATGGACTTGTCTGTAGCGTTATCGGGGGAAATTGTTGCGGTAAGGGTGATTGACTCTCCTTCGGTAAGGGTGACTGATGTTTGACTAAGAGTTATTTCTGTGACAGACTTCGCCAATGGTTGGATATTGGTAAATACGCTCCAATATGATGCTGCCTTGTAGGCTGCTACAGAGCCTGCAGGGACGTAAAGTGTTATGTTTTCTGGAGAGAATACAATATTGTCTGTAGCTTTAGGTGGATTCTCTGCATAACAGTATATTTCAGTTAAATTATCACAAGCACCCAAAGCTGTCGCTCCTATTTCTGTTATATTGCAAGGCAAAACTATAGAGGTGATATTACTTGCAAAAAATGCGTGTACCCCAATAGTCCTTACACTTTGAGGGAGGTTTATTGAAGATAACTTGTAGCAAAATTTAAATGCCGCTTCTCCAATATTTACGACGCCTTCAAGAATGTCTACAGAAGTGAGATTAGTACAAAGAATAAATGCTCCGTATTCAATACTGTCTACACTACCAGGAATGACGATAGAAGTGAGATTATGACAGTTTTGAAAAGCACCTTTGCCAATATGTTGTATATTGCTAGGTATGTCAATGGTTGAAAAATCTCGTCCTCCATAAGCACTTTCACCAATGCTTTTAATGTATTGAAACTGAGGTATGGTAGAGCAACCGACCACTATAGTTCCTGTATTCTGTTCTATAATCGTATTGTTATTTTCGGATCTGTAGTTATAGTTCCATGGATCTACTATAATCTCTGAAAGTTTATTGCAGCTATAAAAACTATTTCCAGAGACTTTCTCCACATTCCTGGGTATGTAAACAGTTGTCAAGCTGCAATGCTCGAAAGCCCACTCTCCAATGCTCGTTACACTGCTGGGGATGTCGATAGCAGTGAGGTTGCCGCAAAAAGCGAAAGCACCTTCAGCTATGCCTTTGGTTCCTTGTTCAATCGTAATTGATGAATTTTGAAGCATTTCTCCTTTATATGCCAATAACCAATTATCTAAGTATACCACACCATTTGGCTGATTATCATACCAGGCTGTACCCTCAAAAGCATCGTCTCCAATGCTCGTTACACTCGCGGGGATGGTGATGGCGGTGAGGGCGCTGCAACCATTGAAAACAAAGTCTCCAATGCTGGTCACGCCCTCGGGGATGTTGATGGCGGTGAGGTTGCTGCAATCATTGAAAGCAAAGTCTCCAATGCTGGTCACGCTATAGTCTACACCCTCGTAGGTCACCGTGGCGGGGATGGTGATGGAGCCGGAGTACTCATTCCAGTAACTATCGTATGAATCCCCCTTGAAGGTCACTTCGGCCTGCTTGGCCTTGGATACGAGGTTATACCAGATGCCGTCGATCTCGACTTTGGTTTGCGCACTGGCCACGAGGGGCAGCAGGGCGGTGAAAAGCAGTAGTAGATGTTTTTTCATATATTGTAACGATTAATGATTAACGATTAACGAATGCAAAGGTACCCATTCCTTATCAAGACGCAAAACAAATAAGCGGGAATGAGGGTAAACATGTTATAAAACATACCCGAAAATCTGAATTCCGCACTGGGATATTTGTGGTTGCGATTTGCTCCTTGACGGTGGAAAACGTGGTGGAAAACTTCGTGCGAAAAAGTTTGGCCGATAACGGTAATAGACGTGAGTATTTGCGGTGCCATCCGAAGAGGATGGTTGACGGTTGATGGTTTAGAGTGCCATTCGGATGGCTCCATCAACCCTCGACCCTCAACCACAAACCAAATATTCAGTTATTCAGTATTCAGTTATTTTTAATTCGACAACCATGTGTAGATTCAAAATCAAACCCTACCCCTTCGCCGAGCTGGCACAGATGTACTACCCCGACCACCAATACGACAGTGCCCTGCGCTACTTCCGCGAGGAGATGCACCTCACGCGCGGCTTGTGGGAGGCCATGACGGCCGTGGGCTATCGCGAGAAGCAGAAACTGCTCTCACGCTCGCAAGTGAAGACCATCGTCACGTTCTTGGGCGAGCCGTAAGAGACAAGCATGGAGGCTGCCCGTGGGGGGGTGCCTCCATGCTGTTTCGTGTGGCTTACGTCACCCTTCGTGGTTTAGAAGAGGTAGTTGAAGCCGATGTTGTTCCATAGCTTCTGGCCATCGCGGCCATCGAGGGCGCGGGCCATCTCGAAGGAGATGACGAAGTTGCGGTTCATCACAATCTTCAAGCCGCATCCTGCGGTGGCGTGGAGCTTCTCCTCGTTGCCCGAGTAGAAGGGGTTGTCGAGTGGGTTGAGCTCACCGCCTATGGCCTTATACGCTGCCTTCTGCTCTTCGAGGCGGTAGGGCTGGATGACCTGACCCATGTCGAAGAAGGGGTTGAGGGCGATGTGCCAGTTCTGGTTGATGAAGCGGAAGTTGACGATGCGCCAGCGGAACTCGGTGTTGAGCCATGCCATGCCGTTGCCCACTACGCCGTTGCGGTTGATGCCGCGCACGGAGGCGTTGCCGCCCAAGCCCTCGGTGTAGACCTTGCGGAAGAAGAGGGTGTTGAGGTTGTTGATGAAGTAGTAGGGTATCTCGCCGGCGAGCTTGGCCTGTATGCCCAGGCGGTAGGCGAAGGTGAGGCGGTCTTTCCATACGGGTACGTAGTGGCTGCCCACGAAGGTGAAGCCGAGGTTGCTGTAGCCCTTGCGGTCGATGATGTCGGGGGCGCCTACGAGGGTGGCTTCGATGTTGACACCGCGGGTGGGGTCGCTATCGTGGTCGCGGGTGTCGTATACGAGGCCTGCCTTGAGCTGGAGCACGTTGCCGCCGTGGGCTTCGTTGTCGCGGATGAGGCCTGCGGTGCGGTAGAGGTCGTAGAGCGATACTTGGTCCTTGTACTTGTCCATGGTGACATCGCTCGTCACTATATTATAGTATCCTATACCGGCAGCCCAGTGGAGGTTGCCCGTGATGCGGCGTTGCAGGCTGGTGACAAAGCGGAACTGATTGCGGCGCATCCAGTAGAATGCCGACTTCTCTCCATCGGCCACGCCAAAGTCCGTACCGAAGTAGGGCGATGCATAGCCGTTGAAGCCGTAGAAGTCGAACTTCTTGGCGTTGAAGTAGGTGCAGTCGAAGAAGAGCTTGCCGTCGGGGATGAGGGTCTTGAAATCGCCGTAGCAGCGGAGGAGCGATGAGCCGCCCGTGTAGGTGGAGGCCTCGAGGTTCACCTTGTAGTTGTAGGAGGGGTAGTTGGTGCCGTCGCCGTAGTTGAAGATGTCGACACAGGCGCCGTACTGGAAGCCGAGGTCGCTATCCCAGCCCACTACGGGCAAGGGACCGAAGTTCCAACCCTTCTTGATAATCTCTTTGCTGTCGTTCTCTTGTGCTGTGAGGCCGAGTGTGGCGGCGCCAATCAGCAGGATTGATAAGATGCGTTTCATAGTCGTGTGTATGTTTTTATAGGTTTCGTCGTGGTGTTATTGTGGGTTCCTCGGTTGTGGGTTCCTCGGTTTTTTCGATGTATTTGGGGTCTTCGCCATACTTGTTGGGGCCTATGGTGCCGGGGGTGCAGTACCATACGAGCATCGTGAAGCCGAAGACGGCTATGGCGAGTATGTATAGCAGGACGGCCAGCACGAGCTGTAGGGTGAAGCCGCTGCTGTCGGGGATGTCGGGGTAGTTGCTCACGCCGTTGCTTGCGGCCCACACT
Source organism: Bacteroidaceae bacterium (assembly GCA_045594245.1). Classification (GTDB taxonomy): domain Bacteria; phylum Bacteroidota; class Bacteroidia; order Bacteroidales; family Bacteroidaceae; genus UBA1189. Next base: position 28,789 of record JAZNYG010000090.1, read on the forward strand.
ATTAGGCCTGCGGTAGCGATGACGCAGATGAGGTAGTAGCCGCCAAGCCACCAGCCACTACGTCCGATATCGTGCAGGCGGCGCACTGTGACGGAGAGCCCGGGGATGAAGAGTATGAGGCCTGCAAGTGCGCTCAATACGCCGCCTTCTTCGCCATCAATGATGGTGGTTATGACGTTGACGATTATGGCGAACAGGGCCCAATACCAGTACTCGGTGCGGCGTGCGCGGCCTGTGAAGTCGAAACACTTGCGGAAGCCCTGTGTAATGGCTTCGAGAAAACTCATGTGTTGTTCTGTTTGCATGGTGTGGTTGTGTTTTGTGTGTGTTGTAAGTATGTCTTATACGATGGTCTCTCCCTCGATGAAGTTCTCCATCAGCAGCTGCTCGCCGTCGAACACGGCATAGGTGCAGAGGCTGGTCCACTCGCCGAGGATGAGCAGGCGCGTGTCGCGCGAGAGCATCAGGTCGAGCTCTATGTGGCGGTGGCCGTAGATGAAGAAGTTGATGTCGGGGTGTTGCTTCAGGTACTCCTTGGAGTAGGCGATGAGGGGTTCGTTTTGCTCGCCCATGTAGCGGGGCGCTCCCTCGCGCTCGTGCTTGAGGCGGCTATGCTTGGCCCATTCGAGGCCGAAGTGTACGCTCCAGCGGGGGTGTATGCCGGCAAAGAGCCATTGCAGGATGGGGTTGTGGAACATGGCCCGCAGGGTGCGGAACTTCCAGTCGGTGTCGCCCAATCCGTCGCCGTGGGCGAGATAGAAGAGCTTGCCTCCGAGCTCCACGGTCATGGGGCCGTAGTGCATGATGACGCCGCACTCCTCGGTGAGGTAGTCCTTGCACCAGATGTCGTGGTTGCCGATGAAGAAGTGCACCTCTACACCGCGGTCGGTGAGCTCGCTCACTTTGCCGAGGAAGCGGGTGTAGCCCTTGGGCACCACGTTACGGTACTCGAACCAGAAGTCGAAAATGTCGCCCAGCATATACACGGCCGTGGCCTTCTCCTTTATCTTGTCGAGGAAGTTGACCAGTCGCCTCTCGCGGGTACGCATCGAGGTGAGTGCGCGGCTTCCCAGGTGTGCATCGGAGATGAAGTAAACCATGATTATTAATTGTTAATTCTGAATTCCCAATTATGAATTGCGTAGCCTATTGCGATGGCTTATAGCGACTTTGGCGCTTTGTTTTTTAGAATTCATAATTCAAAATTCAGAATTGTTTTACATAAATCCCAATTCCAGTTTAGCCTCTTCGCTCATCATGTCCTTGTCCCACTCGGGCTCGAACACTAGGTTGATGGTGGCCGCTGTGATGCCCGTGATGCCCTCTACGCGCATGCGCACGTCTTCCATGATGAAGTCGGCCGCGGGGCAGTTGGGGGCGGTGAGTGTCATGTCCACCTCGGCACGCCCGTCGTCCATCAGTTCGATGCGGTATATCAGCCCCAGGTCGTAGATGTTGACGGGTATCTCGGGGTCGTATACCGTCTTCAGTGCTTCTATGATGCGTTCTTGCAACGCCAGTTTCTCATTTTCGTTCATGAGGCAAAGATAAGTATTAATTGTCAATTGTCAATTGTCAATTGTCAATTATTTATAGTTTTCCTTCATCGGCATAGCTGTAGTAGCCTCCGTCGGTGAAGATAACGTGGTCGAGCAGGCCGATGTTCAGCAGGCGTGCGGCCTCCTGTACCTGGCGTGTGAGGCGGTCGTCGTGTGTGCTGGGGTGCAGGCTTCCCGACGGGTGGTTGTGGCAGAGGATGAGCGAGGTGGCCCGCTTGAGCAGGGCTTCGCGCAGGATGAGGCGCACGTCGACTACCGTCTCGGTGAGTCCGCCCATGCCGATGCGTACGGAGTCGATAATTCTTGACGACTGGTTGAGCAACAATACATGGCACTCCTCAACGGGCGCATCGTGCAGGGTTTGGTAGAAGTACTCGTACACCTGTGCTGCCGAGCGCACTTGCCGGCGCTCGGGCTGCTCTACGGCACGCCGGCGGCCCAGTTCGCAGGCGGCGAGTATGGTCACCGCCTTGGCGGGGCCTATGCCCTTGAAGCGGCACAATTCGTCTACACTGAGGCGTCCCACCTGGTCGATGCTGTTGTTATACGCCGCCAGCACCTTCTGCATGAGCCCTACGGCCGAGTCCTCATCGTTGCCCGACCCTATAAGAATAGCAAGGAGCTCAGCGTTGGTCAACGCCTGAGCTCCTTTGCTTATCATCTTCTCGCGTGGGCGGTCTTCTTCGGCCCAGCGATTGATTGTCAGTTTGTCCATTATTACATCTTCACACGACCTACGTATGAGCCATCGCGAGTGTCAACCTCAACGAACTCACCTTCTGTGATGAAGAGGGGAACGCGGATCTCGGCGCCAGTCTCCAGTGTAGCGGGCTTGAGTGTGTTGGTAGCGGTGTCACCCTTGAGGCCGGGCTCGGTGTAGCTGATCTGGAGCACTACCTTGGTAGGAAGTTCGGCATAGAGCACAGTGTCGGTAGAAGCATCAGATACCACCTCAACGGTCATACCCTCCTTGAGGAAAGCAACGCCTGTGATGAGTTCCTTGGCGATGGGAGCCTGGTCGAATGTCTCGTTGTTCATGAAGATGAAGTCCTCACCCTCCTGATAGAGATACTGGTAGGGACGACGCTCTACGCGTACATCCTCGAGCTTCTCACCGATGTTGAAGCGGCGCTCCAGCACGTAGCCGTCAACCACGTCCTTGAGTGTAGTACGCATGAAGGTGTTACCCTTACCGGGCTTTACATGAAGGAAATCGATACAGAAGTACAGCTTTCCGTCCATGCGGATGCAGGTACCTTTCTTGATGTCTTGTGCATTAATCATAACTTCTTTTGTCTATTATTTATACTTAAATTTCTACTTTTTCTCCGTTTTTCGGCTGCAAAATTAACATAAAACGGCAAAATGCCCAAATCTTTCGCATAAAATCAGTACATTTTTTGGTCAATTCAAAAAAAGTCCCTACTTTTGCAACCCGATTACGCAGCCTAACGACGAAAAAGGGCGCAGAATTCAGAAAAGAAAGAAACAAATAAATAGAACAGAGCAATGAAAAGAACATTTCAACCTTCTCTGAGAAAGAGAAAGAACAAACATGGTTTCCGTGAGAGAATGGCTACCGCTAATGGTCGTCGTGTATTGGCTGCCCGTCGTGCTAAGGGTCGCAAGAAATTGACAATTTCTGACGAGTTCAACGG
>JAZNYG010000091.1:0-10546 GCA_045594245.1 Bacteroidaceae bacterium
AGGGAAAACGCATTATAATTTCTTCCAATTAAAATACCAGTTTATATCCTCTATTTGACATGATTATCTCACGCGAATCTCGCAAATCTCGCAAAATCATACATCGCTATCGCTCGTATGTAGCCGTCCGGGATGGCAAACGCGAGTGAAATGATGCGTTTTCGCGTGATTTGCGAGATTCGCGTGAGACAAAAAGCTGCGTGAAACGGGAATATTTTTATAATGCGTTTTCCCTGCATGCAGATACAGGAGAAATGGCGTATCTTTGGATGGAATGGGCCCTTGATGTGATAGGCGGATATTGAGCGATATCCCGCAAGCAGGGCGGACATCGCCAGATGTGTAAAATCGTACGCAGTGTCCGCCATCAAGCATCTATCTATTAGGATGTTATGTGGTGTTGGCGGATGGTGGCAGGTGATAGGGGAGATGTGCTTATTATAAGCAAAACGGCCGTTGTGATAGGCCCCATCGAGGTGGTGGGCATCAAGCAGACCAATAAGGCAAGCGACGCGTATCCCCCTCCCGAGTCTTACGTATGTGCAATGTCACATCCACTGAGCAATAATGTGGTTTTTGCATGTCGATCTGTCTGTATTAACTTCATTTTTTGACCTATTCATCACTTTGTATACCAAAATGTAGGACGGCCGTTTTTCGCGATTTTCAAGGATATAGGTACATTTGTAAACTAAGAGTAGATTGTAAACAAATTCTATAAACTCAAAATGAAACAGACAATACGTATCGTTCTCGACCGACGAGATGATCCTTGGTATTGCCGGCATGACCAACGCTACGGTGGCTATCATGAAGGAGCACTTCATCAGAAAATACTTCAAGACCGATGATCCCGCGATGGTGGAGCGCTATGGCAAGATGCTCGACGCGCTGCGTCTCATCCGCACCGTATTCGCCATCGGCTTCACCTCGAAGAATACAGAAAAGTTCCGTCCTGCCATCATCGAGATGTCTCGTCAGGTGTTCTTCCCCAATATCCAGAACATCGTGGGTGGTGTGAAATTTTTGGTAAACACTGTCAATACTCTCTATCCAGCATGAAGCGCTCGTCCTTTTTTACTATCTTTGCATGCATTATGATTATGATGGTATCTTGCAAATCTAAAGTTGAAAACGTGGTGCCTACGCTCGAAAGTCAGCAGATAGGCATTACGAGTGCTCATAACGCCCGACAGTTGGGTGGCTATCGCATTGGCAACAAGCATGTGAAGGCCGACCTGCTGCTGCGCAGTGCCCGTCTGTCAGAGCTATCAGCCGAGGACTCCACCTTGCTTGCCGACAAGTATAAGGTACAACGCATCTACGACTTCCGTGGCGAGAAGGAGATACTCGCTGCTCCCGACATTCTCCCTGGCAAGGCGAGTCATCTCGCCCTCTCTCTCTCCTTAGATAAGGATGAGAAGGGTAGTTCGTTTGATGTCAAGACGGGCAACGAGCGTGACATTGTGAAGATGCTGCTCATGTATGCCGAGCATCCTGCTGTGCAGACCATGTGTACCAACATGTACGACATTATCTTCTTTGAAGAGAATTCTCAGGAGGTGTATCGACAGTTCTTTGCCGATCTCTTGACGCTCGACCCAGCTGACGGTGCCATACTGTGGCACTGCACACAGGGCAAGGACCGTGCAGGCTGCGCCTCGGCTATGCTGCTGGCAGCTCTCGGTGCCGAGCGCGACCTCATCGTGGCCGACTTTACCCTCTCGAAGCACTACTATGATCCTCAGATTTCGCGCATTGAGACCACTACAGAGGCACAGGCAACCGCCCTGAGCACCCTCATCAGTGCCAATCCCGCCATCTTCGAGGCTACACTCGACAAGGTAGAGGCCCGCTACGGCTCACTCCGCGGCTACCTCACCGAGTGCATCGGTGTCACTCCCGAGATGATGGAGACTTTGCGCGAGAGATACCTTGAGGATTGATAATTATCTGTCCGGAGGTGAATAAAAAATTGAAGTTTTGGAGAACAACAAATTTGTAGTTAAAAGAAAAAATATTATATTTGTACCATTTTTATAAATGTTATTAATTTTAGTGTATAGAAGATGGATAAGAAACTATTACAATGGAGTGTTTTGTCAAGAGTTACAAAATGCTTAAGTATAGTAGCAATTGCAACGTTCATTACATCTTGCCAAGAGGAAAGAATCCATGAGGAGCCACAACAGCCTACTTTCGCTGTCAATAACAACAGTGAAGAGTTGTCTCAGCGCGTTACAATGTATGGAAAGAAAACCTCGGCACACAAAGCTCCCAGTGTCACCCGATCTATGATGCCCGATGCTCCCACAGCTCCCGAGTACGATCTGATTATGGATGGTGGTTATCAGAGCTGGGCCGCTGAGGCAAAGAATTATCTTCTCCCGGAAGGAACATCGCTGACTACAGATGTGCAGTTTAAGGAGAATGTATACTACATCGCCGGTGAACTCACCATAACAAACTATTGGGGAAAGGGTACGCTCATCGTATTGCCCGGTGGTAAGGTTAACTATCCGTCACAAAAGGCTATCCATGAGCTTAACATCTTGAGCTACGGAGATTTCAATATCACAGGCACCGACAGATTCAATATCAACTTAGGCGCTACATTCATGACCTCTGGCGACCTTTGCTATCCCGAGATTTGGGTGGGTGGTACACTCTACGTGGGCGACGGATTGTCGGCTACTGTCGTAGAGGTACGTGAGCATGCTGTGTGTCAGATTGGTTGCGGTGTCTATGCCGATGACTATCTGATCATGCACAACTATGCAGAACTCACCGTGGGTAGCCACCTTGTGTCTCCAAAGGTAGAGATGAACAGCGCTTCTCTGTTGCAGGTCAATGCAGGTGGTCTTATCGATACTGAGGCCCTCTATATGAAAAACCCATGCACCGTTACCGTAGAGGGTGGCGATATGGAGTATGCTGTGCTTTCTGCTGATAAGATTGAAATCCACCAGAGCAACGTGAAGGATATGTTCACCGGATGGTTGGATATCCACTATCAGGAGATTGACAATCGTAGCGGAAGCGAGTTGGAGTGGCTCTCTAGCATCAAGCTGAATGGCAATACCTACCTCCCTGCCAAGGGATGCCACAATGGTTTCGGTAAGGAACCCGAGGTGGAAGTTGAGCCCGTTGTCGGTCTTGAGCATATCGCACAGGTGATAACGCCCGATCACGGACACGACATCTCTTCAACTTGTATCCAGACCATAGGCGAGAAGGCCTACGTGTCATACCATACACGCGGTGAGAACTACCATGGTTGCATCGAAGTGATAAACCTGTCTGAAGGTGTATGCTCTATTCTCTCTTTCTTTGAACATTATACTCTTGATTTCAATCATCTGATTGTAGATGACTCACGCATCATTGCTGCTGGTGGTGAACCCAAGAATGGAGCCTTCCTCGGGGTTATTAATTTGAATGATGGTATCTTTCAGACCTATTCTGCAGAGCCTACACTGGTTAAGCTCGAAGGCGCTTCATCAACTTGTGTCATCCGTAACGGTGACTATCTGCATGCAACCACCAACGAGGGCTATCACACCTTGGATGCTAACTCATTCAGTACAGTGGCCTCTATCCCCACAGCAGGTTCTTCAAAGTTTGTCTACTCTGATGGAACTAACATGGGCGTTGTGTCACTTACAGACAAGGATTCAGAGCAATCTTTGGCCGAGTTGAATATGTTCAGCGCAATGGATTACACCTTCAGTGCTCCCACACAGACCATCACCTTGGATGTGATTACTCCCGTGAATGGTAAGAATGTGCTTAATCTCGAAGACAACAGCGCCTATATCTGCTTGGGTAAGAACGGTGTGAAGCGTTATACCGATGGTGTCGAGGTAGCTTCGTTCAGACTCGACGAGGAGAAGGCTGCAGCCAATGGTTTGGCTCTTGACGACAAGTACTTGTATGTTGCCTATGGCGACGGTGGACTCTTTGTCCTCGACAAGGAAGACCTCTCCGTGGTCACCTCATATCGTCATGCAGGTGGAAAGTCGGCCAACTATGTCAGCGTATCTGGCGACATCCTTTACGTGGCTTATGGCCTGAGCGGTGTACAGATTTTCCGTCTGATTGAGAAGTAATGGATAGAATACTATAAAATAATACGAGGGTGTGTCAAAACGACACACCCTCATGTCATCAAAGTAGCAACTGTGGTTACATTAATACTAGTACTCATACTCTCTTTTTCGTTGCCTACCGGAATATCGGCCCAAGAGAAGGACGATTTGCTGTTTCAACGATTTGAAACTCATTTCAACTTGTTGGATTCACTGATATTCAAAGGCGAACAAAAGATATCGACACTTGACACCAAGACTTATGAACTTGTTGTGAAAGGACATTGCCCAGACGCTGTAGACTCGCTGATTGACGTAAGGGTTGAGGAACAGCAGCGTGCTCTGAAGGCAGAGACTGGACTTACCCTATCGGGACAGACCTATTATCGTACGGGGCAAGGACTTGGCGTGGATCCTGACGAGAACGATGCTTTGGCGTCCTACTCAGCCAAGACACAGGTTGAACTGAGATGGAACGTGCTGGGTAGTTCGATTCTCAGCCGAAAAGGGCGTCTTCATGAACTGAATATCCAAGGCGAACTGCAGCATGCTACCTTGGAACAGGAACGTATACGCTCGCTGATAGAGAGGCAAAAAGAATATTTCCGTATAGAATATGATAGTTTGTTGGCTAGTATACTTCAACTTCGAATCAATAATTTGCAGTTGCTGAATGACGCGCAATCATATTTGGCCTCTGACCGCAGCATTGCCACTGACGAGTTGTTGAAGATTATGGATGACCAGGCTATTGCAGAACGACTGTTGACATCTATTCCTGGGGAGTATCCCGCAGCATCACAGCTGATGAGACCGCAAGGAGAAGTCATATTGCTTGACACAGCACGGTTAAAAGGGCATATTCGTGAATATGCGCTCCAACTACAGATGCTGGACTTGCAGATAGAACTCCTCCATCAGAAAGAAAAGAACACAACATATTGGAGTGCTATGAGCCTTTCTCCATTTGTGAGATACTCCTACTATGTGCGTCCTGAGGTCAAGAACCCATCTAACGTGGATGCAGGCATCGCATTCCAACTGCCGCTCTCGATACAGGAGTCGCGCAAGCGAAAGGCCCTGTCGGCCGAGCGCCTGCAGGTCACTGTAGAGAAGGAGGAGATGACGCGACAGCTGATGGAGAAGGTGGAGAACATATTACTTGATGTCGAACGAGCCAACAGGGGTTTGGCGGGAGAACTGAAACGCATCGGATTGATGAGAGAATATATGCAGCTCCGTCGGGAAAACTATCAAGGTCATATAGGAGAGTATAATTTCATTTCAAGGATAAAGGAATACAATCACTACTTGACGTGTTGGGAAAACTATTACTCGTATCAATATAAGAGGGATTGCTGTATTGCAGATTTGCAACAGTTTCTACATCAACAATCTATTTTAGACTTTTGTATCATCAACAAGTGAGCATAGGTGAGGTATGAAAGAATTTCATTTTACGACCGAAAGGGAACAAGCGGAAATAGAGAAGATACTGCTACAACGCAAAAAGAAGCAGAGTAAGCAACAGGCGTTGTTTATGGCCATCTTCATCTTTATCATAGCAGTCATCGCCCTGTACTGTGTACGCAAGGTGATGTGTACCGAATTTAATGGTTATGTAGTGGTGCACAACGTACGTTTCCGTGCTTCGGAGGACATCTTCGTTCACGACATCTACAAGCACAATGGCGACCTGATAAAGCCCGGTGACACCATCTACTCGTATGTGTCGCTCGACTGGTTCCACGAAATCGGTAACATCAATACCGAATCGGAGATTGTCGTAAAATCGCGCGACTTGAAGGTACAGTATGGATTAGCCTATCAGAACCTCGCTGTACTGCGTGCAAAGATGACAGAGTTACAACGGCAGATAGATTTGGAAGACCACAACATCCGCTTCGGACTTAGCGATAACGTGCACAAGCTCCAGTTGGAGCGCGAATATAAGGAGACTGAAGAGGAACTCAAGGCGCTACAGCGCAGACTGCAGGTGCTGAAGAAGGCTATTGACGAATCCAGAGAGGCTGTAGAGCGCTTGGGAGAGGTGGCCTCAGGATTTACCATACAGAACGTGCGTAACAAGCAGAGGATGAAAGAACTGGACCTCGTGCACTATGCCATCGCTGCCGACTCGGGATTGGTAACTCGCAACTGGATCTCTGAGCTCTCGCTTGTATTGCGCGGTGAGGATATCATCGAGACACAATCCTTCGACCTGGAAAAAGACAATGTATACATTATGGCATACGTTACTCCCGACAGAGCTAAATATATCAATCGTGGCTTCAAGGCAACCATTATTGTCAATGACGATGTGGAGTATACGGCAACCGTAGTTTCTATGGGTGCACGCACGGAGCCTATCCCTGAAGCATATCGTAACAATCTGTCGAAGGACCACATCGCAGCCATCGCAGTGCTTCGTATCGACCATGGACAGAAGATTCCGTTCTGGTCACTGGTAAATGGCATGCCCGTGCTGATACGTTTCAACAATAAGGATTACGACAAGGTGAATCCAGAAGAATACCTCCTGCTCAAGAGTCCGAGAGGATTGGAGATTCCTGAAGAGGTAAAAGATCATCTGTACTTTAATAATAGAGAATAATGAGCTATAGTTATAAGATTAAAGTCACCCCCAAGGGGCGCAACATACTTATTGTAAGAGGACTGGTGCCGCTGGATAGTATCGATTCCATCAAAGCGGAGGATTTCGATGCCATCTACATCGAGGACTACGGACAATCGCATAGTGAGCTATCGTATCAACTGCAGGGTATGTCGTCAATATTCGGAATGAAGTCGCACCTGAAACCTCGATTCCTGGCAGCCACTCTGAAGCCGCGTGTGCATCAACTGAAGCCATTGGTGGATGGCTTTGCCGCTACTCCTGACGATGAGAAGATGGGCGAGCGTATAGAGGAGATATGCAACAGGTTGGCACTGATTGACCTCTTTGACATCTCGGAGGTGAAGACAAACAACTACGTGTATTTCTTGAAGTTGTGCAAGCATGCCATCTCGAGAGGTCAGTATACCTTTACCACCTCATTGGAAGAGGCTTATGCCCAAGGACATACCGCTCTGTTCGTAGCCAAGCAGGACAGTATGATTTCCAATATGAAAGCCGAATTTGTTCGTTTCAACCAAACTCTGCGTGAACTGGGATATGCCGAGCGAAAGAAGTTTGAGGACCGTATCCATGTGTGCCCACACTGCAAGGGTTCTCATCTATACTATATGGAGGCTTGCCCCAAATGCGACTCTTCGCGTCTGAAGGAAGAACCGGTACTGCACCACTTCAGATGTGCCAATATCTCACCGGAGTCGAGCTATGCCTATGACGGAGAACTGCGTTGCCCCAAGTGTCATCAGATGCTTCGCCATATCGGAGTAGACTACGACCGCCCAGCCAACGTGTATACATGCCAAGAGTGCAACCACACATTCTTGCACACACGTATGAAGGTGTATTGTGCATCGTGCAAGAAAACGTCACGACCTTCAGAACTTTTGGCACAGGACATCTATAGCTATGAATTCACTACAGAGGGATTACAAGCCCTATCTTCTAACGATGCCCTGTTAGCCGTAAGTAAGGACATCTGGGCAGGTTATTCCCGATTCGACTCCTTCCTGTCGCAGATAAGACTCTTTTCATACTCACATGATAAGAATGAGGTAGTCCTTATCAACCGATTCAAGGTGGAGGGTGCTGAGGTGAACCGCGAGAATATCATGCATTTTGTGAGTGAGCTGCAGAAGAGATACCACTACCACAACCTCTCATACCACTACCACTATATCTTTATGGCAGCCAAAGTGCAATCGAGCGGAATGGATACACTGAAGAAACAGATGGAGGAGGAGTATGGGGAGCTGCTGAAGATCGTTGAACTGAGAAACTTTGGCATAAAACTTGCCGACCAAGACCTCTTGTATCAGTTCGAAGGGGAGAAGATTGATGACTTCATCAAGAGAATAAGCAAGAATCAATAAGGAAGGGAACCGCTATGCTGGATTTCTGTTTCGATATCATCGACGGCATTGTTGCCTGTTTTACCCGAAATCTGTCATGGAATGCGGTTATCAGCACCTATTGGTTCCTGTTTGTCATTGAGTTTCCACGCTATTATCTGATAGAGCTGTGTATTGCGATTTGGCACAAGATCACCTACCGTAGCAGAGCACGAAAGCAAGCGATGGCAAGGATGAAGCTATATATCGAAAACCCACTGATAACTATTCTTGCTCCAGGAAAGAACGAGGGAAAACACATTTACAAACTGGTAAAGTCGCTCAACGAGCAGACCTATCGGAACTATGAGATCATTATCGTCGATGATGGTTCAGACGATGCCACTCCGCTAATATGCAGAGACCTGGAAAAGGCGGGATACATCGACCTCTATCTACGCTCCGACATACGTGGAGGTAAAGCCAGTGCAGCAAACTTTGGTGCCCATTACGCAAAGGGCAAATACATCGTGCACCTTGATGCCGACTCTTCACTCGACCGTGACGCTATCGAGAAGATTCTCATCCCCTTCTACTACGACCCCAAGATTAAAGCTGTGGGTGGCTGCGTGAAGGTGCGCAATGCGGGTGAAACACTGTGCACCTCGATGCAGGCATTGGAGTACCTGAAGACCATCCAGGTGGGACGCATGGTAACGAATACACTGGGAATCTACCACATTATCTCGGGGGCCTTCGGCGCCTTCGAACGCGAGAAACTGATGCAGATTGGTATGTGGGACATAGGTCCTGGACTGGATGGTGACATCACACAGAAGATCAGAAAATCGGGCGATAAGGTCTATTTTGCCGAGGATGCCATCTGTATGACCAATGTGCCTACAGAGTGGCACGCCCTATTCAAACAGCGTCAGCGCTGGAGCAAGTCGCTTATCCGTTTCCGCCTACGCAAGCATTTCGACATACTGATGCCACACAAGCACTTCAGCTTCCTTAACTGGATATCCAATATGGAGAACCTGCTCTTCGACTGCATATTCAACTATCTGTGGCTGTTCTATATCCTCTCGCTCGTCTTTACACAGACCGACAGGCTCATGGAGATATTTATCGTGGGATGGCTGATTAGATATTGTTTCTCCCTGGTAGCATTCGGCGTTATTATGTTAGTTTCAGAGAGGGCATCTGAAGAGAAGAGGCTGATGCCATATCTGTTCTTCAGCACATTCTATACGGGTTATTTCTTGCGACTGACCCGACTGCTGGCACATACCAAAGAGCTTTTCTTCTTCTCCTCATACAAAGACCCGTGGAATCCGAAGAAGACCTCTGATTTGGCACAGATTGAAGGCATTTAATTTAATTACAAGTATATGAACACAGAGAAGAGAATTGGAGTGATAGGACTGGGATATGTAGGTTTCCCCTTGGCCTGTCTGTTCGCAAAGAAGTATCAAGTCATTGGCTACGATATCAACGAAAGACGTATCAATGAAATCAATGCCGGTATTGACTCTACCAACGAGGTTACCCCCGAAGCACTGAAGAACGCGTTGGCCAACGGCATGGTGTGCACAAACAAAGTCGATGACCTTAGGGTGTGCAATATGTATGTGGTGGCCATCCCCACCCCCGTGGATGACTTCTACAATCCTGAGCTCATGCCGCTCAAGAATGCCAGCATAGTAGCGGGAGAGGTGCTCAAGAAGGGCGACTACGTCATCTATGAGTCAACCGTCTACCCTGGTGTGACAGAGGAGATCTGTGCGCCTATCCTGGAGGAGGTGTCAGGATTGAAGCTCAATGAGGACTTCTACCTCGGCTACTCGCCTGAGCGTATCAATCCCGGTGACAAGGAGCATACAGTAGAGAATATTCCTAAGATTACCTCTGGCTCTACCCCCGAAGCTGCTGAGGTCATTGACGAGCTGTACAACTCGGTACTGCTGAATGGTACCCACCGTGCTCCGACGATTAAGGTGGCCGAAGCTGCCAAGATTCTGGAGAATACGCAGCGCGATGTGAACATCGCTTTTATGAACGAGATTGCCATCGTGTTCAACGCACTCGGCATCGACACCGCGGACGTGCTGGAAGCTGCAGGCACGAAGTGGAATTTCCTGAAGTTTAGCCCCGGTTTGGTGGGAGGACACTGTATCAGTGTGGACCCCTACTACCTGATACAACGTGCTACCTCGCGAGGAGTGGTGCCACGCATCATGATGGAGGCACGTCGACTGAACAACACGATGGGTAACTACGTGGCTGAGCGTGTGGTTCGTTGCCTCAACCTCCACGATATCTCTGCCCATAATGCCAAGTTCCTGTTGCTGGGCTTCACTTTCAAGGAGAATTGTCCCGACATACGCAACACTAAGGTTGTGGATATATACAACTCGCTCAAGGCCTATTCCTCAAACATCCTTGTCTATGACCCTTGGGTAAGCAAGGAGGCAGCTAAGCACGAGTATGGC
>JAZNYG010000092.1:0-13051 GCA_045594245.1 Bacteroidaceae bacterium
CCGGTGAGTTTGAAGCCGCTTTTCTTGGAAGCGTCCGGCACACGGGTAGTGCCTACATCGATGATGACAGCGCCTTCCTTCACCATTTCTGCCTTCACGAAGTTGGGCTGACCCAATGCTGCGATGATGATGTCAGCTTCCCGGCATTCTTTCACCAAGTCCTTGCTGCGACTGTGGCAAACGGTTACGGTAGCATCACCGGGATAGGCTTTCTGCATCATGAGGGTAGCCATGGGCTTGCCCACGATGTTGCTACGGCCCAGGATGACGCATTTCTTCCCCGAGGTCTCTATGTTGTAGCGCTTGAGCAGTTGCAGTATGCCGTTGGGTGTGGCCGACACGAAGCAGGGGAGCCCAATGGCGAGGCGGCCTACGTTGATGGGATGGAAGCCGTCTACATCCTTGCGGTAGTCGATGGCTTCGATGATGCGCTGCTCGTTGATGTGGCGGGGTAGGGGGAGCTGCACGATGAAGCCGTCTACGTCGGCATCCTGATTGAGGCGCTCGATTTCGGCCAACAGGGTCTCCTCGGTGACATCGCTCTCGAAACGGATGAGCGAGGAGGTGAAGCCGCATACCTCGCAGGCCTTCACCTTGTTGGCTACGTATGTCTCACTGCCTCCGTCGTGGCCTACCAGTATGGCGGCCAGGTGGGGGCGCTTCTCGCCGCGCGCCACGCGCTCGGCTACTTCGGCAGCAATCTCTTGCTTGATCTGCTCCGATATGGCTTTTCCGTCGATTAGTTGCATGCTTCCTCTTCTTTTATCTCTTAAACTTTGGCATTCCCATCTTGCCCATCGGCATGTTGGCCACGTTCTTCATCATCTTGCGGGTTTGCTCAAACTGCTTCAGCAGGCGGTTCACCTCCTGTATGTTGGTGCCGCTACCCTTGGCGATGCGCTGGCGGCGGCTTCCGTTGATGGCGTCGGGATGGCTGCGCTCATAGGGTGTCATCGAGTAGATGATGGCCTCTACGCTCTTGAAGGCGTTGTCGTCGATGTCGAGGTCCTTGATCTGCTTGCCCACACCGGGTATCATGCCCATGAGGTCCTTGATGTTGCCCATCTTCTTGATTTGGGCTATCTGGGTGAGGAAGTCGTTGAAGTCAAACTGGTTGCGTGCCAGCTTCTTGGTGAGCTTCTTGGCCTCCTCTTCGTCGAACTGCTCCTGTGCCTTCTCCACGAGCGATACGATGTCGCCCATGCCGAGGATACGGTCGGCCATACGGTTGGGGTGGAACACGTCGAGTGCTTCGAGCTTCTCGCCCGTACCCACGAACATGATGGGCTTGCTCACTACCGTGCGGATAGAGAGGGCGGCACCACCGCGGGTATCACCGTCGAGCTTGGTGAGTACTACGCCGTTGAAGTCGAGGCGGTCGTTAAACTCCTTGGCGGTGTTCACGGCATCCTGACCGGTCATGGCGTCTACCACGAAGAGAATCTGGTCGGGAGTCACGGCCTCCTTGATGGCGGCAATCTCCTGCATCATCTGCTCGTCTACGGCAAGGCGGCCGGCGGTATCCACGATTACCACGTCGTAGTTCTTGGCCTTGGCCTCGCGGATAGCGTTCTGTGCTATCTCTATGGGGTTCTTGTTGCCCTCCTCCTTGTATACGGGCACGTCAATCTGTTCGCCCAATACGGTGAGCTGGTCAATAGCTGCGGGGCGGTACACGTCACACGCTGCGAGGAGCGGACGGCGATGCTTCTTGCTCTTGAGCATGAGGGCGAGCTTACCCGACATGGTAGTCTTACCCGAACCCTGCAGACCGCTCATGAGGATTACCGAGGGGCGTCCCTTGAGCTCCAGCTCCACGGCATCGCCACCCATGAGGGTGGTGAGCTCATCGTGCACGATTTTCACCATCAGCTGGCTGGGGCGTACGGCGGTGAGCACGTTCTGTCCCAATGCCTTCTCCTTCACCGTGTCGGTGAATGTCTTGGCTACCTTATAGTTGACGTCGGCATCGAGTAATGCCTTGCGCACATCCTTGAGGGTCTCGGCCACGTTCACTTCGGTGATTTTACCTTCACCCTTCAGTATCTTAAACGACCTTTCTAATCTTTCACTTAGGTTTTCAAACATATCTTTTTAGGCTAATTTTCTAATTAAATGGCAAAATTAGTGCAAACCGAACGGAAAAGCAAATTTATTTGCATTTTCCTGAGGTGCAGCCTATCTTCTGGGCTTGCGCAGCAAGCACTAAAGTGAGTGCAAATCGAGCGAAGAGGAGGCTATGGATATATTCTACAATACCCCGCTACTACCCCTCATCGAGGACGGCACTGCCGACCTCCATTGCCGTAGCGATCACTATCTGGCAGAGGAAATTTGCAGCGATTAAAGGCAGTGAGCTAAAGTGCTGCATCGTATCATAGTTCTCCCTTGAAAAACAGCGTCTCTGTAATTTCATTGATGCGGTGCTGGGCATATTCGATGCATTCTTTCATTATCGGTGATGGAGAAGGTTCCTTTTGTGCCTTGTCTACAAATATCTGATAATACTCCTGCTCATCCTTCAGCTTCTTCATCATGCCGTATGCCTGTGCTATCCGATAGTATACATAGGCGTTGCTTTCGGGATACTTCAGGCTCTGCTTCATATATGCGATGGACTTCTCATACTTGCCCCATTTGAAGCAACCTTCGGCCATCGTATTGGTCAGTGTGAACAGCAGTTTGCCATCTGGTTGCATCAGTTCTATGCTCTTCTCTATATAATTTATTCCTTCGCCGAGAATACCCAGTTCTACGGCAACCGTCCCCAATTGCGACAATATGGAAGGGTTCTCGTAGTTGTTCAGCTTGGCCGCCTCGTTGAGATTCTCATAAGCCAAGTACAGACTATCGGTCTTGGCATAGCACAGAGCCAGGTAGTATAGTGTAGATTCGTTCCTGTCGCCCCATTCCTTCAATCTCCTATATTCGTGCAGTGCCTTAGCGTAATCGCCTATCAGATAGAGCGAATGTGCCTTCTGTCGGTTGACAAACACGTTCGTGGAGTCAAACCTGCAATAAAGGTCGGCTATATATAAAGCCGTATCGGGCAATTGGGCATGGTTGTAGTGATGGGCCAGCTTGGACACGATCTTGCAGTCGTAGGGATCAACGCGGTTGGCCAGCCTGCCATAATATACAGCACTGTCGCCCTGCGCTAAGTTCGAGAAGCAGAAGAACTTCATTTTCAGGTCTTGGGCTATCATACTGTCTGACGGCACAGATTCATATAGGTCTATACACTTCTGATAGCCTCCCCGCTCGTAATGGCATTGTATGATTTTTCTTAACACATCGGTAGATGCGTCATGTTTGTAGGCCTCTTCATAGATGATGAGCGCACGATAAAGGTTGTTGCACGCTCGGCAACTGTCGGCCTCCTTGACGATAGCCTGTATTTCAAGTTCGGGCACACCGTCCCTTGCATAGCCTTGCAAGTTGTACAAGCCGAAGAGTACGAGGGCGCACAAGAGATGGGTTATTTGTGATTTCATAGTAACAGTTTGTCTATTTCTTCAAAGAAGTCCTTATACAAGCCTGTGCTGTATCCTGTGTTGTCTAATACTTTTTTGCCGTGGCGGTCGAATATAAGATAATGGGGGATGCCGCCTCCGTTTAGTTCTTTTATATCTTTCCACATCGTATTGGGCAGACGATAATGGATGCCATGCATTGAGTCCGTTTCGCGCACCCATGTGGCAGATGGACTACTTTCATTGGTGACATAAACAAACACCACAGGTTTGCCCTCGTACTTTTTCTTTGCACCCTCCATCTCATTGATACCTTTCTTGCAGGGGGCACACCATGTGGCCCAGAAGTCGAAGAACACGACTTTGCCCGGACACTCACTCACCACACGGCTAACAAACTCCTCGCCCGAACAAGAGGGGGTATCCTTTATAATGCTCTTCTTGTTCTGCGCACTTAATCGTTCTACTGCAACTTTGGCAGAGTCATTCAGACACTTCAGTTCTGCATGGAACAATTCGGGGATGGTGTCGAACGCCTCTTCGGGCATGACTTCCATCTGTAGCATCCGTTTGCTCAGTCTTCTTGCTCTACGGTACCCCTCCATCCATTCGGTGACTTCTCCCTTGATGTCGTTTGCGTAGGCATAGGCGAGAGGACTGTCATTCCCGATGAAATAGAACGAGCACCCGTCTTTCAGATAGCGGAGTTCAGAGGCGTGCTTGTCTTTCAAAGCACACTTACCCTTGCTTGCCAATACGGTGTATTGATTGACATAAGAATGCTCAATCAGCAATCTTCCGAACTCCTTCTGGCGACGGCTATACTCTTTGTTGTTCTTTATGGCCGCAATCTTTTCCTGCGCGACATGCCACAGCGTATCGGCATCTGCGATTTTACGGAATGTGTTAAAAATCCAACGTTCGTGTACCCTCACCTCTTGCAGGTCACCGATGGGACCACTGAACTTGAAACACTTATCAAGAGGTATCTGTTCTCCCCGAGGATTGACGCTCTTGGTCAGTACCGCAGCAGCATCTATATCCATAGTGGTGTGGAAACCTGGAAGCATCATCAACACAAATTGGTCATATCCTATGGGGACAACAGGAAGCGACACTCCGAAAGCAATCATGTTGTAAACGCTGCTGGCCTCTATCGAATAGCTGTTGCCGTGGAAATTAAGATAACGCTCATTGCTGAATTTGTTGTTCAGGCCAAACATAGGCACTTCATCTATTGTGCCGTCCTGCTTGTACATATTCAATGTGACCGTAGCTGTTCCGTAGCAAGGAACTATGGGTTGTAACGGTTCAGTCTGAGGATAAGAGGGATAGTCCGACTCCTTTAACAAGAACGGATAGAGCTTGCCATCGAGCCTCACGCCATAATGATTGAAGTCAGAGCCCTCCTCTTCTATGAAGTCAAACCGTTTACACTGTTTATGAAGAGGTTCAAAGACGAGACTAACCGAGTCTTGCTCCCGTGTATATGTTTTTCCGTATTCCAGTGCTTCACTGTGTACCACTTCGCCTTCTTTTCGAGTAAAAACGGTACCTTCAATGAGCGCATATTGTTTGCCGTCTGCTTCTAAGTGGGTCTTCGCCGATAGACTCCAGTCACTCCTGCTACCTCTGTGTATTCCCAATACCGTAGCCTCTTCGTCCAATTCTACCGTACGCGTGGCAAAGTTCCCATTGCCTCGTTCGAATACCGGATACTCAATTACTCTCTCTCTTGTGCAACTGCCCAATATCACTATCGCTACGATAGGGGCAATCATCTGAAACATGCTCTTGTTCATCGTGTCTTGAATTTTTGTTACCACAAAGCTACAACTTCGTTCAAAAATCACGGCAAAAACACGCTTCGCAAAAGCCTCGCAACTGATTTTAGAAGTCTGAAACGACCTCGCAAAAAGCTCGCAACAGATTATAAGGTGTTAATAATTAGGGAAGTAATAGTTGTCGGACCGAAAGAGTAAATCCAGGTAGCGCATCAATTCCCATCAGAGCGAGAGTACAAAATCGTCCCACTCCTTGGCACCGCCATCGGGGCCAAGCACCTTCTTGTGCAAGCGCCCACGGATGCTCGATACGCTGTTCGGGGCACGATTGATGACGGCGGCAATATCATTGTTCGAAACGCCGAGCTTGATGAGCAGGCACACCTGGAACTCCACATCGGAGAAGTCGTAGAGCGAGCGCAGTTTGCGTGAGAAACCTGTGTATACACTATTGATCTGTTGCTCCATCTCGCGCCAATCCTCATCGGTCATGTTCTCGCCAGCGACAAGGCGAGGACGCAGTGCCTGGTAATAGTCCGACTGGAAGAAGATGTTTTCCACCTGCCTGATGGCATCGGTTACCAACGCAGGCCGCATGCTCAGTTCCTCCTTGATGGCTGCAAGGTTCTGCTCCGCGCGTCGCTTGCGGCGAGTGACCTCAATGGCATATAGTATAATGAATGCCACAACGATACCTAATACCGTAATCACATTGCGATACTTGTCGATGGTGCTTTCCAGTTGGCGTTGGCTGGTAGAGTGTATCCAATCGTTTACGACATACCCCTCCTCGGTTCGGCGGGCATTATGGATGATATTGCGAATCTCCTCCTTACGCGCCTCCGTCATATCGGTAACCTTTCGCCAAGTCTCGGTACAGTAGTTCCATACGGTGGTCATCGTGGTGTCGTTGATTACGCGGAAAGGCAGTGCGCGGTGATTCGCTATATAGATTGTCGTGGGAGTAAGAGAATAGCGGCCTTCAGTGTACGGCGTTACGAAAACCTCACCGCCTACTTCGTGTATGTTAAAATGAAAGAAAGTACCGTCAGAGTCAAACATCATAGCCTGTGCCCAACTTTCCAAAGAATAGGCATAGGAGTACCCTTCGGGATAGTGCTTGTCAATAAGTTTCCACACCCCCGTAATGTCAAACCCCTCACTTGACTGCACAGCCTCGCCCTGCCGCTTCTCCGAGCAAGAGGAGAGCAGTGCCAGCAACGTGGAGAGTATGATGAAGAGTCTATTCATGGATACCTTTGTGAGTTATTTTAGTTTGTGGGTTTCTCAGAAGAAATTTGCAAAGGTAGTCGTTTTTCTGCAATAAACAAAATGGGGGGAGATGGGTGCAAAGCATCGTTTGGGAAGATTCTCTGCATGATCCGGACGACTCTGTTACAGCTTTGTTATTTCTTCTTCGGGTTCCAGTTCCAATTATACACGAGGTGAAGCATCACGTAGTGGGGTAATGAGCGGTACCACGTCTCGGTACGGCCTTGGGCATTGACCTCATACTGCGTGGCCGAGAGATTGTGCAGCAGGTCGAAGGCTTCGAGGCGGGCGATGAGTTTGCCTTTCAGCAAAGGTTGGCTGACCGATGCGTTCACTACAAAGTCGTCCGTATTGAGAAGAGCATTGCCGTAGCCTCGGCGGCTATACATAGTGCCATCTGCAGAGAGCGTAGTCTTGATACGTGGCAGAGTATAGCGTGCTGCAAGTCCATATCGGAAGTCCAAGGCATTGAGGGTGGTGAAGTCGCGCATACGTCCCTCGCTGTGACGCCAAGCGATGTCGCCCGTAGCGCGTACGTTGAGGTCGCCCTTCTGGTATTGTATGTAGGTGTTGTCACTCAGTGTAAGTGTATTTACAATGTTCTCGTGACTGTCTGTTTCTCCCTCAAACATCGTGTGGTCAATGGAGTGGATGTAGCTGGCATTGGCATTCATCTGCCAGGTCCAATAGCGCTTCTCGTCCAAGAAACAGGATATATCGTATGCTGTGCTGACGTTGTAGTTGCCTTTCACGTTCACGGGTTTGTAGGTATAGACTCCGTTTGCAGGGTTATAGGCTACCGACTGTGCTATGCTGCGGTGGTAGTAGAAGAAATGACTCTTAAATGTGTGGTTCAGCTTATGGGTACCATTGCCACGACTATAAAATCTGAATGAGGCATCCGTATATCTGCTACTTCTCAGGTCAGGGTTACCAAGTTTGACAATCTGCGGAGTGGCATCGTCGCGGTAGGATATGCGGTCAAGGAGCGGAAGCTCTTTCTGCTCGTGCCCTACGTGAAAGTTCAGTTCTCTTTTATACTCATTGTTGGGGAAATATTTATAGGCAAAGGCTACTGCGTATGGGAACTCGGTACTTCGAGCCAATGTATCAATCGGACCGCGCTTGTAATCCTGCCATTGGCGCATGGCGTTTACCGTAACATTGAAGGTTAGCGGATGATACGGGGAATTTGGCCTGTCTTTCAACGTCTTTGGCAGTGAACGGAAGTGAAACCAAGTTTCACTGTTGAACTTGCGGTAACGGCTGTCATACGAGTTGTTACGGTCGGTAATGGCTTGCAGCGCATCAAGTTGTGACGGTAATAGCAGGGTATCGGGATGATACAG
This sequence comes from Bacteroidaceae bacterium, assembly GCA_045594245.1. Taxonomy (GTDB): domain Bacteria; phylum Bacteroidota; class Bacteroidia; order Bacteroidales; family Bacteroidaceae; genus UBA1189. The sequence continues at coordinate 7,879 of JAZNYG010000092.1, forward strand.
ATAATCGTGCGTATACTCGTTGCTGAAAGAGATAGTTTCAAAGATATTCAACCAAAAGGATTTGCAGCTGAAGTATTCACTGGCATGAATATTACCTGATGTCTTTCGGTGGTGCACGTCATCCACATTGTATCTTGCATTTGCAAAAGGTTTCTCGTAAATGTATCTTCTAGCCCCTTGCATACGTTCATCTTTATGCTCGACGGAGAAGCTTGTACTCAGCTTGAAAACCGCTGATCCTTCCAGTCGGGCATTCCACGAGTGTCCCTCATTGAATCCGTTTTCACTCATACGGGTGAGTAACGTGTCGTTAAACTGCTCACTCAGCGCAGAGGCATTGCCCGAGTAGCTTTTGTGGCCGAACTCTCCGTTAAGTTTCAGGTAATAGGGTTTGACGAGGGTGAACTGTTCCTTTACGCTCAGTTGGTTGGCCTTGGCAAGCGATGTGGACTCTTTGTGGGCAGACGGTGTGCTTCCCTCCAAAAACAGTTCACTGTATTGCTGCATCTCACACACGTCTTCCGTCGAGGTGTATTCAAAGAGCAGATTGTTCTTCTTGTTCTTGTCGCCCGACTGGTAATCCATCTCGCCTGCCACACTGCGTGTTGTAAGCAAAGAACGTGGCATACTGGCTGGTGTCCAATGACCGCTTTGCCCAATCTGCCGCGATTCGTTCACATTGTTGGCATTACCCAATAGTGTGAAGCGGTAGGGGTCGTTAAAAACAAGCAGGAAAGCACGACCCAGATAGCGGCCTTCAGTGCCACCAGCCAGTTCCACATTGGAGATAACACCTCTGTTATACTCGGCCTTCAGATTCACGTCCATCACATATTTTCGTTGTTCTGCATCGTAGCCCAACGCACGATTGAGGTCGCTTTGCTGCTCATACACCTTGATGGTCTTGACAGTATAATAGGGAAGGTTCTTCAAGAGTACCTTGCTGTTGCCTCGGAAGAAACTTCGCTCGCCAAGCAGCAGCTCATCCACCTTGCGGCCATTGACAAATATCTCACCGGCCTTATTCATCGTCACGCCGGGGAGTTGCTGAATCAGTTCGTCCAGCATGGAGCCTTCGGGCAGATTGAATGCATCGGCATTATACACGATGGTATCACCCTTGTAGAACATCTTTACCTTAGTAGCCGTCACTGCCACATCGTCAAGGTTGATAGTGCTCATTTTGCGTAATTGTAGCGGAGAGAGCTTATTTATTCCATTGCCTCCTTGCGCTTCGAATGAAAGCCAACCATCGTCATATCCTTCTAGTCTGCCGTGAAAGAGATACTTCCCACTCTTGACCTTGAAGAACATTTGTGCCTCGGTCAGCCGTCCATTCTTGTCGGTCATTTTTTTGACCTTCACTGTATCCATCACCACCGTACTGTCGGCAGCATTAAGCAGTCGCACGTGAACGCCGAGTAGGGGTACTTGCAGGAAGGCATCCTCTACCGAGCCCCATATGAGGGCATCCGAATTGTCTTGTGCGTTGGCCGGCACATATATGCCAAGTAAAGACCAAAGACATAAACTTGTGAATAAGACCTTTCTTTTCATTTTTGCTATTGTCTATTTCTTGAACTTTGTTGTCGCAAAGCTACAACTTCGTTCGAAAATAGGGCAGAAACACGCTTCGCAAAAGCCTCGCAACTGATTTTAGAAGTCTGAAACGACCTCGCAAAAAGCTCGCAGAGTCAATAAAGCGCTGTAAATAAGAATGGTAATAAATGGTTGGCGAGTGCAGTCGAGATTCCTGCGTAGTTAGTCTGTAGTTCTCTAAATCCTATCGCGCATCAACTTCCATCAGAGCGAGAGTACAAAATCGTCCCACTCCTTGGCACCGCCATCGGGGCCAAGCACCTTCTTGTGCAAGCGCCCACGGATGCTCGATACGCTGTTCGGTGCACGATTGATGATGGCAGCGATGTCATTGTTCGAAACGCCGAGCTTAATGAGCAGGCACACCTGGAACTCCACATCGGAGAAGTCGTAGAGCGAGCGCAGTTTGCGTGAGAAACCTGTGTATACACTATTGATCTGTTGCTCCATCTCGCGCCAATCCTCATCGCTCATGTTCTCGCCAGCGGCAAGGCGTGGGCGTAGTGCCTGGTAGTAGTCCGACTGGAAAAAATTAGTTTCTTCTTGCTTGATAGCATCGATGACCAGCGTAGAACGTTCTTGAAGTTCCTCCTTGATGGCTGCAAGCTTTTGTTCTATATGTCGTTTGCGATGAGTGACAACTATAGCATAAACAACGGCAAACACCACGATGAATCCAAACATAATAACTATGCCATAATACTTGCTAAGAATATGTTTCAATTCGCGCTCTTTAGCATATATCTCTAGTTCGAAAGGCTTATGCGCCACTTTTTCTTGTTGCGCTATGCGGCAGATTGTTCGGAATTCTTCTTTGCGACTTGTAGGGATATTTGAGACACGACGCCAAGTCTCAGTGAATTTCCCCTTCCATATAGTGACAATGGTGCTATCATCAATAATGCTGAGTGGCATCTCGCGCCCACCTTCCACATAAGAGGTATCGACATCTATATCTATAATATAGCATCCAATAGAATGAGGTACCACGAACATGCGCCCATCCAATTGGGTCAAACTAAAATTGTAAAAAGTGCTATCAGTGTCATACATCTTATAACCAGTAGAATTACCTCCGTACATATAGGGGGCTCCAATCGGCGATACTCTGTCAATAAGTTCCCACACCCCCGTAATGTCGAACCCCTCACTTGACTGCACAGCCTCGCCCTGCCGCTTCTCCGAGCAAGAGGAAAGCAGTGCCAGCAACGTGGAGAGTATGATGAGGAGTCTATTCATAGATACCTTTGTGAGCGCAACGCAGTTTCGGATAGCAAAGATAGTCGTTTTTCGGCAAATCGCAAAAGTGACACTAAAGTTGCGCAACATTTACGCAAAAGTATATCCACCGCCATGCAGATTTACACCCAAAAGGGTATATTTTGACTTGGTGAGATAAGTTTTATACCCGAAAAGGTGTAAAGTAGAATAATTTCACTATCTTTGCCCCCGAAAGGGTATAAAACCATTGAACCATGGATCAGACCACACTGTCAAAATATGTGAAGGCTATGCGTAGGCAGTACAACCTGACGCAAATGGAATTGTCAGAGAAGTCGGGCGTAGGCTTGCGCTTTGTGCGTGAACTGGAGCAAGGGAAGCAGACCTTGCGCCTCGACAAGGTGAATCAGATACTCAACCTCTTTGGCGCTGAGGTTGGGGCAGTACCCATGAATAAATCTGACGAATGATGAAGCGGGCTGCAGTATGGTGCCGGGGAAGAAGAGCCGGCACGTTGACGGAAGATGCGATGGGCTATACCTTTGTGTATGATGCCGACTATCTTGATTCGGCAGATGGTGGAGGACCTGACCATGCATCTTGCCGAGTTGGCAAAGATGAAGGTGGTTCCCCACAGCCTCATACGCTTTGCCGATGGTGAACTGTGCTACATTACTCGTCGCATTGACCGTACAAGCCGAGGCGAGAAGTTACCCATGGAGGATATGTGTCAGCTGACCGAACGGCTGACCGAGTATAAGTATAAGGGTTCGTATGAGCAGGTAGCCAAGGCCATACAACGATATTCGTCTGTCCCCAAACTGGACCTGGTGAACTATTGGGAGCAGGTGGTATTCTCGTGGGTTACGGGCAACGCCGATATGCACTTGAAGAACTTCTCGCTGTATAGCCAAACGAAAGGCAACTATGTATTGACGCCTGCATACGATATGCTGTCTACAGCGTTGGTAATGCCCGAAGATACCGAAGAGCTGGCACTGACCCTCAATGGGAAGAAAAGAAGGATCAGGAAGGCCGACTTCATCGCGGCCATGCAAGCATCGGGCTTGGAGCAGAAGGTGATAGAGAATATCTTCAAGAGATTCCTGCGAGCCGAAAGCAAGTGGTACGCGTTTATAGATTCTTCATTCCTTCCCGATACGATGAAGGAAGCGTATCGGAGGATTATTGAAGAGAAGTTGGAGTTGCTGATGTAGCTTAAAACAAGTATGTGAAACACGCAACATTTACGCAAAAGTTTACGCAAAAGTTGCACTTGTAACTATTATGTAAATCAGTGCGTAATGTGCCAACTTGCGCAAATCTTTGTTTTGCTACTGTTTTTTTGTTTATGGGGTATAACTCCTACCTCCCGAAGTTCCCCTTGGTAGGGCGGAAGCAGCCATTGACGCGAGGCACACGCTCCATCTCTCCGTGCGCTACATAGTCGTTGAGCTTCTGGTACGAGGTGCTGGTGGCATAGTGGCTGATGCGGGCAAACTCTCGGACGCTGATGTCATCGTGCGTCTCGAAGTGCTCGTACAGCGCATCGGCCAGTTCGGGGGCCGACAGAGGCTGGCGTACCTTGCCCTCTACCTGAAACTTCACATCGGCCAGGCGGTCGAGCAGGTGCTTGTCGGCACGGAAACGGATGCCGCTGATTTTTACGTCCTTGCCCGTAGGAGGCGTAGAGCCGGTATGGTTGCTCAGTTCCATGGTGAGCGAGCCTAGCCCATCGAGCTGCACACGGTGGCCGTGGCTCAGGGCATCGATAATCTGTGTTCGCAACACGTCCCATACGAGCTTCACGTCCGATGGGGTGGCCGTGGTGGCATTGTTGGCACTGATGGCCATCTGCTCAATGTCAACTTTCTGCGGGAAGGCTACCGACACGCCCGTGCACCACGACTCCTCCCCATTGGGCCCCGATACTTTATGACGCCGACTCAGTGAACAACGTACTACGGGAGTATAGCCATCGCGATAATTCTGCACATGCTTTGATTTCTTTACTTTCATGGTGGTATTTTTTAGGTTTTGAGTTTATCAGTTTTTGAGTTTATAAATGTTACATTTATGACCACTTGCTTGCTCGGCATTGATTAAGCAAGCTGATCATTGCTCTCGCTACGCTGCGCGGTTGTAGGCTCTTGAATTTCTCCTTGTCCTACGTATTTTCTACCTGCAGGTAGAGCACTTTCTACTTGCAGATAGAATGGTTTCTATTTGCAGTTAGAAACATTTCTACTTGCAAGTAGAAACATTTTTCTCTTTGCCCAACAAAGATAATCTATTGTTCCGTTTTTTGCAAACGAACCTCCCAATTTATTTACAAGTGCACTGGCTCTCAGGG
>JAZNYG010000093.1:0-20089 GCA_045594245.1 Bacteroidaceae bacterium
GCCGACGCGGAAGGAGCGTCGGTTGCGACGACTGCCGGTTTATCGGCACAAAGGAGTTCCCAAAGGGTTTTCAACAACTGCAACCCCCTTCCCCTATGGGGACTCCCCCTTGTTACCCCCACCCGGCCTTGTTACAGACCCTTCCGCCCTATGGGCACCTCCCCTAACTTAGGGGAGGAGTTGCAGGACAGTGCAGAGTCCACGGAGTCAACGTTAACGTCTTCGTTGGAACGTCTAATGCACCACCGCACGCCCGACGGCCGCTACCTCGTCACGCGCAAGGTGCACTGGCAAGCGGTGTACAGGGTGTTGGTGGATGAGGGGTGGTACGATGCCTCGCTGGGCTATGCAGGCTTTGTCGATTATATCCGTTCGGTGGCTCCACCGGGCGGATTTCGCATTATGCCCGATGTGGAGACCATACGCCACATATCGCAGACGCTCTACGCACGCCCCTTCCGTGACTGGCGCTACGATGCCGCCTACGGCACCAAGCGCTGGACATACGAGCGGATGAGGACGGTGGCTGAGGTGCTACAGTCTTGCTTGGGGGAAGAAAAATAGGGGAAAAGTTGGTGGTGTAGATAAGTTGTAGTACCTTCGCTACTGGAAATAAAAAAACCCGGATTCATCACCAGTATCTGAACACTGGGAGAGGAACGCCCGGGACTGCACGACAAAGGTACAGCTTTTATGGAATATAACAAACATTTCTGTAAACTTTGTTCCAACTAAATGTCCCCCGAAGGTAGGGGGACGAGCAGCGAAGCTGCGGAGGGGGTCTGCCATTGTTCCGAGATTTACAGCAATGAGTCCCAAGATTTACAGACCCCTCTGCCCTATGGGCACCTCCCCTAACTTAGGGGAGGAGTTGTAGAATATTAATGCTAAATAACTACGGATATGGAAATGAAGCACCGCACCCACAATCAACCTCCACAAGGAGAGATGCGTAAATACTTGCGCTCCCATGGCACGAGTGCGGAGGCTTCAATGTGGTTGCTGCTCAAAGCCAGACAAATGGATGGCGTGAAGTTTAGGAGACAGTTTAGTGTGGGTCCTTATATTCTTGACTTCTATGCTCCAGAGTTGAAACTTTGTATAGAACTTGATGGTGCTCCTCACTACACCTACGATGGTGCCGAAAGTGATCGTATCAGAAGTGAATATCTGATGGTGCATCATGGTATTCATATTCTGCGTTTTGAGAATGAACTTTTATTTAAGAATACAGAAGGGGTTGTTGAGATGATTCGTGAAGCTATTCGAGAACGAAGAGAAGCGTTGTTACAGAGTTCTCTGGTTTAGTACAGACCCCTCCGCCCTATGGGCACCTCCCCTAACTTAGGGGAGGAGTTTTTAAGAATATTTTAACAACAAATAGTTATGGATAAGTCAAAAGAAAATGCCTTGATGAGTTGCAGTAGCCTCGATGAATTACTGGATGTAGAGTTCGGTAAAGTAGGCAGCGAAACACGCGAAGAGTTCGACCGTGAGACTGAGGCTTTTTGCCTTGCCCAGACACTCAAGGAGGAGCGCAAACGCGCAGGACTCACGCAAGAGGAACTGGCCGAAAAGATTGGAACGAAGAAGACCTACATCTCTCGCCTCGAAAATGGGAAGGCAGACATACAGTTAGGTACGCTGTTTAGAATCTTCGAAGGATTGGGTCGCCGCGTCAGTTTAACAATCCTTTAATAACCCATCCCATCAGAGCCGTCCGTTAAAAAAATCGGACGGCTCTGATTTTTTTATCGCAAGGCTCTGGCAGATTTATCAGACGGCTCTGATTTTTGGAAAAGGTTGTGACGCCATATTTTGCACGAGTTCAGCGTGTTATGCGCGTGGCGTCACAAGTGACACGAGTTTGTAAGACCCTATAAGGAAATAAATAATTAATTAAATTATATTTTTAAAATAATTATTTAATTATTGTATATAGGGGTTATGAAAACCCCATAACGATGTGACACCAATCATGCAAATCACTGTCATTCTGCACGATGTGGCGTCACAACTTTTTTTACTCCGCAGCGCTCCGATGCGCATTGAGTCGTTGGTCCTCCTTGATGTCGTTACCAGTGAGGATGATGGCGTTCCATCCGCGCGAGTACTTGGTGCGCCGCTGCTCGAATCCGAGGCGGTTCATGCAGAGGGCGACCTTCTTGGCCGAGAGGGGGCGCTTCACCGCGCCGCCGATGAGCTCGATGATGCGCGTGGCGGTGAGAAACTCGCCCACCTCGTCGCCATAGGGCACGCGCAGGTAGGTGGCGATGAGCTCCTCCTCCATGCAGGGCTCCTCGAACTGGCGGTTGTGGCGCTGGAGTTCGGCATTGTCGTCGGCATCGAACCAGTAGCGGAAGCCTGTGCGGTAGAGCGTGTAGGCCTGGCTGTACATCCCGTCGTAGGGCATGGGGTGTGTCCACGGGGAGTCGATGTCGCGCACGAGGAAGGGGAGCCAGCGGCGGTTGTCGGTGAGGTCGGTGAGGAAGCGCGGGTTGTTGCCCGTGCCGCAGAACGAGGCGATGTGGGCGCGGCGCTCCTTGTAGCGGGCGAAGGCGGCACGCTCGTTCACCGTGGGGTCGGTGGTGATGGCCTTGAGCTGGTTGAGCTCCGCGGACTGCAGGCTGTCGAGCTCCTCGAGCGAGATGAGGGCCATCTCGGTAAGCTCCAAGCGGTCGTCCTTGCTCATGCGTCCGGCAAAGTTCTTGGTGGAGAAGTAGCCGCTGAGCTCCGTGGGCAGGAGGTGGCGCACGAAGGTGCTCTTGTAGATGCCTTGCGGACCGATGTAGGTGAGTATCTCGTGGTTGGTCTTGTCGGGCTCGAGCCACGCGGCCACCATGGCCACGAGCCACTGCTTGAAGAAGCGGTTGTGCATCTCCTGCGTGCAGCCCGCGACGTGCACCATGGATGCCACCTGGTCGATGTAGTCGATGCCGTTCCACGCGGGCAGGCTCTCCAGATACTCCCTTAAGGGATGATACTCGGGGTAGAAGTCGCTCTCGATGATGATGTAGAAGTCCGAAATCTTTGCCTGACGCCCCGTATCGAGGCAGAAGCGGCAGTAAAGGGAGTTGACGCTCTTATCTTCCAGTTCCTTCCAGAAAGAAAACGTTGACGATAACGCTGACGTTGACCAACCATCCGGATGGCAGGAAGGCGACAAAGTCGCACTCCTTAGTGAAGCTAAAGCTTCAGTCGTCGCAACCGACGCTCTTTTCGCGTCGGCGTTAACGTCAACGTTATCGTTAAACGAGATCTCCCTCTTCCTCGTTATCAAGTTATGCCTAATCCTGATATTATTTTCCGTGAGCCACTCCTGTATGTCCTTGATGGAGGCATAGCGGCTCTCTTTCTCCGCCCTCGGCGGCCGCACCGTGCCGTGCTCCTCGGTCTGCGCATAGCACGAGCGTACGATGGAGGCCACATCGTTGCCTTGCTGTTGGTAGTCGTTGAACCTGTCCAGTGCCCACGCGGTGCAGTCACCGAGCGACACGCCGTAGCGGTTCATCATATAGCAGGCATCGGAGATGTACTTGTTGTGGCTACCGGGAGCATACACCACGCCGCGCTGCTCCAGCTCGCGGATCACGCTCTCCTCCACACGCTCTATCTTCGTCCCTTTCCTCGGGCGACCTGCCGACTTCTTCGTCATGTCTACGATGATGGCCGTCGCATCGGGGTTGTAGTATACCTCGGGGTCGTGGGCCATACCCGACAGGCGGGTGGCATTCTTGCACTTCTCGTCGTAGTCGCACCCTGTGAGGCGCTGGTAGTATTCGTTGACGGTGAGAAAGGCAGTTTTATATAACGATGACGATAACGTTGACGTTGACCAACCATCCGGACGGCAGTTATCGTTAACGTTAACGTTATCGTTGAGCGCGAAGCGCGTAATCACACGTACCCCCTCCCCTGAAATCGTTGTATACGCCAGCAGCGTATGCGAGTCGTTCCTGACCATCGTAAGCACCTCAGCCATGCGCTCACTGGGTATATGGTCAAGGTCCACGATGCTCAGTCCCGTGTAGGAGACGATATGCTTCTGCTGCTTGCCACCGCTGAAGAGCACCGCTACGGAGTAGCAGGGCATGTGATTCTTCTCGGCATCGGCACGGGCGGTGTCGCCCAGGGTGCGGTAGCGGCGATGGTTCTCGGTGAGCACTTGCAGACGCTGGTCGGCACGGATAATCTCTACCACCTCACGGATGGTAATCGGCTTCGGGTTCTTGTCGGCAAAGCCGTTGAATAGACTTACTTGCATAATAAAAACTGTGTTTTTAACGTTGACGTTAACGTTAACCAACCGTCCGGCAGGCAGTCATCGTCATCGTTAACGTTATCGTTGATTTATACCGCGAAATTATGCCTCCCTAAAATCCTTCACAAGCAAACAGCGGAGAAGTGAGGCCTAAAATGAGACCTACGGCTCTCCCAGGTACTCAAATATCAGTTGCACTTGCCGTCGGGTGAGTCGGCGCGAGGCACGCTGGTATCCTACTCGCTCCAGCTCAGGGAGCAGACCGTGGGCCGAGGTGATGTACTTGTGCAGCAGGCGCAGGGCCGAGGAGCGCGGGGCACCGGGGAAGTAGAGCTGGGCAAGCTCGCTCTTGGTGAGGGATTGTATCATGGGTTTAGTGTTTAGGGTGTAGTGCCAAAAGCTAACGGCCAAGAGCCAAAAGCTTGCAGCTTGCTGCATTTACCCTATAAAATTACAAAAAATCCGCGAGATTATCAACGGATAAGATGTTTATTTTCAATCTCTCCAAAGATTATTTGCAGGGAATCCCGTTTTTTTACTACTTTTGCCGAACAATTTATTGAAAACGTATCATGAAAGGAATGACTATGAAAAACAGGTTTTTATCGTTTTGTATGGCAGTGTTGTGGGTAGTGCCCTCCTATGCGGGGCACGTGGTGACTGACATGCGCACATTGGGAATGGATGCGCCCATCGGCATTGAGAGCAATCCTGCATTCAGCTGGAAGATTGTGTCGAACGAGCGTGGCGTCGCTCAGTCGGCCTACGAGATCGTGGTGACCGACGAGGCGGGGACGATGGTGTGGAGCAGCGGCAAAGTGGAGAGCAGCAAGCAGACGGATATTGCCTACGAGGGCATGGCGCTCAAGAGCCGCACAAGATATGCCTGGCAAGTGGTGGTATATGACCAACACGGCGAAGCTACGGAGAGCACAGCAAGCCACTTCGAGACGGGTATACTGTCGCAAGAGGAGTGGGCCGAGGCAAAGTGGATAGCCGCACCGAAGTCGCCCTACAGAGCTATGGTGGAGGTGTACCCCAGCGGTGGAGCCGTGGACGCAAGGTTTGTGAAATTGGACGTGACGACGAGCGGACTGCGTGCGGCCAGCGACCCGGACTATGGGTTCGTGCAGATTGCCGAGATAGAGATATACAACAAGGAGGGCGAGAACATCGGACGCAAGGCGTCGTTCACAGCTACCAACGGATGGGAGCTGACGAACTATGGCTGGAGTATCAAATACATCAACGACGGGGTGGTGTCGGGCGGTAGCACCAACGGATTCACCACCACGCAGAACAGCACGACAACGACTATCGTGGCCGACCTGGGCGCGGTGCACGAGGTAGCACGCATCGTGCTATACCCCAGGCAGGACGCTCCAGCCGTGGGCGCATCGGACAAGGCGGCCAACTTCCCCAGCAGCTATACTATCGAGACGCGGGCGGTGACGAGTTCATCGTACGACGTGATGTTCCGCGCCGTGGATGCCGAGGCTCCTACGTATGACTGTAACAACAACGTGCCCTACATGGGACGCAGCTTCGACCTCGCACCGGACAAGGAGGTGGCATCGGCACGACTCTATGCATCGGCCATGGGCGTGTTTACCATGCGACTCAATGGGCAGAAGGTGACAGAGAACGTGCTGGAGCCTGGCGAGAGCGCCTACGACAAGCATGTGCTCTACAGCACCTATGACGTGACTGCACTGCTGGCACCAGGACGAAACACCCTGCTGGCGCAGGTGGCGGGAGGCATTGCCAACATGAGTATCATGAGCGACCGCTTCGTGAAGCACGAGCTGGCAAGCAACGCGGCTACGACATCGCTCAGAGCTATGCTCTATGTGACCTACACCGACGGCACCACCGAGTGTGTGAACACCAATAGCGAATGGGGCACACACAAGTCGCCCACCACGGGTAGCAACTGGTATGGAGGCGAAGACTACGACGCGCGCATGGAACTGGACAACCTCTACTCGGCAACCTACGACATGAGCGGTTGGCCCAAGTGCGAGGAGGTGAATCCTACGTTCTGCGCACCCAGCGTATCGAACGCCATACACCCCATCGGGCAGATGAGGGCAAGAGAATATGAACCCTTGCGCGTAGTGGAGACGTGGCCTGCCGTGAGTGTGGTGAAGAACAAGGCGGGCAACTACCTCGTGGACTTCGGGCAGAACTTTGCCGGCACCTATGCCTTCACGCTGAAGGCTCCGGCAGGCACCACCATCACGCTGTACGACTCGGAACTGCAGGCTAACGATGCATGCCAGTTTGAATATATGTACCAGCCCAGCGGAGCCACCAACAAGACGTTGGACACCTATACCTTCAAGGGCGACGAGCGTGGCGAGACATGGGGACCGGAGTTCATGTATCACGGATTCCGCTACCTCGAGATCAGCGGACTGCCCAAGATGCCCCAACCAGGTGACTTCACAGCCAAGCGCATCCGTGCCGACATAAAGACGGTGGGTAGCTTCGAGACCAGCAATACCCTGCTCAATGATATACACCGCATCTGCTACAACGGCATGCAGAGCCAGCTCTACAACACGGTGACCGACTGTCCGCACCGCGAGAAGATAGGATGGCTCGACGTACCCAATATGATGTATCACTCGCTGTCGTACAACTTTGACATCAAGCTATTGCTGGGTAAGGTGGTGATGGATGCCTTCGACTCACAAGGACAGAACGGCTACGTGCCCAGCACGGTGCCCCACTTCTTCATGGCCTATGACGACGACCTCAACTGGGGCGGTGCAGCCATCACCATACCGTGGAGAAACTTCAAGTACTATGGTGACAAGACCCTGATGGTGCGCCACTACGACGACATGAAGCGCCTCATCACCTACTATGGCACACTGACGGAGAACGGCATCATACGCAACAACTATAGCGTACTATCAGACTGGGGGCAAGAGACCAGCGGACTGGCCAACCACACGAGCAGTTCGTTTACTCTCACCTGCTCGTACTACTACTTCCTTGGTGCCATGGCCGAGATGGCCACCTCGCTGGGTCATACGACCGATGCTGAGGGATGGCTGCGAAAGGCCGAGGAGGTGAAGAGGGCATTCAACGACCGATTCTTCAAGAACGGGGTGTACGAACATGGCAACCAGGCCAACTACAGCATGGCGCTCTACTACGACCTGGTGGACGAGGAAAACATCGCATCGGTGGCCAAGGCATTGGCCGATAAGGTGGTTGCCGATGGCTACAGCATCAAGACGGGTGAGATTGGACTCCGCCCTACCTTCATGGCACTGGCTCGATATGGCTACAACGACATCGTATACCGCATGGCAAGGAAGACCTCATACCCGAGCTATGGATATTGGGTAAAGCAGGGAGCCACTACATCGCTCGAATATTGGGACATGTCGCTCAGTCAAAACCATTGCATGATGGACCACATCGAAGAGTGGTTCTTTGCCGAACTGGGAGGTATCAATAACATTGGCGAGGCATACGAGAAGATTGCCATCCACCCCTGGATACCTGCCGACATGGCTACGGCCGACATCAGCGTGCAGTCGCCACGTGGCGCGGTACGCATGGCATGGGAGAGAACGGCCAGCACCACCGACTATGCCATCAGCATACCTGCTGGTGCGGTGGCACAGGTACAGCTTCCGATAGTCAAAGGACTAAAACTATATGAGAACAATGAGGAGATAAGCACCCTACCGGCGGTGAGCAACATCGCCTATGCCGACACGCTAGTGACCTTTGAACTGGGCAGTGGTGACTACCTGTTTACCATGCAAGGAAGTACGCTGAACGATAACGAGGATGATAACGATAACGAGGGTGATAACGAGGGTGAAAACGAGAGAGGCGAGGATGTGACGGCGCAGCACATCTTGAATCCAGGGTTTGAAAGCAAGAACACCAATACCACACCCTGGACACCGACAAACTGGACACTCGCCTTTCCCGACACGAACGGCAACTACGGAACCTTGAGCACCAGCGACCAGCGTAGCGTGAACCCTACTGAGGGAGCCTTCGACTGGCATATATGGTATGGGAGCGGATATGTGTCGGTGCGCCTGTATCAGACTCTTCAGGACATTCCCACAGGCGACTACCTCCTCAATGCCGACATACGCTGTGTAGACAATGCAGTCATCACGGGCAAGCAACGGCTGTTCGCCACCATAGGCGGCAAGGTCATCGACAGCAACACGATATACTCGAAACCCTACAATGCTGACGGTACGATAAACATTAACAACAACGATAACGAGAACTACAAGAACTGGCAAACCCTCAGTCTGGCTTTCTCGGTGGAGGATGACCACATGGTCACCATCGGGTTTGACTGCCCCAAAGTGGGCACCACAGGAATAGGAGGCTTTCAGGTGGATAACGTTCGATTGTTCTGTGTCGACAATGGGACTACCGAAATAAAGGAAGCCACTGGGATACCTTACCTTACGACTCGCTACTACTCTCTTTCAGGAATGCCCATTCAAGGCGATACGAACAATGGTATCGTCATCATAAAAGAGGGAAATACGACACGGAAGGTGATGAAGGGCTTTTAGCTTTAAGCTCTTGGCCGTTGGCGATTTCTAAAACAGATTCAGCCTGCTGCGACGAGTTGCAAGCAGGCTGAACCTGTTTTATAGAGTATAGTGTGTCATCCAGCTGGTTCCCTATCCCTCGATTAAGGTTCCCCTAAATACTCGAATATCAGTTGCACTTGCCGCCTGGTGAAGTGGCGGTCGTTGACACGGTAGCCCGTAGCGAGCAGCGCGGGCAAGAGGCCGTGGGCCGAGGTGATGTACTTGTGCAGCAGGCGCAGAGCCGAGGAGCGCGGGGCACCGGGGAAGTAGAGCTGGGCAAGCTCGCTCTTGGTGAGGGATTGTATCATGGGGTTAGTGTTTAGAGTTAACAACTTCGTTGTTGAGCTTTGGCTGCGCTCGCGGTGTGATTGTAAACGAGTTTACATCACGCTCGCTGGCACAAACCTTGAGGGTGTAGTGCCAAAAGCTAACGGCCAAGAGCCAAAAGCTTGCAGCTTGCTGCATTTACCCTATAAAATTACAAAAAATCCGCGAGATTATCAACGGATAAGATGTTTATTTTCAACCTCTTCAGAGATTATTTATAGGGCTTACCGTAACTCTCATCTGCGGAATGCAAAGGTGCGACCTTGTCGTACCTTTGCAACGAAAACGATAACGAAAACGATAACTGCCATCCGGAGGGCAACATTGCGAAGCCAAAGTCTTCGTCATCGTTAACGTTAGCGTTGAAAATAATTTTCAATTATCAATTATCAATTTTCAATTTAAAAAACCATGCCTATCAACTACGCAATCAAGAAAGTGAAGAACCCCAACGGTATCGAAGGTACCCAGTATTTCCACGGCCAGGCCATCAAGACGGGCGAGCTGACCTTAGAGAAGCTGGCCAAGCGCATCAACAACAGCACCACCGTGACGCAGACCGACTGCCGCGCCGTGCTCCTCAGCATGAAGGACCACATCATCGAAGCCCTCACCGAAGGTCAGGTGGTGGTGCTCGACGACCTCGGCCGCTTCCAGGTGACCCTGCAGGGCAAGTGCTACACCAATGAGACGATGACCGCCGAGGGCTTCACCCCTGCCTCGATGATTCGCGGTCACAAGATCGTGTTCCGCCCCGATGCCGCACTGAAGAAGGCCGTGGCTGCGGACTTCTCGCTGAAGCGCATATCGTCGGAGGCGATGGCGTAAGCCTTGGCACGCTGATGACGCGGATACTACTGATGACCGCTGATAATCCTTGACTACGGATTCTTTGATCACGGGCGTCATCCGTGGTCAATAATAAAGATCTGAGGTCATCTGCTGTATCTGTGTCGTCAGTGTGCTATTCATTAATCACTACCATTAAACTCTAAACAACCACCAAACATGAAAGTAAACTGGAAACAAGTCCTTAAAATCGTAATCACCGTACTCACTGCCCTGGCTGGTGCCTTGGGCGTAGCTTCCTGTGCGGTATGAGTACCTTCCTCCGTGCGCTGCTGCTACTCGGCAGCGCACTCACCTTTATCGCATGACAGTTACCCCCTCCGCTCCATTCCACTACGTTGCATTACGCTCGTCCCCCTTAAAGGGCGACAGTTCTTCTTAGTTTGTTCTTCCGCGGCTCTGCACTGTCCCTCTTTAAGGGGGACGAGCGAAGCGGAGGGGGTAACAATAAATCAAGAATCATAAATTCAAACATGAAATATTTTACCATACAAGAACTCACCGCCAGCGCCACGGCGCTGCGCGAGGGCATCGACAATCGCCCGAACAAGTGTGCATACCACCTGTTGCACGTATTAGTTGACCAGTTATTAGACCCTATACGCGAGGCGTGGGGCGAGCCTATCGTGGTGAGCAGCGGGTATCGCTGCAAGCAGCTCAATACGCTGGTGGGTGGCGTGAAGAACAGCCACCATATCCTCGGCTGTGCAGCGGACATTATTGCGGGCAACAGGGCCGACCACCGCCGTCTGTTCCGCCTCATCGTGAAGATGCAGCAGGAGGGGCGCATCAAGTTCACTCAGCTGATATGGGAGGGCAACGGCCGCTGGATTCACATTTCGTACGTGCCCGGTGACCTGCGCTGTCAGGTGATAGAATAAATGCCGTCAGAACTGTATTGCCATACATGATACACGCCGCAGAGCATATGAGGATGCTTTGCGGCGTGTTGTCTATTCCACCCCGCCGCTACGCCTGTATTCGGTGGGCGACTGCCCCGTCTGGCGGCGGAAGTAGCGGCAGAAGTAGGAGTCGTTGGGGAAGCCCAATGCGTCGGCTACGGCAGACACGGTCTTCGTGGGGTCTCTGAGGAGGATGCGGGCATCGAGCACTACGGCCTTGTCGATCCACTCGGAGGCAGTCTTGCCGCTCACCTGCGTCACGGCCTTGCTGAGGTACTGGGGTGTCACGCAGAGACGGTCGGCATAGTAGGCGACGGGTTGCTTGCCGGGGCGGCAGGCTGCAAGCTCGGCCATGAAGCGGGCATAGAGCATCTCGGCTGCCGAGCGTGCCGTATGCTCTTCATCGCCGCCGGGCAGCGTGGCCACGTGGCGGAGGAGCGCTATCGCCAGCAGGTCGGCCACCTCGGCGCGGTAGGGCTCCGAGGAAGCTATGGAGTAGATGGCGTGGAGCAGCAGGGTGATGTCGTCCCAATCTTTCGGTGCGGGATGCCGCTTCACGAAATGACGGCATGGCAGCAGGTGCTGATGGTGCCTTTCGGGCACGAAGGCCATAATCTGCCCTTGGGTGTCGGGCGCCACCTCGAATATCTCTACATAGGTGTTCTCGGGTAGGATGAGGATGTCGCCACCTACTACTACATGCTCGGTGAAGTTGATTTCGAGGCGTGCCTCTCCCGAGAGCACGCGCAGCAGGCGATAGTCCTTCAGGATGAGCGGGAAGCGCACCTTGTCGAACAGCTGAAGCCCCACCTTGTTGACCGCCATGTCGAGGTTCAGCGCCAAGCGGTCGCGGATGAGCAACTGCTCGAAGCGCACCGCAGACTTCTTGATGATGGAGGAGATGAGCTCAATGTCCAGCGGGCGGAAGCGTTCCTTATCGTTCTTCATAATTTAGCCAATTTTCACCGCAAAGATAATGAATATCGCCTGAAATATGCTCTTTTTGCAAAGAATGATTACAAAAAGGACATTATCTGCCAAGAATAGACAATGCCGGTACGGAGAAGAATGGCGTACTTTGCAGCGAATGATTGGGTTTATGGAGTTAAAAACTCCGAACTCATATAACACTACAACCTATGAAACGAATATTGCTATTGACCTCGCTGCTGGCTTCGCTGGCAGTATGTGCACAGCCGAGTGTGGAGCGGTGCAAGGAGATGGCGCGCGAGCACTATCCGCTCATCAGACGGTATGGGCTGATAGAGCAAAGCCGCGACTACACGCTGAGCAATGCCGCCAGGGCGTGGCTGCCGCAGGTGACGCTCTCGGGGCAGGCCACGCTGCAGTCCGACGTGGTGAGCTGGCCCGAGGAGTTCGAGTCGATGCTGGCCATGCAGGGACTTGACATGCCGGGCATACGCCGCGACCAGTACAAGGTGCAGATTGATGTGCAGCAGACCCTCTGGGATGGCGGGAAGAGCCGTACCGACCGGGCCATCGCCGAGGGCGAGGCCGCGCAGGAACGCATGAGTACCGAGGTGGAGCTGTACGCGGTAGACAGCCGTGTAGAGGACATCTACTTCGGCATACTGCTGATGCAGGAGCAGCAGCGGCAGATAGGGGAGATGATGCAGCGCCTGCAGACCAACCTCGATCAGGTGAATGCCCTCGTGGAGAACGGGATGGCCATGCAGGCCGATGCCGATGCCGTGGAGGTGCAGCTGCTGACGCAGCGCCAGAGCCTCGGACAAGTGGAGGCCCGCCTGCAGAGCTTCCGCCGCATACTGGGCCTCTTCATCGGTGAGGAGCTGGGCGAGGTGCCCCTGCCCATGCCTGTGGCCGAAGAGCCTGTGGGGTACGACTCTGAGCGCCCCGAGCTGCAGCTGATGGATGCGCAGATGGCCCTGCTGCAGGCACGCGAGCAGATGGTCGACGTGTCGCTCGCTCCGCGTGTGGCACTCTTCGCACAGGGCTACTACGGCTATCCGGGGCTCAACATGTTTGAGAATATGGTGAGCCACCGCTGGACGCTCAACGGCATTGTGGGGGTGCGCATGAACTGGAACATCAGCAGCCTGTATACGTCGAAGACATCGCGTCGACAGCTGCAGAATGCACGCGACAATGTGATGCTGCAGCGCGAGGTGTTTGCCTTCAACAGCCGCTTGCAGGCCGAGCAGGAGAGTGCCGAGGTGCGCCGCATACGTGAGGCCATCGCGGACGACGACCGCATAGTGGCACTGCGCAGTCGGGTGCGCGAGGCTGCCGAGGTGCGCTTGCAGGAGGGCATGATAGACACGCACGACCTACTGGGCAAGATCAGCGACGAGACCTCCGCCAAGATAGCCCGCAGCACGCACCAGATAGAGCTGGTAAAGGCCATTTATGATTTGAAGCATACGTTAAATAAATAGGATTATGAAAAAAGAAATATATACAATCATTGCCGCCCTGATGTGCGGCGCATGTGCCGACAAGGCTACGTACGATGCCTGCGGCACCTTTGAGGCCGAGGAGATACTGGTGTCGTCGCAAGGCACCGGGCAGTTGGTATGGTTCGATGTGCGCGAGGGTGCACAGGTGGAGCCGGGTATGGTGCTGGGAGTGGTCGACACCATACAGCTGCACTGGCAGAAGGTGCAGCTGGCGGCACAGGCTGAGGCCATCCGCAGTGCGCGCCCCGACATACGCAGTCAGCTCTCGGCCATAGAGAGTCAGATCGCTACGCTTAAGTCCGAGAAGCAGCGCATAGAGAAGCTGGTGGCCAAGAATGCCGTACCCACCAAGCAGCTCGACGACCTCAACGCCCAGCTGCAGGTGCTCGAGAGGCAGCGCGTGGCGCAGCAGACCGCCCTGTCGGGCAACACCTCGGCAGCTGACTACAATGCCGAGGCCATAGCCGCGCAGATAGCCATCGTGGAGGACCGCATTGCCAAGTGCCGCATAGCATCGCCCATCGGAGGCACCGTACTGGCCAAGTACAAGAGTGCAGGCGAACTGGTGAGCATGGGCACACCGCTGATGAAGGTGGCCAACCTCGATGCGATGTACCTGCGTGCCTACTTCACCTCTGATCAGCTAGCCGCACTCAACCTCGGCGATGAGGTGGAGGTGACAGCCGACTTTGGCGGCGACCAGCAGTATGCCTACAAGGGTACGGTGATGTGGATAGCCTCGGAGAGCGAGTTTACCCCCAAGGCCATACAGACACGCAACACACGCGCCAACCTCGTGTATGCCGTGAAGATTGCCGTAGAGAACGACGGACGCTTGAAGGTGGGGATGTATGGGGAGACGAAAATAATTGACAATTGAAAATTGAAAATTAAAAATTGAAAATTGAAACAGACCCTCAACTACCAACTCTCAACCCTCAACCAACATGCCATCCATCAGAGTAGAAAACATATCGAAGCGCTACGGCACATTCACTGCGCTCGACGGAGTATCCTTCGAGGTGGAGCGTGGCGAACTCTTCGGACTCATCGGTCCCGACGGGGCAGGCAAGACCACGCTGTTTCGCCTGCTCACTACGCTGATGCTCCCCGACGGAGGCAGCGCCACCGTCGACGGACTCGACATCGTCACCGACTACAAGTCTATCCGTCAGATAGTGGGCTACATGCCCGGGCGCTTCTCGCTCTACCAGGACCTCTCGGTGGAGGAGAACCTGGAGTTCTTCGCCTCGCTCTTTGGCACCACCATTGCCGAGGGGTACGACCTCATAGCCCCCATATACCGGCAGATAGAGCCCTACAAGACGCGCCGTGCCGGACGCCTGTCGGGCGGCATGAAGCAGAAGCTCGCCCTCTCCTGTGCCCTCGTGCACAAGCCCCGCGTGCTCTTCCTCGACGAGCCCACCACGGGCGTCGACGCCGTGAGCCGCAGCGAGTTCTGGGATATGCTCCACACCCTGCGCCAGCACGGCATCACCATCCTCGTGTCCACCCCCTACATGGACGAGGCCAGCCGTTGCGACCGCATAGCCCTCATCAACGAAGGCAAGATATTGCGTATCGACACCCCCGACCGCATCACCGATGCGGGGGCAACGCTCGAAGATACATTCATCAGACTAATCCAGGAGGAGTATGGAAAACATCATATCGGTTAGGAACCTCACCAAGCAGTTCGGTGCCTTCCGTGCGGTCGACAACATATCGTTCGATGTGGCACAGGGCGAAATCTTCGGCTTCCTCGGAGCCAATGGTGCCGGCAAGACCACTGCCATACGCATCCTCTGCGGACTGAGCCGTGCCACCTCGGGGACGGGCAGCGTGGCCGGGTGCGACATCATGACACAGAGCGAGGACATCAAGCGCAACATCGGCTACATGTGTCAGAAATTCTCCCTCTACGAGGACCTCACCGTGCTGGAGAATATGGAGCTCTACGGAGGCATCTACGGCATGCACCGCAAGGAGATACTCGCCAAGGCCGAGGCCATGCTCACCGAGCTCGAGTTCTGGCATCATCGCCACGACCTCGTGCGCAGCATCCCTGCCGGATGGCGACAGAAGCTGGCCTTCACCGTGGCCAACCTGCATGCCCCCAAGGTCATCTTCCTCGATGAGCCTACGGGCGGTGTCGACCCCCTCACGCGTCGTCAGTTCTGGGGCATGATACGCCGCGCCGCCGCTGCCGGCACCACCGTGTTTGTCACCACCCACTATATGGACGAGGCCGCCCTGTGCGACCGCGTGTCTATCATGGTCGACGGGCGCATCATGGCGCTCGGCACGCCCGAGGCGCTCATCAGCAAGCACCAAGTAAGAACGATGGACGAGGTGTTCCGCACCCTCGCCCGCAATGCTGTAAGGAATGAATAGATTTGCCCATTTCGTCAAGAAGGAGTCGCTGCATATCCTGCGCGATGTGCGCACCATCCTCGTGGTCATAGGCATCCCCATCGTGCTCACCCTGCTCTTCGGCTTTGCCATATCCACCGATGTCAACAACATTAACGTAGCTGCCTGTGCGCCCCATCGCACGGCCGCTGTGCGCGATGCCGTGTCGCGTGTCAGCCACACCCCTCTCTTCACCTTTAAGGGGTATGTCGCTCCCGACGAGATTGACAAGGTGCTGCGCACCGGCACTGCCGAGGCCGTGATGGTCTTTGCCGACGACTACGACCGCCTCGTGGCAGGCACCGCCGAGGTGGCAGGCTGCGGCGTGCAGCTCGTGCTCGACGGCTCCAACCCCAACGTGGCCGCCTCGGCCTCGGCCTACCTCATGCAGACCCTCAGCGGCGTGGCTGCTGTCTCGCCCGTCGATACCCACATCCTCTACAATCCCCAGATGAAGAGTGCCTACAACTTCGTGCCCGGCATCCTCGGCCTCATCTTCATTCTCGTGTGCGCCATGATGACCTCCATCTCCATCGTGCGCGAGAAGGAGCTGGGCTCCATGGAGGTGCTGCTCGTGTCGCCCGTCAAGCCACTGTGGATTATCGCTGCCAAGATGATACCCTACTTTGCCCTCAGCTGCATCAACCTGCTCTCCGTGCTGCTCATCGCCCGCTATGCCCTTGGCGTACCCATGACAGGCAGCGTGGGCGGCATCCTCCTCATCTCGGGCATCTACATCGCCCTCTCCCTCGGCTTCGGGTTGCTCGTCTCCACCGTCACCGACAAGCAGATGGTGGCGCTGCTCATCTCCGGCATGGTGCTCATGCTGCCCATCATGATGTTCTCCGGCATGCTCTTCCCCACCGAGAACCTGCCCCTCGTGCTCCGTCCCATCACCTACATCGTCCCTGCACGGTGGTATATCGATGCCATGCGCAAACTGATAATCGAGGGACTCGCCTTCGGCGATGTGCTGCTCGAGCTTGGCATCCTCGCCGCGATGACCATCGGCATCATCCGTGTGGCATTGATGAAGTTTAACGACCGTTTGGAATAACTTGACCACTATGAGCGTACTACGAACCCTGATCATTAAAGAGCTGCGGCAGTTTCGCCGCAACCCCTTCCTCCCCAAGCTGGTAGTGGGCTTTCCCCTCGCCATCGTCCTCATACTGCCCTGGATAGCCAACATGGATGTCAAGGGTGTGAGCGTGGGCATTGTCGATGCCGACCGCTCCGACGTGTCGCGCCGCATCACCTCGCATGTCGAGGCCTCCGAGTACCTGAGCCTCCACGACCTCTATGCCGACTACCCCTCGGCACTCGCCGACCTCGAAGACGGCCACATCGATGCCATCCTCGAGATACCCAACGGCTTCGGCCATAGCCTCCACGCCACCCCCAAGCGGCTCAGCATCTGGGCCAACGGCGTCAACGCCATGAAAGGCTCCCTCGGCTCCCAGTACCTCATGCAGACCGTAATGAAGGCCCTCCCTACAGAGAACGCTCCTGCACAACCTTCGTTTGAGAACAGCGAAATTGTCAATTCTCCATTATCAATTCTCAATTCTCAATTAACTTCGTTGAAGTTGCTACGCTCGGCAGAGCCTGCAAGCAGTCTTTGCTCTCGCTCAATCGCAACTTTGTCCATTGTCAATTACTACAACCCCACCATGGACTACAAGCACTTCATGATACCCGCCCTGATGATTATGCTCATGGTGATGGTCGGCGGATTCCTGCCCGCCCTCAACCTCGTTTCCGAGAAGGAGCTGGGCACCATAGAGCAGATCAATGTCACCCCCGTGAGCCGCCTTACGTTCACCCTCTCCAAGCTCATCCCCTTCTGGGTCATCTGCCTCCTCGAGCTCGTCCTCTGCATGACTCTCGCCCTCCTCGTCTACGGACTCCCCGTGGCCGGTTCCGTAGGGGCCATCTTCCTTGCGGCGCTGCTCTTCATCATCGTCATGTCCAGCATAGGCGTCATCATCGCCAACCTCTCCGACACCATGCAGCAGACCATGTTTCTCATGCTCTTCGTTGTACTCTCCTTCATCCTCCTCAGCGGCCTCATGACCCCTGTCGAGAGCATGCCCCTCTGGGCCCAGCACTTCACCCGCCTGCTGCCGCCCACCTACATGGTCGAGATCATGCGAGCCGTATACCTGCGTGGCACCACCGTGGCCGAGCTCTCGGGCAGCTACCTCGCCCTTGCCGCCTTCGCCCTCACCTTTGCCACCCTGGCATCGTTCACCTACCGCAAGCGTGGGTGAGGGGCGGCAGCCTCTTTCGCCCCTCTTTCTGTTAAACAGTGCTAAAATTATCGTTTTTCTTCAATGTTTTATTGTTTTTCGATAAAACATGCCTATCTTTGCATCGTTAAACGATAAAAACTTATTGAATTATGAGAACTAATCTTTCAAAACGGATGTCGGTAGTTACCGGTTTTGTGATCTTTTTCGGAGTGTTGAACATATTGTTATTATTGGCGAAAGCAGAGAATGCGGTGGGCATTTGGAGTAATCCTTTGGGCAAATGGAATGAAGAGTGGTATGCTTGGAATGTACTTATTCTCGCAGGGTATGTTATCTTTGGCCTTATAAAAAACATACTCACCATGGTGTTTATGCTCAACTCCATCAAGCTAATCAAATGCGGCGAGTTTTTCTCAAAGCGTAACGCTAATATTATATGGTGGTCGGCACCTGTATATTTTCTTTCAGGTCTATGCGCCAATAATTTCCCCATAATTTATGGTGCTCCACTCTTTATGGTCTATCCCAACACATTCTTTACTCCCCTTCTGCTCATCGGTGTTGCGATAATCTATTCAGCAGGTGTCCGTTTGAGCGAAGAGAACCGCTTGACGGTGTAATGTCTGCATTGTATCACCATTAAAAGAATATCGATATGTCAATCATAGTAAATGTAGATGTGATGCTCGCCAAGCGCAAGATGACCTCAGGCGAGCTGGCCGAGAAGGTAGGCATCACCGCAGCCAACCTCTCCATACTGAAGACTGGCAAAGCACGTGCCATCCGCTTCTCTACCCTCGATGCCATCTGCAAGGCGCTCGACTGCCAGCCGGGCGATATACTCGAGTATCGCGACTAATATGAACCGCACGGTCCTATACGTTATCACCGCACTGCTCCTTGCCCTCACCGCCGCAAGGAGCAGTGCCCAGACTTCCACCTGCGAAGAGCAGTTGCAAGAGGTGGTGGTTCTTGGCAAGCAGAGGCAGAAAACCCTCTTGCGCCGAGGCACACGAATGCCGGGAGCCATCGTCATGCTCACCCCCGACCAAGTAGGCCATGAGGTAGGCTCTGCGCTAACTCTGAAGCACGCTACCGAACTTAAGGAGATAACCTTCGGCATCGTATCAAACAGCATTGCGGAAGCCACGCTGAGCATCATGATATATCGCGACAGCACATGCACCGAGGTGCTCGGCAGTCCTCTCATTGCACACATTCCTCAAGGCAAGAAACAGACTATCACCGTCACCCCCGAAAAGCCTCTCCTACTTGCGCAGGGGCGATACATCATTGCCGTCAGCTTCGCCGACTGCGCCAAAGAGACTCGTGCGCAATGGACTCTGAGCCACCAGTGGACCGACAAGCAACGCTACGAAATGGCCCAGCAATGCTGCATGCAATTCCCACTCTACAGCAAGGTGGGCTACATAAGAGCCAATGAAACCGACACTTTCGAGAAGCGCAACCTGAATATCGGGTTGAAGGTGAAGGGAGTAGAAAGCACATGAGTTATTCTATCTCCCATTATGAGTCATAAAGAGCGCGGAATTGTTACCGCTCATTTCACTAAAAATGCGTGTATTGGAATTTTATTTTTGGCCTGGCATTGGACACACAAAATATTTTTCACTTAGTAGAAAATCCATTTACATGCATGCACCGCTCGCGGTACATTATGTACCGAACTTGGTACAACTGCACAAATTTTGTAACGCACCTGCAAAAAAAGTGCTATGCGCCTACAGAATATATTGTCAGGCTTACAAGAAAAACGCATAGCCCTTTGTGAAAAATGGGCTATGCGATTTTTAGAAAAGGCATGTGCCTTTTTCTGAAATGGGACAGCCCTTTTTCAGAGAAGGCAAGTGCGATTTTGGGGACTTATGCCTTGTCCTTATACAACCTTTTGGGCTATGAAGAATGCATAGCTATAATGTTCTTTATATTTGTTGTATAGTTCGGCTTCGTGGCGTTGATTGGTTATGAAGTTGGCGGCAACTTCATTGTCGGGATATTTGTTCAGA
This sequence comes from Bacteroidaceae bacterium, assembly GCA_045594245.1. Taxonomy (GTDB): domain Bacteria; phylum Bacteroidota; class Bacteroidia; order Bacteroidales; family Bacteroidaceae; genus UBA1189. The sequence continues at coordinate 20,064 of JAZNYG010000093.1, forward strand.
AACATCTCCTGTGCTTGCCGTTGCGG
>JAZNYG010000094.1:0-25352 GCA_045594245.1 Bacteroidaceae bacterium
CTACTCCTTGTTCTTGCTGTCCATAAATATCGTTACAGGGCCATCGTTGATGAGTGCACACTGCATGTCGGCACCAAAAACACCCGTTTTCACCGGCTTTCCGAGGGTGGCGGAGAGCTCGGTGCAGAACTTCTCGTAGAGAGGTATGGAGATGTCGGGCTTGGCTGCACGGATGTAGGATGGGCGGTTCCCTTTCTTGGTGGATGCGTGCAGGGTAAACTGGCTCACGACGAGCACTTCGCCCCCGATGTCCATCACCGAGAGATTCATCACTCCATCGGCATCATCGAAGATGCGCATGTTCGCTATTTTCTTGGTGAGGAAAGCGATGTCCTCATCGCCGTCGGCCTCCTCAATGCCCACCAATATCATCATTCCCTGATTGATGGCCGAGTGCTCTACTCCCTCAATCGTCACCGAAGCATTCCGTACACGCTGTATAATGATTCGCATAGTCTATTAGTCTTTGGATTCTTATTCTATGCAAATGTAGTGATTTTAGGGATAACGGCAAAATTCTGCCTTAACGTGAGTTCGAAATCAAGAAATATCCTAAGGTTGTAGTGTCATCAATGTCCCGTGTCATTTTGAGCGCAGCGAAAAATCTCACAACATCTCTTGTAAAGTCCCTGCGCGAGATCCTTCACATTGACTTTGGCCCCTACGGGCGTCGACCGTTGGTTCGTTCAGGATGACAATAATGAAATAAAAAGAGAGTGTAAAAACAGATAACACACTCTCTCTTATATACATATTATAAAGTCTCAAAAAGACATGAGCTATTTACTTTTCCTTGCCCCCTTTTGTGGTCACAATGATGACCCCGTTAAGTCCCTTGCTACCCCATTGCTCCGCAGCCTTGGAGCCATTTCTGAGCACATCGATATGGTCTATATCACTAGGGTTTATCTTTTCAAGCTCCTTTTGGGAAACCTCTTCTCCATCCACAATGATAAGTGGCTCAACAAACTTGGATACTGTGACTCCCTTGACATCGGTATCACCACTCTTGATTGCTTTCGTAGTCACAATGATGACTCCGTTCACTCCCTTGCTACCCCATTGCTTTGCAGCTAAATCGGTATCTTTGATGACCTCGATGTGTGCTATCTCTTCGGGCTTTATCTTTGCAAAATCTGCAGGAGAGGTTTCTGTGCCGTTTACGAAGATAAGTGGTTCTTTTGCTATAGATACTATAGGTCCATTGCCGTTCCCTATTACCCTTAGTGTCTTCTCTGCCTCATCGCCCGTATATATCACGTGATGCCTCTCTACCACGCCTTTGCCTTGCTTATAGGCAATCATATACTTCGATATACATTTGCCCTCGAGCTGCGAGCCGTCGAAGTGCTCTACAGGCTGCTTGTCGATGATGTACTTGTCTATCGTGTCGTTTGCTACCTTGGCTTGGGTGCCGATGGTTATGGCACAAAGTGCCGTCAATAGGATTGTTCTCATAATTTTGATTGTTTAGTGGGTTTTACTTAGGTTTCGCAAGCTCAACTTTCTGTAGTAAAGGGAGTCAAAGGGAGTTAGTCGCTTTGCTCCTTGGGGAGATAAAGGCCAATACTTTACGCGCGAATAGTCTATTGGCATTTATCTACATTTAACTCCTTTTATCTACATATATCTCCTTGCAATAATTGAATAGAGTTTTAATTTATCGCTAACATTGAAGTACTTCCTACCTCTGGGTCTTTGTTCATAATAAACATCTTGGTGGAGCCGTCGGCAAGCGTGGCTGTCACCAATACGCACTCTTTGATGGGCGATGCCGTTACCGTCTCTACATCCTCCACATTCATCAGTTGCTGCACATATCCTGCAATCTCCACGGTCGTGAAGGCTGGGCTGGGCTCTGCCTCGCGTGGTATTGCCACGTTGAGCACAAGCAGCAGGGCTATGGCAGCTGCCACGCCGCCTATCCAGGCCATACGGCGGATGTGGGGCTTTTGCTGCTTAGGCTTCGTTTGGTTCACGATGCGGTCAAACTCCTCGGCTCCTTCCTTGGAGAGCAACGCTTCGTTGGCGTGCTCCATCCGTATCATCTGGGCTATGGCGCGTTCATCCTCCTCAGCCTCGTTTGCGGCGTAGTATGCAGCGAGCAGAGCCTCCTCGGCCACCGTCGTTTCCGCTTCGAGGTACCTGGCCACGAGTGCCATGCGTGTATCTTTATCCTGTATATCCATCATGTTTTAGTTTTTTAGTTCTTTAGTTTCTGAGTTTGGCAAACTGATTAACTTATCAACTTACAAAACTTATCCAACATCTGTTTTCTTGCTTTCGATAGGGTAGACTTGATGCTTGTCTTGGGCTTGCCCGTGAGTGTGGCTATCTCGTCGAGCGAGAGCCCCTCGTCGTTTCTCAGGTGCAAGTATTCCCGTTGTGTAGTGGTGAGCGAGCCATAGATGCTCTCCTGTATGCGCTTCAGGTCCTCACGATCGGTCAGCACGGTAGCTTCGGTGCCGCCAAGGTAGTTGTCGTGTGTCAGTGCTTGCAGCTCCAGACGGGCCTTGCGATGGTGCCCCACGCAGATATTCTTCGTCAGCCTTATGGCCATAGCTTCGGCATCTTGAATAGGGTAGCCTTGCTCCGTCAGTTCCCAAAGCGCAATCATTGCCTCCTGCACCACATCGTCGGGTTCCACTCCCGAAGGCAGCGGAAAGTTCCGCGCCAGTGCCAGCAGCTTGCCTCTGATGCTCCTCGACAATATGTCAAATCTGTCCTTCTCCATAATCATTGTCTCTACCATGAGGACGCAAAACAGAGGCAAAAGTAAATCAAAACAGGGGAGAATTTTTCTTTACCGCACCACAATCCCCTCTTCGCTCCTGACAAACTGGGCAATGCCCATGTCGCCCAATACCTGTAAGATGACATCGACAGGCTGCTGGCGGCTGAAGCGGAAGTGGATGCGCTCATCGAGCAGATGGGGCGACTCGAAGGTGACCGTGAGATTGTACCACGCCCCTATCTCCTGCATCACGGTGCGCAGGTCTTGATTGTCGTAGGTGAAGAACCCTTCGGCCCAGCTGCTACGATAGCGTGGCGTGGCGGTGAGCTGCAGTACCCCGTCGGTATCGACAAATGCCTGCTCGCCGGGCTTCATCAGATGCTCTTCGCCACGGTAGGTGACGCCTATACTGCCTTCATAGAGCGCTACATCGGGCGTTCCCTGAGGATAGGCCCGCACATCAAATACCGTGCCGAAAACTTGGGTCTGCAACTCTTGGGTATGGACAATGAAGGGGACTCCTTCGTGCTTGGCAACGTAGAAACGCGCCTCGCCCGAGAGTGTGACTTCGCGGCTTCCCCCAGCAAAATGGGTGGGATATTCCAAACGGCTGTTGGCACCAAGCAGCACTTCGGTGCTGTCGCTGAGCAGGAGAGTAGCCGTGGTGCCTGCCGGAGTGATGGCAAGGGTGTGCCCATCTTTCTCTGTAAAGGTAATCTTTTGCGGTGCATCCATCGAGGCAAACACCTGTATGCCACCGACAGCAGGGCTGGGCTGTGCGATGCGTAGTAGGAATACGACGGCCAGAACGGCTGCTACTGAGGCTGTGGCTATATATAGGGTACGGCGAGTATGCTGCTTATGGCGACGGTTGGCGAGGGCTTGCCAGGCACGCTCGGTCTCTTCGGCCGTAGGCTCTTGTGCAAGGGCTTCGCGGAGGAGTGCTTCGAGGCGGTGGTCATTGGTGTCGGGTGATTTCATACGGCGGTCGTTTTATCTACATATTATTAAATCATTTCTCTCATCGTTTCACGCAAGGTACGCAGTGCTTTGCTGATGTGCTTCTTCACCGTGTCGGGACTGATGCCGAGGTGTTCGGCCACTTGGCGATAGGTCTGCTTGTCCCAGTAGCATAGGCGCAGTATGCTGCGTGTAGGTTCGGGCAGGCTGTGGGCAATCTCCTCGGCACGGCGCAGCAGCACTTCGTGTTGGCGGTAGTTGTCGGCCATATCGGCCCGTGTGGCTTCTATGACAGCCTCCAGATGCTCACGCTCCACCTGCAGATGCTTCAGACGATTGAGGCACGCATTGCGTACGGCAGCATAGAGCCAGGCATGGCCGTTCTCGTCGTCCAGCGTGGCGTGGCGTTGCCAAGCGCGTTCAAACACGTCGCTCACGATATCCCTGGCCTCATCGGTATCGGTCATCAGGGCCGCTGCATAGCGCACAAGCTTGGGGTACATCTCCACAAACAGCGTGTGGAAACGCTGCTCCTCGTCAGATGCCTCGTGTCTACGGAATATCGTCAGCTTAGCCATTCTCTATATCTAATACAACCGACACAGTCAATCAGGTATGGTCGGGAGAGACAAAATTACTGTTTTTTTCGTTTCGTCTGTTCATATTGGGGTTATTTATCGTAAAACTGCTTGCCACAATTCTTGAAGAATCCTGCCGAGACCCCTTGGCAGGAAAAGCTTGCCGCGTGGCTTGTTATGTGCAGAAGGGGAATTTTATCTATTGATATAGAGTGCATTGCATTTCGCCCCAGCGGAATTTTCACTAAAAAGTGCAGTATATAGGATTTTTATTTTTGGCCTGGCAGTGGCAGATGCGTATGGATTACCGTACGGGGCAACACGCAAGGAGGTGTACAATACAACATATCGGTATGCCACTGCCAGGCCAAAAATGAAAATTACTATATAGGGGGATTGGGAGGTTCTGACGCGTCGGATTTCGCCCCTAAGAAAAGTTAATTATGTTGATTATCAGCACGAAATGGAATATTCCTTAATTTTCAACTTTCAATTTTCAATTATTTCTTGCCAGGGGGTTGCCAAGGGGCTGGCATGCACCGCTCGTGGTACATGCATGTAATGGATTTGGTACAGACTTGTAACAGAATTGGTACAGGCTTGTAAATTCCGTGAAGAGCCTGTAAGAAAATCTTGGAGCACCTGCGAGAAAAAACGGACATGCCTTCGTGAAAAAACGCAGGTGCGTTTCTGAAAAAAGGCACATGCGTTTTTCAGAAAAGGGACAGCCCTTTTTCAAGAAAGGCACGTGCGATTTTCCGTTTACAGCTTCTTGCATGCGAAATCAGAGCCTTGCAATAAATCTGACGGAGCCGTCCGTTACAAAAATCAGAGCCGTCCAATAAAACTAACGGACGGCTCTGATAAGCGGTATTTGTAGTTTCCTGATTTAGGTGGTTCTTCTTCAATTTAGTTGAAAAATAAAATCGTTATGGAACATATACTTTTCAACTAAATTGAAGAAGAACCCAACAGGTTTACACGTTTTAGTCTTATTCCTGGACTGAGTTGACTGGTTAAATAAAACTAACGGACGGCTCTGATTGGATGGGGTTATTTCCAACCCATTTCCTCTTTTATTCTCGCTTGTACATCGTCAAAGCGGTCGATGTTTTGAAGCAGTATGGGTAAGTCCTTATTTATCCAGCCTAATAAAAGCAACAATTCGTTATGAATTTCTTGCACTCGATGCATGTTCCAGCATATTGACTCATTATGGAAGACTCGATTTCGGAATGCACGAAACCTGTTGAGCGGTGCTGATACGGTCTTTCGCTGACGGTCTTTCTTGGGGAGATAAGGGAACGCACGACGCAGGTCCTTCCACAAAATAAGTTCATACTCGGCATTGAGCAACGATACCCAGAAACCGAGGGTCAGCTCAGCAATAATCTTCGAGGGAGTTATTGACTCGTGACGACCTGCAATCTGCTTGCTTGCCTTAGTCACATAACGATTCAAGTTGGTCAGACCTGGAGTATTGGGAAATATGGCATACCAATCTTCACGTCCAGTCATCGTCTCCAGTTCGCGACTCAGGGCATTGCGCAAGGCTACCTCCAACACAGAAAGCGATGTATAGAAAGATTCTGCCAATTTAATATTCGCCTGGTAATGCATGATTGCTCTCTCCTCATCATTGGGATACAGTGCAAAATAGCGTTCCATGCGCTTGTTGGAGAAAACTTTTTCGAAAAAATGTTTGTTATATTCCATAAAAGCTGTACCTTTGCTGTGCAGTCCCGGGCGTTCCTCTCCCAGTTTTTCAGATACTGGTGATGAATCCGGGTTTTTTTATTTCCTGTAGCGAAGGTACTACAACTTATCTACACCACCAACTTTTCCCCTATTTTTCTTCCCCAAACATACCCAGCAGTGCCACCGTCACTGCCCTCATCCGCTCGTATGCCCAGCGCTTGGTGCCGTAGACAGCATCGTAGCGCTAGTCACGGGAAATCTCTATTGTCTTAGAAACAAAAGAAAATGCACTTTTTTTCGTGCATTTTTCCATACAATATGCACTTTTTTTCGTGCACACTTCGTCATGATGTGCAATGGAGAACACCCGTTACAAGCATCCTCCATTGCAGAGAAAAAATTTATAAAAGTGCTATTGTATGGTTACAAGCGTTGCTTCTCGCTTTGGCCGGCACCTGTGCCCTTGTACTTGCTGTTCGTGGCATTGAATCGATACGAGAGGGTGAGGCCTATGCGCTGATGGTCGTAGTACTCACTGAAGGTTGTGGAAGTGCCGATGCTGTATGCAGTCCTTGCATTGTATTGGGTGTGGAAGATGTCGTTGGCGGTGAGGGTTGCGCTCAGTGCCTTGCTCTTCAAGAATGATTTTGATACACGCAGGTCTACCGAACCCGTTGCCTTGTGCATGGCCGAGCCTTGGCGGAATGCAGGGATGTAGCTTCCTTGTAGATTGATGAACCAGTCGCGAGGGAGGAGAAAGGTGTTGTCGAGGGAGAATTGCCAGCAGGGATCGTTCCACCGATAATCTATGCCGATGGCTTTCAGGTCGGCATCAAAGAAAGAGAGATTGATGGTGGCCTGCGGTTGCCATACGCCAATCTTGGGAGCAAAGGTGATGACGCCACCATACGAGTAGGCCGATGGGACGTTCTTGAAGCCGATGATGGTGACGCCCGGATGAGTGATGTCGTTGTAGGCTTGTGTCACGGAGGTATAGCTATTGCGGGAATGCATGTACCAAGAGGTGAAGTAAATCCATTTCCATGCACCATCAAGCATGAGTCCCTTGCCTCTATTCCTTTGCAGCAGAGGATTGCCTGTCATATATTCGTACTTGCTGCGGTAGTTGATGGTGTTGGTAAGCAGGCCATAAGGCGGATTCTCCGTCATCTGCTTATACGAAAGGGTGAGATTCCAGTTGCCCGTGGCATAGTTGGCCGAAAGCGAGGGGATGAGGTCGTTATACGTAGGGCTCTGTTCGGACTTGTACACGCTATTCTCATAGTAGTTGGTCTGCTGGCGCTCGTAGCGCAGACCGGCACTGAGGTTCCACTTCTTGATGCTCATCGAATAGGAGGCAAAGGCCGAGTAGATGCTTTGCTTCACGTGGTTGTCGGCATCGGCCGAGAAGCCGCTCTGAAAGAACTGGTCGCGACGGTCGGTGAATACCTCTTCGGTGCCTACCGTCATATGGCCCACGGGGAGCGCAGTGCTTGCCGTGGCTTTCACGGCATACAGATAGTCATTGACCAGACTTTGCGACTCGGCAGCCATCTGGTCATTGTTGAGTACCTGCTGTGTCGACTCGCTCTTGCCAAAGTAATAATCGGTATTCACGTCCACATGCCACTTGCCGATGTCGCCTACGTAATAGCCGTTGATGGTATGCTTCCAGCGAGTCTTGTTTTCGTTTATCTGTTCGGTATACAGTCTTTCTACAAACTCTCCATCGCGTTCGACCATCACGTCAGAATATACATATCTCTTATGATTGCCAAACGGCGTGTTGGGCGTATAGCGCACACCCACCGAATGGTACTCGTTGAAGTCGTAGTTTGCTCCTAATGTGCCGTAGAAATAGTCCTGCCTTTGGTTATAGGATTTGTCGGTATGTGTCTTCCAAACCGATGAGGCATACAGGGCATCGTCGCTTGTGGAATTTCCATAGAGTGAGGAGTGTGTCACATAGCCACTGCCAAAGATGTCAAGCCCGCCCACACGATAGTTGAGCGATACCTGCTCGTAGTCTCTCCCCATCGCACCCTGCGAATAGTTGGCATAGAGGCTTCCGCTCCATCCATCACCCTGCTGCTTGATGGTGCGGATGCGGATGACGGCTGCGACGTTCGAGGCATACTCTGCGCCAGGCACAAGGATGACCTCGGTGGAGAGGATATCCTCGGCACGCAAGCGGTTGAGCTCGCTCTTGTCGCGTACCTTGCGGTTGTTGATGTATATCTCGGGAGTGCCGTGCCCAAGCACTGTATACTCGCCGTCTCTGCCAGCAACAAAGGGCAGGTGGCCGAGCAGTTCCGATGCCGTGCCCATCTTGGCAAACGAGGTTCCTGCAACGTTTACCTTCAGTCCACGGCTATTGGGCTCTATGAGCGGACGGTTGGCGCTAATCGTTACCTCAGCCAGTGTCTGCAGTTCGGATGAAAGTTGGATGTGGTTTTGCTGCTGCATCTCGGCTTTCTGAACGGTAGTCGTATATCCTATATAGGATGCTTTCAACAAATAAGTAGCATCATTCTTTCCCATCATCATGAAGGAGCCATCCTCCTTGGTCACGCAACCGTCAATAAAGGTAGAGTCGGCATCAAGTAGCAACACATTGCAATAGGGCATAGGCTCACCCTTCTCGTCCACCACCACGCCACTGACGCCTACGGCTGTGGTTTTGCTTTCCTGCTTCTGCACCACGAAGTACTCGGGACGCTCCTTGGCCACGAAGGGCTTGCCCCACAATACGTGGTTGATGGCCCCGGCCTGTGTGGTGTCGCGGATGTCGGCGCTTACCTTGTATTTCTCCGTCTCGCTCACCGAGAAGATGATGCTCTTGCCGCCCTGCTGCTCGATGAGGCGCAACGCCTTGGGCAACGGCTCGTCGGTCAGCTTCAGCGTGATTTTTCCCTGTGCATTCACTCCCAATGCTGTGGCAAGCATCATTGCCATGCACAGCCATACCCTACATGCGGTCGTTCTCTTCTGTTTCATTCTGTCTGTTGTGTTTAAGTTGTCTTTTATATATAATACAACTGACACAGTCAATCGGGTACGATTGAGAAGAAAAAAATTATAGAAAACTTTTAATTAACGGCACCAACAACACAATGACTATTATCTGTATAAATTGTTTCATTAAAAAAAGATATTTTCAATTCTCCACCGAAAATGGTGGTCAGATGACCACTTATAATCAACCGTGACGTTAAATAATTCCCCCTCTCCATAGTTCAGCGAGGAAATCGTGCACATAAATCAACTCTATACCATCTTCTTTACGATTGATGCGGTCGAGCGAAACAAGGATACGGCGCGATTGGGGGTAGTCATCACCAAACGATTTTAATCCTTTAAGATGACGCTTCTGAATTTCCTCAGCGGATTTTATCTCGATGGCTATGCGAGCGTCCCCGATAATAGCATCAACTTCTACGCCTGTATGCGTACGCCAATAGGAGAGTTTATCCTCTTTGTGATTGTAGCCGATATAAGCTATAAGTTCTTGTATAATAAAATGCTCGAATGCATGACCATATTCGGGTGTGCCGCGCATAAGAGATTTACGGTGAAGAAGATGACAAGCAAGCCCTACATCGAAAAAATAAAATCGTGGAGCCTGTACCAAACGGCGTTTTATCGTCTTCGTGTAAGCTGGTATCATATACCCCACCAAGGTGTCTTCAAGAATACCAAAATAACCCTTTATCGTCTGTGCGCTGACACCACATTCGGCAGCGATATTGGAGTAGTTCACCATCTCGCCATCGGTCAGTGCCGCCACCTCCAGAAATCGCTGGAAACTGCCCAGATTACGCACCAAAGCCTCTTCGCGTATCTCTTCACGTAAATACACATCAACGTATGCTGATAACAATCTGTTAGGATTCTTCGCCAAGTAATGTGTGGGCAACATACCATGCTGCAGCGCACGGTCAAGATCAAAGTCGGGAATCTCTGCACTTACCAACGGATAAAAATAAGAGGGATATGCTCTTCCGCCCAATGTATTGTAGCCTTTGCGCTTGAGCTTTCGGGCACTTGAGCCGCAGAGCACAAATCTCAATCCTCGCTCCGATATCAAACGATGCACTTCATTGAGTAGTTCGGGTACTTCGGGAATCTCGTCAATGACCACTACCGTTTCAGAATCTTTGTCGCGTAACATCTCATAGAGTAGTGAAGGACGACGCTGAAAACGCATACGAAGCTCTGAGTCAAGCAAGTCGATAAACACTGCATCGGGAAACTGATGGCGAAGAATTGTACTTTTTCCTGTCTGCCTTGCTCCAAATAGGAACATAGACATGTCAACCTCTTGATTCAATTGTGGATAGCGTGTAAACATAAGTATGTATTTCTCTAATTCTACTTATTATTTTCATTGAAAATCGTAAGTAGCACTTAATATTTTCAATAAAAATCTGCCGCAAATTTAGCAATTAGATATTATATAACAAATTGAGAAGGCAATAATTCTTCACTACAATACAAAAAAGTTTATTGCAAATGGAATCCAAGACAATCCATAAGCCTGTTGTGTTTTAGTTGTACTTTTCTTTTGTTCTTTATATCTAATACAACCGACATGGTCAATCGGGTACGGTCGGGAGGGCAAAATTACTGTTTTTTCTGAAAATGCCGCAATACTACTAAGTTTTCTTCTCTTATTACTACTTTCCGCTTATATTTGCAGCGAATAAAATTTGAAAAAACTTTCGATTTGCTGAAAGGAATCCACCGATTGTGTGTCTAAGAGAGTAGAACGACAAAAAGACAACTGATGGACAACATTGAAAGACGATTTACTGAGATGGTCAGAGAGTATCGCAAGACGATATATACCGTCTGCTATTTCTTCTCTGACGACAAGGAGGAGGTGAACGACCTGTTCCAGGAGATACTGATAAACCTCTGGAAGGGCTTCAAGGACTTCCGAGGCGACAGCAGCGCGAAGACTTGGATATGGCGCGTGAGCCTCAACACCTGTAGCAACCAGGAACGAAAGAAGAAGAGTAGTGTACAGACTGTTCCCCTTTCGGTCGACATCGACTTGTACAACGATGACGACGAGCACAGTAAGCAGATTCAGATGTTGTATGACAGAATCAACCGCCTCGATGTCTTCGATAGAGCCATCATCCTCCTTTGGCTGGAGAGTATGAGCTATCAGGACATAGCCAACGTGGTGGGCATCAGCCTGTCAAGTGTCACCACCCGTCTGTTCCGCATCAAGGAACAGTTAAAGCAAATGTCAAACAAGTAAAAAACGTATCTTATGACACACGAAATGGATTTATCCGAATTGCAGGAACTGAAAAAACAGTTTAACCTGATAGATGAGAAGCTGGATAAGCAGCGCATCATCAATGAAGGGATATTGAGAGAGTCGATGAAGAGCAAGCTCTCGCGCGTAGAGCTGTGGTATCAGAATCGGTTCCGTACATCAGCAATCGCTGCTCCTATCGCAGGTGTAGTATTCCTCACACAGTTTGCCGACAAAGGATTTCCCTATTGGGGCTTCTGCCTGCTGATCATCGCTACAGGCATCCTGGAAGTTTTCCTCAATCGACGAGCCTACAAGGCACTCAACATCGGTAGTTTGCCCTCGATGAGTATGACCGAGGCCACCGAGCACATCGCTCGTCACAAGCAATTACGCATGATGGCCAATCGCATCCTTGCCCTCCCGCTCATCGCACTGATCGTATGGACCATACTCATCGCCAGCGACTTCGCGTGGAACCTCCAAGTCATCGCCATCACCGTCTTTGCCATGGGTGTCGCTTTTGTCCTGGGCATCACCCAGCAGCGTGCCAACAAGAAACGCCTGGATGAGGTGCTGAACCAGATAAAGACCTTGCGGGGATAAAGACTTCTTTTAATTTCAGATTCTTTGGCGAATGGGACTACTCGTTCGCCGTTTTTTCATACGATTCTTTGCACTTCATTGAAAATAATCTACCTTTGTATTGATTACAACATAACAAGCGAATACTATGGCTAAAAAGAATGAAGTCATCGTAAAAGACACGGTAGTAAGAACCATGAAAAAAGGTGAGGTTGATTTTATCAGCCTTACGGACATTGCCAAACAAAAGAATGCAATGGACCCTAATGGAGTCATCGCTAATTGGATGAGAAATCGAAATACCATAGAATTCCTAGGTATATGGGAAACTCTTTACAACCCAAATTTTAACCCCCTCGAATTCGAGGGGATTAGAAAAGAAGCCGGACTCAACGCTTTCACTATGTCGCCTACACGATGGATAGAGTTGACGAATGCTATGGGCGTTGTGTCGCAGGCTGGACGATATGGTGGAACATATGCCTGCTCGGATATCGCTTTTGAGTTCGCCTCATGGATTTCCGTAGAATTCCGTCTGTATCTTGTAAAGGAGTTTCAACGTCTGAAGACCGAGGAACAAAAGCTTATAGGCTGGACTGCAAAGCGCGAACTCTCAAAAATCAATTACCGTATACACACCGATGCCATCAAACAGCACCTGATTCCCGAAGAGGTGACACCAATGCAAGCAAGTATCATCTATGCCGAGGAAGCCGATGTGCTGAATGTAGCCATGTTTGGGATGACTGCACGGGAGTGGCGCGAGAAGAATCCTGAACGGAAAGGCAACATTCGTGATTATGCTAGTATAAATGAGTTGATATGCCTTTCAAATATGGAGAATCTGAATGCCGTATTTATCGACCAAGGTATGTCACAATCGGAGCGGCTTGTAAAACTAAACCATATAGCCATCCAGCAGATGAGCGTATTGGAAAATGAAGGTGGGCGCAGGCTATTAAAGTAACTATGTATACGGAATGGGAAGAATCCTTTACATAGCAGTGGTATTACTTGGGATGATGGGATGCCAACGGCATCATTCAGTCAATAAGATCACTACTGTCCACTAATATGGACAGTAGTGGTTCTTTATATCTAATACAACCGACATGGCCAATCGGGTATGTATGGTCGGGGAGGGGAGAATCTCTTTTATAGAGACTTCTCTCCTCTTCTACTTTACCTTAAACACCACGAGTTCGCTGCTGGAACCGATGCGGAAGGGTGGGCCCCAGAGGGAGAGGCCTTGCGATACGTAGACGTGGGCGTGAGACCAGCGGCGATAGCCGTGGCTTTGTTCGAAGAGTTTGTCGATCAGCCACGTCAGTGGCCACACCTGGCCACGGTGGGTATGTCCGCAGAAGAGCAGGTCTACACCCAAAGCATCGGCTTCGGCCACGCCGTAGGGCTGGTGGTCGAGCACGAGGGTGGGGTGGTCCTTGTCGGCATGCGCCATTAGCGTGTTCAGCGATGCACGGGCTGGGTTGCTCTTGTCGTCGCGCCCTATGAGCTGAATGCCACAGGGAAGCGTCACCATCGAGTCGCGCAGCAGCGTGATGGGAGTGCCCTCAATGAAGCGTGCGACAGCATCGATGCCGCTGATGTATTCGTGGTTGCCCGGCACCATGAAGATGCCTTGCGGAGCTGTGAGACGGGCCAACTCATCGGCCATACGATCGCGGTAGAGTGGGTGTACGCTATTGTCGATGAGGTCGCCGGCAATGACGATGACATCGGGGCTTTGCGCATTGATGAGATCCACATATCGGGCCAAATCCTTACGCCCCGTGCCTTCACCCAAGTGCACGTCGCTCACGGCAACCACGGTGAGGGGCTTCGCGAAGTCACACGCCTTGTCAAAGGCTATGGGCACCACATTCACCTGCGGATGCTTGTAGCGGTAATGCCCGCTGATGAGCACTACGGAGCAGAGGGCCAGGGCGACCCAAAAGCCATAGGGAACCGTCAGTCGGAGCCACGCAGCTACATCGACCAGCAGCAGGGCAAGGACCATATAAAGCAGGAACACCAGCCATACGGAACCCACCTGAAATAGTCCGCGCGACAAGGCGGCAGGCATTGCGCTGCCACGCAATGCCATGGAGAAAAACAGACTACACGTGGCCACTCCCATACATACACCAACCAATACTTTGGCTACCATAGGTAGGGTGGGGAGTGCTTGCACCAAGCGAATGAAGATATAGGCGTTGGCACCGAAGAGCACGCCAAGAAACAGAATCAGTATGAGGATGAACATAAGCATATTCACGTGGTTTTAACTCACCATCTTGAGCCCTACGACCGAGGCTATGAGGGTGACGATGAAGAAGATGCGGGCAAACGATACCGGTTCCTTGAAGAGAAAGATACCAATCAGCACCGTACCCACCGCACCAATACCTGTCCACACAGGATAGGCCGTACCGAGAGGGATAGTGCGCGTAGCCTTAGTCAAGAGATACATACTGAGCGTACATAGAAGGACAAAACCGGCATACCACAGTGCCGCCTTGTGTCCTGTTGCAAGATTGCCCTTGCCAAGGCAAAAGGCAAAGCCGGTCTCGCATAGTCCGGCAATAATCAGAATCAACCAATTCATATTGACGATAATCCTTACCGAGGGCTGCGGAAATGTCCGGCGTCTCCTTCTGAGGCGATGCAAAAGTAGGCAATCTAAACTAATATACCAAATATAGATGCACTTTTCGTATGGGTTGCCAATTACAAGGTGTGGTTCCTCTGACTGTTCCGCTCCCAGAACACGCCATCGGAGTATCCTTGAATTTCGGCGTTTTCATCGGCCATTTTGAGGCGTTTGGCCGCCCACAGGCAGTACTCCTCATTGATCTCTATGCCGAGGTAGCGGCGACCGAGCTTCTTGGCCACTACGGCTGCCGTGCCACTGCCCATGAAGGGGTCGAAGACCACATCGCCCTCGCGTGACGAAGCGAGAATCAGCTTGGCATACAATTTCTCGGGCTTCTGTGTAGGGTGGTCGGTGTTCTCGGGCATTGACCAGAAAGGGATGCTGATGTCGTCCCAGAAGTTCGAGGGGTAGGTGAGACGGTAGTTTCCCGCCTCCGTAGCCTCCCAATCTTTCGGCTTGCCATCCACGCGGTAGGGTGCCAACACGCGGCGGCGCATCTTGACGCTTTCCACATCGAAATAGTAGTCGTGCGCATCGTTCACGGCAAACCAGATATCCTCCATGCAGTTCTTCCAGTTGGCCTTTGCTCCGCGCCCCTTATCGCGCTGCCACGTGATGCGGTTGAGGATGGTGAGGCGCTCCTCCAACACCGCTTGCAGGGCCGACGTACACTTCCAGTCGCCACACATATATAGCGAGCCCGTAGGCTTCAGCTTGTCGCAGACCTTATGGAACCAGGTGCGCAGATATTCGGCATATTTGTCCGATGAAATGGCCGAAAAAGCCAGTCCGTTGAAGTCTTTGGAGAGGTTGTAGGGAGGGTCAATGATGATGAGGTCGGCCACGCCGTCGGGCACGCGGTCAATCACCTCCAGCAGGTCGGCACAGACGATGGTGTTCTCCCACCGCGCTGCATCGAAAGAGTGTGCCGTAGCTATCTTCTTGCCCAGCTCACCACGCTCCTCTTCAGTGAGGGTAATTGTCTTGTTGCGTCCTGCCCGCTGCTTGTCCACTTTGCTTGTATTGAAGGATGAATCAATCCCAAAAGTACAAGATTATCTCGGCACTACCAAATCTGAGTCCTAAATTTTTGCGTGTATCTATACATGTTTATAAAATAGACAAGGTGTCATTTGAATGTCTCCTATTATATGCTATAAACATAGTAGAAGTTTTAAGTGGAAGATTTGAGGATACAAAATAAATGTGTAATTTTGCAGTGTTTATTTAATCCTATTATATCTTTATGGCTCAACACAATGATTTTGGATCAATAAGCGAAGACCGTGCAGCTGCCTATCTCATGGCTCATGGTTATGTGATACGTGATCGTAATTGGAGACTCGGACATAAAGAAATTGATATCGTGGCACAGAAGAATGGTGAACTTGTCTTTGTGGAAGTTAAGGCTCGTAGGGATAATCGTTTTGGTGATCCTATAGAGGCTGTTACGGATACTAAAATGCTTCGTTTGGTGCAGGTTGCTAACGCTTATGTGCGCTATCATCGTATTGTTTGGCCTGTGCGTTTTGATATTATAGCTATTACAGGTGAACCGGGTCATCAAAAGGTGGAGCATATTGAAGATGCCTTTTATCCTCCTTTGTCTCGATGATATTGTAATATGTCGGGCTTATTTAATGAGTACCAGCTCTTTTGTGATAGTCTGTTTTGTGCTTGTCTAGGTATTACTTTACTATGTAAAGGGTGTTGTATGACACAATTTATTTGAAAAAAAATACAAGTTTTGTTGGCTAATCGAAAGAAAGTAACTAACTTTGCACCCCGAATATGAGGTGGACTGTGTCCGCTTCGGTTTTGAATGACATTAATTGAATTATAAATAATTAAAAATTAACAAAATGCCAACAATTCAACAATTAGTTAGAAAAGGCAGACAGGTGCTTGCAGACAAGAGCAAATCACCCGCATTGGACAGTTGTCCTCAGCGTCGTGGTGTTTGTACTCGTGTCTATACTACAACACCTAAGAAGCCTAACTCAGCAATGAGAAAAGTAGCCCGTGTGCGCTTGACAAACCAGAAAGAGGTAAACTCTTACATTCCCGGTGAAGGCCACAACTTGCAGGAGCACTCAATCGTATTGGTACGCGGTGGTCGTGTGAAGGACCTCCCTGGTGTACGTTATCACATCGTTCGTGGTACGTTGGATACCGCTGGCGTGGCTAACCGTCTCCAACGTCGTTCTAAGTACGGTGCTAAGCGCCCCAAAGCTAAGAAGTAAGCCGAGCTTACCCTGACAACGCGGCTGCGCGGATGAGCGCGGTCTGAGGAAAGCCCTCAAAAACTAAAAATAGTATTTTACACGTTTTGGTTTGTTGGATAAGCTATAAAGGTTGAGTAAATGCCCAGGAGTGGGTGTTGAAGAAAACAGAAATGCAGCCCCAAACGAAAACAAAAACTTTTCAAAAAAGAAATGAGAAAAGCAAAACCAAAAAAACGTATGGTCCTCCCGGATCCCGTATTCAACGATACTAAGGTATCAAAGTTTGTTAATCATCTGATGTACGATGGCAAGAAGAACATCTCTTACGAGATTTTCTATGCTTCACTCGACAAGGTTAAGGCTAAAATGTCTGATTCTGAGCTCTCAGCTCTCGAAATCTGGAAGAAGGCTCTTGACAATATCACTCCCCAGGTGGAGGTTAAGTCACGCCGTATCGGTGGTGCTACCTATCAGGTTCCTACTGAAATCCGTCCCGACCGTAAGGAGTCAATCAGCATGAAGAATATGATCCTTTACGCTCGCAAGCGTGGTGGTAAGACTATGGCCGACAAGTTGTCTGCAGAGATCCTCGATGCATTCAACAATCAGGGTGGTGCCTTCAAGCGTAAGGAGGATATGCACCGCATGGCTGAGGCTAACCGTGCATTCGCTCACTTCAGATTTTAATATTGGGTAAGGACTTATATAATACGTTTTACAAATGGCAAAACAAGATTTATCGCTGACGAGAAACATCGGTATTATGGCGCACATCGATGCTGGTAAGACTACCACATCAGAGCGTATCCTCTTCTATACCGGTCTGACTCATAAGATTGGTGAGGTGCACGATGGCGCAGCTACCATGGACTGGATGGCTCAGGAGCAGGAGCGTGGTATTACCATCACATCGGCTGCTACTACCACTCGTTGGAAATGGAACAATACTCAGTATAAGATTAACCTTATCGACACCCCGGGACACGTGGACTTTACCGCTGAGGTAGAGCGTTGCTTGCGTGTACTTGATGGTGCCGTTGCTGCTTATTGTGCAGTAGGTGGTGTGGAGCCTCAGTCAGAGACTGTGTGGCGTCAGGCTGACAAGTATAACGTGCCCCGTATCGCTTATGTAAATAAGATGGACCGTCAGGGTGCCGACTTCTACAGCGTGGTAAGCCAGATGAAGACTGTGCTCGGTGCTAATCCTTGTCCTGTGGTAATTCCTATCGGTGCTGAGTTTAACTTCAAGGGTGTGGTTGACCTCATCAAGATGAAGGCTATCCTGTGGCATGATGAGACTATGGGCGCTGACTACTCGGTAGAGGAGATTCCCGCTGACATGATGGATGAGGCTATCAAGTGGCGCGAGAACTTGCTCGACAAGGTGGCTGAGTTTGACGACGAGGTGATGATGAAGTACCTCGACGATCCCGACTCTGTGACCGAGGAGGAGATTATCAAGTGTGCACGTATCGGTACATTGAAGATGGCGCTCGTGCCTATGCTCTGCGGTTCTTCGTTCAAGAACAAGGGCGTACAGACTCTGCTCGACTATGTATGCGCATTCTTGCCTTCACCCCTCGATACTCCTATTGTAGAGTGCACTGATTCTTCTACAGGTGAACCGATGGAACTTAAGGCTCAGGAGGATGAGAAGACTACTGCATTGGCATTTAAGATTGCCGTTGACCCCTATGTAGGTCGCTTGGTATTCTTCCGCGTATACTCTGGTTGTGTAACTGCAGGTTCGTACGTTTATAACCCCCGCTCTGGTAAGAAGGAGCGTGTGTCACGTATCTTCCAGATGTTCTCTAACAAGCAGACTCCCGTTGATTGCATCGCTGCCGGTGATATCGGTGCAGGTGTAGGCTTCAAGGATATCCGCACTGGTGATACATTGTGTGACGAATCGCTCTCTGTAATGCTCGAGTCTATGGACTTCCCCGATCCCGTTATCGGTATCGCTGTTGAGCCCAAATCTCAGAAAGATGTTGACAAGCTCTCTAATGGTCTTGCCAAGCTTGCCGAGGAGGACCCCACATTTACTGTTAAGACAGACGAGCAGACAGGTCAGACTGTAATCTCGGGTATGGGTGAGCTCCACTTGGATATCATCATCGACCGTCTGAAGCGCGAGTTCAATGTAGAGTGTAATCAGGGTCGTCCCCAGGTTAGCTACAAGGAGGCTATCTCGCAGACTGTTGAGCTCCGTGAGGTTTACAAGAAGCAGTCGGGTGGTCGCGGTAAGTTTGCCGATATCATCGTTAAGGTTGGTCCCGTTGACGAGGATTGGACACAGGGCGGCTTGCAGTTTGTGAACGAGGTGAAGGGTGGTAACGTTCCCAGCGAATTTATCCCCGCCGTACAGAAGGGCTTCCAGACCGCTATGCGCAATGGTATCCTCGGTGGCTATCCTCTCGATTCACTCAAGGTTACTCTCGTGGACGGTTCGTTCCACCCAGTAGACTCTGACCAGCTTTCATTCGAAATCTGTGCTATCCAGGCCTTCAAGAATGCATGTGCTAAGGCTGCTCCTCAGATTATGGAGCCCATCATGCGCCTTGAGGTTGTTACTCCTGAGGAGAATATGGGTGACGTAATTGGTGACTTGAACAAGCGTCGCGGTCAGGTAGAGGGAATGGAGAGCAGCCGCTCAGGTGCTCGTGTAGTAAAGGCTAAGGTGCCTCTGGCAGAGATGTTCGGTTATGTAACCGCTCTGCGTAGTATCACCTCTGGTCGTGCTACTTCAACCATGACCTATGATCATCACGCTCCCGTAAGCCGCCAGATTGCAAAGGCCGTTCTCGAAGAGAATGGTGGACGTGCAGACCTTGTATAAATGAAAATGGATTGGCCGATTAGCGAATGACTCTTAATCGGCCACTCCTTATTATATTATAATTATTAACTAAAAACACTAATGAGTCAAAAAATTAGAATTAAACTGAAATCTTACGACCACAACTTGGTTGACAAGTCAGCTGAGAAGATCGTAAAGACAGTGAAGGCTACAGGTGCTATCGTTAGCGGTCCTATTCCATTGCCTACACACAAGAGAATCTTTACAGTAAACCGTTCGACTTTCGTAAACAAGAAGTCGCGTGAACAGTTCCAACTCTCTTCTTACAAGAGACTCATCGACATCTACAGCTCTACAGCTAAGACCGTTGATGCGCTCATGAAGCTGGAGTTGCCGAGTGGAGTGGAAGTAGAAATTAAAGTGTGATTATTTAAAATTAACTGAAATGCCAGGATTATTAGGAAAAAAAATCGGAATGACATCCGTTTTCAGTGCCGATGGTAAGAATGTTCCATGCACTGTTATCGAAGTAGGTCCTTGTACAGTTACACAGGTAAAGAGTGTCGAGAAGGATGGTTATGCTGCCGTACAGGTGGGTTTCCAGGACAAGAAGGAGAAGCATACATCGGCTCCTCTGATGGGACACTTCAAGAAGGCTGGTGTAACTCCCAAGAGACACTTGGCCGAGTTCAAGAATTTTGAGACTGAGTACAACTTGGGTGACGTTATCACCGTTGATTTGTTCAGCGATACAGCTTATGTATCTGTAGTGGGCACATCAAAGGGTAAAGGCTTCCAAGGCGTTGTTAAGAGACATGGTTTCGGTGGTGTAGGCCAGACTACTCACGGTCAGCACAACCGCGCACGCAAGCCGGGTTCTATTGGTGCTTGTTCATACCCCGCAAAGGTATTCAAGGGCATGCGTATGGCCGGTCATATGGGTAACGAGCGTGTTACAATCCATAACTTGCAAGTGCTTAAAGTACAACCTGAGAACAATCTCCTTGTAGTGAAGGGTTCTGTTCCCGGTTACAATGGTTCAATCGTAATTGTTGAGAAATAATGGAAGTTAGCGTATATAACATTAAAGGTGAAGACACCGGAAGAAAGGTCGTTTTGAACGATGCTATCTTCGGCATTGAGCCCAATGACCACGCCATCTACTTGGACGTAAAGCAGTATATGGCTAACCAACGTCAGGGTACTCATAAATCAAAGGAAAGAAGTGAGATCTCAGGTTCAACACGTAAGCTCGGCCGCCAGAAAGGTGGTGGTGGTGCACGTCGTGGTGACATCAACTCTCCTGTATTGGTAGGTGGTGGTCGTGTATTCGGTCCCCAGCCCCGTGACTATGGATTCAAACTGAACAAGAAGGTGAAGACTCTTGCACGTAAGTCAGCGCTCAGCTACAAGGTGCAGGAAAACGCTCTTTTGGTAGTTGAAGATTTCAATTTCGAGGCACCCAAGACCAAGCAATATGTAGAATTGCTGCAAAATCTCAAAGTAGCTGGTAAAAAGTTGCTTATGGTTTTGCCTGAAGCAAATAAAAACGTATATTTGTCAGCACGTAACATACAACGTCAGGATATGGCTGTTGCATCTGCTGTTAATACATATCAGGTATTGAATGCAGACGCAATGGTTGTGACTGAGAGTGCGTTGGCTGTTATCGAAGGAACTTTAATGAATAAGGAGGCTTAAAAAATGGGTATTATCGTTAAACCTTTGGTTACTGAGAAGATGACTTCTATCACAGAGAAGTCTAATCGTTTCGGATTCATTGTAAGTCCTGAAGCAAACAAATTGGAGATTAAGAACGAAGTAGAGGCTTTGTATAACGTAACGGTTGTAGAGGTAAATACAATCCGTTATGCCGGTAAGAATAAGGCACGTTGGACAAAGTCTGGCCTTATCAAGGGTAGATCAAATGCTTTCAAGAAAGCTATCGTAACCTTGAAGGATGGTGACACAATTGATTTTTATAGCAACATTTAATAGAAATGGCAGTACGTACATTTAAGCCCATAACACCGGGGCAAAGACACAAGATTATTGGTACCTTCGAAGAGATTACTGCATCGGTACCAGAAAAATCTCTTGTTTGCGGTAAAAATTCTACCGGCGGTCGTAACAACGTAGGTAAGATGACCATGCGCTACATGGGTGGCGGTCACAAGAGGAAATTTAGATTCATTGATTTCAAGAGAGAAAAAGACGGTGTTCCCGCAGTAGTAAAGACAATTGAATACGATCCGAACCGTTCGGCTCGTATCGCTCTGTTGTTCTACGCTGATGGTGAGAAAAGATACATTATTGCTCCTAATGGTTTGCAAGTAGGTATGACACTCGTTTCTGGCGAGAATGCAGCCCCTGAGATAGGTAACGCGCTCCCGCTGAAGAATATTCCTGTAGGTACCGTAGTACACAACATCGAGCTCCGTCCGGGTCAAGGTGCTGTGCTCGTTCGCTCTGCAGGTAACTTTGCTCAGTTGACTTCTCGTGAAGGTGATTACTGTGTAATCAAGCTCCCCTCAGGTGAGTTGAGAAAGATTTTGAGTGCTTGTAAGGCTACTATCGGTAGTGTAGGTAACTCAGACCACGCTCTGGAAAGCTCAGGTAAGGCTGGCCGTACACGTTGGTTGGGTCGTCGTCCTCACAACCGTGGTGTTGTTATGAACCCTGTTGATCACCCAATGGGTGGTGGTGAAGGCCGTCAGTCGGGAGGTCACCCACGTTCACGCAAGGGCTTGTATGCTAAGGGCTTGAAGACAAGACGTCCTAAGAAGCAGTCTAATAAGTATATTATCGAGAGATGTAATAAGTAATAACGGTTAATTGAGTAAATTATGAGTCGTTCTTTAAAAAAGGGTCCGTACATTAACGTAAAGCTTGAGAATAAGGTGCTCGCTATGAATGAAAGCGGCAAAAAGACTGTTGTCAAGACTTGGGCCAGAGCTTCAATGATCTCTCCGGATTTCGTGGGACATACAATTGCAGTTCATAACGGAAATAAATTTATTCCTGTTTATATTACAGAAAACATGGTAGGTCACAAGTTGGGTGAATTCGCTCCTACTCGTACATTCCGTGGTCATGCTGGTAACAAGAAAAAATAAGCAGGTCGCATAGAATAAAAAAGTAATAATATATGGGAAAAAGAAAAGCTATCGCAGCTAATGCCCGTAAAGAGGCATTGAAGACTGTGTATTTCGCAAAATTGCGCAATGTCCCGACTTCTCCGCGAAAGATGCGTTTGGTGGTTGATATGATCCGCGGTATGGAGGTAAACAGAGCGCTGGGCGTTTTGAAGTTCTCTTCTAAGGAGGCTTCTGCAAGAGTTGAGAAGCTGTTGCGCTCGGCTATTGCTAACTGGGAACAGAAAAATGAACGTAAGGCTGAAAGCGGCGAACTTTATGTAACAGAAGTTTTTGTTGATTGTGGTGCAACACTCAAGAGAATGAGACCTGCACCTCAGGGTAGAGGTTACAGAATTCGCAAACGCTCAAATCATGTGACTTTGTTCGTTGGTTCTAAGAATACTAATGATAATCAAAATTAAGAGTAGTAATGGGACAAAAAGTTAATCCGATAAGTAACCGTCTGGGTATCGTCAGAGGATGGGATTCTAACTGGTACGGTGGTAAGAATTTTGGAGAAGCTCTCTTGGAAGACAGCAAGATCCGTAAATACTTGAATGCACGTTTGGCAAAGGCCAGCATTTCAAGAATTGTTATCGAACGTACACTGAAACTCGTGACAATCACAGTTTGCACTGCTCGTCCGGGTATTATCATTGGTAAGGGTGGTCAGGAAGTTGACAAGTTGAAGGAGGAGTTGAAGAAGATCACCGACAAGGACATTCAAATCAATATCTTTGAAGTTAAGCGTCCTGAGCTCGATGCTGTAATCGTTGCCAACAATATCGCTCGCCAGGTAGAAGGTAAGATTGCATATCGTCGTGCTATCAAGATGGCTATTGCCAACACGATGCGTATGGGTGCTGAAGGTATCAAGATTCAGATTTCTGGTCGTTTGAATGGTGCAGAAATGGCCCGTTCTGAAATGTATAAGGAAGGACGTACACCGTTGCACACGTTCAGAGCTGATATTGATTATTGCCATGCAGAAGCTTTGACTAAGGTTGGTTTGCTGGGTATCAAGGTTTGGATTTGGCGTGGTGAAGTCTTCGGAAAGAAGGACTTGGCTCCTAACTTCACTCAGACAAAGGACAATGGTCGTGGTAACGGCGGCAATGGCGGTAAGAACTTCAAGAGAAAGAAAAACAATCGCTAACTATTTGAAAGTTTAGAAGAATTATGTTACAACCTAAAAGAGTAAAATATAGAAGACCGCAAAAAGGTTCTAGCAAGGGTAATGCTCAGAGAGGTAATCAGTTGGCTTTCGGCTCTTTCGGTATCAAGTCTTTGCAGACTAAGTGGATTACCGGTCGCCAGATTGAAGCTGCCCGTATCGCGGTAACACGTTATATGCAGCGTGAGGGTCAGATTTGGATCCGCATTTTCCCGGACAAACCCATCACTAAGAAGCCTGCTGACGTACGTATGGGTAAGGGTAAGGGTAGTCCCGAAGGATTCGTATTCCCCATCACTCCGGGTAGAATCATTTTCGAGGTAGAGGGTGTTCCTTATGATGTGGCTAAAGAGGCTTTGCGCTTGGCTGCCCAGAAACTTCCTGTTACTACCAAGTTTATTGTGAGACGTGATTATGATGTTCAAAATCAAAATGCATAATTATGAAGATTGCAGAGATTAGAGAAATAGCAACTAATGAGTTGGCAGAAAGAATCGAAACTGAGGTAGCTAACTATAATCAGATGGTTTTGAATCATTCGGTTTCTCCGTTGGAGAACACTGCCCTGATTAAGGAGCAGCGTAGAACCATCGCTCGTATGAAGACTGAATTGCGTCAGAGAGAACTTAACAAATAAAATGGTCTTTTGATGGAAGCTAGAAATTTAAGAAAAGAGAGAATGGGTGTTGTTGTTAGCAACAAGATGGACAAGACCATTACAGTTGCTGCCAAGTTCAAGGAAAAGCACCCGATTTATGGTAAGTTCGTTAGCAAGACGAAGAAGTACCATGCTCACGATGAGAAGCAGGAATGCAACCTGGGCGATACTGTACGTATCATGGAGACTCGTCCTTTGAGCAAAACCAAGAGATGGAGATTAGTAGAAATAATCGAAAGAGCTAAGTAATTATGATACAAACAGAATCCAGACTTACAGTATGTGATAACAGTGGCGCTAAGGAAGCTTTGTGTATCCGCGTATTGGGCGGTACTCGCAGACGCTATGCCTCTGTTGGTGATGTTATTGTGGTTTCAGTGAAGAGTGTGATCCCTTCAAGTGATATCAAGAAGGGTGCAGTATCTAAGGCTTTGATTGTACGTACCAAGAAGGAAATCCGTCGTGCTGACGGTTCTTATATCCGTTTTGATGACAACGCTTGTGTTCTGTTGAACAATGCTGGTGAAATCCGCGGAAGTCGTATCTTTGGTCCCGTTGCGAGAGAGCTTCGTGCTGCTAACATGAAGGTTGTTTCATTGGCACCTGAAGTACTTTAATTTTGTAAAAGAAACTAAGTAATGAGTAAGTTACATATTAAAAAGGGCGATACCGTTTACGTTAACTCTGGTGAAGACAAGGGTAAGACTGGTGTCGTATTGAAGGTCCTCGTAAAGGAAAATCGTGCCGTTGTTGAAGGTGTCAACATGGTATCGAAGCACACAAAACCCAGTGCAAAGAATCCTCAGGGTGGTATCGTGAAGCAGGAAGCTGCCATTCACATTTCTAACCTGAATGTCGTTGATCCTAAAACTGGAAAACCG
>JAZNYG010000095.1:0-30819 GCA_045594245.1 Bacteroidaceae bacterium
GCACAGGCCGAACCGATAACACCGGCTACGTTGGGACCCATGGCATTCATGAGCAGGTAGTTGGTGGGGTCGGCCTTCTGACCCTCGTCGTGAGAGATACGGGCTGCCATAGGCACGGCAGATACACCGGCGTTACCGATGAGCGGGTTGATCTTCTTGCCCTTCGGGAGGAAGAGGTTCATGAACTTCACGAACAGTACACCGCTGGCGGTAGCGATAATGAAGGCTGTGATACCTACAAGCAGGATCTTCAGCGTAGAGGGGGTGAGGAACTCACTTGCCTGGGTAGAGGCACCTACGGTGAGACCGAGCAGGATAGTGATACAGTTGATCAGCGGACCCTTGGCTGCCTCGGCCAGACGGCCGGTTACGCCACTTACGTTGAGCAGGTTACCGAAGAAGAGCATACCCAAGAGGGGCAGACCGCTGGGCACGATGAACGCGGTGAGCAGCAGGCCGATGATGGGGAACATGATCTTCTCGGTCTGTGATACCTGGCGGGGAGCCTCCATGCGGATGAGGCGCTCCTTCTTGGTGGTGAGCAGGCGCATGATGGGGCGCTGGATCACGGGCACGAGGGCCATGTAGGAGTAGGCACACACGGCAATAGCTCCCATGAGGTTGGGTGCGAGCTTCGATGACAGGAAGATGGCGGTAGGACCGTCGGCACCACCGATGATGGCGATACCTGCTGCCTGGTCGGGCTCGAAGCCGAGGAGCAGGGCAATGATATAGGCTGCGAAGATACCGAACTGTGCAGAAGCACCTACGAGCATCATCTTAGGATTGGCGATGAGCGGACCGAAGTCGGTCATGGCACCAATGCCGAGGAAGATGAGGGGTGGGTACCAACCGGTCTTCACACCTTGATAGAGGATGTTGAGCACTGAACCCTCTTCGTAGAGACCAATCTCGAGGCCTGCATCGGCCTTAAAGGGGATGTTGCCCAGGATGATACCGAAGCCTATGGGCACGAGCAACAATGGCTCCCAACCCTTCTTGATGGCAAGTGTGATGAAGAGGCATCCTACCAGAATCATCACGATATGTCCCCACGTAGCATTGGCAAAACCGGTGTATTGCCAGAAGTCTACGAGGTTGTTTCCGATAAAGTTTAAAAAGTCGTTCATAATAGGGGACCCCCTCTAACTCCCCCTCTATGGGGAGGACTCAGCCTTCGCGGAGAAGTTAGATGGGGCTATTTTAAAAGTTATACATGTTTATTTGTTATGGGACTTCGTTCTCCCCTCCATAGAGGGAGGGGTAAGGGGGAGGGTCTTCCTTTTTTTATCCCAATGTAATAATATCGGTTCCTTCTGCGATAGACTGTCCCTTCTCTACGTTGATGGCAACTACCTGACCTTCGCGGTCGGCGTTGATGTTGTTCTCCATCTTCATGGCTTCGAGGATAGCTACGGTCTGGCCCTTGGTCACGGTGTCGCCTACCTTCACCTTGATGTCGAGGATGACACCAGGCAGCGGAGCCTTGATGCCTGCACCACCAGCTGCGGGGCGTGGAGCGGGAGCTGCTGCTGGAGCAGGAGCCGCTGCGGGGGCAGCTGCGGGACGTGCCACGGGTTTGGTCACTACGGGCTTGGCCGGACGGTCGAGCTCAACTTGATATGTCTTACCATTTACGGTAACGCTGGCCTTGTTGCCATCAAGTTCTTCTACGGCAACATTGTACTCATTGCCGTTAATCTTGTATTTATATTCTTTCATTGTTTACCAAATTTTCAATTTTCAACTTTCAATTCTCAATTGTACGGATACGGATGTGAGTGGGTATGTGTCAGCATGTGCCAGCTCGACTCGCCACCGTCGATGGTGAGCACGTCGCTCTCCTCATCGTGTATGTTGCCGAAGTGCTCGTGCAGGGCCATGCAGATGGCGGCCATCTCTTCATCGGCCTTGCCATCGTTAGCTGCAGGAGCAGGAGCGACAGCTTGGGCAGGAGCCTTTTTGGCGCTTGAGACGGTGTTGGCGAATACCTTGCCGATAATGGCAAAGAGGAACCAGAGGATAGCGAGTGCCGAGAATACTACAGCCATACACATCACGGTCATGCCGAGGCCCAGGCTGTCCATACGCTTGAACTTGGCCACCTTGCCTTCGCCCTGCTCTACGATGTTGGTAGCGGCAGGAGTCACGTTGTCGGCAGTCACGATGCGCCATTCACCTACGCCATCCTTGGCGCGGGCCCATGACTGGTTCTCGCCGAGGGCGGGTACGGTGACTGAGTCGAGTAGGGTAGTACCGTTGGCATCGTACAGGGCAATCCAGTTCTCGGTGCTGTCGGCCAAAGTGAAACTGGTGTGGAAGATACCGCGCTTGGGCATGTTGTCGGCAAAGAAGAGCATCTTCTGCTTGCCGTGAATGCCTGTGGCTACATCGCCTGAGGGTATCTGGTACATCATCTTGATGCGTTCGGGAGCACTCAGCTCTTCGTTGAGCACGGCACGGTTGGTTGTAAGGAAACAGTTGCGTGCGTTGGCTGAGGCAAAAGCATCGTTGTGAAATTCTATCCATGCCGAACGGCAGCCATACTCGTCGAGTATGCTCTCCGTGTTGGTCACGAGAATCTCATTGAACTTGAGGTTCTTGGCACCTTGGGCAAAGCCTGCGGTGACTGCGAGAACCATCAGTATGGTCAATATTACTTTTCTCATTGTTGTAAAATTATTTGTTAAGGCTGTAATGGTAAGGCAGACGGTGTCTGCCCTTACCTGACGCACCTTAATTGTCAATTGTCAATTATCAATTGTCAATTATTACAAAGGTATATTGCCGTGTTTTCTCTTCGGGTTCTCGAGCTTCTTGGTCTGCAACTCGGCCAACGCACGGATGATGCGGAAGCGGGTGTTGCGGGGCTCGATAACATCGTCGATGTAGCCATACTTGGCTGCATTGTACGGGTTGGCGAAGAGCTTGGTGTACTCGGCCTCCTTCTCGGCAATGAATGCCTTGGGGTCTTCCTTCTCCTTGGCCTCCTTGGCGTAGAGGACGGCAGCAGCACCGCTGGCACCCATTACGGCAATCTCGGCTGTAGGCCAAGCATAGTTCATGTCGCCACGGAGCTGCTTACAGCTCATCACGATGTGGCTACCACCATAGCTCTTGCGCAGGGTAACGGTTACCTTGGGCACAGTAGCCTCGCCGAAGGCGTAGAGCAACTTGGCGCCGTGGAGAATAACGGCGTTGTACTCCTGGCCTGTGCCGGGGAGGAAGCCGGGAACGTCAACGAGTGTTACCAAGGGGATGTTGAAGGCGTCGCAGAAACGTACGAAGCGGGCTGCCTTGCGTGAAGCGTTGCAGTCGAGCACACCGGCAAAGGCCATGGGCTGGTTGGCTACGATACCTACTGACTCGCCGTTGAAGCGGGCGAAGCCTACGATGATGTTCTTGGCATAGTCTTTCTGTACCTCGAGGAACTCACCGTTGTCGACGATAGCGCCGATAACCTCGTACATGTCGTATGCCTTGTTGGGGTTGTCGGGGATGATCTCGTTGAGGAGGTCTTCCTTACGGTCGATGGGGTCGGTGCACACTACGCGGGGTGCCTGCTCCATGTTGTTCTGGGGCATGTATGAGAGGAGCTTGCGAATCATGGCAAGAGCCTCTTCCTCGGTCTGTGCGGTGAAGTGGGTCACACCAGACTTGCTTGAGTGTACTGATGCGCCACCGAGCTGCTCCTGGGTAACGTCTTCGCCAAGCACGGTCTTCACTACGGCGGGACCGGTGAGGAACATGTATGAAGTGCCTTCCATCATCAAGGTGAAGTCGGTGAGGGCAGGTGAGTATACGGCACCACCGGCGCAGGGACCGAAGATACCTGAAATCTGAGGAATCACACCTGATGCCATGATGTTGCGCTGGAAGATCTCTGAGTAGCCGGCGAGGGCGTTGATGCCTTCCTGGATACGTGCACCACCCGAGTCGTTGATACCGATAACGGGAGCACCCATCTTCATGGCTGCATCCATAATCTTGCAAATCTTCATGGCCATGGTCTCGGAGAGAGAGCCGGCATTCACGGTGAAGTCCTGTGCAAATACATACACGAGGCGGCCGTCGATGGTACCATAACCTGTTACCACACCATCGCCGAGGCTCTGCTTCTTCTCCATGCCGAAGTTGTGGCAGCGGTGAGTTACGAACATGTCCATCTCTTCGAATGAACCTTTGTCGAGCAGCATATCGATACGTTCACGTGCGGTATACTTACCCTTCTCATGCTGCTTTTGAATGGCCTTCTCGCCACCGCCCAGACGGGCTTTCTCGCGCAGCTCTACGAGCTCTCTAATTTTATCTAATTGTGACATAGTTATTATAATTATGAATTATGAATTATGAATTATCCCTCATCGTTGGAGGAAATTCACAATTCATAACTCAAAATTCAGAATTAATTTACGGTTTCTCACAAAGTTCGGTCAACACGCCCTGTGTAGCTTTCGGATGGAGGAATGCGATATTGAGTCCCTCGGCACCCTTGCGGGGAGCCTTGTCGATGAGGCGGATGCCGGCAGCGTCGCACTCGGCAAGTGCGTTTGCAACGCCGTCTTCAACAGCAAAGGCTACGTGGTGTACGCCAGCGCCCTTGTTCTCGATGAACTTGGCGATGGTGCTCTCCTCAGATGTGGGCTCGAGGAGCTCGATCTTGGTTTCGCCTACCATAAGGAATGCGGTGCGTACCTTCTGGTCTTCTACGGTCTCGATGTTGTAGCACTTCAGACCCAATACGTTCTCATAGTAGGGCAGTGCCTCCTCGATGCTCTTTACAGCAATGCCGAGGTGTTCGATTTTTGAGATTTTCATGTTGTTATTTATAATAAAAAAAGGTTATATTTAAATAAATTATATTTGGGTTCAAAGTTACTACTTTATTTTCATTTACGGCTGCTGAAATGCGATTTATTTTTCGATAAAAGGCATTTTGTAGCCGTCGTAATCATCTACAAGGCTACAGTGTCAGGAAAGTGTGTTGTTGGCAGAGTTAAAACTCGATGAGTACACGGGCATTGATGCGGCGCCCTGTGAGGTAGTTGGGTACGGCGTAACGGTGATTCTCCGTGTCGGTAATCCAATAGTAGGAGTTGACATTGTTGATTCCAAGCAGGTTGAAGGCATCCACTCCAAGCCAAATGTTACGGAAATGCTGCTTCCATCCGTGTCTGATGGTATGTTCGTCGTTGTTGAGCAGGCGGTAGCTCATACCGATGTCTACACGGCGATATGAGGGAGCTCTGAAGATTTGCTTCTCGCGTCCAGAATGGGGAGGCCCGAAGGGGAGTCCGTTGGCATATACGGCACGCAGGTTCATCTGCCAACGGTCTGAACCTGGGAAATAGTCGGTGAGACAGAAAGAGAGGTTGAAGCGCTGATCGGTGGGGCGTGGATACCACCGTCCGTCAATCTTTTCCTCGGTACGCATGATAGAGGCCGTGAGCCACGAGTCAGTGCCGGGGATAAATTCGCCGAAGAGCTTCATGTCGAGTCCGGCTGCATAGCCTGATGCACAATTCTCGCCATAATAGGTGAGGCGTACATTGTTTATATTATAAGGTATGAGGTTGGACAGGGATTTGTAGTAAACCTCGGTCGTTAGCTTGAAGGGACGGTCCCATACGCGGAACTGGTAGTCCATAGCACCTACTACTTGTATGGAGCGCTGTGACTTGATGTCCTTGTTGAGTTTGACGTACGATGAACCACCTGCCTGCACCGTATCGCGGAATTCCTTATAGAAAGGGCTTTGGTAATATACTCCTGTGGCAAGGCGGAAGGTGAACTTGTCGTTCTCCTCGGGGATGAAGCCTACGGAAAGGCGAGGGGAGAAGAGTGGCTCGCGGTTCCACGACCAGTAAGATAGGCGTGCTCCGCCATTGATGACAAAAAGGCCAACGTCGGTATGCTTGCGCCATGTGTCTTGCAAGAATGCAGAGAAACGGTGGTTGCGAACATCGTTCTGTGAACGCAGGTTATAGATAAGTTCGATGCGTTCACCTGTGTGGGGCAAGGAGTAGCCTGCCGAGTCGCGCATCTCCCATTCATTGAGATTGTCGCTGATGGTTTCCAACTTGTATTCGGCACCCCAGTGCAGTTCGTGCTGTTGCAATTTATGGCTACCGCTCAGTCCCATCGAGGCCACCGAGGCAGTGAGAAAGTTGCGTGCATGCTCCATATAGGTGCCCACGCCCATATTCTTGTCTTCGTCTACATCGTTGAGCCAGTATTGGCTGATGATGTCAAAGGTTTCCTCCTCGTCGGTGCGGTAGGCCGATGCACTGAGTGCGAGGCGGTTGTTTTCATCAATGTCGTAGTCCAATGTAAGTGCACCGAACCACGTGCGGAACATATCCTCCTCGCGTCCGCCAAAGTATACCTTGAACTCCTTTACGTCCTCCAATGTACCGAACGAGGTGTTGCGGTCCGATGGGGTAAACCGATAGCGGTTTTGCGATACATTACCGATAAATCCGACCTCCAACTGCTCGGTGAGGCGGTAGGTGAGGTAGGTCTGATAGTCTATAAACGAAGGGTCGTATTCGCCGTGTGTGTCAAGTGTGCCCAGCAGGTATTGATTGGTTTTATAGCGCAGGCTATGGGTCATGCTCCACTTGTCTTTTTTACCGATGCCCACGTAGGCATTGGCACCGAGTAGACCCGCCGATACCGAACCCTCCAGTCGGGTGGGGCGACGGTAGGTGATATCAAGCACACTGCTCATCTTATCACCATATTTTGCCTCGAAACCTCCGGAAGAAAAGCCGATGTTTTCCACCATGTCGGGATTGATGAAGGATAGTCCCTCTTGCTGGCCGGCACGTATAAGTAGTGGACGGTATATCTCTATACCATTTACGTATACGGAGTTTTCGTCATAGTTGCCTCCACGTACATTGTAGGTCGATGACAGTTCATTCGTGGCGCTCACTCCCGCCTGTGTGGCGATGAATGACTCTATCGAGCCGCCCGAGGCATCGGGCATCAGTCGTGCCTGCTTTTGTGAAAGGTGTTGCATGGTGCCCGTCTGACGACGAGTTTCGCGGATGGTAACTCCTTGCAATGCGGTATTGGAGTGGGGGAGCATGATGTCCATCGTGATGGTGCCTGTAGGCTTGGTGAGGATACGTCGACGCGTCTGATAACCTATCATGGAGTAGGTAATCTCTATCGTGTCGGCAGTGTTGAGCCGTATGCTGTATTCGCCTTTGAGGTCGGTAGTGGTACCCTTCATCTGTCGTGCCACCCAGATGTTGGCAATTTCGATGGGGCTTCCCGTTTCGTCGGCCACCTTGCCTTTGATGATGACACTATTCTCCTGTATGCTCTCTTGTGAGAACATATAGCAGGGAAACATAGCTATCAGTGACAGAATAAGCAGTACTACCTTTTTCATTATTATATATTAACGCGAAATCTCCGCAAAACGTATATGTCTGTGGAGATTTTATAGGTTGGGTGACGTTTTGTTCTATTTCGTTCAACATATCTTTTATATCGAACTTGCGTTAAATGAAGAACAAATACTTGCTAGTTTAATGTTTTTGGGCAGAAAAACTTTTTCAAAGACACAATTTTATTGTATATTCGTGCGGAAAAATGTTAACTTTGCAAACAATATTAAATAAGGAACCATGATACAAATACGCTGTAAGAACAACGGCGAGGTGCGTGAGTTTAACCCTGGCACCACCTTGCAGAGAATATTTGAGGGGTTCTCTTTAGATATGCCTTATGGTGCCGTGAGCGCCCGTGTGAACAACAAGGTGGAGGGATTGGCTTTCAGAGTCTATAACCACAAGGATGTTGAGTTCCTGGATATCACCTCAGACTCTGGTATGCGCACCTATGTACGTACCCTCTTTTTTATACTTACAAGAGCCGTACATGAGCTCTTCCCCAGTGGAGAGATTATCATCGAGCATCCCGTATCGAAGGGTTACTTCTGTAATCTCCGCATAGAGCGTGCCGTAACACAAGCCGATGTGGATGCCATTAAGCAGCGTATGCAGGATATCATCGCCGACGACATGCCCATACGACGTATCAACTGCCCTACGGAAAAGGCCATCGACGTATTCCTGCGTGAGGGACGCACCGATGTGGTGACACTACTGAAGACCACAGGAAAGCTGTACACCACCTATTATAAACTAGGAGAGAAGTCCGACTACTATTACGGCAGCCTACTCACCTCAACAGGCAAAATTCACCTTTTCGAGTTGCAGCAATATCACGACGGTTTACTACTGCGCGTCCCTAGCCGGGAGAATCCGGACATACTGGAGGACATAGTCCGTCAGGACAAAATGCTCAGCGTGTTCAGCGAGCATCACCATTGGCAAGAGATACTCGGTGTGAGCACCGTGGGGGACTTCAACACCGCCTGCCGCGCTGGACACACTACCGACCTCATCAATGTGGCCGAAGCGCTACAAGAGAAACGTATTGCCGGCATTGCCGACGACATATATCGCCGAAAGGCACGTATCGTACTCATCTCCGGCCCTTCATCTTCAGGCAAGACGACATTCAGCAAACGCCTGTCGGTGCAGTTGATGACCAATGGACTGCGTCCCGTAGCCCTATCGCTCGACGACTACTTTGTAGACCGCGAGCTGACTCCACTTGATGAGCATGGAGAATATGATTTCGAGTCGCTCTACGCCCTCGACCTGCCCTTCTTCAACACACAACTCAACGCACTACTACAAGGAGAAGAGGTGGAA
This sequence comes from Bacteroidaceae bacterium, assembly GCA_045594245.1. GTDB lineage: Bacteria > Bacteroidota > Bacteroidia > Bacteroidales > Bacteroidaceae > UBA1189. Next base: position 8,736 of record JAZNYG010000095.1, read on the forward strand.
CTCACCAAGTTTGACTTCACCACGGGCAAGCGGGTGCTCACAGGCAATAAACTGAGGATAAACGACCACACCGTGCTCATCATCGAAGGTATACATGCACTGAATCCCGAGCTTACGAAGCATATCCCCTCAGCCGACAAATACAAAATCTACGTCTCGGCCCTCACTTCCATCATGCTCGACGACCACAACTATATCCCCACTACTGACAACCGCCTGCTACGCCGCATCTTGCGCGACTACAAGTATCGCGGCTATTCGGCCGAAGCCACCATATCGCGCTGGCCCAGCGTGCGCAAGGGTGAGGATAAATGGATTTTCCCCTTCCAGGAGAATGCCGACGCTATGTTCAACTCGGCCCTCCTCTTTGAACTGGCCATTCTCAAAGGCTACCTTACTCCCATCCTGGAGCAGGTAAAGGAGAATCGACCTGAATATAGCGAGGCCTATCGTTTGAATAAGTTCTTGCAGTACTTCGAGACCATCCCGGATGATGACCTTCCGCCCACTTCGCTCTTGCGCGAGTTCCTCGGAGGAAGTAGTTTCAAATATTGATTAGTGTTTGCCTTTAAATGGATAACTAGTGTGCAGTGAAAAGAATGATATTGAGTAGTATCAATTAGGGATGGTACTGATTGAATGAAACTATGTTGTAAAACATAAAAACGAATTGTCGTTTTCTTTGTCTGTCCGATGAATATTTATTACTTTCGCACCGTTTCTCGTAATAGTGTACTAGGAACTATGTAGTTTTAACTAAAAAATACAATACTATGAAGGTTTATAAAACTAACGAAATCAAGAACATTGCCCTTCTTGGCAATGACGGTTCAGGTAAAACCACCCTCACAGAAGCCTTGCTCTATGAGAGTGGGGTTATAAAACGCCGTGGTAGAATCACTCAGAAGAACACCGTCAGCGACTACTTCCCCGTAGAGCAGGAGTATGGTTACTCGGTATTCTCTACCGTATTCAGCTGCGAATGGAATAACAAGAAATTGAATATCATCGACTGTCCGGGTAGTGACGACTTTGTAGGTGCTGCTACATCGGCCATTACGGTGACTGATACAACGATTTTGCTGCTCAATGGCCAGTATGGCTCAGAGGTAGGTACACAGACACACTTCCGCTACACCGAGCAACTGGGCAAACCCGTCATCTTCCTCGTAAACCAACTTGACAATGAGAAGTGCGACTATGACAACATCGTAGAGCAGCTCAAGAGCATCTATGGCCCGAAGGTAGTGCCCGTACAGTATCCCGTACAGACAGGTCCCGACTTCCACGAACTCATCGACGTGCTCTTGATGAAGAAGTATTCTTGGAAGCCCGAAGGTGGTGCTCCCATCATCGAGGATATCCCCGCTTCAGAGATGGAGAAGGCAAAGGAATGGCACAAGGCACTCGTGGAGGCTGCTGCTGAGCATGATGAGGGATTGATGGAGAAGTTCTTTGAGACCGAGTCACTCACCGAGGATGAGATGCGCGAAGGTATCCGCAAGGGTATGGTAAGCCGTGGCATATTCCCCGTATTCTGCGTATGTGCTGGTAAGGACATGGGTGTTCGTCGTCTGATGGAGTTCCTCGGCAACGTGGTTCCCTTCGTGGATGAGATGCCTGCCGTAGTGAATACCAAGGGTGAGGAAATCAAGCCCGATCCCAATGGTCCCACATCACTCTATTTCTTCAAGACAGCTGTAGAGCCCCATATCGGTGGTGTACAATACTTTAAGGTGCTCAGCGGTAAGGTACGCGAGGGCGATGACCTCACCAATGCAGACCGCGGCTCTAAGGAGCGCATGGCTCAGCTCTTCTGTTGCGCTGGTGCCAACCGCTTCCCCGTAGAAGAACTCGTAGCCGGTGATATAGGTTGTACCGTTAAGCTCAAGGATGTGAAGACTGGCAATACCTTGAATGGCAAGGATTGCGATTGGCAGTTCGACTTCATCAAGTATCCTAACGCTAAGTACTCACGCGCTATCCGTCCTGAGAACGAGGCCGATATGGAGAAGATGATGAGCATCCTCAACCGTATGCGCGAAGAGGACCCCACATGGGTAGTAGAGCAATCTAAGGAGTTGCGCCAGACGATCGTTCATGGTCAGGGTGAGTTCCACTTGCGTACCTTGAAATGGCGTTTCGAGAATAATGAAAAACTCCCCATCCGCTTTGAGGAGACACGTATACCTTATCGTGAAACTATCACAAAGGCTGCCCGTGCCGACTATCGTCACAAGAAGCAGTCGGGTGGTGCAGGACAGTTCGGTGAGGTACACCTCATCGTTGAGCCTTACTACGAGGGTATGCCTATGCCTGATGTATATAAGTTCGGTAACCAGGAGTTCAAGATCAACGTGAAGGGTCAGGAAGAGTATACTTTGGAATGGGGCGGCAAGCTCGTGTTCATCAACTCTATCGTAGGTGGTAGCATCGATGCACGCTTCATGCCCGCTATCCTCAAGGGTATCATGGGCCGTCTGGAGCAGGGTCCGCTCACCGGCTCTTACGCTCGCGACGTACGCGTTATCGTATACGACGGAAAGATGCACCCGGTAGACTCTAACGAAATCTCCTTCATGCTTGCTGGCCGTAACGCATTCAGCGAGGCCTTCAAGAATGCAGGTCCGAAGATTCTTGAGCCTATTTACGATGTAGAGGTTCTCGTGCCCTCTGACAAGATGGGTGACGTGATGGGTGATCTCCAGGGCCGTCGCGGTATGATTATGGGCATGAGCAGCGAGAAGGGTTACGAGAAGCTCGAAGCTAAGGTGCCCTTGAAGGAAATGTCATCATACTCTACTGCACTCAGTTCACTCACCGGTGGTCGTGCATCGTTCAATATGAAGTTCTCAAGCTACGAACTCGTGCCTATGGACGTACAGGAGAAGCTGGTTAAGGAATTCGAGGCTAAGCAGCAGGCGGAAGATTGATTCCAATATAGAATTATAATTTAGTTTTTCGATGAGGCTGTTTGTTTTACAAGCAGCCTCATTTAAAGTTAAGTTCCTATAGAAATTAAATAATCGATAATAGGTATTTTTACATTGTATAGTATACATTAAAGGATAGTTATGAACAACATTGCAACCCAACTGATGGCCTTGCTCGATGCATCGCCCGTCAACTTCCTTGCCGCAGGCTATGTCGAGGAGCAACTCCGTGCTGCCGGTTTCATCCACCTCGATGCCGGCAAGCCCTTCCCCATGCTGGTTCCCGGCAAGGGCTATTTTGTGACCAAGAACAACTCCGCCGTGTTTGCCTTTCGCATGGGTACCGCCCATCCCGCCGAGGCAGGCTTCAAGCTCATCTGCGCCCATAGCGACTCGCCCTGCTTCCGTGTGAAACCCGCTGCCGAGATGTACACCGAGGGTGGCGTGGTGAAGCTCAATACCGAGGTCTACGGTGGCCCCATCCTCTATACATGGTTCGACCGTCCACTCTCGCTCTCCGGTCGTGTGCTCCTGCGTACTGCCAACCCCCTGAAGCCCGAGGTGCGCCGTCTCAAGATCGAGCGTCCCCTGCTTATCATACCCCACTTGGCTATTCACTTTAACCGTCAGGTCAACGAGGGCAACAAGCTCAGCAAGCAGGTCGACATGCTCCCCGTCATCGGCATCATCAACGATAAACTCGAGGCCGACAACCTCCTGCTCAAGGTCATCGCCGAGGAGCTTGGCGTATCCATGGCCGATATCCTCGACTTCGACCTCTCGCTCTACGACACCCACAAGGCCGAGCTCGTGGGCCTCAATGGCGAGTTCATCTCCTGTGGCCGTCTCGACGACCTGGCCATGGTGCACGCTGGCCTCTATGCCTTGCTCCATAGCGAAGCCACCCCGATGACCCAGGTGCTCGGCGTGTTCGACAACGAGGAGACCGGTAGCGGCACCAAGCAGGGAGCCGCCTCACCCGTGCTGCGCAACCTCCTCGAGCGTGTGGTCACCAACGACGGATGTGGTGCCGACGGCCTTTACCGTGCCCTGGAACATTCGTTCATGATTTCGGCCGATATGGCCCACGCTTTGCATCCTAACTATCCCAGCAAGCACGACCCCACCAACCATCCCGTCATGGGAGGCGGCCCCGTCATCAAGATCAATGCCAACCAGAAGTACGTCACCGACGCAGAGTCGGCCTCCGTCTTTGCCGAGATATGCCGCTTGGCCGAGGTGCCCTGTCAGTACTTCGTCAACCACTCCGACATGGCCGGAGGCTCCACGCTGGGCAACATCCTCACCTCGCAGCTCCCTATGCGCGGTGTCGACATGGGCAACCCCATGTGGGGCATGCACTCCGTGCGCGAGACCGCTTCCGTAGCCGATCAGGAGTACGTGTGCAAGGCCTTCACCACCTTCTTTAACTTGCAGTAACAAAAAAATAGAGACGCCAGCGATGAACATTGGCGTCTCTATACCTATTATATAGGAGTGCGGAAAGACAGGGATTCGAACCCTGGGAACAGTTGCCCGTTCACCGCATTTCGAGTGCGGCCCGATCGACCACTCCGGCATCTTTCCGCTGCGAAGGTACAACTTTTTTTCAACATAGTATCGCTGATACAAGATTTTTTTTCATAAAACTGAACAATGAAGATTGCCCTTATCCAAATGAACCTTGCTTGGTGCGATACCCAAGCCAATCTCGACCATGCCGAGGAACTCATGCGCCGTCAGCCGGGAGCCGACGTCTATGTATTGCCCGAGATGTTTACCACTGGCTTCTGCATGGAGCCTCACCGCATAGCCGAGCCCACCGAGGGCCCTACGCTCGCCTGGATGCGTCGCATGGCAGGCGAGATGGATGCTGCCATCACCGGTAGCGTGGCTGCCGTTGCTCCCGACGGTGGATATAAGAACCGCATGTACTTTGTCGAGCCCGACGGGCGCGTCACCCACTACGACAAGCGCCACCTCTTCAGCTATTCTGGCGAGGATAAGCACTACGAGGCGGGCACCGACCGTGTCATCGTACCCTTCCGTGGCGTGCGCTTCTTCCTTCAGGTGTGCTACGACCTGCGCTTCCCCGTCTTCGGACGCAACCTCGACGACTACGACGTAGCCATCTACGTGGCCAACTGGCCCAACAAACGCCGCATGGCTTGGGATATCCTCTTGCGGGCCCGTGCCATCGAGAACCAAGCCGTGGTCATCGGTGTCAACCGCGTGGGTAGCGACCCCCTGTGCGAGTACGATGGCGGCACGGCTGCCATCGACTTCTTCGGCAATGTGGCTGGTGCGTGCACTGACGGTACCGAGCAGGTTATCACCTATGAGGTGAAGATGGACGAGCTTCGCCACTATCGCGACAAGTTCCCCTCCCTGGCCGACTCCGATGATTTCCGCATGGTGGAAGAGGGGTAATAGGGAATGTAGTGGATGGCAAGTCTTGCTGGAGGCTGCAGCATGGACCTTTTATCTACTGATTGGCAGCTCTCTCTCCGAAGATCATGGTTCCTATACGCACTATGGTGCTACCCTCTTCTAAGGCTATGGGATAATCGTCGGTCATGCCCTCGGATATCTGGCAGAATGAGGGTTCGTGAGTAAAGAATCTTTCTTTTAACTCATTGAAGAGACTTTTGATTCTCTTGAACTCGTCGCGTACTTGCTCCATGTTATCAGTATTGCTTCCCATGGCCATGAGGCCTATGATGCGTATGTGCTGCAGTTCGTGCCATGGCTCCTCAGTGAGCAAGTGTAGGCATTCGTCTATGGTGAGACCGTATTTGGTTTCCTCTTGTGCAATATGTATCTGTAACAGACAGTCGATGCAGCGATTGTGTTTAGCTGCATGTTTGTTGATTTCACGGAGCAGACGAAATGAGTCAACAGAGTGTATGAGGTTGACAAATGAGGCCATGTACTTGATCTTGTTGGTCTGTACATGTCCTGTGAAATGCCATTCTATATCTTTGGGGAGTATGGCGGCTTTGGCTGCCATTTCCTGTATGTGATTTTCGCCAAACATACGCTGTCCTGCATCATAAGCCTCTTGTAGAGCTTCGATGGGCTGATATTTTGAAATAGCCAGAAGGTTTACTCCTTCTGGCAACTCTTTCCGTAAGCGGATTATCTGCTCGGCGATTGACATGCTTACTTGACTTCTATGCTGGCATCGTATGGGTATACATCCATAATCATGGTCTCGGCAACTGAAGCTATCTGATAGTCCATGATGGTACCCTTCATCTGTTCATCGAGGTATTTGATAGCTTCGCGTAAGTCACCGGCTTGCACTAAAGTGTATGAATTGGTTTTCTTCTCAGCGCCGCTCTTTTCGTCGAGTGTAATGAAAGAAAGCTTGCACTTGAACCAACGGTCAGCACTTTCTGCATCGCAGAAGAAGACTTCGCTATAGTTGGCACGTTTGATGTCTGAAATAACAAATTCGCCAGTCATAAATGGGCGTATCTCTTCTATGATACGTTTTTCAGCCTCGGTAAATGATATGGCATCTACCAAGTAAGGCTCCGATACTTTTTTTGTGAGGCCATTCTCCATGGTCTTTTCATATTTTACTTTACATTCAAACCAATTGTTCATCATAATCGTTTTTTTTTTTTTTTTAGCTGTCGTTAGGTCTTATTGTACAATATGTAATATCAGTGTTGTGGCGCCTAATGTGATGATAGTGCCATCTTCTATGCGCAACTGATCCTTGGGACCCAATATCTCATTCATAACGAAGGTTCCTGTGATGCTATCGTTATCGCGTATGGTATATATGTAGTTTCCGACTTTGTTCTGTTTTACATTGATGATGCAATGACGGCGGTCCATGCTAGGGTCGTTGGTCTCTATGGGTACATCTACTTCGTCTCCTTTATTACGTCTGCCTATGATATTGTCGCCCAAGTGAAGCGGATGCTCTTGGCGGAAACCAAAAACATTTTCTACGGCAATAAGCGTACCAGTGTTTGTCTCTTGTTCCTTACTAGGCAATGATAGGCCTTTGTTCTCCTCTCTTTGTAGGGCCCGTAGTTTACTCACGCCAATTCGTATGCCGAATTGCTTCTGGCAATTGTCGCAAATGAATACGAGCGATTGGCCATCGGTATATTTGGTTTCGTCAAATTGGATAAAATGGTCACACTTCGGACAGCGCACTCTTTTCATAGGGGATGTTAATTGCGTACGGCAAGGAGCCAGGCATTTTGGAAGGTTTCATTCTCACGAAGTACTTTTAGGTATTCGTTGGCTTCATCTTTATTTGAGAAATGCACTAGAGAGATACGTACACGATCGTCACGCTCTACTAGGGAAACTTGTGTATATCCTTTGGAAATGTATGAGTTCAAAGTTTCTTCTGCACCTCGATGGTTGGGTAGGCTAGCTACAATGATATGGTATGTTTTAGTAGCTTTCTCTACTGTAGTTGCTTGTGGTGATTCTACAGCAGTAGCCGCTACTTGTACAGCTTCTTCGATGACAATTTCCTCGGTCTCGGTAATACCATTGGCTATATCCATATTGGCTAGTACAGGAGATAAGAGTGAACTATCGACGGCCTCTTGCGTAGTTAAAGTCTCAATAACTGTAAATGTTTCGGTTGGGATAGATGCTTTGTGTGGTGTAGCTATTATCTCTGTAAGATTCAGTGAGGCTATATCAGTAGGTCTATGGTCACCAATGGGTAGTGCTACCATTAATAAAAGCAATAGCACGGCTGCTGTTGATATCACTTGGCGAAGTCGGCTTTTGTGAATATGTACATCTATCGTTTTCTCCGTATGGGTGATGAAGGATGCAGTTTCTCGAGGTGCTTCTGCGGCAGGCTCATGTAGCAGTGTGAGTTCCTTGATGGAAAACGAACCCAGTCCGAAATGTGCAGGGGAATCAATTCCAATACTTTCTGGAGTAAACTGTAGGGCTCGATGGATGTTTTGATGTATGGTACCGATACGCGGTAATGATACCGTCCCTTCTTCATCTAATCTGTCGAGAAGTTTTTCTATGGCTATATCTACCATGTATGTGGCACGGGCATAGTCTACTTGGTAACTCTTCATAAAACTTTGCACCAACAGTCCATCGTTCATTGTAATGGCTGCGTTGAAACTAATACTGCGTGAGGGAGGATAATACACATTTTCCTCGCTTACATAATATGCAGGTACATTATGGGCGATGAATCCTCCAAATCCCGGAAGGATGACACAGTCATTCTCGCGTAGTAGTAAATCAATATGTCGAGCTAAATCTCTCATTCGTGCTACAAAATTAGTTTAAAAAATCGATTATTCGAAATAATGCTGGTTTATTTTCTACTCCTATGAGTTTTTCTAAGAGTAATTAGCTCAAGTTTGACAATTAAAGTTGTAGGACAACGATAGCGGGATAATTACCAATCAAAGATTAAATCGAAGCATACCGGAAGGTGGTCGCTGGTTCCACCTACATAACGCATCCCGTTGTAAGTGCGGCGAGGACGATATCCTCCGTATATGGGGTCGGGCTCAATGAGTGATGTGTCAAGGGAAAGCCAAGCCCCATGTGGCGATAGATGTGGAGAACGTGTTGTGTCTAGTAATGTGGAAGAGATGAAGATGTGGTCGATCTGCTGCCAATGGCCTTGGTGGCGATAACTGCCACTTAGGGCATCTGTTATACATACAAGCTCTTTGTTCTCGACTAGTGGGCGCAATGCTTTGCTGTAGGAGGTGTCGTTGAAATCTCCCATCACGATAATACGTGGTACGCTACGGATAGCGATGATAGAATCTACAACCTGTCGTATGTACTCTACTGCATTGCGACGAAGGTGAGTGGCTTTTCGTCCATTCAGACGACTCGGTAAATGGCAGGCTATGAGATCAAGGGTGTCACCAGTAACCAATGTGCCACTTACATAAAGTAGGTCGCGCATATTGCTGCCTTTGGGAATATGCTTAGTAGGTCGTAGTGAACAATAGTTAGTTGGACGGAAACTGGTAGGCTTGTATAACAAGCCAATATCAATGCCGCGTGGGTCGGATGAGGTAGTTATAAGGTATTTATACTTGATGGACCGCAGTGAAGAACGATGTGTGAGATCATGCAACACACTATCGTTCTCGACCTCACACAAGGCTATAATGTCAGGGGCGCGATTCTCGCCAATTGTAGCCAAAGCACGACTCACGGCTTGTAACTTGTTCCAATATCGGAATGTTGTCCAAGAGCGTAGTGAGCTGGGGAGGAAAGCATTATCATTAGTTAATGAATCGTCATGGCAGTCGAAAAGATTCTCTACATTGTATGTGACAAATCGTATACGCTCTTGAGCTGTAAGTATACTTGGAGTAAATATACTTAATGCAATGATAGCTATGTATGTGAGTGTCTTCATTGGCTTTTATAGTATTCCTATCTTTATTCCTGCTTCCTTTCCCGTTTGGCATTTGCTCTTGATCGTTTTTATGGCCAACGTACTTGACCGTCTCCTTCTATCAAGTATTTGTAAGTCGTAAGTTCGTGCAATGCCATAGGGCCTCTAGCGTGTAGCTTTTGGGTAGAGATACCTATTTCTGCACCAAATCCGAATTGGGCTCCATCGGTAAAGGCTGTGGAAACATTGGCATATACACATGCTGCATCTACAGCCTGTTGGAACTGACTAATGCTGGCTGTATCTTCGCTGATAATGCACTCGCTGTGGTGTGAACTGTATTGTGCAATATGGTTCAACGCCTCCTCTATATCACTGACAGTGCGTATGCTCATTTTATAATCGAGGAATTCTGTTCCGAAATGTTCATCGGTGGCTAGGCGCAATAGGTCGGCAGGATAGTTCCCTTGAAGGGAACAAATTGACTCGGCATCGGCATAGATAATGACGTGCTTCGCTGCCAGTGGAGTGCATAGAATGGGAAGCTCGGATAGGCGGCTGCGGTGAATTACTAGGCAGTCGAGAGCATTGCATACACTTACTCGTCTGGTCTTAGCGTTTTCGATGATAGAGACGCCCTTGGTGAGGTCGGCTGATGCGTCAAAGTAGGTATGACAGATGCCGGCTCCGGTCTCAATGACAGGGACTTTGGCGTTGTTACGGACATGGTTGATGAGTGCACTGCTGCCACGAGGTATGATGAGGTCTACCTTTCCTACAGATTCGAGTAGGCAGGATGTGGCCTCGCGGTTAGCAGGGAGTAGGGTGCAAACAGCTGTATTGATACCATGTTTGCTGAGTACAGAGTGTATGATTGCTACAATCTGATAATTGGTATATTGGGCATCGGAACCTCCCTTGAGGAGGCATACGTTTCCGCTCTTCATGCATAATGAGAATACGTCAGCAGTTACATTGGGACGTGCTTCATATATGATGCCGATAACTCCGAATGGGACACTTACTTTGCGTATTGTCATTCCATTGGGACGAGTGGTGAACTCGAGTGTTTGATTAAGTGGGGTAGGGAGTGAGGCTACATGCTGCATGTCGGAAGCCATACTCTCGATGCGTTGTGACGTCAGTTTTAAACGGTCGTATTTAGGGTCACAGGGCTCCATGCGCTCTAAATCACAAAGGTTGGCTGCGAGAATCTCGTCAGTGGCTTTGCGCAGTGCGTCTGCAGTATCGCACAACAATGAGCTGATGACTTCGTCTGTGAGCTGCTGCAAGGTGACCGTGGCTTTGCTGGCCAGATGTATCAATTCGGATACTCTCATAATTCAATTACTTTGGAAACAGGTACATTCTGTATCTTCGGGCTGTTCAATGAGATGTATCAGTATGTCATTGGTCTTTCCGTTGGCAATGATGACGGGTATGCCATTGTTGGCAACACGACGAGCTATGTGGAACTTCGTGAACATGCCTCCTCGGCCGAATGATGATTTATCGGACTGTATGTATTGTGCCGAATCATCATTTGTAGTCGATATATATCTTATTACGTGGGTGCTAGGGTCAGCAGGGTCACCATTGTAGATGCCGTTGATATTGCTAAGGATGATGAGCATGTCTACTTGCATCATTTCGGCGATTAGTCCAGATAGTTCATCATTATCCGTAAACATCAATTCGGTAATAGATAGGGTGTCATTTTCATTAACAATGGGGATGACCCCCTCATTAAGCATTACTTCCATGCAGTTACGCTGGTTCTGATAGTGGTCAGTCTTGTCTAGGCCCTCCTTGGTGGTGAGTACTTGTCCGCAAATGATTCCATGTTCGCGGAATAGAGTGTAGTATTTACCCATCAATTTAGCTTGCCCAATGGCTGAATATAACTGCCGGGATGATACATTGTCAAGTGTGTGGCTCGGATTTATCTCGCTGCGCCCTGATGCTACAGCACCAGATGAAATCATTATTATCTCTATTTCCCGTTTGTGGAGTTCGGCAACTTGGTCGGTTAGGGCTGACATGCGAGTGATGTCGAGTGTGCCATCCTTGCGTGTCAGTACGTTGCTGCCAATTTTTATTGCAATGCGTGTCATTATTGTTTGCTTGCTTTGAGTCCTTCGATAACGGCATTTGTGAAACCTTCACGTTCCATGGCATTGAGGCCCTTGATGGTGATACCTCCTGCTGTAGTGACCTTGTCTATTTCTGCTTCTGGATGTGTGCCTTGTGTGAGTAGTAGTGTCGCAGCTCCCTTTACCGTTTGCTCTACGATTTGGGCTGCTTCTTCGGGACGAAAACCTAACTCGACACCGCCCTCCATAGCAGCTCGTATGTAGCGCATGGCGAAAGCAATACCACATGATGCTAAGGATGTTCCTGCTGGGATCAGTTTTTCGTTGACTATCATTGTATAGCCGATGCTTGAGAATAGATGATTTATAAGTTCTGCTTGTTCATTTGTGGCTCCTCGGGAGGCGATGAAGGTAACGCTCTCCTGCACTTCGGCTGCCGTATTGGGTACTACGCGAAATAGGGCTGGCTCGGCAAAGGAGTCGGGGAACCGTGGTTCTCTCTCTTCCACCTCAGCAATGATACGTTCCATTTCAAGTTGTTCGTAGTCGGGGATGAGAAGGTGGGTCAGTTCTTTTAGTGATATGCCTGCAGCTACAGATACTATAATCTGTCGTTTTAGGTCGATATGTGACCGTATTTCTTCAATAACCTCTTCGAATAACCAAGGCTTTATGGCCAATACAATAATGTCGGCCTCTCGTACCGCCTTTTTGTTGTCACGGCTAACGCGCAGTGATGTGTTGTACAGGCGTAGCTTGTCTAGTGTGCTTTCAGTCTTTGCTGTACAAATGATATTATCGGGGCTACATGCGCCCGATTTTATTAGTCCTTTAACAATGGCACCACCCATATTCCCGGTGCCAATAATGGCAATAGTCATAATCTTTTTACCTAATTATAGTTTTACATTCAGATTTGTATTGTAATGAGTTGGGTGCAAATGTAGTGAATATTCTGTAATTTATTCTGCGTACATTAGAATAAAAACTATATTTTAAGGTGAAAAATTGCTATTATTCGGAATTTGAAATGTGTATGGGATAATGTTATTGATCTTGTATGGATAATTATTTCTTCTTCTTTGAAGTGGTGTTCTCTGAGGTGAGCTTCTTGACCTTCTTTCCGTTGATAAATAATTTGTCAAAGTGAAGAACGCCAATATTGCCTTCTACGAAGTTCTTTCCTGTTTTTACTCCATCAAAACGACAGTTGGTGAGGTTGACATTGTCAATGTTGGTGACATCGTCAAGACCACTGAGGTAGAGGGCATATTGGGATTTCTGACAGGTGACATTTTCCATATAAACATTACGTACAGTAGGATTGAATCCTCGTTGGCACTCCTCCTTGGGCTCATAGTTGAGGTTGATGCGAAGTACGGCTTCGCGGCATTGGCCAACGGTTACGTTGCGTACATGGATGTTCTCAATCAATCCACCGCGGCAAGTGGAGGTTTTTATGCGTATTACACGGTCGAGTAGGGGGGAGTCCATTGTGCAGTTTTCTACGAAAAGATTTCGGAATCCACCAGATATCTCTGAACCTATTACAACGCCACCATGCCCGTTCTTCATATGGCAGTTGCGCACGATGATGTTCTCGCTGGGTACGTTCCACTTGCGGCCATCCGTATTGCGCCCGCTCTTGATGGCTATGCAATCGTCACCCGTATCGAATGTGCAGTTTTCAATCAATACGTTCTTACATGACTCGGGATCGCAGCCATCGCCATTGGGACCATCATTGATGATGGTGACACCACGTACTGTGAGGTCTTTGCAAAATAGTGGATGGAGTACCCAGAAAGGGGAGTTGAGTAACGTGATATCTTCAATCAAAACTGTGTTGCAGTGGTAGAAGTTGACAAACTGTGGACGGAGGGCATTGTGTGGAGCATAGGTGCGTTCGTGGAGGGGGACCTGCTGCTCGCCCCAATGTAATAATTGTATACGCGAGGGAAGCACTTGGGGCGAGGTGGGGTCGTTAGGGTCCTGGTAACGGTTGCGGCGTTCTATGTCTATACGGTTCCACCAGGCTGTTTCAGAACCTTGTGCATCAAGCACACCTTTACCCGTCAAAGCGATATTGGTTTCTCCATAGGCATAGATGAGTGGATGCGTATTGTTGCAGTCAATGCCTTCCCAGCGGGTAGGAACGGCAGGAAAGTAAAGGTTGATGTCGGTCGAAAACTTTAGTTGCGCACCCTCTTCCAAATGGAGCCGTACATTGCTCTTAAGGGTGATGGGACCAGTGTAATAGATACTATCAGGAATGATTACGGTGCCGCCACCCTGTTGGTTGATGTGTATGATGGCCTGGTTGATGGCATCGTGGGCCAACTGATCGGGATTGTTGGCGATGGCACCAAATTCGGTGATGCTTACCATACGTTCGGGAAACTTTACTTGGCTCATCGATGTTAGTATCTCATCGGCCATCTCCCAAGGATTGTTCTTGGCCTGCAAGGATACGATGCAACATAATGCCAATGTGGCGATGCTAAGGAGGCTCTTTTTCATAAAAATGATGTTATCTTGATTTTTTTTCTGTTTTTGCAAAACAAAATCTTCTTACTCTATGTTATACTTGTGCAATTTGCCCGATAGGATTCTGAAAACAGTAATTTTCATCTTCAGGTGAGTTGCCAAGCAAAGCAATAGGCTAATAGAAATTGCATAGTAGTTTTGTCGTGTTTTATTTTGTGTTTGTGTTATTTGGGAACTCCTCGATGTGAATCGGGGAGTTTCTGTTGTTCACAAAAACATTCGGGAAAGTAGCTCTCGATCTTTTCTATGGGTTCGGTAAACAGTCCGAATAGTGCTGAGCCCGAACCACTCATAGCGGCATATACGGCTCCTAACTCATAAAGTTTCTCTTTTATCTCCTGCAGCTCCGGGTGAATAGAAAAAATTCCCTTCTCGAAATCATTACTGATGGTGTGGCGCCATTCGCTGATGGGGGCTGCTATTTTCTTGTCTAGTGTCATTTTCGGCATCTCAGGGCGTACCATAGAATAGGCTTCCTTGGTCGATATGAACACATCGGGCTTCACCACCACCAGATAGAGTCCACTGAGGTCAAGTGTGATGGGATGAAACTCATTGCCAATGCCTGTAGCATATACGGGAGTACCTGTAATGAAGAAAGGACAATCTGCACCCAATTGGGCGGCATATGCCTCTAGCTGCTCATTACTGATATTGAGGGCGTACATCTCGTTGAGTAGACGCAGCATGAAGCTGGCATCTGCTGATCCGCCACCCAGTCCAGCTCCTGTGGGGATATGTTTGTGCAAGTAGATGTCTACGGAGGGTAGGGGATAGTCGGTTGCCAATAATCGGTAGGCACGCACCACAAGGTTTGTATTATGGTCTCCGGCAATCTCCACACCGCTGAGATGGAGTCTACAATCATATTCCGCCTCTTGGGCTTCTATCACCTCTAGTGCATCGTGCAGTGGAATAGGGTAGAACACGGTGTCGAGGTTGTGATATCCGTCGGGACGGCGCTCTGTGACTTGCAGCCCGATGTTGATTTTGGCGTGTGGAAAGGTTATCATAAATTAACGTTTTCGCAAAGATAATGATAAATTATAGAATAGAAAAATCAGTGTTGAAATAATTGATGGTATCGGATATTTGCTTCGTTGATGAGCATTATCCACCATTGTGGAAAACTTTTGGAAAACTTCATTTGGGTTCCTTTTTATTTGCAGCGCTTTTTATGTACTTTTGCGTTCCGATAAATAATAATGGTTATGGCAACACAACGACAACCGCGTACTGCAACTGCGCGTAGAACTGTAAGACAGACTGACGACTATGGACATCTGCAACCTCAAGCTCCAGAACTTGAAGAGGCTGTATTGGGTGCGCTGATGATTGAAAAAGATGCCTATTCGCTAGTAAGCGAGATACTTAAACCTGAATCGTTCTACGAGCATCGTCACCAAATAATATATAAAGCTGTTCAGACATTGGCAATCCAGCAGAAACCAGTCGACATTCTGACTGTGGCGGAACAGTTGCGGTCTACGGCTGAGTTGGAAGATGTTGGTGGTCCTGTTTATATTACGCAGTTGGCTGGAAAGGTTAACTCGTCGGCTCATATCGAGTACCATGCTCGAATCATTGCGCAGAAATTTCTTGCTCGCGAACTCATTAGCTTTACTAGTGCAATCCAAACTAAGGCTTTTGATGAGACTCAAGATGTAGAAGACCTAATGCAAGAGGCTGAGGGGCAGCTGTTCACTATTTCTCAGCAGAATATGAAGAAGGATTATACACAAATTAATCCCGTTATTAAACAAGCTTATGAACAATTGAAAGTTGCAGCATCGCGTGACTCAGGTCTTAGCGGCCTTTCTACAGGTTTCTATGATCTTGACAAGTATACGTCTGGTTGGCAAAATTCTGACCTTGTTATCATAGCTGCTCGTCCTGCGATGGGTAAAACTGCTTTTGTGCTCTCCATGGCAAAGAATATTGCGGTTAATAATCATGAGCCAGTTGCCTTATTCTCACTTGAGATGAGTAATGTTCAGTTGGTAAATCGTCTGATCACTAATGTGTGTGAAATCCCTGGTGAGAAAATTAAAAGCGGTCAGTTGGCACCTTATGAATGGGGTCAGCTTGATAGCAATATCACTTCTTTATTTGATGCACCGCTTTATGTAGATGATACTCCGTCTCTTTCAATATTTGAATTACGAACGAAGGCGCGTCGATTGGTACGTGAACATGGTGTTAAGTTGATTATCATCGATTATTTGCAATTGATGAATGCTTCGGGGGCATCGTTTGGTAGCCGCCAAGAGGAGGTGAGTACAATATCCCGTTCGCTTAAGGGGCTAGCTAAGGAACTGAATATTCCAATCATCGCTTTGAGTCAGCTCAATCGTGGCGTGGAGAGTCGTGAAGGTATTGAGGGAAAACGTCCTCAGTTGAGCGACCTCCGTGAGTCTGGAGCCATTGAGCAGGATGCTGATATTGTTTGCTTTATTCATCGTCCTGAGTATTATAAAATTTTTCAAGACGAGAAGGGTAATGACTTGCATGGTGTAGCCGAAATCATCATAGCTAAGCATCGAAATGGTGCGGTGGGTGATGTTCGCTTACGTTTTGTCGGTAATTATGCTCGTTTTCAGAATCTACAGGACGATAGTTTAACTCCATTGCCGGATGATGCGGTTTTGGGTTCTAAAATGAACAGGCGTACAACTGTCAAGTCTAATGAAGAATATATTGGTATGCCGCCTGTTCCCCCACCTCCAGCTGATAACCCATTCCCAATGGGAGGTGTATCGGATATGCCTTTTTGATACATGCAGGAGTTCCTTAAGATCTTCTCAAAGAGTGATCTTTTAAGTTGATACGATGCGTGTCGGTGTCGTAATATAGCTCATCGCTGTCAAGAAAGGTGGAGATGGATCCATTGCGTGACAATTCATCCAATGTACCAGTATGTAATCCTGTTCGCTGTAATATCCAAATCGTATCAGCAGTCTGAAAGGCAATTTCTAAATCGTGTGTGGAGAGTATTATGAGCTTTTGTTGCTCATGTGCTAAACGACGTAGTAGTTGCATTATGGAAATCTTGCTCGGATAATCAAGAAATGCTGTTGGCTCGTCAAGAAAGATGATTGGTGTTTGTTGTGCCAGAGCCTTGGCAATCATAGCTTTTTGTCGCTCTCCGTCGCTTACTTGGTATATTTTGCGATGACGTAAATGGTCGATTCCTACAAGGTTAATGGCATTGTTTATAATCTTGGTATCATCCTCAGTAAGCGTTCCCCAGAAATTGGTGTATGGTGAACGCCCCATTCCGACAATCTCTTCAATGGTTAAGTCTGCTGGCATATTCTTTTCTGTAAGCACCACTCCTATGCGCTCGGAGAGCTCTTTTGATGAGTATTCATCAATAGACTTCTCGTCAATGTAGACTTTGCCTCTCAATGGCGGTTGGAATGCTGCCATTGTACGCATCAGTGTAGATTTTCCTACTCCATTAGTTCCTATTAGGCAAGTAAGTATACCATGAGGTAGTGAAGCGTTGAGAGTTTCAGCTACAATATGTTGCTTTTCGTCATCCCGGTAGCCAATGTCAAGATTGCGTAGTTGTAGCATTGTTGTAATTGTTAGTTGGTGTTACTTTGTCCAACTTTTTAGTATCTTTTTAATTTTCTTTTGGATATCCTCGGGCATGGTACTTATACGTGCTTTGTGTGAACCGCCAGGTTCTACAAACACATGAATATGTTTTTTATCATCAAGCCATGTTACTCCTGTTGCCGACCAAGGATCATATTCTCCATAAATAAACATCATGGGCAAATCGTTCTCTTTTAGAAAGGTATTGGTGCGTTCGTAGAGGTTACTGTCAAATTCGATGTAGGTGAGAGAGTCGGGGATCATAACACGACGCATATAGCCTTCTGTCTGAGGTATTGAAAGATGTTTTTCAAAAGGTTCTGTATCGTACCCATAGTAGCCTAGTTCACGCATGGCTTGTACATTAAATGACGTGTAGGGGGTCTGTTGTGCAAAGTAACTTGGCTCACACTTGTCAATTAGGTGGTTGTAGTAGAGGCTGTCGGAGGCCGTGCGAGTAGGTATCTGTTCGGTGTCATCACCCCATTGCCAAAATGCAAATGAATATTCCAGTACGGCCAAATCAAAAATCTCGCTGATAGGTACTCGGAAAGTGTAACCTTTTCGGGTACAATAATCAGCGAACATCGGTTGAAGGGTGGCTCGGCGTTTGAGCGTCTCTAGTTGAAACTCCTGAATCCTAGCACGTTGTTCGGGGGTACCTGCTTGATTAATAAAAGGCTCGTGACGTCCATCTTCAAGTGATTTGTTGAGTGGCGCGACATAGGATACCGAACCATCCACATCGTCAGGATAGAATGTACGATAGAACATTGTTGTTTGTCCACCCTTGCTAATGCCTGTTGTGAACCACTTTCCTGGGTATACTTCACGCAAAATGTTGCGTATGTGGTGGTAGTCGCCAGCCGAATTTACTACGGTAAGATGACTCCAGTCGCAGGGCGTTGGCGTAGACTCAAGGAAATAGCGGTGTTCTACGAATACTAAGTTGGCTTCAAGTAGAGTCGATAGCTCTTCTTGATAGTCAGGGTGTAGGGCATAGGCGGCACCGTATCCCTCGGTGACCATTACGGTTGGACAATCGAATCCCCTGTGTTTGATGATGATGCGTTGCCTAAATATACCCTCATCCATGTTGCTCCAGTCTAATTGTTGCTCGATGAAGCATACAAGTTTTTCAAGCTCGTCGGTCGATTGCAGTGCTTTTATATCGCTCACGGCGGGTATTGCACCTAATCGATTGGTTAATTCAGTGGCCGTAGCTGTGGCGCTGATTATTCCTATGACCCATACCGCCAATATACGTATCATATTCTTTTTCATGATGGTGTTTTTTTGAGGTTTCTATTCCAGATTTAACGGTGAGCACCTATTTCTTCTAAACGCTCTTCTGCTTGTACGCTTCCCAAATCTGCTGCACGGTCGTAATATGCAATAGCGGTATCCACATTGCGCGTTACTCCTTCGCCATAATAATAGGAGTTCCCGAGATTGTATAAGGCACGTACATTGCCTTGTTCCGCGGCTTTTTCGTACCAATATACAGAACGCTCATAGTTCTCGGGGAGGCCTTCGCCGTAATAATAGCAATTACCCAAGTCGCATTGTGCGTCAGCATGTCCCATTTCGGCCGCTTGGGTATACCACTTTACAGCTTCGTAGTAGCTTTGCCTTACACCATTTCCATAATAATAAGCTTCTGCTTTAAGATAACAGTCTTCGGGTGTGATGGTCTCTTCAGTATCTTTTTTCTCCGTAAGAAGGGGAGCCTCATCTTTTATTTCTGTTGGGGTAATCTCCTCTTCGTGACTTGATGTATAGTCATTCTCTGTTGCTGGGGCCACGTATGACGAATATCCATACGAATCCTCATGTGTAGGTTCGTTTACTTTGATTGGTGTTGCGCTTTGTTCTAGATTGCTGCCTGCGGTGTATGCCTCTCCATTATTGTCATGAACATTAGATTGTGGCTCTGGCTGTTGTGTTGTAACTTCAGATGCAAGCAGATTATTGGTGAATATCAGCTTCTTGATCCAACCAATATATCTCTCGGTCTCTTTTTGTAGTTCCTCTCTATTTTCTTGTCCAACGGTGAGAACAGGAATGTCTCTTTTTGTGGCTTTCTCTATTTCACGATTAATCTGTGGCGTGGTACTGTAATTCTGCGAATAAATGACCAGTAACATGCGGCTTTCTTCTACGGCCTTCAATGATGCGGTTGATAATACTTGTCCCGTAGGTATGTCTCTGCAACCAAGGAAACACTTTATTCCATTACTTTCAAAATTCATGCAGATTGTTTCTGCTAATTTTTTATCTTTGGCGTTATAAGTTATAAATACATCGTATTGCATAATCAATAAAATATTGGAGTTAATCATTATATATTGCAAAGGTATAGATAATTCCTAAAAACACGAAATTTGTACGGCAAAATCATACGGATAAGATGGTATGTCATTTTGGGGCTTTATAGACTATGGGGCAAAGACTTAAATCATGCGAATCTGCTTTATTCGCTTGACTGTTGATGCGAAAAATGAAATATGATTTGGAAAACGGCAAATAAATTTGCGTTTTCGCTTGTCTTGCATTAATTTTGCAAAAAAAATATAGCTAATTATTCTTTACTTGTAACATGAGCAATCAACGTTATATGATGCGTGGAGTATCGGCTTCGAAGGAAGATGTACACAATGCTATCAAAAATATCGACAAGGGTATATTCCCCAACGCATTCTGCAAGATTATCCCTGACCTTTTGGGTGGTGATGAAGAGTACTGTAACATAATGCATGCCGATGGTGCTGGTACTAAGTCTTCTTTGGCTTATATGTATTGGAAGGAGACTGGGGACCTTGGTGTTTGGAAGGGTATCGCACAAGATGCACTTATTATGAATATTGATGATCTATTGTGTGTTGGCGCTACAGATAATATCTTGGTCTCATCGACTATTGGCCGCAATAAATTATTGATTCCAGGTGAGGTGATATCTGCAATCATTAATGGTACTGACGAATTGCTGTCTGAGTTGCGCGAGATGGGCGTAGGTGTATATGCTACAGGCGGCGAAACTGCTGATGTAGGAGACCTTGTACGTACCATTATTGTGGATAGTACGGTGACTTGTCGTATGAAGCGCAGTGATGTCATCGATAATGGTAATATACAGGCAGGCGATGTTATTGTTGGCCTTGCTTCATATGGTCAGGCAACTTATGAAAAGGAGTATAACGGTGGTATGGGTAGTAATGGGCTTACAAGTGCACGGCATGATGTGTTTGCTAAGTATTTGGCTGAGAAGTATCCAGAGAGCTATGACTGTGCTGTACCTGATGAGCTTGTTTATTCTGGAACTAAGCACTTGACCGATAACATTGAGGGGAGTTCGCTTGATGCGGGTAAACTCGTGCTTTCTCCAACTCGTACTTATGCTCCCGTCATTAAGCAGATACTTAATGAAATGCGACATGATATCCATGGCATGATACATTGTTCGGGTGGCGCACAAACCAAGATATTGCACTTTATAGACAATTTGCATGTTGTTAAGGATAATATGTTCTCTGTGCCCCCGCTCTTTAAAACTATTCAGGAAGAGAGTCATACAGATTGGACTGAGATGTATAAGGTTTTCAATATGGGACACCGAATGGAATTATATCTTCCTGCAGATAAGGCACAGCGTATCATTGAAATTAGTAAAAGCTTTGGTGTTGATGCGCAGATTGTTGGATATGTAGAGGCTAGCGAAAAGAAGCAACTAGACATCCATAGCGAGTTTGGCGAGTTTCACTACGAATAGGGACATCCCATTTTATAAATTAAATCCTCGATTTTGTCGAGGATTTTTTTTGTCTTATAAGATGAATTCAGGAAGTGGTGACGCTCTCTCTCGGAAATTGTTTTTCCTACGGAATAAAGATGATAGGAAGGTGGTTGAAACGTTTTTTTTAACGTCCTAAGGGGAGTCTGAGCCGAAAGCGGGACTCGAACCCGCGACCTACGCATTACGAATGCGTTGCTCTACCAACTGAGCTATTTCGGCCTGTCATAAGCCCGGTGCTTGGCTTGGCTGAAAATGCGGTTGCAAAAGTAGAATATTTTGCGCTAACTGCCAAATAAAACGGGAAGTTTTTTCGATACAATATTGGGTGGTGTGAAATGTGAAAATTATTTTAAATATAATAGGTGTTATTAGTTCGAAGTATGGATTTTTATTTGTAATTTTGCACGAACAAAAAGTGTCATTGCGTTATGTCGTACTTGTCTGATAAATGGCTGTCGAAGAATTCTCGTATTGAGGATTCACAGCAGTGTCACTCTTCTTTTTTAATACATGAGTTTTTAGGTTTCCCTTTACAGTTGTCTTTGCCGGTCGCTGTAAGGGGATGTTTTTAATAGGTAATAGTTAGTTTTTTTAGAAGAAAAAAGAAAACAATGGAACCGTTGAATCATGATTGTGGAATCGTAATGATTCGTTTGTTGAAACCGCTGAGCTACTATCAGCAGAAGTACGGAACATGGCAGTATCCGATGCACAAGCTCTATCTCATGATGGAGAAGCA
>JAZNYG010000096.1:0-59512 GCA_045594245.1 Bacteroidaceae bacterium
TAATATTGTTTGCATCCATATTGGCTGGAATCTTCTTTTGTAGAACAATCTTTTACCTAAAAACTTATACCTATTTTCTAATACGGCTGCAAAATTACATAAAAAAGAGACACGCACAATGTTTTTTGCTGATTATTATTCATCTTTTATACCATTTCTTCTCTGTTATATGCTTTTTATATTCAGAAAAACTGCATAAATCTGTTGCTGGCGCTAAAATATGCAATAAGTATGCGACTTTCCCTCCTCTGTGCCTTTTCCTGTTGCAACTGTTAATCTTTCGAGCGTAATGTTGTATTCTCTTCAAATATGCGTTTGCCCGAAAACATCTTCAAAGAACGCTTGTTGATGATGCTGTATGAAGAAAACCAAAGTTTAACCCTTAATATCAATAGGAGATTATCGTATGACAGCACCATTGCAAGGTATTAAAGTCATTGACTGGACCCAAGTACAGTCGGGTCCTTCGTGTACACAGATGTTGGCGTGGCTTGGCGCCGATGTCATCAAGATTGAGCGTGTGGGGCTCGGTGACCCTACACGTACCGAGCTTCTCGACTATCCGGGCATGGATAGCCTCTACTACCTGCAGCTCAACTGCAACAAGCGTTCCATCGAGCTGGATATGAAGTCGCCCGAGGGCAAGGAGGTGCTTACGCGCCTGCTCAAGACGGCCGACATCTTTGTGGAGAACCTGCACCCGGGCGCCGTAGCCAAGCTGGGCTTCTCGTGGGAGGAGGTACATAAAATCAACCCGCGTGTCATCTACGGCACCATCAAGGGATTCAACGACGACTCACCCTTCGCCTCGGTGAAGGCCTTCGAGCCGGTGGCACAGTGTGCTGGCGGCGCGGCTGCCACTACAGGTTGGTGGAAGGGCGACTACAATATGCCCACCCAGTCGGGTGCCGCCTTGGGCGACAGCAATACGGGTATGCACCTACTCATCGGTTTGCTGGCTGCACTGATGCAGCGCGAGAAGACGGGCGAGGGGTGCTTCGTGGAGCAGTCGATGCAGGACGCTGTCATCAACCTCTGCCGTGTGAAGCTGCGCGACCAGCTTATCCTCGAACATACTGGCGTGCTGGAGCACTTCCCTCAATACCCGAACGAGAAGTTTGGCGACACCGTGCCTCGTGGCGGTAATGTCGAAGGTGGTCAGGTGATGGGATGGTGTTACCGTTGCAAGGGCTGGGAGACCGACCCCGGTGCCTTCGTCTATATCGTGTTGCAGAACGAGGCGAAGCCCTTTGCCGCTGCTGCCGCTGCCATCGGACACCCCGAATGGGCCAACGATCCCAAGTACAATACACCTGCGGCCCGCAACAAAATCAAGGAGGAGATCTACGCCGCTGTGGAAGCCTACACCATCACTCGTGAGAAGATGGAAATCGTGGAGACTCTGGGCAAGGCCGGCGTGCCTTGCGGACCTGTGCTCACGATGAAGGAGATTGCCGAGGACGAGTCGCTGCGCAAGTGCGGCACCATCGTCGAGGTCGACCAGCCCGGCCGTGGCAAGTTCCTCACCATCGGCTGTCCGCCCAAGTTCTCAAGCTATACTCCCGAGGTGAAGCCCGCTCCCGCATTGGGCGAACACACCGACGAGGTGCTCCGCGAGATTGGCTACACGGCCGACGAGATTGCAGCGTTGCGCAAGAAACAAGTCGTCTGCAAGACCGCATAGTTTTATCCAAATAGCCTGAATTCTCAGAGTTCTCCGAGCTCTCTGAATCCTCCGAGCCTCCGAGAATTCAGCATTCAAAATTCAGAATTGCATAATCATGGACTATATCACCAATAACCCCCAAGCTACGCTTACCGACGGCATGCACCTCATGGTCGATGCTCTAAGGATGAATGGCGTAGACACGATCTATGGTGTCGTGGGCATCCCCGTCACCGACCTCGCCCGCCACGCTCAGGAGGTGGGCATTCGCTACATCGGATTCCGCCACGAACAGTCGGCTGGCAATGCTGCTGCCATCAGTGGCTACCTTACCCGCAAGCCGGGCATCTGTCTCACGGTGTCGGCCCCGGGTTTCCTCAACGGTCTTACGGCATTGGCTGCTGCCACCATCAACGGATTCCCGATGATACAGATCAGCGGCTCCAGCGACCGCAATATCATTGACCTGCAGCAGGGCGACTATGAGGGACTCGACCAGATGAACGTGGCCAAGCCCTTTGCCAAGGCTGCCTACCGCATCAACCGCCCTGAGGACATTGCCGTAGGTGTGGCACGTGCCATACGCACTGCCGTGTCGGGTCGT
This sequence comes from Bacteroidaceae bacterium, assembly GCA_045594245.1. GTDB lineage: Bacteria > Bacteroidota > Bacteroidia > Bacteroidales > Bacteroidaceae > UBA1189. Next base: position 2,271 of record JAZNYG010000096.1, read on the forward strand.
CCGGGTGGCGTGTACCTTGATATCACCACCGCCATGCTCAGTGCAACGATGGATGCTCAGGCTGCCCAGGCGTCGCTCTTTGCTCCTGTAGACCCTGCCCCCAAGCAATACCCCTGCTCCGGCTCGGTGAAGCGGGCCCTCAAACTGCTTGCTTCGGCACAGAAGCCCCTTATTATCATTGGCAAGGGCGCGGCATACGCACAAGCCGAAGTGGAGCTGCGTACCTTCGTGGAGCGCACGGGCATTCCCTTCCTGCCCATGTCGATGGCCAAGGGACTCTTGCCCGACGACCATCCCCAGTGTGCCGCCTCGGCCCGTAGCCTCGTGCTCGGTCAGGCCGATGTGGTGATGCTCGTGGGCGCCCGCCTCAATTGGCTCCTCACCCACGGCAAGGGCAAGAAGTGGAACCCCGCGGCGCAATTCATCCAGCTCGACATCGAGCCGGAAGAGATTGACAGCAACCGCCCCATTGCCGCTCCTGTGGTGGGCGACATCGTTTCGTCGCTCGATGTGATGATTGCCAAGATGGACAACTTCAACATCCACTGCCCACAGGCATGGCGCGATGCCATCGATGCGGTGAAGCAGACCAACGTGGCCAAGATGCAGGCCAAGCTCACTACGCTGACCTCGCCGATGAACTACTTCAACGCTCTGAAGGCAGTGAGCGATGTGCTCGACGGCTATAAAGACATCTACGTGGTGAACGAGGGTGCCAACACGCTCGACGACACGCGCAACGTCATCAATATGTACCGTCCGCGCCTGCGCCTCGACTGCGGCACATGGGGCGTCATGGGTATCGGCATGGGCTATGCCATAGCGGCAGCCGTCACCAGTGGTCGTCAGGTCGTGGCTATCGAGGGCGACAGCGCCTTCGGCTTCAGTGGTATGGAGATCGAGACCATCTGCCGCTACCGATTGCCCGTCACCGTGGTGGTGTTCAACAATGGCGGCATATACCGTGGCAACGACCCCAACCTCGGAGGCGGTGCAGATCCGTCGCCCACGTCGCTCACTCCCAATGCCCGCTACGACAAGTTGATAGAGGCCTTCGGTGGCACTGCCTACAATGCTACCACGCCCGACGAATTGCGCACGGCACTCACCGCCGCCCTCACCTCGCATCGTCCTGCCCTCATCAACTGCGTCATTGACCCTGCTGTGGGTACCGAGAGTGGACATATTGGGAATCTGAATCCGAAGACGGTGGCCCCGCAGAAGTGATTGTTTAACCATTAGTCGGAGTTCTCTGGGGGCTCTGAGCCCTCGGAGTTCTCCGGCAAACCAAAGAAAGGAAAGATTATGCTCGACATCCTTATCAAAGACATTCTCCCCATTTTCGTCATCATGGCGTTGGGCTATATGGCAGGTAAGCGTGGTGTATTCTCATCAAGCAATGCACAGATTTTCAACAAACTTGTACTCACCTATGCCTTACCGGCGGCTTTGTTTGTATCCATCGTCAAGGCCGATCGTTCAATGTTGTTTGATGATGGCAAATTGCTCGTCATTAGTTTGGTCGTATTAGTAGGATTGTTCCTTTTTTCCTACTTTTCTACTTACAAGATTTTCAAGCACAGCAAAAGTGAGGCAGCGGTGAGTGCCCTCATCACTGGCTCGCCCACCATCGGTTTCCTCGGCTTTGCCGTACTCGGCCCCATCTATGGCAATACTGCTTCCACAGGGCTAGTGATAGCCATTGTCTCCATCGTTGTCAATGCCATCAGCATCCCCATTGGCATGGCATTGCTCAATGCGGGAAAGAACGATGGTTCCAAGGATGCAGACGGAGGCAAAAGGAGCAATCCTGTGCTCGATGCCCTAAAAGCTCCAGTGTGTTGGGCACCCATCCTCGCCGTAATCTTGGTACTACTGGGGATAAAGTTTCCTCCAATCCTTGAGCCCAACTTCGAGCTTATCGCCAAAGCAAATTCCGGTGTAGCCGTCTTTGCAGCGGGTCTGACCCTCTCAGGAATGAAATTCCAATTAGACAAAGAGGTGCTCTACAATACCTGCTTCAAACTCCTCCTCATGCCGGCAGTCTTGCTCGTCATTGGATTGATATTCAAGATGGAACCCATGAAGCTACAGATGATGGTGCTTGCCGGTGCCCTGCCCCCTGCTTTCTCGGGCATCATCATCGGCAGCCGCTACCAGCAGTACGTGCGCACAGGAACCTCCACGCTCGCCTTCAGCATCCTCATGTTCGTGCTTACCGCTCCGCTGTGGATATGGATTACCCGTATGGTGGCTTAGCTATGCGTTCCTGTATTACTTTATTTCCTGCCCATTCCGTTGTGTGGAATGGGCTATTTTTATTGCAAGTTTTTCGCCTTAAAGTATGGTGATGTCGTATAAAATGCGTATTTTCGCAAACTAAAACATATAAGTTCAGAAATGATGACAAAAGTAAAGATAATCAACCGTGGGCACCATGCGTTACCTGCATACGCAACCGAACTGTCGGCTGGTGTGGATTTGCATGCCAACCTTGCTGAACCTATCGTGCTGAAACCCTTGCAGCGCTGTCTGGTACCTACGGGACTTTTCATTGCTCTGCCCGAAGGGTATGAGGCACAGGTGCGTCCGCGTAGCGGATTGGCCCTGAAGAAGGGCATCACGGTGCTTAATTCGCCAGGGACCATCGATGCCGACTACCGTGGCGAGGTGTGTGTGATATTGGTGAATCTTTCGGCCGAGGAATTCGTAATTGAAGATGGCGAGCGCATAGCGCAGATGGTGGTGGCACGTCACGCGCAGGTGGAGTGGGAGGCCGTGGAGATCCTCTCAGAGACCGAGCGCGGAGCGGGTGGCTTTGGGCATACGGGAGTGTGAAGAAGTTGATAAATCACTTCACAATGTGAATGCATAATTGACAGTTCTGTAAAGTGTATCATTTTCGGTATATATGGTTGGCGCTAGCCGTGTTACTTGTATCGTGCGGTACGGCACGGAGGGCTGCGGTGGTACCCGAGGAGGGTGTGACGCTCTCTGTGGAAGACCAGCGCAGGTATGAGTACTACTATCTGGAGGCCGTAAGATTTGAGCAGCAGGGCTGCTACGACGAGGCATTCGGTATGCTCACCCATTGCCTGGATATCTGCCCTGAGGCACCATCGGCACTGTACAAGATGGCTACGTACTACTTCTACTTGGGCCAGAAGGATAAGGCGCTTGATGCATTGCTCCATGCCGTAGAGGGTGAGCCTGACAACTATTGGTACTGGCAGACGCTGGCATCGTACTATCAGACCAATCGTGAATTTGACAAGGCCGTAGCCGTGCTGGAGGAGATGCAGCAGCGCTTCCCTAAACGCAACGGAGAACTGCTGTCGGCATTGGTGGGACTGTATAACCATACGCAACAGTATGATAAGGTAATAGATGCACTGAAACGCTTGGAGAATCTCATTGGCAAGTCCGAGGCTATCACGATGGAGAAGTCGCGTAACTATTTGCTCATGGGTGACAAGGAAGGTGCCTTCGGTGAAATGGAGGCGCTGGCGGCCGAATATCCTGAGAATAGCTATTATCGGGTGGCGTTGGCGAGTATGTATATGGAGAATGGCCGCGAAGGCGATGCGCTCCCTGTGCTGCAGGAGGTACTGGCCGAGGAACCCGACAATGGGGCTGCCAAGATTGCGTTGGTGCAGTATCATAAACAGGTGGCCGATACAGTAGGGTATCACTCTATGGTGGATTCGGTGATGATGACCTCCTCTGTGGATGAGGATACGAAGGTGAAGATGATGCTGCAGCTTATCAGTGAGAAAACCGATAGCGCCTACGTAATGGACCTTTTTAATCGTGCCATGCAACAACCGCAACGTTCGGCTAAGCTAGGGCATGTCTGTGTGCAATACATGCTTATACTGAAACAGCCCGAGGAGCGAGTGCGTCCTGTGTTGCTGCGTATGCTTGAGGTAGAGCCCGATCACATACAGGCGCGCTTGCAACTGCTATCCTATGCGGCAAGGCGCAACGATATCGACGAGATTATTGCAATGTGCTCTACGGCTATTGACTATACGCCTGAGGTTCTCGAATTCTATTACTACAAGGGCATAGGACTATATCAGAAAGAACGCTACGAAGAGGCACTGGATACCTATAGAAAGGCAACGGCACAAGTGACTAAGGAGAGCAGCACGGAGCTGGTGTCGGATATATATACTGTGATGGGCGATTTGTATCAGCAGATCGACCGGCTCGAAGAAGCCTATCTGTGCTACGACTCGGCATTGGTGTATAATCCCTCGAACATATTGGTACTCAATAACTATGCCTACTTTCTCTCAGAAGAGGGGAAGCAGCTTGACAGGGCCGAGCAGATGAGCCTGCGTTCTGTCAAGGCCGAACCGAACAATGCTACCTATCTCGACACTTACGCGTGGATTCTTTACAAGCAGGAACGCTACGAGGAGGCACTCGAATATATGGAGCAGGCACTGGCAGCCGATTCGGTCCCGAGTGATGTGCTTTATGAGCACGCGGGCGATATCTGCTACAAACTAGGTGATGTGCAGCGGGCGTTCGTCTACTGGAAGCAGGCACTTGACCTGCAGCGCCAGACCGAGACAATAGAGGAGAGACTGGAAAAGAAAGTGAAACTGAAAAAACTGATTGAATGAATATTGTAAGCCGAAAAAGACATCAATACACCTTTATGGTGCTGATGGTGATGATCTTGCTGGCAGGATGTCGCACGGGGCGCCATGCTGAGAATAAGGCCGCACGTATTAAGCAACAGCACTATGAGCAGATTGCCGAGTTGGCCAAGCCGCAGCCAGGATTGACCACGATTACCGCACGCACTGCAGTGAAGCTGACCTATGAGGGGCGCTCACTGACAGTGAAAGGTAAGCTCAAGATGCGGCGCGATGAAGCGGTGCAGATGACCTTCACCGCACTGGGGTTGATGGAGGTGGCTTGTGTGGAGTTCACCTCCACGGCAGCCTACATCGTGGACCGCGTGGGTAAGCGATATACCAGGATAGAGTATGCATCGGGTATGCTCAGTAGCATCGGGGCCGACTTCACGACAGTACAGGCGCTCTTCTGGAACCGTCTTTTTATCCCTGGCAAAGCGAAAGCATGGGAACATCCAGAGGACTTCGATATCCCAGTTACTGCCACCCAGCAGTGCATAGAGCCAGCCCGACAGCGTATGCTCAAATGCTATTTTTATACCGATGAGGCTTATAAACAGTTGCAGCAGACACGCCTAGGGCTGAGCCAATACGAAGCCATTTGGCAGTACGATATGTTCGACATGATAGGTGGGCAGAGTTTCCCCACAACCTTCGATGTCTCGGTATCGGGTTCATCGCGTATGATAGGAGCAAATATCGCCTTGAGCGGCATTTCGCATACTGATACGGCATGGAAGAGCGGCATCGACCTGTCGCGCTACAAGGAGGTAGAGATGGAAGAATTGATGTCGATATTAAATGTTCTGAAATGAAGCGCTTGTTCTGTTATATCATTGTCCTGTGTGCCTTGACCTTTACCTATGCGCAGACCAATCCGAAGGTGAAGGAGATGGAGAACCAACGACAGAAACTGGAGCAGCAGCTCAGTGAGTCGCGCAAACTGCTTTCATCGGCCCAGAAAGATGTCGACGGGCAGTTGGCCCAGTTGTCGGCATTGTCGGCACAAATCAAGAAACAAAAGCAATTTGTGGATCGCTTGGATGCTGATGTAAGGACCATTGACCGCGAGCTGAAAAGCATAGAGGAGCAGATGCAGACATTGCAAGTGGAACTGGAACGTCGACGTGAGCACTATGCACAGGCGCTGCAGATGATGCCCCGTAAGAATACCTTTGAGAACAAACTGATGTTTCTCTTCTCGGCCGAGTCGTTCAATCAGATGGTGCGCCGTATGAGGTATCTACGCGAGTACTCTGGATTCCAACAGAAACAGGGTGAGCAGCTGATGGCGCAACAACTGGAATTGGAAAACAAGCGTGTGGAGTTGGAGCAGACTCGTGAAGCCAAGAAGGAGTTGTTGGCCAAGCGGAAAGAGGAGCAGAAGGTGCTCGATAAACAGTTGGCAGAGCAGAACAAACTTGTGGCAGGACTGAAGAAAAAGCAGAAGGATATACGCAGTCGCATTGCACGTCAGCAGCGCGATCGAGACAAACTAAATGAACAGATAGAGCGTATCATCGAGGAGGAACTGCGTGCGCAGGAGGCTGAACAGCGTAAGAAGGAGGAAAAGAACGAAGAACCCACTACGGGAAAACCTGGCAAGGCGATGCCAGCATATAAGGAGAGTGCTGCCGATAGAAAACTTTCGGGTTCCTTCGAGAGTAACAAGGGCCGTCTACCCGTACCTATAACAGGGTCGTATCTGTTGACCTCACACTATGGTATCAATCATGTAGACGGACTCAAGAATGTAAAATTTAACAGTCACGGTGTGGATGTGCGTGGGCTGCAGGGCTGCTCGGCAAGAGCAGTATTCGACGGCACCGTATCGTTTGTATTCGAGCATCCGCAGGTGCCAGGGTCGTACATCGTGATGTTGCGCCACGGACAATACATATCGGCTTACTTCAACTTGACAGCGCTGAAGGTGAAGAAGGGTGACAAGGTGAAGATACATGAAGCGCTCGGACAGGTGGGTAAAGATGCAACTGGGAACTATACGATGCAGTTTCAGTTGCGTAAGGACAAGCAGAGTATGAACCCCGAGCTATGGGTGGCATTTTAAGATACTGAAAAAAGGTGTTATACATAAAACTGTAAGTATGAAAAAGTTAGGTATGCTGGTAATGGGAGTGATGTGTGCTACCATGCTGGCTGCACAGCCTCGTTATGCCGACTCGCTTGTCGGTGAACGTCTCGGACGTGGCGTAGCCGTAGTGAAGGAAAGTAATGATAAGGCTTTCGTCTCGTGGAGATATCTGGAGAACGATCCCAGAGAGATTGAGTTTGATATCTATCGCAATGGAAAGAAAATCACCTCACGCCCCGTCACAGGCAAGACGTGGTATTTGGATACTGCCCTCCCCGAAGGGGATGTGCTGTATGAAGTGCGTCCAGTAAGAGGCGGCGAAGATGCCCTTTCGGGAAGCTTTATACTAGCGGCTCAGGCTCCTGTGGGGTATATTGAGATACCGCTCTATTGTCCGCAATCGGGTACTACTCCCGACGGACGTGGCTATACCTATTCGGCTGGTGATGCCAGCATCGGTGATGTGGATGGCGACGGGGAGTATGAGGTTGTGCTGAAGTGGGACCCATCGAACGCGCACGATAATGCGCACGATGGATACACGGGTAATGTGCTCTTTGACTGCTATCGTTTGTCGGGAGAGCGGCTGTGGCGCATTGACCTCGGGCCCAATATCCGTGCAGGTGCACACTATACGCAATTTATGGTGTTCGACCTCGATGGCGATAATAAGGCAGAGGTCGTGATGCGCACTTCTGACGGTACGATAGATGGTATGGGCAAGGTCATTGGCGATGCCTTTGCCGACTACCGCGAAGTGGGTGATACAGCTGCATCCCGCCGTCGTCAGAATCAGATGAATATGTGGAAGGCCGATAATCGTGACCGTTTTGAACGCCGCTCATTACCCGACACGATACTGCGTCGCCAGCCGCCTCGTGACAATAATCGTCGTCGGTGGGCACCTGCTCCTGCTATGCAAGGACGGATTGTAAGTGGTAATGAATACCTTACCGTATTTTCAGGCCTTACGGGTGAGGCGTTGCACACTATTGATTACGTACCTGAGCGTGGTGACGTGAGAGGGTGGGGCGATGATAAAGCGAACCGTAGCGATCGCTTTTTGGCATGTGTGGCATATCTTGATGGACAACGCCCTTCGGTAGTGATGTGCCGAGGATATTATACCCGCACAGTATTGGCTGCTTTTGATTGGGATGGCGACAGTTTGCACCAGCGTTGGGTGTTCGACTCCTATCAGCCCGAGTGGAAAGCTTATTCTGGGCAGGGCAATCATAACCTTCGTGTAGGTGATGTAGATGGTGACGGATGCGATGAGATTGTGTATGGCTCGTGTACCATTGATCACGATGGCAGTGGACTCTACTCCACGGGGTTAGGGCATGGTGATGCGCTTCATATGACAGCTTTCTACCCCGATAGTACTCAACTTCAGGTGTGGGCATGCCATGAGAATAGACGCGATGGCTCTACGCTACGCGATGCTCGCACAGGTCGTATCATTCACCAATATCCGAGTGGAGAGGATGTGGGGCGCTGTATGGCAGCCGATATCGATCCGCGCTATCCTGGAGTGGAGATGTGGAGCCTTGCATCGGGAGGCATACGTAACTTAGCAGGTGAGGTTACCGCAGCCCGTGTAAAGGGACTCTCAAACAATATGGCCGTATGGTGGGATGGTGACTTACTGCGTGAACTGCTTGATGGCACTCGGGTAAGCAAGTATGTATGGGAAGCAGACTCGTGTCTCGTATTGGCTCAGTTCGATGGCTGTTCCCGTATTAATGGGTCGAAGTCGAATCCTTGTGTTCATGCCGATATCTTGGGCGACTGGCGCGAAGAGGTGCTCGTGCGTACGCAGGATAACAAAGCCTTGCGCCTCTACATGTCTACCATACCTACGGACTATCGCCTGCATACTTTCCTTCACGACCCCGTCTATCGTATCAGTATAGCCACTCAGAACGTAGCCTATAACCAGCCCACCCAACCAGGATTCTATGTCGGTAGCGATGTGCATGGGGAATTCCGAGGAACGATTATTCCATAATAGACAAATTGTTTACACGCGAACTATATTAACCATAAAAATCTAAGACAAAATGAGAAGAGAAGCCTTTAAGATGTTCCTCAAGCCTGGCTGTGAGGAAGAGTACGAGCGTCGCCATGCTGCCATATGGCCAGAGTTGAAAAAGTTGCTGTCAGAAAATGGAGTGTATGATTACTCCATTTATTGGGACAGAGATACCAATATCCTTTTTGCCTGCCAGAAAGTGAAGGGAGAGGGTGGCTCACAAGATATGGGTGACAATCCTATTGTGCAGAAATGGTGGGCTTATATGGCCGATATTATGGAAACCAATCCCGATAATTCACCTGTTTCTATACCTCTTCCTGAACTCTTCTATATGGAGTAAGTGTTTTTTATAATTGTAATAGTAATTGGTGATATATGCCTCTGTAAAGAATTGCCCTACTTTTTGCAGAGGCATATGCCGTTTTATGAAAAATATCATTATCTTTGCATGAATTTGAGAACTATATATTGCCGATGCTATATTGTTCGATGTTATAGAATAAGATGGAACAGATAATTGATCCCATTGGTAAGGAGCTTCTTAGAGCCGAGCTTACTGCAAACAAATTATTGCGGCACACTAATCGTGGTGGTAATGAACTTTATATCATTGATGCGCATAACTCGCCTAATGTAATGAAGGAAATAGGACGCTTGCGTGAAATTGCCTTTCGTGCTGGTGGTGGCGGTACAGGCTTAGGAGTTGATATTGATGAATATGATACTATGGAAGTTCCCTATAAGCAACTTGTCGTATGGAATCCCGATGCAGAAGAAATTATAGGTGGTTATAGATATCTTCATGGGTCCGATGCCAAATTTGATGACAAGGGGCAGCCCATCTTGGCTACATCGCATATGTTTCACTTCTCAGAGGAGTTTATCTGTGACTTCTTACCTCGCACTTTGGAGCTGGGCCGATCTTTCGTGGCTGTAGAATATCAAGCTTCGCGCACTGATACAAAGGGGCTCTTTGCATTAGACAATCTTTTTGATGGATTGGCCGCGCTTACGGTCGTACTTGATGACGCTGAATTTTTCTTTGGTAAAATGACAATGTATCCATCTTATGATCGTCTGGCTCGCGATATGATACTCTATTTCCTCGACAAACACTTTGGTGATCGCTGTCATTTGGTGAGTGCATATCATCCATTGTTTATGGAACATAACCCTAAATTGTTTCGCGAACTTTTTATAGAAGATGACTTCAAACTTGATTATCGTATTCTCAATGCTGAGGTTCGCAAGCGCGGGTGTAATATCCCCCCCTTAGTAAATGCTTACATGAATCTATCTCCAACAATGCTTGTCTTTGGTACGGCTATTAATCATGAGTTTGGCGAAGTGGAGGAAACGGGTATACTCATAAACGTAAATGAATTACACGAAGATAAGCGCAAACGCCATATAGTGTCGTTCATTGCCGAACGTCCAGAGTATGCTAAACGCATTAAAGGTACTAAAGTGCTGTTCCCTTTGAGAAAACGGAGGAAGTGGTAGCTGCTGTTAGCAACTAATTATTGTTTGGACTCATCCCATAGATTGCCCCACCGTCCACGTCGTCCACGTGTAAAGTCTTCTTCGTCTCCTTGCCAGTTGTGAGTGTTTAATATATTGCTAGTAGCAAGCATTTCGCAAGGTTGAACTGTAATTATGGCCATCTGAGGTGGTACATAATTCTTTTTGTTTTTGGTTTTCATGGGTGTTGTATTAGGTTTGCATTTATATTATAGTGCGACTTTGTGTCCATTTATTATATATATGCCTTTATTGGGCCTCTTGAGCTTTCTTCCCATTAAGTCATATATTAGAATTCCCTTTTCGAGAGTCAGGGGTATTGTTCCGATTGATGTGTTGTCTATTCGTCTTATAGCATAAGAATTGATTGTAGAGGATGGAGGCAACTCAAGATAGGCTTTTCCTGCTCTTGCAATAAATGGTGATGTGGGAGTAGGATTGTTTTCTGTAGTGGTTTGTGGTATGTAGAAACCGATAACCTCGTCACATACATTGAGCGCATAGTGGGCATGATTGTTATCGACTTCAGTGTCTTGTACATAGCCTATCAGTGCGTTCTCGCTAAAGTCAGTGGTTTGTTTATTGGTGTACGGAATCAGATAACTCTCTCCATGTTCTTTGCCTACGGCATTATCTGAGTACAAGATTGCACCAGTGTTGGCTGGTATGAATGAACCTATGTCGTTCAATATTGCGGTGTTCCCATCAATGCTGCAATAGTATGCTTTGAGCCCATCGGGCACTGACACAGGCATGCCGCTGTACCAAGTAGCGTAGCCATATTTGTTGATGATGATTTCGTTGCTTAATGCTGTAGTGTAATAAGAGTAGGATTTGGTGCTCTCAGCTCGTTTGTAGAGCTGAAGTGGAGTGTGGCTATTCATTGTTACGGCAAATTGAGATTTGGATTCATGATAGTGTAAATAATATGAAGTCGTCCTTATGGGCGAACAGGTGCGATTGCCCAATGTGATATTGAACTTGTACCTTTCTCCTGTTTTTCCGGCTGTGTTGATGACGTCAAATCCTATGTAAATACCACTTTTGGATTTTACACTATATCCATCTTCGAATTTTTCTATGAAGAATTCATATTGCTCATTAGTGGTGTCTACTTTGATTCTCTTGTCTGTGATTGTTATGTCTACGGCATTTGAGATGCTTTTGTTGAATAGCTCATTCTTTCCTAGATTTCCATTGAATGCTTTGCCCTCTTTTTCGAAAACTATTAGATATGTACCTGTCCAGTCGTTCAGCTCTTCTTCAATTCTTATGTAGGTGGGTTCTTCTACTTCTGTAGGGTTGGCATATACGGCATAGAAGGTTGCACCTTCCTCTACAATAATCGTTCTTCCTGGTGGCAAAATGTCTTTAGTAGTTACTGTAGTACCTGCTACAATTGGCTTTTTGCTCCACCCGATAAATTCAAGCCCATCTACTATGGCAACATCCTTTGGCAGAGAGTAAGAGGCGCCAATATAGGATTCTATCTGTTGCGTGTCTCTGTCATTGACTATGGTAACAATGGTGGGTATTTTTTCAATGTTTTCTGTGTATTTGTAATATGCTATATGTGTATTTGCGATAGTATTTGTTGTGCTCTCGTAGCATCGCCAATCCTGTTTGTTGTAAACACCTAAATAACGTTTGGTGTGGGTGTTTTGCAATCCAATATAGTTACCTGATTCGTGATGTGTAAAAGTGCTTAATTCTCCGTAATTGGGGGTTATTCTTACATTAGTGCTACCTTCTATATTAATAAGGCGGCATCCTTTGGCTGTGATTGGAACGAAATAATAATTGTTGCCGCTTTTGCCAAGTTGCCATTTTATATTATCTGAAACATTTGATGTGATTTGTGTTCTATCAGAATTCAAGGTTACTTCAATGGCTGGTGGATTGGCTTTGTCTACATATTGTAGTGCTCTACCTGTGTTAAGATCAACCATGACGAAAACATCGGATGTTGTTAGTTGGTCAAGTTTTATTTTTTGCCAAATATGTTCAGGGAAAATAGGAAGTGCACACTGCGATACAAAAAACGCAAATAACAGCTTTTTTAGAGATCTTTTCATAGTAGTGGAATTTTCAGTTCGCAACAAAAATACAAATAATTTGTAAAAAACAAAAGAAAGTGGCGTAAAATTTGTTGTGAATTTATAGTTTTCAATAAATTTGCGTTAAAAAATATTCACGTCTGTAGGGAAAAGTATGTCAGATATAACAAAGCATCCATTTGAATCGTTTCATTATTGTCCGCGTTGTGGTGGTGAGTTTAACATTAACAATGACAAATCATCTCGATGTGAAGCTTGTGGGTTTGTGTATTATTTTAATCCTTCTGCAGCAACGGTGGCTGTAATCATAAATGACAATAATGAGCTGCTCGTTTGTCGAAGAGCCAAAGAACCTTCAAAAGGAATGTTGGATTTACCTGGTGGCTTTTGCGATATGTTTGAGACTGCTGAAGAAGGTGTTATCAGAGAGGTACTGGAGGAAACGGGAGGACGGGTTGTTCATACGGAATTCCTTTTCTCATTGCCTAATACTTATTTGTACAGTGGCTTTTGGGTTCATACAATTGATTCTTTTTTTCGATGCGAGTTAGATTCTTATATTGGTCTTAATGCAGGTGATGATGCGGCTGATTGTTTTTTTATGGCAATAGATGAACTGTCTGAAGAGGCTTTCGGGCTGAATTCCATAAAAGTGGGTGTGTCTCGATTAAAAGAACTATTTGTAGGTGCCTCTTCAATGAGCGACTCATAGGCTTTATGCTGGTATGGAGCATGCGATTTGTACTTTAGTGGAATTCTTTTATATGCTAGAAAAGTGGATATATCTCTTTGTTTCCGAGTTTATTTCTGGCGTGAAGGGGAATTTAATGGGTGATAATTTGGCTGAAATGAAAATTTGTTGTATTTTTGCAACGATTTAGATGATATGTGAGGGGCTCCTTCGGGGGTCTTTTTTATTTATAACGTATGATATCAAAAGACAAGGTAAGAGAAATTGTAGAGGGATGGTTGGCTGATAAGGAGTATTTCCTCGTTGATGTTTTTGTCAGTGCAGACAACTGTATTTCTGTAGAAATTGACCACGCTGAGGGCGTATGGATTGAAGATTGTGTACAATTGAGCAAACACGTTGAGGCTAATCTTGACCGTGAAGTGGAAGACTATGAATTGGAAGTCGGATCGGCAGGAATCGGACAGCCTTTCAAAGTGCTACGGCAGTATATTAACCATATAGGCAAAGAGGTTGAGGTGCTGGCTATCGACGGAAAGAAATATCGTGGGATACTCACCCAAGCTAATGAGGAAGGATTGACTTTGGCTGTTCAAGTAAAGGAACGTCTCGAAGGTTCTAAGCGGCCTGTGATAGTAGACAAGGAATATGCTTGGCAATATAGTGAAGTGAAATATACTAAATACCTAATAAACTTTTAAGGATTTATGGCAAAGCAAAAAGAAAATGCAATCAACTTAGTTGATACATTCCAAGAGTTTAAAGAACTGAAAAACATTGATCGTACAACTATGATTAATGTTCTGGAGGAGAGTTTTCGTAATGTGATTGCGAAGATGTTTGGTTCGGACAAAAATTATGACGTAATTGTAAACCCTGATAAGGGTGATTTTGAGATTCGTCGTAATCGTGTAGTAGTCGAGGATGGTGAGCTTACTGACCCTAATGCAGAGATATCGCTTAGTGAGGCGCTGTTAATCGATGAAGACTACGAGGTAGGTGAGGAAGTTACAGATGAGGTGTCTTTTGTTTCTTTCGGGCGTCGTGCAATTTTGACTTTGCGTCAAACGTTGGCTTCTAAAGTTCTTGAGTTGGAAAAGGATAGCCTCTATAATAAGTATAAAGAAATGGTGGGTACCATTGTTACGGCCGAGGTGTATCAAATTTGGAAAAAAGAGATTCTTCTTCTTGATGATGATGGTAATGAACTGTTGTTGCCCAAAAGTGAACAAATACCGAGTGACTTCTATCGTAAGGGAGAGACTGTTCGTGCTGTGGTGCTTCGTGTGGATAATATGAACAATAATCCCAAAATTATATTGAGTCGTACATCGCCACTTTTCTTGCAGCGCCTTTTTGAGCAAGAAGTACCTGAAATTAATGATGGTCTTATTACGCTTAAGCGCATTGCTCGTATTCCAGGTGAACGTGCAAAGATTGCTGTGGAATCGTATGATGATCGTATCGATCCTGTTGGCGCTTGTGTGGGAGTAAAGGGATCTCGTATACATGGAATTGTTCGCGAACTACGAAATGAAAATATTGATGTCATTAATTATACTACAAATATAGAGCTTTTTATCAAGCGCGCATTAAGTCCTGCAACTGTATCTTCACTCATACTTAATGAGGAGGATAGGAAGGTTGAGGTATACCTTAAGCCTGAAGAGGTTTCATTGGCTATTGGTAAGGGTGGCATGAATATTAAACTTGCTAGCATGTTGACCGAATATACTATAGATGTTTATCGTGAACTTGATGAAGAAAGCGAGGAGGAGGATATCTATCTAGAGGAATTTGCAGATGAAATAGATCAATGGATTATTGATGCCATCCGTGCTATAGGTATTGATACTGCTAAAGGCGTGTTGAATGCTCCTCGTGAAATGCTTATTGAAAAGGCAGACTTGGAAGAGGATACTGTAGACGAAATTCTTGCTATCCTCCGTGAGGAGTTTGAGAGTGACAACGAATAACGATTATACATATTCAAGTAGAGAATGCCAAGATTAAGTAAAGTAACGAAAGAATTGAATGTAGGATTGCAGACTTGTGTCGATTTCCTGCAAAAGAAGGGGTATGCAGTTGAGAACTCGCTAAATGCAAAAATAACGGATGAACAGTATGAACTTCTTGTTATGCAGTTTAGTTCAGATAAAGATTTGCGTCAAAAAGCGGAAAAGGCTCAGCGCGAGCGCATCGATAATAAAAAAGAGGTGAAACCTACTGTCTCTCTGGAGGAGCCTAGGAATGAGACTGTAAAGAAAGATAATTCAATAAAGTCTAGTGTGACTTTCAAGGTAGTGGGTAAGATTGATCTTGATGCTCCTAAAAAAGAGGAGGTCAAGGTGGTCACGCCTCAAGATTCTCAACTGGTGGATATTCAGGAAGATTCTTCAGAAGCCAAACTTGTCGAGACGAATGTTTCGGAAGACCCTAAACGAAATGATGATTCTAAGCCCGTAGAAAGTGTACTCGATGCTGTGGAGGATGTAAAATTACAATCAGCCGATGTTGTGGAGGTGGTTGTTTCGGATAACCTGCAAAGTTCATCTGAAGATGAAGTGTTTGCTGTAAAACGTCCCGAGTTTGTGTCGAAAATAAACGTTGTGGGTAAGGTAGACCTCTCGGCTATCAATCAGTCTACTCGTCCTAAAAAGAAGACGAAGGAAGAAAAACGCAAAGAGCGAGAAGAGAAAGCTCAGCAGCGTAAACCGCAGCTAGGCCAAAAACCTATAGGCAATGCAGAATCTACTGATGGTAAGAAAAAGAAGCGTGCTCGAATACAGAACGAGCGTGTTGATATTAATAAGGCTGGTTCTATGGTGGCTTCTGACGCTCGTGGTGGAGCGCAGGGTAGTAAGCCTAATGGCAAGGGCAATGACCCACACCGTGCCAAGTTCGACCGCGATAAGGAGCGCGCCAAGCGTATTCTTGAGAAGAGCGAGATGAGTGAGGAGGAAATCCAGAAGCAAGTGAAGGATACGCTGGCTCGTCTCACCAATAAGCCCAAGTCGACCGGTGCCAAGTACCGTAAGGAGAAGCGTGCGCAGGAGGCCGAGCGCCGTCAGGAGCAGATGGCTCAGGAGCATGCTGATAGCAAAGTGCTCAAGCTCACCGAGTTCGTTACCGCCAACGAGCTTGCCAGCATGATGAATGTGGGCGTGGCTCAGGTTATCGGTACTTGTATGAGCATTGGTATGATGGTGTCTATCAACCAGCGCCTCGATGCTGAGACTATTAATATTGTAGCCGAGGAGTTCGGATTCACCACTGAGTTTGTCAGCGCCGAGGTGGCACAAGCTATTTCTGAGGAGGAGGACCGCGAGGAGGATCTCCTGCCTCGCGCACCCATCGTAACCGTGATGGGTCACGTAGACCACGGTAAGACCTCATTGCTCGACCATATCCGCAAGTCAAATGTTATTGCCGGTGAGGCGGGTGGTATTACCCAGCACATCGGTGCCTATAATGTAAAGCTCGAGGATGGCCGTCGCATCACCTTCCTTGACACTCCCGGTCACGAGGCCTTTACAGCCATGCGTGCCCGTGGTGCCCAGGTGACCGACATCGCCATCATCATCGTGGCTGCCGACGACGACGTGATGCCCCAGACCAAGGAGGCTATCCACCACGCTCAGGCAGCAGGCGTGCCTATGGTGTTTGCCATCAACAAGATTGATAAGCCCCATGCCGACCCCGAGAAGATCAAGGGACAGCTGGCCAACATGAACCTCCTCGTAGAGGATTGGGGCGGTAAGTACCAGTCGCAAGACATCTCGGCCAAGGCCGGTATCGGTGTAGAAGACCTTCTCGAGAAGGTGCTGCTCGAAGCCGAGATGCTCGACCTCAAGGCCAACCCCGACAAGCGTGCTACAGGTTCCATCATCGAGTCTACCCTCGACAAGGGCCGTGGCTACGTGGCTACCGTACTCGTGCAGAACGGTACGCTCAAGATGGGCGATATCGTATTGGCCGGTACACACTTCGGTCGCGTGAAAGCCATGTTCAACGAGCGTAACCAGCGCATCAAGCAGGCAGGTCCTGCCGAGCCCGTGCTCATCCTCGGTCTCAATGGCGCACCGCAGGCCGGTGATGCCTTCCACGTGATCGAGACCGAGCAGGAGGCCCGCGAGATTGCCAACAAGCGCGAGCAGCTGCAGCGCGAGCAGGGTCTGCGCACCCAGAAGATGCTTACCCTCGACGAGGTGGGCCGCCGTATCGCACTCGGCAGCTTCCAGGAGCTCAATGTCATCGTTAAGGGCGACGTGGACGGCTCTATCGAGGCCCTCAGCGACTCGCTCATCAAGCTCTCTACCGAGCAGATTCAGGTCAATGTCATCCACAAGGCTGTGGGTCAGATCTCCGAGTCTGACGTTACCCTCGCCTCGGCGTCACAGGCCATCATCATCGGCTTCCAGGTGCGTCCTTCACAGGCAGCCCGCAAGTATGCCGAGACGGCCGGTGTCGACATCCGCCTCTACAGCATCATCTACGATGCCCTTGAGGAGGTGAAGGCCGCTATGGAAGGTATGCTTGCGCCTACCATCAAGGAGGAGGTTACCTCTACCATCGAGGTGCGCGAGGTATTCCACATCTCCAAGGTGGGTTATGTGGCCGGTGCTATGGTGCGTGAGGGTAAGGTAACCCGCTCAGACCGTGCACGCCTCATCCGCGACGGTATCGTTATCTTCACCGGTGATATCAATGCCCTGAAGCGTTTCAAGGACGATGTGAAGGAGGTTGGTACCAACTTCGAGTGCGGTATCTCGCTCGTAGCCTGCAACGATATCAAGCAGGGCGACATCATCGAGACCTTCAAGACCGTTGAGGTGAAGCAGACTCTTTAAAGTAAATAAAAATTGTAAACAACTCGGTTTGCTCAGATGGTCGTGGTGTATTGTTTGGGTGAGTCGGGTTGTTTGTAATTATTAGCATAGTGAGGAATGGAAATCATTGATGTAATTATTGCTGTACTGCTTGTCGTTGGTCTCATTGGGGGGATACGTGATGGCTTGGTAAAGCAGATTTGTGGCCTCATGGGGCTTATTGTAGGTTTACTTGTCGGTAAGACGGTGTATAAACCGGTAGGTGATTGGCTTATAGGAGCTCTTAGTCTGTCGGCTGAGATTGCTCATATAATGGCTTTTATACTTATATTGTTGCTGGTGCCCTTACTCTTTTCTTTGATAGGTTGGCTTGTGTCAAAATTTTTAGGTGTAATATCTTTGGGTTGGCTCAACCGGTTATTGGGTGGTCTTGTCGGAGTTCTAAAGTATGCTCTTTTTGTAGGGATTGTTATCATAGGTATAGAAATGTTTGATAAAGATGCGTCAATAGTTTCTAAAACTTGTCGCGAAACGTCAATACTATATAATCCTATATACCGTGCTTCTAGCTTGTTTTTATATGGTGTAAAGAGGTGAATTGAGAGTCCTTTGTATAATGAAAGTGAAAAGTTCATTCTCGATTGGTGTATTTTGCTCAGCTGCAACTGATATTCCCTATGAATATTATGAACAAACTTCATGTTTGGGACGTTGGATAGCTAGGCAAGGGTTTCGTCTTGTATATGGTGGCGTTAATCTCGGCCTAATGGAATGTATAGCTCGTGCAGTTAAGGAAGATGGTGGCACGGTTTTAGGTATAGTACCCGATAAACTGGTTGAACGCGGTATAGTTTCTTCGCTATTAGATGATGTAATTCGTGTACATAGTTTGGGTGAACGCAAAGAGGTAATGCTGCGTGAAAGTGATGTGTTTGTCGCACTGCCTGGCGGATTGGGTACTCTTGATGAGGTGTTCCATGTGCTAGGTGAGGCAAGTATCGGATATCATACGAAACCTGTTGTGCTTTACAATATTGATGGTTGTTGGGATTCTACTCTTGCTCTGCTCGATGATTTGCGTTGTCGTGGTCTCTTGCGCCATAATCTTGCAGGGAGACTAATGGTGGCAAATTCGCAGGAAGAACTCCAAGCATTCATTGTTCATAATTAAAAGTAATCGTAGTATTTTATAGTATGAGAAAAATTATTGGTATCGGGGAAACTATTCTTGACATTCTTTTCAAAGATGGTATTGCGGCAACATCGGTGCCTGGTGGCTCTACCTTTAACTCTATGATATCACTCGGTCGTATTGGTATACCATCGTGCTTCCTTAGTGAGATTGGTGATGATAGGGTAGGGGAAATCCTACGTGTGTTTCTTGTAGGGAATGGCGTGGATGATCGCTATCTTGAAGTGTATCAGAACCGTAAGTCCTCAATGTCTCTTGCTTTTCTGGATGATTGTAATAATGCGGCTTATTCCTTTTATAAGGAGTCGTATGATAAGCATACAGATTGGCAGTGCCCTGCTATAATGCGTGATGATATAATACTTTTCGGCTCATATTATGCTATTGATCCTAATATGCGCTACAAAATAAAAGCTCTACTTGATGAGGCTCGTAATGTTGGTGCCATTATTTATTATGATGTCAATTTTCGTCGCAATCATGCGGGTGAGGCTATCAAGCTTATGGGGACTGTTATAGAAAACCTTGAATATGCAGATATAGTGCGTGGATCTGACGAGGATTTTGAGGTGCTGTATCATCTCGATGAAGGGGCTAAGGTTTATACCCAAAAGACTGCATTCTATTGTCCTCGTCTCCTCTATAGCCGTGGAGCCAAAGGGGTTGAGGTGCATAGTAATACACTGACCAAGCATTATGCCATAGAACCTATTATCCCTGTTAGTACTATTGGTGCTGGTGATAATCTTAATGCTGGCGTTTTATATGGTATCATTAAAAACCGTATTCGTCGTGATGATCTCGACTATCTTTCTGAGCATGATTGGGATGATATTATTTGTTGTGGACTTGCTTTTAGTGCTGAAGCTTGTCGGCATATAGATAACTATATAAGTCGCGAATTTGCCAAGGATTTCTTGCAAAAAGAATAAGCATGTGCACATGCTTATTCTTTTGTTTTAATTGATCTATAATGTTTATTGGTAAAATGCGCTGCTGATAACTTTTATTCCTATAGAATCTTTGCCTCCAACGAGTCGTGTGGAATTAAGACTGAGGTCGTGGCGGAAGTTTACGATGTTGTTTTTAGAATCTTTGACTGTGCTCACGGGTACTAGAACCACTTTGTTCCAGTCGGGATAGACTTCGTTGAACTCGGTCTCTGTCTTCCCCGAATTGGCCTCCAACCATGCTTGACGCTCGTTATAACAATGAATGATGAGACGGGCAATGTTGTTGTACTCGTAACAATTGAATTTGCAGTTGTATGTCGTGTAGAACGAACTAACGTTGTCGGTCAAACGATTTTTCTCGAAGAAGTTATTCATTTCGCTCTTGCGAACCATGAGCAATGTTTGAGGAGTTCCAAACTGGTATTGGGGCTCATTGGTGTTGTTGTAGCGGGTAAAAGAAATCTTAGCGGAGTTGATGCTATCGCCCTCTTCCATCATTTCAACTATGGGGAGCTCAACCTCAGTGAAGACTCCTGCAGGCGTCTTGAGATAAGTGTGGGCGTCTTCCTCTACAAGTTGTTGTACCTGCTGGGTGCTGAAACGGTTTGTCTGCAATACTTCCTCTGACCCTACAAACTGGGTAACATAAATGGAATCAGTGCGCATATCGCTGAAATAGATGTTCAGCGAAACCTGATCGATGTAAAGAACTGTTCCATCACCACTAGTTGATTTGACGTAGTATCCAGGACAGATGTTCTCGATGAAGCTGGTGGCATTAGCAAAGAATTCGGGATTGCTGCGATACAGCTTAATCATTTCGTTGCCAATCTCTGTGGGAAGTGGTATGTTTACATTGGCGTAGTGTTCAGAATCATCCAGCTCGCTATCTTCGAGGGTGTAGTCAATAGCAGTGTACACTTTGCTTGCAAGAGGCAGGCTGGTGCTGTCATAGAACTGGGTGGGGTCAATGTTGGTGTAGTATTTCTCGCCCTCCTTGAGCGTTTCTTCCAGTTTATAGACTTCGGCAGTCATTGTGTTGGTTGAATCACCGAAGAATGAGGTGAAAAATAGTCGCAACTCTACACGTATGGCGCTATCGCCTTTGATGCTGTCGGCAGGAGGAAATACATTTCCGCCCTCAACGCAGTTGAATTGGGCTATGAAGTCGGCTTCAAACATTGAGCCTGTTTCAGGATCTGTGAAACGCCCAAGATATACCTTGCCTGTCTTTCCCAATACTGAATCCACAGCTATTGAGTGTGACTTGGCGTAGTAGGTGCTGGTCTTGATGTTTATTGAGTCGGCTTCAGGTGTTATACTGTTTCCTAATGTGCCGGTGTTATCATCGCAAGCAATGAGGCATATAAGGAGTGTCAGTATGTAAACAATAGATTTCTTCATTATGCAGGACTGTTTTGTTGAAGGTTGACTATTCGGCATTTTCATTGCCGCCGTGCAACTCGTTGTAGAAAGAACTGCAGGCGTCGGCATATTCTGTGCCAGTCTTATAGTTGAGTACGGGCTTGCCCAATGAACGTGCATAGTCTAGTAGGGCAGGGTCGATGTTTTCACTGTTTTGGATTACACCGTCAGACCATTTGATAGCAAGCTTGCTCAGTTCGTGGTAGTTTACAGGAGCAGCGATACCTTCGAACTCAACATCGTCCATATTCCTGATGAGAATTTTCTTAAAATAATTCTCGGGGAAGGTCGATTCGAAGGTGTCATCGTATAGCGAATACACAAATTTTGTGTTCTTGAAAGCTGGCTCATCTTTATAGAAAGTCTTGATATAAAGACCTGTGAGAGCTCCTATCCATCCGTGGCAGTGGATGACATCGGGATACCATGACTGTTTTTTTACAGTCTCAAGTACGCTTCGTGCAAAGAATATGGTACGTTCGTCATTATCAAGGTATTCATTGCCTTTTTCGTCACGTGTGTTGAGGTGATTGCGGAAGTAATCGTCGTTGAGGATGAAGAATACTTGAGTGCGCAATGCCTGAATAGAAGCGACCTTGATGATCAGCGGGTGGTCAGTGTCATCAACAATGATGTTCATGCCTGTGAGGCGTATTACTTCGTGTAGTTGGTTGCGACGCTCGTTGATATTGCCCCATTTAGGCATAAAGGTTCTGATTTCGTGACCCCTTTCCTGCGTTGCTTGTAATAAGTAACGACAGTTGTCAGCCATAGCACTACTCTCCGTAAACGGAACAATCTCTTGAGTGATAAATAGAATTTTGTTAGCTTTCATTCCTTGTAATTAGTTCTTTGTTTCGTTATATAACAGCAAATACGCTGTTTGTAGCGAAATTTCGTGCAAAGATACTAAAAAAAAGTGGCAAATAAACAGGTTTGCTCTTCGTTTTTACTTGCAATATATGTTAAAATGTTGAGATTCTTTATGGAAACAAATTTTGTGAGAATGTTGTCTATACTTTTGTTTGAGGAAATTTGGCATTTATGGTGGTTTGTACTAACTTTGCCATGTTTTAAGAATCATAGTAATGATAGTAGTAGATACTATAGATAGTTTGCGTGCATTTCTTGATATAGTTCGTGCCGAAGGTAAGAGCATAGGTTTGGTGCCTACAATGGGTGCATTGCATGAGGGGCATGCTTCTTTAGTGAAGCGGAGTGTTGAAGAGAACAGTGTGACCGTGGTGAGTGTGTTTGTCAACCCTACCCAGTTCAACGATAAGGGTGATTTGGAACGCTATCCTCGTATGCTAGATGCAGATTGTTGTCTAGTTGAAGGACTTGGGGCCGATTGTGTATTTGCTCCTTCTGTAGAGGAGGTCTATCCCGAACCAGACACACGCATGTTCGATTTTTCTCCTCTTGATAAGGTGATGGAAGGGCAGTATCGTCCAGGTCACTTTAATGGTGTAGCTCAGATTGTGAGTAAATTGTTCATGTATGTAGAACCACACCGTGCCTATTTTGGGGAGAAGGATTTTCAGCAGTTGGCAATCATTCGTGAAATGGTTCGTCAACTAAACTTGGACCTTGAAATTGTGGGGTGTCCTATTGTACGTGAGGCCGATGGTTTAGCACTCAGTAGCCGTAATGCTTTGCTTTCTTCGGATCAGCGTACTATAGCATTGGCAATTTCAAAGACTCTCTTTGCTAGTTTGGACTATGCTAAGGAATATTCACTTGCTGAAACTAAACTGATGGTTGAGCAGGCTATTATCGATACTGAAGGATTGGAACTTGAATATTATGAGATAGTTGATGGCACTAGCTTACAGATGGTTAATTCATGGGTAGAAGCTGATTGTATCGTAGGTTGCATTGCTGTATACTGTGGCAAAGTACGTTTGATTGACAATATTAGATATAAATAGAAATGTTGCTGACAGTTTTAAAATCGAAAATACATTGTGCTCGTGTTACCGAGGCCAATCTTAACTATATGGGTAGTATCACCATTGATGAGGATTTGATGGATGCGGCAGGGATGGTTGAAGGAGAGCAAGTGCACATAGTGAATAATAATAATGGAGAGCGTTTCGTAACTTATATTATTAAAGGCGAAAGAGGTATGGGGCAGATATGTCTTAATGGAGCGGCAGCTCGTCTTGTTCAGCCTGATGATATTGTCATCATTATGGCTTATGCTCAGATGGCTCCAGAAGAGGCACGTACTTTCCGTCCTACGATAATTTTTCCCCAAAAAGGTAACAAATTGGCATAGATTTCGTTTTTTTGTAAAAATTGATATAACGTCTTAAAAAGATTATTATGGCTTACAAACTTGTAGACATTGAAGGTGTAGGTGCTACCTATGCAGAAAAATTGGCTGCTGCCGGTATTAATAAAGTAGAGGATTTGTTGGCAAAGTGTGCTGTTCCTGCTGGCCGTAAGGCTTTGGCTGAGGAGACAGGTATTGCTGACAAGCTTATCCTCAAGTGGACAAACCATGCTGACCTTATCCGTATCCATGGTGTAGGTCCTCAGTTTGCTGAACTGCTCGAAGCTGCAGGTGTTGATACCGTAAAGGAATTCCGTCATCGTAACGCGGAGAATCTGGCTGCTAAGATGGAAGAGGTTAATGCAGAGAAGAACCTCGTAAACCGTGTCCCTTCGGTGAAGGAGCTTGCTAAGATGATTGCAGAGGCTGGTATCCTTGAGGTTGTAGTTACCTACTAATCAAAGTAGCAATAAAGGTTAACGGATAGTATTATAATGCTATCCGTTTATTTTCTATCCCATAACCCATCGTTATGGTTAGGATGCCGCCCTTGGCTATGTCGGCATGCATGATGTAGGGTAGGGTATAGGGCTGTCCGTTAAGTAGTATGCTCTGGATATGGATATTCTCATCACTGCCTCCGACAACCTCTATGGTGAAGGTACCGCCCTCTACGGCAAGCTCAGCGCGGTCGACGATGGGTGAACCGAACCAATAGCGACCGCTGGCAGGCTCCACCTCGTATAGTCCGAGTGCTGACATGATGTACCAGGCCGACATTTGTCCCATATCCTCGTTGCCGGAAAGACCGTCGGGCGCATCACGGTATTGGGTCTTCATCACCTCGCGTACCCATTTGGCGGTCTTTTGCGGCTCTCCCAACATGGTGTATAGATATAGGATGTGATGGCTGGGCTCGTTACCGTGGGCAAACTGTCCTATCATGCCGGAAATATCGGGTGAGGGGTCTCCCTCAATGGTCGACGGGGCAAGGAAGAGCGAGTCGAGGCGGGCAATACAGGCTTTGCGGCCTCCAAATAGGGTGGCATATTCCTCAATGTCGTGTGGCACGAGCCAAGTGTATTGCCATGCATTGCCTTCGCAGTAGTCGTCGGCACGGTGGGCAGCGTAGTAGGGGTTGAAGGGAGTGCGGAAGGTTCCCTTGTCGTCCACACCGCGGATGAAACCACTCTGCTTATCGAAGTAGGTGCGGTAAGAGTGGCTCATGCGGGTAAAATATTCGTAGTCTGCTGTCTTTCCCAATACTTTGGCTGCTTGAGCGGAAGCACCGTCGGCTAGCGCATATTCCATATCGTAAGCCACAGCTTCGTTCATCAGATTGCAGGGAATATAACCGTAGGTGTGGCGGTGTTGCTTGCCGCGTTCGGGGTTGGCAGCAGTCTTCTTGATGGCCTCAAAGGCATGTTCACGGTCGAAGCCCTTGAGACCCTTGACGATGGCGTCGGCCACGACGGGTATGCCTGGGTCGCCCACCATGCAGTTGGTCTCATTGCCCCACAGATGCCATACGGGTAGGTCGCCCTGACGGTCGCAAATGTCAATCATTGAGGCTACAAACTGACCCGCTCGCTCAGGCTGTATGATTGTCATGAGGGGTTGCTTGGCGCGGTAGGTGTCCCAAAGTGAGAAGTTGGTGTAGCGTGGTGTAGAGCTATGGTAAATGTTCCCGTCGGCACCACGGTACTTGCCATCCACGTCACTGAAGAGGGCTGGAGCCATCATAGAGTGGAACATGGCGGTATAGAAGACGCGCTTCAGTGTGTCGTTTTGGCTCTCAATGCGTATGCGTTGCAACTCCTTCTCCCATGCCAAGCGGGCATTCTGACGAGTAGCCTCGAAGTCCCACTCGGGCAGTTCGCTCTGTAAGGCAAGGCGTGCACCATCCATGCTGACGGGCGAGATGGCGACCTTCATCAGCAGTTCTTCGCCTTCGGTGGTGCTGAAGGAGGCGCGGCTGTACATCTGGTTGGGACCATGCAGGGTGAAGCTGCTGAAGGGTTTGCTCAGTTCGGCAACGAAGTAGACGTGCTGGTCGGCTGCCCAGCCTCGTGAGCGGCGGAAGCCTACGATGCGGCTGTCGCCTTCGGCTTGCATGAAGGTCTCCGTCGTACGGTCCCAACATCCACCATTCTGTAGATCAATGATGATGGCGGCATCGTCGGCTTTGGGGAAGGTGTAGCGGTGCATGCCAACTCGTGCAGTGGCTGTCATTTCAGCCTTAATGCCGTAGCGTGTCAGCGGCACAGCATAGTAGCCTACCTCGGCAATTTCTTGTGTGCGGTCGGCCATGGACCACAAACCAGTTTCGGGTTCCTCTATAGTGCCTCGTGCATAGGTCACCTCGCCTGTTACGGGCATTACGGTTACATCGAACAGGTCGCCTATGCCAGTGCCGCTGAGGTGTGTGTGAGAGAAACCTATCACTGAGGCTTCGTCTTGATGGTACCCAGAGCACCAATCCCATGTTTGATTAATGCTGGTAGGTCCCAACTGCACCATGCCGAATGGCACGCTGGCACCTACGAATACATGGCCGTGTCCGCCACTACCGATGAGCGGGTCTACATAGTTTGCAAGATGTTCTTGATTCCCTCGCTTCTCGCATGCTACTAAAGCGGTGAGTAGTACGGCTATTATATAGAATCTCATGATGTTGTTTCTTCTTATCAGAATTTCTTGTTATACCTGAAAGTTGTTTGCAACAACAAAGATAACTATTTGCTTCTAAATACTTATTTCGTTATGGTTGTTTTTAAGTGGGATTATCCCAAGTTGAGACCGAATTTGTGTATAAATGTTATCGAGCATAGCAAATATTTGCTATGCTCATATTAATAGCTTTACAATGATGGCACCTTCTGAAAAGACAGGAAGGTGTCAGATGAAAGGCTTGTAGGTGAATGTCTTGGTTTATCCAAAGAATCCGCGTATGCGACGGTGCATACGGCGACGAAGGTATGGTGTGTCGTAACCTTGGGCTGGTGGTAGTGTGGGCAACGAGAGCTTGGTGGTGTGTACTAATAGAACTGATTTGACCTCCACTAATGCTTGCTGGAAAATAATTGTCATCATACCTATTGTCCTTTAAGGGTTTCAGAAATTCTGATACAAAAGTAACACCATCGTCAGGCTATGAGATTAAAAAAACATGCAATAATAAGGGGACAAACTGTTTTTTGTTAGTTTGTCCCCCGTCAATTATACAAAATAGGTCTCTGTTCCTATTCCTTTATCTTCATCCGCCATACGGTGAGCGAGTTGGCGGGCGTCATATAGAGGCTCTCCTTGAATGTCAGATTACACTCTGTGCTGGTGGGTACCACCTTCTCGGGCTCGGCAAAGGTGTTCTCATCCTTGCCATTCTCTGAGGTAAGCAGGGTGACGGTGCTCGATACGATATCAGCCCCCTTGATGTTCATCTGCAAGGGTATCATCACATCGTCAAAGTTGACCACCTTTACTACAAGTTCACCAGTCTCTTTATCGACCATCGCATTGGCATAGAGCATATCGGGTGTGGCGATGGTGATGTCGTGCACGAGCTGCCCATCCACGAAGGCACGTATCTGCTCATCGCGCACCTCGATGCGGATGTCATACCAGCGGTCCTTCTCGATGGTGCCGGCTGCGGTGATGGTGGTACTTTTCGATGCGGCCATAGTGGTCTCTATGCCATGCTGGGTATTGCCCCATCCGCCGAGGTTGAGCCACTTATAATTGTCCTCGTCAAAGTAGTCGAAAATGATGAGGAAGCCCTCGTCGCCAGTCTGCTTGCGGGCCTTGAGGGTGAGGTCGTAAGAGGTAGCATCAAACACTTCGGGGCAGATGGCCACACACTCGGTGGTCTGTGCCGACTGGCTGATGACGCCATCTTTTACCTGCCACTTGCCCTTTTTGATGTTCAGGTCAGGAGCAATCACCAAAGGTGAGTTGTCAATCGTCAATTTCACATCCTTATACTCTACCTCTGTGTTCCATGAGCCGAAGCCTACGCTGAACTTCGAGGATTTGGGGCGGCGGGTTTGCTTCACCTCCGAAGCCACCATCGTGGTACCCACATTCTCTGCAAAGAGGCGTTGCACATAGTATGAGGGCGAGCCCCAGCTGTGGGCGGCATCGAAGCGTATCATATCGGGCATCCAGGTCTTGTCATGTATGTTGACAAACATGGGGGCATAGCTACACATGGCCACGATATCGCTATTGTTCTCCATACCCATCATATAGATGGCTTCGCCAAGTGCGGCTTTGAGGTTGCCCTCGCCGCAGTTTGAGGTCACGGCATACTCGCCCACGTAGATCTTCGGGCCCTTGCGGTCGTAGTTGTCGTAGTGGTGATACTTGCCGGCAAACCAGGAGGGCGAGCGGTAGTAGTGCTCATCGAGCAGGTCCACGGGGTGCTCATTGCGCCACGAGGGATAGTCGGTACCCCACGACTCCACATTGCCGATAACCTGCATCTCGGGGTAGCGGGCCTTGATGGCGTTGTAGAACTGGATGTAGCGCTCAGCATAGTGGTCGCTCTGCTCGCGCGGATTGGCTTGGTAGTTCTCGTTGCCAATCTCGATATACTTCATGTTGAAAGGCTCGGGATGTCCGTTGGTTATACGCATACGGCCATACTTGGTGCTCTTGTCACCGTTGGCATACTCGATGGCATCAAGCGCATTTTGTATATACTCGTCAATCTGGTCGTAAGGTTCGAATCCGCCGTGCCATATACCCACGTTCACCACGTAGAGTGGCTCGGCACCAAGGTCCTCGGCCAGTTGCAGGTACTCATGATAGCCCATACCGTCGGTGACGGGATAGTGCCAGTTGGCATTGTAGTGTCCGGGGCGCTCCTCAAGCGGGCCCACCGTGCGCTTCCACTCATAGGCACTCTCCTTCGACATACCCTCCACGAAGCATCCACCTGGGAAGCGTACAAACTTCGGGTGCAGGGCCTCGAGCATCTCGGCAAGGTCCTTGCGACATCCGTTTACGCGGTCCTTATATGTCGGGGGGAAGAGTGACACCATATCCAGATACAGCGTGCCGGGCATGTCGGCCGCCATGACGAAGCGGGCATAGTCGGCGTTAGCCTCGGGGGTGAAGGTCACGGTATACTTCTTCCACGTCTTGCCAATCTTGCCCTTGACGGTAGCCTCGGCATACCACACCGCGCTGTCCTTGCTCTGTAGGCCTACGCGGAGCGTACCCTTGTAGTTCTTGTCGGCACGGGCCCAGAAGGTCAGCGTATAGGTATCACCCTTCACCGACTCTATGCCCCAGAACCCCGTGTTGGCAATGGCTGCTGGTGCCTCGGCCGTAGCCTCGGTGATACTCCACTTGAGTGCCTTCTGCTGCACCTTGTTGAGCAGGTTCGTGGTGGTAATCTCCATCTTCGATGCAGCTCCCTCACTGTTGGCACTCACCCACGCGGGGATCATCCCCGGTAGCGGACGGCGTCCGAAACGCTCACCCTCGCCATTCTCACCAAAGCGGCGGTTGCGGATGGGGCGGGCCTCGTCCTCGAACGAGCGGTTCTGGATGAGTTCAGCATAGAGGCCACCCTCACCGGCGTGGTTGATTTCCTCATAGAAGAGTCCGTACAGGGTAGGGCTGATGGTGACTCCCTCGCGTGAGGCATCCACATTCAGTACTGCAGTCTGTGCCGTGTTTCCCAAAGCGATAGCGCAAAGCATCATGCATAGCAAATAGGCCTTTTTCATCATCTTCTTTCTTTTGTTATCGGCGTGTGCCTTCGAACTCTACGGTGACGATGCCTAGCGAGAAAGTGAGGTCAAGCGTGCGTTCTTCGTAATCTCCGCTGACAATGACAGTCTTACCTGCTACGGTGGCATCGCCAAGCAGTGTGGCTTCTCCATCAATGGTGGGCCCTATGAGGCACCGAGCAGTGACATCACCGAAATTGAGCCACGTTGCCAATTCAGGGTTGGTATCTTGGACCAAATCGAGATTGAGCGCAATGTCTACATGCGACTCGTCGGCCTTGCTAACCGTGACATAATTGTTCTGCTCAAACTCTCCTTGGTAGATACCGGGGATGTTGACTTTCACGTCCATGATGCCGTGATAGGTACCGCTCATCGAGTCGGGTGTCACTGCATGATTGCACGAGGTTGTCAGTCCTAATGTGCAAACTATAGCACATACATACAAAAATACTTTCTTCATTGTTTCTTTGCAATAAATAATTATTATGTCTACAAAATTAGAATGAAATTTTGAAAAAAAACTGAAAAATGGAACTATACAATTTTTTTACAAACTGTTTTGTGGGTGCGACGTGTATTCGCGTGGTGGAAACCGTGAGTCCTAGGGTAGTTGCCTCGCTTACTATTAGGCTTCAGTTTACGACTGTGTGGCGCATATTGGAATCAAAGCAGTACTCGTATAGGCCTGTTAATAGAAAAACGTAGCCGTGAAAATGAGAGATTCTTGAAAGAATATGATAAAAGGAGCTATAGCTCCTTTTATCGGTGAGGCTTTAACCCTCTTTATTACATATATTAATAAATGGACGATTAGAGTTCAATCTTCTTGTAGCGCGGTACGAGCACCTTCATGATAGACCATGCGATGAGGTAAGCTACGGCACATACGCAGAATACTACCATGTAGCCACCCTGCTTGCCATCGAAACCGAATACAGAGAATGCCTCGCCCAATCCTTCTGAGTAGGTGAAGAGCCAGCCTGCGCCCTTATTGATGAGGAACGAACCGATACCACCTGCCATGCCACCGATACCGGTGATGGTAGCTACCATGCTCTTGGGGAACATGTCACCGATGGTAGAGAAGAGGTTGGCACTCCAAGCCTGATGACCTGCACCTGCCAAACCGATGATGATAGCGGGCCACCAAGCTGAGTTGAGGCCGATACCGAGGGGCTGTGCAAACAGTGCGAGCAAGGGGAAGAAGGCGAAGATTAGCATGGCGAGCATACGTCCGTTGTAGGGGTTCATGCCCTTCTTCTCCACGAAAATCTTGGGCAAGTAGCCACCGCCGATAGAGATAACGGTCACGATGGCGTAGAGCACTACGATAAGGGCCATACCTGTACCTGATGATGACTTGTAGCCAAACTGGTCAGAGAAGTAGGCAGGTGCCCAGAAGAGGTAGAACCACCACACACCGTCGGTGAAGAACTTACCTACGATGAATGACCATGTCTGACGGAACTTGAAGCACTCCCAGATAGATACAGACTTCTCCTTCGGAGCGTCTTCGGCTTTCTGCTCCTCAGCATCGTCCTGCTGCATATAGGCGAGCTCGGCCTTGTTGACGAAGCGTGAACGCTCGGGTTTGTCGTACATGAATACCCATGCTCCCATCCAGAGGAAGCCGATACCACCGATGATGATGAAGGCCATCTCCCAGCCGCCACCTACGCCCTGGTCCTTGAAGTACTGGGCAAGCAGGGGGATAGTAGCAGGAGCCACGAGGGCACCTACCGATGCACCTGCATTGAAGATTGAGGTAGCAAAGGCGCGGTCCTTCTTGGGGAAGTACTCGGCTGTAGTCTTGATGGCTGCGGGGAAGTTACCGGCCTCACCGAGAGCGAGGATGGCGCGTGCACCGAGGAACAACCATACGCTGACACTGGCGATAGCCAAGGCGGCGGCACTGCCGTTCTCCACAGCTGCCATAGCAGCTACTGACTCGTAACCTTCGATATGCATGGTAGCCCATCCACAAGCGGCATGGATACATGCACCGAACGACCATACGCCGATGGCCCAGAGGTAACCCTTCTTGGTGCCCATCCAGTCTACAAACTTACCTGCAAACAGCATGCAGACAGCATAGATAAGAGAGAATGCCGCGGTAATGGTTCCGTAGTCGGCATCTGTCCAGTGGAACTCAGGAGCGATGAAGTCTTTCCATGTGAGCGAAAGTACTTGTCGGTCCATGTAGTTGACCGTTGTTGCTAAGAACAACATGGCGCACATGACCCAACGGTAGTTGGTCATTTTTGCATTTCCTTTTTGATTGCTCATGTTCTTTCGTTTTGTTTATTTGGTTATTAAATTAGTGTTTTCTGTACACATCATCGGGCAAATGTAAGGACTTTTCTCCACAAATGCAAATTATTGATGCAACAACTCGTGTTCGAGCGACGCATTGATGAAGGGGCCGAGGGCTTTGGGGTCGTTCGAACGTATCTGTTCGTTGATGTAGTAGTTGTAGTCGCCGGCGCGATATACCTTGCCTCCGAGGCCTGCTACGGCACAGGTGCGGGTGAGCGAGATGGTGCCATCCTCGTGCTCCTCAATGAAGTTGTCGAGGATGCCTTGGTAGCCCTTCTCGGCGATGGCAAGGTAGGAGCTATCGAGGTAGCCGAGGCGTACGGCCTTGTAGAGGGCAAAGACGAACATCGATGAGCAGGACGACTCCAGGTAGTTGCCTTCACGTCCGGGGCAGTCGAGCACCTGGTACCACAGGCCCGTGGCGGGGTCCTGATAGTTCTTCACACCTTCGGCTACGGCATTGAGGATCTTCTTCATCGTAGCGTTACCGGCATAGTCGGCGGGCATCTGCTCCAAGGCATCGACGATGGCCATGGCAAACCATCCCTGGGCACGTCCCCATGAGTGGGCCGACTGGCCGGTGATGCTGTCGCACCAGCGCTGCTCGCGGCTCTCGTCCCAAGCATGACGGAAGAGTCCCGTGGCGGGGTCGTAGGTCTTCTCGGCCACTACGGCAAACTGATGTACAATGTCGGCATAGCAGGAGTCGGGAGTGGTGTTGTAGCCACCATAGCGACGGGTATACTCGGCATAGAAGGGCGAGCCCATATAGAGTCCGTCGAGCCACATCTGCCAGGGATACACCTT
This sequence comes from Bacteroidaceae bacterium, assembly GCA_045594245.1. GTDB lineage: Bacteria > Bacteroidota > Bacteroidia > Bacteroidales > Bacteroidaceae > UBA1189. The sequence continues at coordinate 34,863 of JAZNYG010000096.1, forward strand.
CTTGTGCCAGAAGCCTCCTGCATGGGTGCGAGGCTGATGGGTAATCTGGTCGCGCACGAGGTCGAGGGCCTTCTTGTACTTCTCCTCGCCGGTCTTGTCGTAGACGCGGTAGAAGAGCTTGGCCGTGTGGATGCGGTCGAGGCTCTCCTCGTGAGGGCGGTAGGTCTTGATGGTGCCGTCTTCGTTGACCATGGTGTCGCAGAAGGCGAGCACGTATTGCCAGATGCGCTCGTCGCCATAGCGCTCGTAGGTGTTGAGCATACCTTCAAGCTCTACGCCAGAGGCATAGTCCCATTTAATCTTGTCCTTGAAGTCGAGGCGCCAGCTCTCGGGCACGCGCTGCATTTCAGACTCTGTCATGCGTACTGACATCGGTTTCTCGTGGGTGCAGGCCGCAAGGAACGTGCATGCAGTCAGGAGGAGGGATAGTGTCTTTTTCATTGTTCGTTGTGTTTATTGGTGTTGTTTATTGTTTTTTCTTTGTTTTTTCTCGGAGGACTCAGAGGACTCAGAGAATTCGGAGGACTCGGAGATCTCTGAGAGCGCTGGAAACTCTGATGACCCGGGGCCCAGCTCGTCAGCTCTCCAGCGAGTAGACGCGGCGCACGCGGGTGGAGATGCCTGTCATCACCTCGTAGGGGATGGTGCCGAGCCATTCGGCCAGTTGGGTCACAGGCAGCTCGGGACCGAAAATCTCTACTTTGTCGCCCTCTTGGCAGGGGATGTCGGTGACGTCTATCATGCACACATCCATGCAGATGTTGCCCACGTAGCGGGCTTGCTGTCCGTTGACGATGCAGTATCCGTGCCCGTTGCCCAGTCGGCGGTTGAGTCCGTCGGCATAGCCAATGGGGATGGAGGCGATGCGCGAGGGGCGCACCAGCTGTCCTCTACGGCTGTAGCCCACGGTCTCCGATTCGGGCACGTCGTGTATCTGTAGTATGGTGGTCCGTAGCTTGCTGATGGGGTGGAGCAAGCGGTCACCCACAGGACTGATGCCATAGAGCCCGAGGCCCAGGCGCACCATATCGTGATGATACTCGGGGAAGCGCTCGATGCCTGCCGAGTTGCATATGTGACGCAGTATCTTGTGGGGGAAGGCGGCTTGCAGGGCGGTGGCGGCTTCGTCGAAGCGGGCGGCCTGCAGGTGAGTGAAGGTGTCGAACTCGGGGCTGTCGCTGCCTGCAAAATGCGAGAATACCGAGCGGGGAATCACAGCCGACTGACGGCTGAGGCGACTGATGAGGCGGGGCATCTCGTCGGGACGGAAGCCCAGGCGGCTCATGCCCGTGTCTATCTTGATATGTACGGGGTAGTGCAGGTAGCCTTCTCGCTCGCACGCGCGAATCATCTCTTCCAGCAGGGTGAAGCTGTAGATTTCCGGTTCCAGATTATTCTCGAAGAGGGTCTTGAAGGCTGTCAGCTCGGGGTTCATCACGAGGATGCTGGCGGTGATGCCAGCCTTGCGCAGCTGTTCGCCCTCATCGGCTACGGCTACGGCCAGATAGTCCACCCGATGGTCCTGCAGCGTCTTGGCAATCTCATAGAACCCGGCTCCGTAGGCGAATGCCTTGACCATGCAGACGGTCTTCATCGAGGGGGCCATCAAGCTGCGGTAATGGTTGAGGTTGTCGACCATGGCTCCGAGGTCAATCTCGAGGGTGGTCTCGTGGACCTTCAGGGCGAGACGCTCGGCGATGCGGTCAAACCCGAAGCTGCGCGAACCCTTCACGAGGATGAGCGAGTGGCGCAAGGTGTCGAGCTCGGCCGACTGCAGCAATTCCTCGGTAGTGGCATAGAAGGACTTCTTGATATGGAAGCGCGAGGCTGAAGCCGACAGCCCAGGGCCGATGCCGATGATATGGTCGATGCCGCGGCTCTCGATGCGCTCGGCCACCTTGCGGTAGAGCGAGCGGCTGTCCTGCCCTGTCTGCATCAAGTCCGAAAGGATGAGCACACGGCTACGTCCTTCGCTCTCGGGGCGGCGGGCCATGAAGTCGAGGGCGATATCGAGCGAGGCGATGTCTGAGTTGTACGAGTCGTTGATGAGTGTGCTGCCATGCTTGGCCTCCTTCACTTCGAGTCGCATGGCCACGGGTTCGAGGCGGGCCATACGCTGTGCTATCTGTTCGGGGCGCAGGCGCAGGTAGAGGCATACGGCGAGGCAGTGGAGCGAGTTCTCTATGGAGGCGTCGTCGGTGAAGGGTATGGTGTAGCTCCCCTGGAAGCCCAGGTAACAGTAGTCGATGGTGGTGCCTGCCTCCTCCTTCTTCACCGAAGAGATGAAGAGGGGCTTGTCGGAATCACGGCGCGACCAGGCTATCTCGCGGGCCGACTGCAGGGTGCGGTCAACGCTCTCGCACACCTCCTCGTCGTCGCCATTATAGATGATGATGTCGCAGTCGCGGAAGAGTGTGAGCTTCTCCATGCACTTCTCCTGTAGGGAGTTGAAGTGCTCCTGATGCGCTCCGCCGATGTTGGTGAGCACGCCTATGGTGGGGTTGATGATGGGCTTGAGGCGCTTCATCTCGTTCAGTCGCGAGATGCCGGCTTCGATGAGTGCCACGTCGGTATGCTCATCGATCTGCCACACGGAGAGGGGCACGCCTATCTGCGAGTTGTAGCTGCGGGGCGACCGCGTCACGTGGCGGTCGGGGCTGAGCAGCTGTGCCAGCCACTCCTTCACCACCGTCTTGCCATTGCTTCCCGTGATGCCCACTATGGGGATGGAGTATTCGGCGCGGTGCTTCTCGCCCAGCAACTGCAGGGCGGCAAGCGTGTCTTTCACTTGGAGGAAACAGGCCTCGGGCATCTGTTGCAACTGCTCCTGCGAGGGCAGTGCAGACACTACAAAGCGGCGCACCCCACGCCTGTAGAGGTCGGGGATGTAGCGATGCCCGTCGCCGCGCTTGGTGACGAGGGCAAAGAAGAGTGTCTCTTCGGGGAAGCTCAGCGAGCGGCTGTCGGTAAGGAGCCACTTCACGGTGCCTTCGGCAGTGCCCGTGCACTGGGCGCCTATGAGGGCAGCTATCTGTTCAGTAGAGTATGGCATTGGTCTATCTCGTTTTGGACCTCTAAGTAAGGATATTTTTCCTTGAGTTCCGCTATCTTTAACATATTTTGACGCACAAAGGCGCGATATTGCTCCGAGTCGGGCTTGAAGGGCCGGTGCTCCAGCGCCCTGCACACCTTGCTCCATTCGGCCATGAAGGCATGGGCAGCCTCGTCGGTGCAATGCTCCACGAAGCGCTCCCACACATAGTCTACCGCCTGCTTCGAGGGGTGGGCCATGTCTTCGGCATAGAAGCGGTAGTCGCGCAGCTCATCCATCAGCACCTCGTAGGCGGGGAAGTAGACGCACCGTTCGGGCATCCTGCGGCACAGCTCGTCCACGGCCAGCAGCAGCGTAGCCTTGCTCAGCTGGTTGCCGTGCAAACCATCCTTCAGGTGGCGTACGGGGCTGACGGTAAGCAGCACCCTCGCTCCTGGATTGATGCTCCATAGGCGGTCGAGCAACACAACGAACGTCTCCACAATCTCATCCACCGAGAGCCGCTGACGCACAAACTCCCGTTCGGGCACCTTATGGCAATTGCCCACCACGCGGCCATCCTCCTTCAGCCTATACACCCATGCCGTACCCAGCGTCAGCACCAGCCAGTCGGCCTGTGCCAGCATCCCGGCCGCTGCCTCCATGCTGTTGTTGATGGCGTCGAGCGCCTCTCTCCTGTCGGGGTGCGAGTAGCGGCTATGGTGCAGCCACGTGTTCCATCCCCCGTCGGGGAACTCCACCAGCTCATCCTCGCCGTAGCGATGTGCGTCAATCAGTCTCCCCAGCGCCTCGGCAATGGAGAGCGGATTGTAGAGCACGCCGAAGGGATTGACCACGGCACGCCACTTCATCTGTTGCAGCCGGGTACCCATATGTTCGGCAAAGCATGAACCCATGACCAGCAAGCGTGCATCGTGCCCGATGCGCCTACTGAGCGGCTGTATGTCGGTGGGGGTGGTAAATTGCATATTTGTAATGTTTCATTGGCAAAGATACGAATAAACGAGCGAGAAAAGCAAAGTTCACTTTGATTTTTTCAAAGCGAGTGCAAAGTATCTTCTTGGCGCAGCCATAAAGATACGAAAATACGAGCACTATCTGTGCGCCATCAAGGAGAAAGTATACAAAAAGTGTAAATCTTTGTGTAAATCTTTTCGGTGTAACCACTTTGCTGCTCAGCGGATTGTGACGTAGAAAGTGTAAATCTTCCGTGCCTATAGGAATTGTATCAAATGGACTCGTTTACTCCGCCCGAAGTTCCCCTTTGGTAGACACCCTTTGCCATAAATATTTTTCTTAGGTGCGAAAATAATTTTTCAAACCTCAGAAAAACTTTTTTCGAGCCTCCGATTCTATGCGTCACTTGCAAGTGACGCATACAACGCTTGTTAGTGATGCATGCGACGCTTGCTTGTGACGATAGTGACACTTGCAAGTGACACATCTTTTCTAAGGCTCTACCAAGATAATACGAACCTTCCATTTCCCCAAATTTCAGGTGCCATAAAATATCGGTATTTCGTCAAAATCACCTCTAAAACATTGATTTTATTTGTATTGTTTTGTGCTGCGAATGTCGTTCAGCGGATGATTTTGACCTCACGCAGTTCACGCGAACACGTTTCGCGATAGATATATCAGTGGTTATCCGTACCCATCAGTGGAAGAGAAAAAAACAACAGGAAGAAACAATTTACACTTTCTGCCGCCTAATCCGCTGAGCATCACGGAAGCTAAACCGAAAATATTTACACAAAGATTTACACTTTTTGTACACTCTTTTTGGCTGGTTTTATGAAAAAAGTATACATCGCGAGTGAATGATTAAATAAAATATGTATCTTTGCGGTGACAAGAACCAAATTATTAACGCATAAAACGAATTGCCTATGGAGTAAACCCGGACAGACGCTTTCGCGAAGGTTGGTGATGCGAAGCATTACTGCTTTCAAGGCTTAAATAAAGCCAAATAAAAACAAATCATTAACCCGAAAAGCGTACTTTCCGTTCTTGATAAATAGATATGGAGCTTTTGGCTCTTGTTCTCTTCTTATCGAATACCGCCAAAATATTCAACAACAGAGAGCAAGCTGACTGAGAGTTCACGTCCGTTGGGCGTGAGCTATTCTTTGCTTGTTTGTTGTGTGGTCACTTGGCGGTAACCCGATAAGAAGGCGAGTAACGGATGGTTTCACGCCTTTTCTTATTTATTAGAATAACAATGACAAACTTCAAATTATTGCAAAAGCTCTTTCTCTTTATGGCATTGGGCTTTTCTCTCTGCACTTTGCAGGCATGTGGTGGCGACGAAGATTTGGATGATGAAACTACAATGAATCCCGCCAATGATTACGGCAAGATTAAGGGCAATAGTCTGGTGGCCACCGGCGGCTACCGGGATGTGAAACCGTTAAGAGCTACCATATTATCATCGATAAATACCGAGTATCAGGGAGCATACATCTCCTTGGGCGTAGAGTTCACTCCCTCTCAACCCAATTTCAACTCAAGTGAAACGCGCAAGGTGGAGTCATATAGCGGTATTACGAACGGGCACTTCGAGACAGACCTCTCCGCTGGGGGTGAAGGACTGTTGGAGCCTGGGACTACCTATTATTATCGTGCCTATGCCAATATGGGCGGTTCGCGATACAATGGCGAGACCCGTAGTTTCGTGACTCCTGACCTCCAATTATCGGATGGTGAGTTTGTGGATTTGGGGCTGAGTGTACAGTGGGCATCACACAATATGGGGGCAGATGCACCGGAAGTTGTTGGGACTTTGTTGCAACAGTGCTATGCGTTTGAGAATTTCAATAATGTTGACAGGCAGAATAAATTTCCTCTTCCTAGTGGCTCCGGTGACCATGGCACAGGTGGTAACGTCCCTAGGAGTGTGAACGATGACAATTGGTTGGGAACCCCCGATTATGATGTTGCCACCCATACATTGGGAAGCAAATACCGTATCCCTACAGAGTGGGAGTGGAAGGAACTGGAAGAAGAGGCTTATTGGAAAAGCGGAGTGTATAATGACGTTAAAGGTTTTTATATCAGCGATAGGGCAGATGGCACAGCGGTAATCTTTCTGCCCTACGTGAAGAAAAGTAGCAAACATGACATTACTGTATATTTGAGTGCTCCTGACGACATTATTTGGAATTTCAGGAGAGTGATGGAGCTTGAAAGTCAGTATTTTATAGATTATCAATCCGCTCAGAGTATAGAGGAACGTAAACAGCGGAGAAAACAATGTATACTCGATAGATTACAACTGGAAAGAGATCTCCAATCAGGGGAGGTACTGACAGAAAACACCCACATATATTGTGAACATGGACCTATCCTTCGCGTTTTTGATTCGATGTATGCCAGTCTTTTGAGCGATTTCGTTAGCGAGTTCGACTGGACCCACCCGATGACGGGCAAGGAGTATAACTTCTACGAGGAAAATGGAGTCAATGGTGGCGGAGTATTGTATGTACGGCCTGTCAGCAACAGATAAAGCTATACTAGCTGTTAGGGTAGGTCGTGCTTAAAAAAAAGTTTTGACTCCACTGCTAATCGCTTTCGTAAACTCCACGAAGTCTTCAAAGAATAGGCGTAGACGTACTTTGAAGGCTTTGTGGAGTTTGTTCTTATTTTTCTCACCCTGGGGTGTTATTGTCTTTCCTTTCGGCTATTTCATCAATCAAGCAGATATTTGAAGACATATATCATAACGTAAGCAGGTATTGTCTATATGGGTCAATTGCCTACTCCAAGGTCGGTGTTACCAATAAGAATCTCTATGCCGTCGGCATCGCGCAGGGTGGGGTATACCTCGCTGATGAACCATTGGGCGAGCGATTCGTCGCGACGGAGTGGGGTGCCATTGTTGCAGAAGAGGTTGATGCTGAAGTATTCGAAGTGCTGGCGGGCGATGGCAATGTCGGCGAGGATATGCTCGCGGGTCTCACCTTCGGTGCAGCAGAGCAGGCATACTCCTTGGAAGTAGCGGGCTACGTCGGCAGGGCTGACGGTGGCGGGCACACCCTTTTGCCAACGGTCGCGCAGTTTCCCATCGAAGGTTTCTATGCCGCAGCGGAACTTGACGGTGACACCTTCAAATTGTGCGGCAAAGTCAGCCAAGCGGTGGCGATACATATAGTGAGCTTCAAACCACAATGTGTGGATGTGCTTGTCGCGGGCAACCTGGCGGATGAGTGCTATGGTCTGCTCGTCGAGTTCGGGGGCAGAACCTGAATTGATGATGTCGAGCACGCCATAGTGGCCTGTCACCTGCTCCAACACGGGGCGGTTGATGGCATAGGGGTCGGTACTGACATCGGTGTGGTAGTCGCAGAAGATACATCGCTTCCACCGGCAGCCTGTACCTTGCAGAAGCACAAATTCGCGTGGAAGTTTGGTATGAATGAGTGAGTAGCGTTGCACGGTAGAGAAGAGTTATTAGTCGTTTTTTACCCATAGCTCCTGACCTATCACCCGCTTTCTCATCCAGCGTATCACAGCATAGGCCATGGGGGTGCCGAAGAGGGCTTCGATGAGGAGCTTGAAGACGTATTGGAAGACGAGCATATAGAGCAGGTCGTGGGTGCTGACCGTCCCGAGAAAGGCGATGAGCACGAAGGGGAGCGTGTCGAACATATAGCCTACGGCAGAGCTGCCGATGGTGCGTACCCACAGATGACGGCCACGCATCTTGATTTTGATACGTTCCATAAGCCAGGCGTTGGAGAGTTCGCCACAAAGGAAACCAACCAATGAACCCAGCACGATGCGAGGCACATAGGTAAACACATGGTTGTAGGCCGAAGCCGTGTCGGCCAGGTAATCGGGCGAGGGAAGCCATACGCCAATCTGGGTGCAGATGACCAGCACGATATTGCACACGAACGTCAGCCATATCACCCGCTTGGCCGTGCGAAATCCCCATAGTTCGGTGAGCACATCGCCCAGCATGTAGGCGAAGGGGAAGGTGATGGTGCCGGCATCGAAGTAGAAGAGACCGAAGAGACTGATGACCTTGACGGCCATGATGTTGGATACGAGGTAAAGCGTCACGAAGAGCGCTGTGACAACCATCAGCGGCGTGGCGCTGATAGTTCGGTTTTTTGAAGGGTTTTCCGAGACCTTGTGCATGATGTAAAGTTTTTGGGGTTATTGATAGGGGTTTCTGGTAACTCCTAGGATTTCCTGGGATTTTCTAGGGATGCCTTGGGGCATTGGTTATAGTTAGCTGGGCTATTTCGGCTGCTCGGGACAATGCTTCGGGCTTGCCGGCATCGACCCAACAGAAGTCTGTGGGTGCCTCTGCACCACGAATGCAATAATCTGCTGCATGCTGCCAGTAGAAATTCGTGATGGAGAAGACCTCCTCGGCACTTTGCAGAGCAGGAAAGAGCGAGGGGGCAATGACGTGGATGCCTGCAAAGGCCCGCAGACGATGCTGCCCGGTGTCGGCACCAAGTGGCGCCAATGCCTGCTTCAGTTCTTCGTAGGTGGTGCGTACCTCGCCTGTCTGGATATTCTTCCAAGCCACGAGGCGCCGGGTGGCATCGAACACCAAATAGCGCGATGTATTGCGCTGGCTAACCAGGAGCGTGGCATCAGCCTTGCTCTCCTGATGGCTGCGATAGAGTGCTGCAAGGTCGGCATTGGAGAAGATGTCTACATTGTGTATCAGTACGGGGCTGTCGGCTTCAAAGAGGGGCAGGGCCTTGCGTATGCCACCACCTGTATCAAGCAGCTGTCCGCGTTCGTCGGAGAAGGCAATGTCAAGCCCAAAACCTTCGTTGGCACACACATACTCGATAATCTGTTCGGCATAGTGATGTACGTTGATGACTACGCGGCGAAAACCTGCCTCGCGCAGCCGTAGCAGCTGGTGTGCTATCATAGGACGTCCAGCCACATTGACCATCGCCTTGGGGCGGTCATCAGTGTAGGGCCTAAGTCGGGTGCCGAGCCCTGCGGCAAAGATCATCGCATTCATCATTCTATTTCTTTCCAAATCCGTCCTCAATCTTCAAGAAAGCCGAAACCGCAAAGGTCACGGCACAGCACGCCATTACCCAGATGAAGAACCCTTGATATCCCATCCATTCCTGCAAGGCGCCAGCCATCATGCCCGGCAGCATCATGCCGGCTGCCATGAAGGCCGTAGCAATGGCATAATGCGCAGTCTCATGTGTGCCTCGCGCGTAATATATAAGGAAGAGCATATAGGCTGTGAAGCCAAAGCCATAACCAAACTGCTCAATGAAGAGGCATGCCGAGATGACGGGCAGACTGGCTGTCTGCACATAGCTGAGGTAGACGTATACGATGTCGGGCAGGGATATAGCCCACACCATAGGCCATAGCCAGCGCTTGAGTCCGCCCCGTGAGATGCAGATGCCGCCAAGTATGCCTCCGAGTGTGAGACCGATGGGGCCTAATGTGCCCTGTATCACGCCAATCTGCTCCAGCGTCAGCCCCAGACCTCCCTCTGCTACGGGATCCATAAGGAAGGGGATGCTCATCTTACCCAATTGCGCTTCGGGGAAACGGAAGAGCAGCATGAAGAGCAGTGCCGGCACAGCGCCCTCCTTCTGGAAGAATGTGACGAAGGTGTGGGCAAACTCCTTCAGGAGGTCACGCGCAGCAAAGTCGCGCGGTTTGTCGGTATGTGGGCGAGGTAGCATCAGCAGGTGGTATATCCCGACCAGCACAAACAGTAGGGCAACAACACCGAACGCCATTATCCAGGCTTCGCGCTCATTGCCGTAGCGACGGATGAGCCAGTCGACTACAATCAGCATACCGCCCTGCCCGGCCAAAGTCGCCAAGCGATAGAAGGTGCTGCGTATACCCACAAAAAAGGATTGGTTGCCCTCGTCGAGCGCCATCATATAGAAGCCGTCGGCCGCTACATCGTGTGTAGCCGAGCTGAAAGCCAGTAGCCAGAAGATGGCCAGTGTCCAACTCAGCCACCCTTCTAAGGGCAGGGTGAAGGCGATGCCTGCCATGCCTACTCCCATCAGCAGTTGCATGGCTACGATCCACCAACGCTTTGTCTTGAGCAGATCTACGAAAGGACTCCACAGTGGCTTGAAGAACCATGGCAGATAGAACCATCCTGTGTAATAGGCCACTTCGGCATTACCCAGTCCCAATTGCTTATACATTACCACCGAGAGGGTGATGACGATAACGTAAGGAAGTCCCTCGGCAAAGTAGAGCGAGGGTACCCATGCCCAAGGGGGGGAATTCTTGTAAGCAACGTCTTCAGTTTTTCTCATCATACGATTAAAATATGTGCAAAAGTAGCAATAAACGGTGACATTTCGGTCAAATATCGGCACATTTGGACTGTTTCAAAATCCGCACTTCAGAAATTTGTACGATAAATATGCTAGCTTCGTACAACATATATATAGGGAGTGATACAGCCATAAGGGTAAATATATCAGAAGTTGGGGTAATAATAGCCGCTAACATGAGCACCACCACAATGGCATGACGACGATATTTGCGCATAAAGTTGGAGGAAAGAACTCCTATTCTTGACAAGAACCAACTAAGTAATGGCATTTCAAAAACGAGGCCCATGACTAGGCATAGTGTCATCAAGGTTTCAATGTATGAAGTCAAGGTTATGGTATTAATAACATCGCTACTCACTTGATAGGTAGAAAGGAAACGAAACGTAAGCGGAAAAATAATAAAATAGTTAAGTAATACTCCTATCATAAAAAGCAAGTACCCCCAAAGCGTAGCCCAGACGGCATAGCGACGCTCACTCACATACAATGCCGGAGATATAAATGTAAACAGTTGATAAATGATGTAAGGCGAGGCCAATAATACCCCCGCATAGCATGCAACCTTAACATGCATAGTAAACTGAGATGCCAATTTTGTATTTATGATATCTACGTGGAATTCTTCTCCGCCCAATAAATGATAAAAAATAAAATTTGGGTCCTTGGGAGCTAATACAATTTGGAAAAGTGGCTCCTTGAAGCAAAAGGCAATAATCATTAGCACGCATACTGCCACAAATATCTTGAGCAGGACACTTCTCAGCACATCAAGATGCTCCCAAAAAGATTGTCCTGAAGATGAGGCACCATTAGCCATATTATCTTTATCGAAATCTTTATTCATTCTTCTTCGTTCAACGAATAGTGCATTGTTCTCTTGCTAATAAACAGCATTACCATACAATGCCCTCTCTGTAGTTATGCAAAAGTAATGATTTGTTTGAGATAATAAAAGGTTGATAAATAGGTTTTTTGTCGGCACGTAAATAATTGTACCCTATCGGCAAACATTCGGACATAATAATAAGGGTTAATATACTCTATGCGTTTCTATAGACCACATAAGTATACGCGAAGAGAGACTACTCTGGCAGTCTCTCTTCTCATGTATCAGGTTTACTTCATTGCATTCATTTCACCACCGTCTTACGTCCATTGATGATATAGATGCCGCGCTGGAGTCCGTTAGTAGAGGTGGCACCTAGACGGATGGGGCGTCCGGTGATATCGTAGATATCTACCTTAGCGGCGTCTTGGGTAGTCTGCTCTATGGCATCGTCTGGTGTCACGGTGACCACGCAGGTCGCCTCGATGTCACCATTGCTAGCGGTGATAATGGCAGTACCTGCTGCCTTACCCTCTATGATGCCACGGCGTACGGTGGCTACCTTACGGTCTGAGGTGGTCCAAGATACTGTCTTCTCGGAGGTGTTCTCAGGCAACAGTGTGGCGGTAATCGTCAGTAGGTCGCCTACCTCGATGGTGGCTTCGGTTTGGCTCAGGACGATGTCGGTAAGTGGTATGTAGCGCTCCTCTACAGTGATGACGCAAGTAGCCTCCTTGCTGCCTGCACGGGCAGTGATGGTGGCGGTGCCTGGAGCAATGGCTGTCACTACACCGTCGGATACGGTGGCCACAGCGGGATCAGAAGTGCTCCATTCGATGGCCTTGTCCGTGGCGTCGGCAGGAGTAACCGTAGCTGTGAGGGTGAGCGTTTCACCTTCGGTGACGGTAGCTTTGGACTGGTTCAAATAGATGCCGCTAACGGGTATTGTGCGTCGCTCAACAGTAATAACACAGGTGGCCTCCTTGTCGTCGGCACGGGCTGTGATGGTAGCGGTGCCTGGAGCGATGGCTGTCACCACGCCCTTGACTACAATGGCTACGTTTGCGTCGGAGGTTGTCCATATCACGGTCTTGTCGGTGGCATAATGGGGGACGACATGGGCTGTGAGGGTGAGGCTATTGCCCGCTTGCAGGGTAGCTTCGCTATGGCTGAGTGTAATCTCAGTGACGGGTACCGCCGGGAGCTTGGCGAGAACCTCGCGAGGATTGAACTTGCCTGCGGGGTATATCGCGCATGAGTTGCCAGCATCGGGTGTCCCCTGAGCGGTAATAACAAGTTGACGATTGGCATCCATAGCTATATAGTGAGCGTCATCAAAGTAAGCCACGAAGGTGGTGTCGTAGGCGCCCGCCTTGAAGTGGAGGGCATCGACGGGGATATCGGAGAGTGAACCGTCTTTGCTAATAAACTTCTTCGCTGCCGCGTGGTAGAGGTAGCGGGTGGCACCATCATCGTTGCTGACGAAAGCAAACTGCTGGGCCGTGTTGTCCTTGGCTACTTCGATGCCGAGGAGCTGGGTCGATGTCAGTCTGTCGCCTCCCTCGGCTACCGCCCAAGCGGCAAGGCCTGCCGTATGGTAGGGCAATGATATATGATAGAGGTGCTCGTTGTTGAGCTTGTCTGGCGAAGTGATGATGTCTGATGCTTGTGGCAGTATCTCTACGTCGCTGCGCATGAGCGTGAAGCGTTGTAGAGTCATGCAGTTCATACCGTTCATATTGACCAATAGGCCGAGGCTTACCGTGGTTTCTTCGGTAAGCACAAACTCTACCTTGTTGCTTGCAGCTTGTCCCTTGGCTTTCATGGCGGTGTAGGCTAGTGCCTGACCGAGGTTGTCGGTTGTAGGCAGTGTGCTTGCTGCAGCAACTACAATATAGCTGCTACCACACTGTCCCTCGTATTGATTGTCGTATTGAGCCTCGAAAGCGTAGCTTCCAGCAGGTAGTGTGACGGTTTGGAACACCTTATGGTCGGTAAGCGTGCTGAATCCATCCCATCCTGTGGTCACGGTGAAACATGTGTTCTTGCCCTTGTCGACATGAGCGCCCGTGACAATGGTACTGTTTACATGGGCATTCTCCGAAGTCCAGCCTTGGAGGGCAAAGGCACGTGATGAGAGGTTGGGGTTGATACATGTTGCCGTGCTGGCAAAAGGCTTGGCATAGTTGGTGAGGTAGGTGGCTGTGACATCAGTGCTCACGCTCTCGTCGAAGTTGAGGCAGAAGACGCCTTTCGACAGACCCCATGCGTCACCGTCGGGACCGAATCCTGTGCGTACGCCATGATTGGCATTGGAGGTGACATCCTGTACATCGCCACCACTTTGGTTGAAGTTGTAGTAGAGGGCCAGCTTATCGGTTGTTTCAGCTGCTGCGACATCCTCGATGGGAGCATTGGCATAGGTGCGGAGCTGACTCTCGGTGAGAGCTTTGCCCCATACGCGCAACTCGTCTATGCTGCCCTTGAAGGGGACCTCGGAACCTCCTAAGCGGAAGGCTTCCAGTGCGGGAAGCTTGGTGATGGAGGTAGACGATGATGTCTGTAAGTATCCGTCGCGATAGAACTTGACGGCTCCCTTGCTGTAAGTGACTGCATAATGATGCCATTCGCCAGGGATGAGGAAGTCCGCCGAGGAGATTACCTTCTTGCCTCCTACGAAGAAGAGCATCTGCTTGCCGGCATTGCTCTTGAGCAGCAGGGTCTGTTCCGTGTCACCTATGCCGTTGCAATAGCTCACAGGCCAACCGCTATTCATCCACCACTCAATGGTACACTCGGTTTGTCCGCTCGTGAGAGGCGCGGCATTAGCCGTGACGGTAGCTGCATCGCTGGAAAAGAGGAGTCCGTTCTTGCTGTCGGCATTAACTACAATGAGGGCACGCTCACGGCTTGCCTTGCTGGTTCCGGCATCGTTGGACGCGCTGAGAGATACATCGTATACGCCTGGCTTGTCAATGGTAAGACTTCTGTGCTGGTCGTAAGCTACGTAGTTGGCATTGGTACTGCTGATCTGCCATACCCAACGGTTGGGAGCATATTGCGAATCGTCGGTGAGGGTGACCTCTTTGCCTTTGATTACGATGGCTGGTGATATGCTAAAGGCTGCCACGGGGGCTACCTCTTGCACCTCAATCTGCTCTGAATGGCTCTTCTGACTACCATCAGGAGCAGTCACGGTGAGGGTCACGGTATAGGTGCCTTTGGCCTGATAACTGGCAGCTGCGTTCACTGAGGCTGCACTCTCGATATCGGCTCCAGGCATACTCCATTCGTAGATATAGCCCATGAGAGGTGTGTTGGCAAGGAAAGTGACGCGTTCTCCTGCAGGGATATTGCTTGCCGTCTTGGTAAAGGTGGCATCAATAACGGGCGAAGGTTCTACTGTGATATCGCAAGTAGCTGTCGCCGTGGCGCCATTGGCGCTTGTGGCTGTCACCATTACGGTATGTGTGCCAGCTGTGGCAAAAGTCACAGTAGGACTGGACACTGATAGAGCGGAAATGCCTGCTCCTTCTGCTGTCCACTCCAACTGGTTGGTAGCAGCATTGCAGGTGGCAGTGAGGGTCACGGGAATACCTGCATAGATGGCACCTTGAGGTATGTTGATGCTGACGGTAGGAGCTTCGGTTGCCATGCCTAACTGTGGCATATCTCCAGCTATAGCCGTGTAGGTGCCACTTAGTGTGGCATGGTGACCTCCTATGCAGTCGTAGAGTAGTTGTGTGCCGCTATTGTCGTTCATCAGGTCTCCTTTGAGATAGGCGATGAGTCCGTGAGGCGCAACGCTACCTGTGAACTCCACATCCTTGTAAGCCTTGACCTCCTCGGCCGTGCGTGCAGTGTTCCAGATACGTATATCGTCGTATTGGGCATTTTGGGCACCGTTACCGCTTGCTGAGAACACGAGGTCACCGAATCCGCCCAAGCCGCTATAGCTTGATGAGGTCACACTGCCACGACTTATACCGTCAAGGTAAACGGTCATTTTATTATTGTTGACAACGATGGCTACATGGTTCCATTTGCCTACTTTGAGCGAAGCGCTGGTGTTGAGGCGGTTTGAGGTATCCCAACCTGCGGTAAACAGGCCGCTGGCGTTAGCGTGGAACATGAAGTTACCCCATCCTGGGCCTCCGCTCTGATTCCAGTCTATAAGCGAGGTGGGCTTGATCCAATATTCAATGGTGGCTTGGGGATATTTTGAGGCAAATACATTGGGTATAGTGAATCCACCCTGACTGAAGTTGACCCCCATATTGGGAGCGGACAGGCTCATTGGTACCTTGGCGGTAGACATAGCCGATTCATTGTCGCCGGCATAGATGGCGGTCACTGCATATTCACCCGAGGTGAGGGTTGTCGTGGGGGTATAGGTCAACGTTGTAGCGGGCAAGTGGGCTACAAGCATACCGTTGCGGTAGATATTATAGGCTATCACCTCCAGCGCTGAACGTAGGGGAGCCTGCCAACTGAGTGTGTTGCCATCAAATGATGCGTTTTGCGGTGCATGGTAGCTGCTGCCGTATACCACAACAGAGATAATGGTCTTATTGCCTGCACTTCTGATTTCTACGCTCTCGTCTGTAAAGAAAGGAGTTTCTATTCCCTCCTGGTCATACTGGTAATCCATGATAGAGGCATGGTGTATGGTGCCCTTGCCTTGTGCCCATGCCCTGGTGTCGATGATGAAGAAGTACTTGAGCGGGCGGTTCATGTCGTAGCCGTCGGTAAGGTCGGTAAGGTCATACCCGAACTCCATGGGCTCGGTATGCAGCTTGCCATCGGCCCATCGGCCCAGCATGGGAACCTCGGGCGCGGGGTTGCTATTCCCGTAGTTGCCGTCACCTGCGTAAGTGAAGTGCACAAACGGGATGGTCTTCTCCGGTTCGCTCGCATTGATGTCGGCGCTGATGCCTGCACTCAAGGCTATCTCGCTACGGCGGTTATAGTCCATCTCGAGTTTGATGGTACGTAGCGGACGGTAGTCTTTACGCACTTTATAAATCTCGGGCCACCAGAAGTCACCGTTGAAGGTGCGGCTGCCCGGATTACCGTCGTTTTTGAAAGCGCTGCCTGCAAAGGCATACGGACAATAGATGAAACCATCGTTACACCAACCGCCCCATGAGTTGACGATAATCCAGGCTCCTAATTCGTCGGCATCGGGCTCACCATAGACACCGTCCTTGTCGAGGTCAAATTCGATGCGGTCGTCATATCCCACAATGGTGAGTGCATGGTCTACCTGAGTGCCCCATTCGTATACGTAATACATTCCGGTAACGCCAATCTCGTCGTTGGTGGCGGTCTTAGGGATGTTCTTCCATATACCTCCTGAGGCTACACCGACGCCGCAGATACCTCCAGCTGCGAATGAATCATCACCATTGTGGTTCCATAGCCAATTTTTTACAGCCTCGCGGCCCTCTTCGGTAGCTATGCTCTGAGGGAAATGTACCGGTTTGAGCATTCTGTTATGCATGGCCTCGAACCACTTGTCATAGCCTTGCATCCAACCGAAGTCGTCATTGCTGCAGTCTTGATTGCCGAAGAGCGATGAGTAGGTCTGTCCACCATAGGTCGCTGCAGAAGGTACACCCACTTTGGTCACAAAGGCATCCTTGCCCTGATCGGTGATGCCGGTGGGAGAATTCGTGTGCAGCCATACAAAATGTGAGGGGTAATAGTTCTCTGCTTTTGAACCGTCGAGGTCACGATAGGCTGCCAGCTCGTAGCTGAACATATAGCAGATGCGCGAAGCCGAACCACATGAACCGCCATCCTGGTTGAATACAGGCGGGAAATGGCGTGTGTCGGCATTGTTTACATGGTCGGGACGCCCACTGACTGCGCGGATGCGGTTGGGGGCAGCTGCATCGTGTGTGGGAGCCACGAGCGAAGGGTCAGGATTAATCTTCTCCGAATAATCGGGGTACTTGGTGCGGTCAACATCGACCGACGTTTGGGCTATCAGTGAACTGCCTAACAGAAGGGTGGCAAGCAGTGTAGCCAAGCGTGTCTTTTTCATTGTTTTGTTTTTTTACGGTTACTGTCTAATGTCTTACATGGTTTCGCCCGCATATGCAGGCAATCAAGAATCCACAAGAATCTTGGTCGACTGCAAATATAGTAAAGATTCGGGAAATGCTAGTATAAGTAGCGTGTTTTTTCACGATCCCCTCCCTTATAAGTTTCTCCAAAATAACTTTTTAAAGCACGATGTGTCATAGTAGCATCTCTAGCAGTCATTTACTCGCCTAACAGTAGAGAAGTCAATCAAGAATACTTCGTGAAACGTCTTTGGTCATGGATTATTACTCAATTTGAAATCAATGGGCAGCAAGACATAGGAACGAACAACCTTACCATTCTTCAGTCCTGGCTTCCAGCTACTCATCGTGCTTACCACGCGACAGACCTCTGCATCAAGCATCGGATGAGCAGGTTTAAAACGTCCAGATATAGGTAGTGTCGGCAAAAGGAAGAATAGGATCAACAATCTTTTAATATGCATATTTCATGCAATTACGATTAGGAGAAATCACAATTCACGCAGAAATGTTATTACTTCTATGTGCAAGAAATACGTTCGTGAAACGATTATTTAGCAATAGCCTTCGCAGAAATAC
This sequence comes from Bacteroidaceae bacterium, assembly GCA_045594245.1. Taxonomy (GTDB): domain Bacteria; phylum Bacteroidota; class Bacteroidia; order Bacteroidales; family Bacteroidaceae; genus UBA1189. Next base: position 52,698 of record JAZNYG010000096.1, read on the forward strand.
GCAGCCACATTTCACGGAATACGGACTTGCCTGCTCCATTTTCAAATTCGAGGATAAGCACCTCCTTGGCATCATCGGCAAAGCGGTATTTGATAGGCACAGTCATCCCCTCTTGACTACGGATAAAATGGTTCGTAATGGTTTCTTTATAAATGCTGTCGTTCATGATTTTGTACGTTCCTAGTTGAGTCATCCTACCGCTTGAATTACCACTGTAGACAAACATCGTAGAGAACGTTCCGTCAGCATCGATGATTTTCAATATAGGCCTTGCTTGTAGCTTTCCATCCACAGTTCCGGCTTGTTGCCACACTCCTATAAGGTCGCTCTTCACCTCTTTGCGTTTCTTCGCACTCACGCTGCCAAGCCCAATGAGCAGCGCAGTCAGTACCAATAAAGTTCTTTTCATAATATCGTTTTAAAGTTCAACAAGTTGTGTATATCTTTTCACGCTGCAAAGATATACATTCGCGTAATAATATCCTACTATTGCGACTTACAAAATAGTTACAATTTGCCAGACTACGATGAAATCGGCATTTTTTGCATCTCTGATAGGCAAAAGAAACCCTTTTGCAGGTGAAAAAAGTTTATTTTTGGGGTGGCAGTGGCATGGAAAAGCTGGAGTTGAGTCAGACTTTATCCTTGAAGTCTATAGTGTTTTTCCCGGTAATTTCACTTCGTTTTTCCCTACGAGACAGTTTTGTCAAGATTTTTCATAGGCTTGAAAAAAAATTATCACTATGATGACAAAAAATTTTCACAGGCTTGAAAATATTTTATCAAGCCTGTGAAAATTCGTTTTTGTTAGTTAAAAACTGCAGTTTGTAAGGTTCCAAACAGTAATTTGCATAGTCCCAAACTCCAGTTTGGATAAAGAAAAACTAAAGCGACTCTCTGCCACTGCCACCCTAAAAATAAACTTTTTTCACCTGCAGAGAAGACGTAGCAGAGATAGCATTACTTTATCTCCGGCTCTATTACAATTTCATCCAGTTCGTAGGAGATATTGTTTACACCCTCCTGTTGGGGAAGCTGCAGGGTGTAGAGAGCAGCTTCCATACGGCGCAGGAGGTCGCGCTTGAGCGATTCGGGAGCGTAGATGAAGGCTTCGGCTACAACGACACGGCCATTCGCCTCGTCCACTCGGGAGTGCGACACGAAAGGCCCTCCCATACGGTCGCCCTGGATGCGCCAGAGGCCACGGGCAATCTGTGCATACTTGCCACGTACGGTACCATCTTCCACGTATACATAGTCGTGGTTGGTAGTCATGTAGCTTCCCTTGGGGCCACCGGGGATATTGGCCTTCATCACCGAGTCGCGCTTCTGGAGGAAGTAGTCGAGCGTGAAGGTGTTCTTGTCGGTATAGGGGTAGGAGTAGAGCACGAGGTTCATATCCTTCTTGCCCACGTTCGTGGAGGCCCACAGGAAGTCCTTACCCCTCTTGAACTTGTTGAGTTCCCAAGGCACCCATATATCGACGTCGAGTATCTCCTCGGCCAGGCGCGACACCTCGGGATTGTGGCGCTCGCGGAGGTTCTCAATCTCGCGGTTCATCTCGGCCTTGGTGAAGAAGTCGATGATGGACTGCTGGTTGTTGTTGATGTATTCGGTCAAGCTCTCCTCGTCGGGTGCCTGCAGAGTCATGATCATTTGGGGATAGGAGTACACGTTGCGGGCAAACTTGAACTTGGGCTGCGTATAGATATTCTGAATATCCACCTTGATGACGTTGCGCATGATACGGAACATGTTGCTGTTGAAGCCATCAGGGGCTACACGAGAGATGCGGAACGAGCGCTCTGACTGGGGCAGTCCGGGTACATCGCTGTCGAGCACGTTGAACACGGCACGGCCCAAGGGGCGGTCCCACTGGGCTTCGTCCATCACCACCAACATCTCGTAGGGGAGGCCGCTGGCGTTGGGCATCAGCAGGTTTTTCTTCTTTTGCGAAGTGGCCTTCTTGGCGGTTGCCTTCTTCTTCACATCCTCCTTCTTGGCACCTTCCTTGGCTGCGCCTTCCTTGTTGCCGCAGCTGGCCATGCTGAGTGCCAGAGCGAATGCGGCGATGCAGAATAATGTTTTTTTCATCTTTATATAGTTATATGTTTATTCCAATTCTTCGCAAACACCCACTCAAATACATCCTTCGGCAGTTTGTCCTTGAGGCGGCTTTTGCGGGTCTGTACTGCTTCGGGCGAACTGCCGAGGCAGGCACCTATCACCGTAAGCGGACAGCCAAGCATGGCCAGCAAGCAGCAGCGCACATCATCGTTGGTCAGGCGGCCTTCGCTGCGCAGGTTCACATTCACCTGTATGAAGCACTCGTCGAGCGCCTTCGACAGGCGCCCGCGCTCATCGGCACCCAGCATCGGCATATCTGCCTGAAGCGTAGCGCTCATCTTCTCCAACCGTTGCGGCCAACCACTAAGACGGAACTGCTCGCGGCTGAGGGCAAAGTTATCTCGATATAGGGCCACGACCTCCTCGCGTGTCAAGGGCTGCTTCTCGGGTTCCTCCTCCGACAACTCTTGGGCGGTAACGAGCTGTGCCTGATTCTTCTGCAATGCCTCGTACATATGCAGATAGTGGCGCTTGCGGCGATAGTCATGTAGTACGAAGAGGATGGCCACCAACAGCACGAGGGCTACGGCTATCAGTGCCGTGCGAATGACGAAGGCGCGATGCTCCTCGGCAGTAATCGGTTCGTTCATAGCCTCCATCGACACCATGCGTCCCTCCTCGAAGACTATTCTATATACAGGCTCCTCGACCCAGCGCAGATAGGTGCGCATATCTTCAGGGCTCTTGTTGGCAGAACTCCACTCTTCTGGGCGCGGAGCGAGGTGGCGCTGCTTGGCAAACACGGTGCCCGAAACAATAGGCAGGAACATGCGCCCGTCAACGAAACGGCAGTCGGTGAACTCCTCCATACGCATCCATATCGTATCTTGAGGCACGGCAAGCGTATCGGCAAAGCGACCCTTATGCACTTTCGAGTCATAGATACGCAGCCACTCTATATACTTTATCTCCATCAAGCAAAGGCTGTCATCAACGACTTGCAGGCGACACTTCCAGGAGTTATGCCGCTTATTGGCCTCATCGCCCCAGAAAGCCGTAAAGTTGAGTCCTTCCCACGAAGAGAGCAGTCCGTCATACATTTCATAATAACGTCGCTGGCCACGGATAAGTTCGAGTGGCGAGTAGGCTGTCAGGTACTCTACACCATCGATGACAAGGATGTCGGCATTGTGCGACATGTCATCGAGCAGTGTCTCCTTGTCCTGAGCTGTTAGCCAGTCTTCGCGTGCCAAGCGGGGATAGAAGCTGTCGCCGTCATACCATGCCGATGCAGCCAACGATACCATCGACATCAGCAACAGTAGGAAATATCTTATGTGCGTATTCATCGTATATATATTAACAACGGTGCAAATATACACTTTATCGCACAATATAGCATCAAAAAGGGACTTACAAAAAACTTACAATTTATATTCCTCAGATATGCAACAAGATACAAAAGTAAAAAAGAGTTCCCTGCAAATGCAAAGAACCCCTGAGCCAGATGAGATGAGAGAGAGGAATCTACTCCTTGTCCTCTCGCTTGTGGCGCATTTTCTCGCGATATTGCATAGCAAACCAAAGGGCGACGACGAGTGCGTAGGCTACGATTACAGTAACGGTCTTCTCGGTAGGTGACATCTCTTGGTTGCGCGGAACAAAATAGATAGCCATCCCTGTGACATAAGCCAACAGGGCAAGGCACATCCAAAGGGGCTTCTTATATATCTTCATAGCAGGAGCAAAGGTACGGATTATTGCCGTCGATAGATACAAACTCGTCACTTTTTTAACGAAATATAAGGAACAGCGCTTGAGGTTTGGTTTATTTTCATTAGCTTTGCATCAGTAACAAATCTAACATTATAAACCAAGAATATGGCAAAGTTCAACAGAATCCTCCTGAAGCTCAGCGGCGAGAGCCTGATGGGCGAACAGCGCTACGGCATTGACGAAAAGCGCTTGGGCGAATATGCAGCCCAGATCAAAGAGATACACGACATGGGTGTGCAGATAGGCATCGTGATCGGTGGTGGAAATATTTTCCGTGGCCTCACTGGAGCCGGCAAGGGTTTCGACCGTGTGAAGGGCGACCAGATGGGTATGCTCGCTACCGTCATCAACAGCCTTGCACTGAGCTCGGCACTCACTGCCATCGGTGTGAAAGCCCGCGTACTCACCGCTATACGCATGGAGCCTATCGGTGAGTTCTACACCAAGTGGAAAGCTATCGACAGCATGGAGGCTGGCGAAGTGGTTATCCTCAGCGGTGGTACGGGCAATCCCTACTTCACCACCGACACAGGCTCATCGCTCCGCGGCATCGAAATTGAGGCCGATGTGATGCTCAAGGGGACACGCGTTGACGGCATTTACACTGCCGACCCCGAGAAGGATCCTACAGCCACCAAGTTCAGCGAAATCACCTACGATGAGATCTATAACCTCGGTCTCAAGGTAATGGACCTCACCGCTACCACCATGTGCAAGCAGAACAACCTCCCCATCTATGTGTTCAATATGGATGTAGTAGGCAACCTCAAGAAGGTTATCGATGGCGAGAACATCGGCACCTACGTGCACAACTAAGAGGTAAGTACACATATACAAAAGAATAGCAGGGGCGCCAATTGGCTCCCCTGCTATTCTTGTATCACGTAAACAAATTATTCGCCTACCTCATAGCCTGAATACACAGCACTATTGGAGAAGGTCAGTGTGCCTGCTACCTGCAGAGGCTCTTCATAGGAGCGCACATGCATTGATCCACCATCGAGAGCCAAGTTGCCATCAGTATCTACGCCGCGAGAGCGAGAGTCAAGTGCGTTGTGCTTATGGGTAGCACCCGAAGCCACCACGGTGACAGTGCTATTCTTCAGTGCCACATTGCCCACATTGTTGATTCCCTTGCCGCCTGTGCCTGTGCTCTTGGCGCCAACAGTCATATTCTCTATGGTGAGCACACCCTTGCTACGAAGTGCTGCTGCAGAAGAGAGTTCCTGCACATCGGCCTCATAAAGGGCATTGCCTTCGGTGATAGCGGTGAGTTTGCCACCAGCGAGCGTCATATTCCCCTCACTCATGACTGCCTTGGCACCAGCGCCCTTGGCTGTAGCTTGCAAAACACCGCCTGTCATACCAAGCGTCGACATGGCGCGTACGGCATGGCCTTTATCGCCAGTAGTAGTCACCTTGATGAGTCCGCCCTTAATATCTATATAAGGTGTAATGAGCGGGTCAATATTGCCGGCATCGTTACCTTCGTAAGAGGCCGTGATACCCTCATCGACCGCATTGACCGTGAGCTTGCCGCCACCAATCTCTACATATCCCTTGCCAATATCAAGTCCGTCTTGCTGTGCCGCAATATTGATCACGCCACCATACATGATGAAGCGGTCGTTGGTATTGATGCCATCGCGCACGGAATTGACCGTGATATTGCCGCTACGCATACGCACATAGTCATCGCTCACGATACCGTGACCTCCCACGCTCTGTACGTCGAGCGAGCCTTTACCGCTGAACACGAGCTGGCCTTCGCTGAAGAAAGTGCCCTTCTGGTCCTCACCCGTAGTCATGGTGTAGGTGGTACCGTCTTTCAGTGTATTGGTAGTGCCATCGGCAAGTTCTACCATAATGGTCTTTCCCGACTGGATATTGACAGCAGCTCCCGTAGGATTGGTGATATTGACACCCTGCATCGTCACCTGTGTCTTATAGTCGGAATAGAGTTTGAACGAGCCGTTCGTGGTGGTACCCTTCAACGTATAGGCGATATTCTTCTTGGTAGAAGATACTATCACGTGAGCGCCCGTCACTCTCGACATCACGCCGCTCACCGTACCGCTTACCGTGGCCTTGTCGCCATCATAAGTAATCGTAACACGACTCGTCGGGGTATAGTTCTCTATAAAGTCTCCATAGTCATCGTGGGCCGCATCGGTGATAACATTTTCTGCGACCTCGGTATAGGAGGTATCGTCGGTGGGGTCGATAGCTACGTCGACATGGGCACCGTCGTAGCTGTACATATCTCTATAAGCACCACCTTCTGCGAACTCAATAGCCTCAATTCCGTCTACAGCGTAGCATACTACATCTTCGCTTCCATCTTCATAGTCGTATCCATCTTCATATTCGTCATTGGTAGGAAGTCCTGTTGTTATATATAACAAAGAAGCATCTTCACTGAAAGTAAGGGTTGTATAAAGACCGCTATAATAAGCAACCGAGCCGTCCTTGCACACCACACGAAAATCGGCAGGGGCAATCATAATAGCATGCGACACCAACGCCACCATTAGGGCGAAAGAAATAAGAATAAGCCGTTTCATCGCTTCACAAATTTAAGGGTTTCACTTCCTGCTACCACAATATACGTTCCAGCAGACAGATGCGCTAGATTTATTGCAGGTGCTGCAACAGTCTGTATTCTCGACAGCACGCATTCACCACAAGTGCGATAAATTTTTATCGCAGTTCCAGGAGCCACATTTGCAACCAATTCCGCACTAACAGGATTATATACTATGTTGTCCTTTGTCTCCATATCATCAACAGATGCATGATATGCGTAAAAAACCATACGCTGGATATCCTTTATGGCAATTGTACAATCTAACGCGCCATTTACATGAAAGAGCATTTGCCCATTAGAGAAGGTTATCTTACAATCGCCAGGGTATTTATCAAACTGAAACATACCCCCATCATTAAAAGTCACAGCAATCTGCTGCGCTCTC
>JAZNYG010000097.1:0-13877 GCA_045594245.1 Bacteroidaceae bacterium
CCTCCGCGTCATTGCCGACCCCACTGGCATTGACAATACAGAATTGACAATTGACAAATCACAATTGACAATTTACGACCTCACCGGCCGCAAGGTTGAGACTATTACGGAAAAAGGCATCTATATTATAAATGGTAAAAAAGTAATCCGATGAAACGACTACTGACAGCTGTTGCACTGCTGTGCAGCCTCACCCTCCATGCCCAGCGCGGCGAGTACAACTTCGACTCCGACTGGCACTACACCTATGAAGGCACCTCCCACGTGGCCACCTTGCCCCGTGCGTTCAACGAAGACTATGCCTACCGCGTAGCCATCGACAACCTCCCCGACGACACGGTGCGCTACACCAAGACCTTCCGCCTGCCCCGCAAGGCCAAGGGCAAGAAGGTGTTCATCGAGTTTGAGGGAGCCCGCCAGTCGGCCACCGTGTGGCTCAACGGCCACCGCGTAGGCATGAGCGAGAACGGCGTCATGGCCTTCGGCTTCGACCTCACCCCCTACATCAACTACCGTGGCGACAACCGCCTCGAGGTGCTCACCGACAACGACTGGAACTACCACGAGCAGCAGCACCCCGATCACAGTCCCTACCAGTGGAACAACAAGAACTTCAACGCCAACTACGGCGGCCTGCCCAAGCATGTGCGCCTGCACATCACCGACCGTCTCTATCAGACACTGCCCCTCTACTCCAACCTCGGCACCACCGGCGTGTACATCTATGCCAAGGACATCGACGTGCCCTCACGCAGTGCCGAGATCGTGGCCAGCTCCGAGGTGAAGAACGAGAGCAGCAAGCCCCGCGAGGTAGTCTATGAGGTCGAGGTCATCGACAACGACGGCCACAGCCTCGTCACCTTCCGCAGCGCCGCCCAGCACATCGCTCCCGGCGCCACCGCCACGCTCAGCGCCTCCAGGCAGTTCAGCGGCCTCCACTTCTGGAGCTGGGGCTACGGCTACCTCTACACCGTGAAGACACGCCTCATCGTAGGCGACAAGTGTACCGATGAGGTGGTCACCCGCACCGGTTTCCGCAAGACCGACTTCGGCAATGGCCTCTTCCGCCTCAACGACCGCGTACTCATGGTACACGGCTATGCCCAGCGCACAAGCAATGAGTGGCCCGGCGTAGGCATGAGCGTACCCGCCTGGCTCAGCGACTACAGCAACCTCGAGATGGTGAAGAGTGGCGGCAACCTCGTGCGCTGGATGCATGTCACCCCCTGGAAGCAGGACATCGAGTCGTGCGACCGCGTAGGCCTCATCCAGGCCATGCCCGCCGGCGATGCCGAGAAAGATGTCGAGGGACGCCGCTGGGAGCACCGCGTGGAGCTCATGCGCGATGCCATCATCTACAACCGCAACAACCCCTCCATCATCTTCTACGAGTGTGGCAATGAGAACATCTCCGACGTCCACATGGCCGAGATGAAAGCCATCCGCGACCTCTACGACCCCCATGGAGGCCGTGCCATCGGCAGCCGCGAGATGCTCGGCAGCAAGGTATCAGAGTATGGTGGCGAGATGCTCTACATCAACAAGAGCGGTGGCCAGCCCCTCTGGGCCATGGAGTACTGCCGCGACGAGGGCCTGCGCCGCTACTGGGACAACTGGAGCTACCCCTACCACCGCAGTGGCGACGGACCGCTCTACCGGGGTGCCGACGCCTCGGCCTACAACCACAACCAGGACCAGCTCGCCGTAGAGCACATACGCCGCTGGTACGACTACTGGGAGGTGCGCCCCGGCATGGGCAAACGCGTCAGCTCGGGCGGTGTCAAGATTATCTTCTCCGACACCAACACCCACTTCCGTGGCGAGTCGAACTACCGCACCAGCGGTGTGTCCGATGCCATGCGGCTGCCCAAGGACTCCTACTACGCCCATCAGGTGATGTGGAACGGATGGGTCGACCCCGAGACACCGCAGACCTATATCATGGGCCACTGGAACTACCCCGAGGGCACCGTCAAGCCCATCTATGTAGTCTCCAACGCTCCCCGCGTAGAGCTGCTCCTCAATGGCCAGTCAGTAGGCACCGCCCGCCGCGAGTATGAGTTCCTCTACACCTTCGACTCCGTAGCCTACCGCCCCGGCACCCTGCAGGCCATCTCCTACGACGAGCAGGGCCAGCAGGTATCTGAGTACACCCTCACCACCGTGGGCGAAGCAGCCACGCTGAGCCTCTCGCTCATGACAGCCCCCGACGGCATGCGTGCCGACGGGGCCGACCTCGCCCTCATCACCTTCGAGGTGCTCGACAGCGAAGGCCGTCGCTGCCCGCTCGACAACCGCAACGTCACCTTCACCCTCGAGGGCCCTGCCCTGTGGCGTGGAGGCCTTGCCAAGGGCGACGGCAACTGCGTGCTCTCCACCACCCTGCCCGTAGAGTGTGGCGTCAACCGCGTCCTCGTGCGCAGCCTCACCGAGGCAGGCACCATCCGCCTCACCGCACAGGCCGATGGACTGGCACCGCAGACCATCGAGTGGACGAGCCGCCCCGTAGCCGTAGCTCATGGCCTCAGTGCCGAGCACCAGCGCGACATCCTCCCCTCCTACCTCGGCCGTGGCGAGACACCCGCCACCCCATCCTACACCGACCATAAGGAAACCCTCACCATAGCCCGCGTCATCGACAGCCAGGGCACCACACCCCGCGACAGCCACCCCAGCACCGACGACAATGAGGAGACCGAGTGGCGCAACGATGGCACCAAGCGCACCTCATGGATTACCTACGAGCTGGCCGCCCCCGCACGCCTCGACGAGGTATCGCTCAAGCTCACCGGCTGGCGCCGCCGCAGCTATCCACTCGAGATCTTTGCCGACACCACCCTCGTGTGGGCAGGCAACACCCCCATGACCCTCGGCTACGTACACCTGCCCGTCAAGTCCACCCTATGCTCGCGCGTCACCATCCGCCTCAAGGGCACAGCTACCGAGAGCGACGCCTTCGGACAGATTACCGAGCTGACCGCCCCCGTAGCCAATGAGCTCGACCTCTACAAGGCCAAGGATGGCGACAAGGTACGCAGCGAACTGCGCATCGTGGAGATCGACCTGCTGAAGTGGAAGAGTCGCGATGCACAGGACTTCGTCAAGGGAGCCGACGTAGGCTTCCTCACCGGTCAGGAGAAGCGCGGCGTAGTGTTCCACGACCGCAACGGCAAGGAGCGCGAATGCCTCGAACTGCTCAAGAACGACTATCAGATGGGGGCCATCCGCATGCGTGTATGGGTCGACCCCCGTGGCGGCACCAACGACAAGCACGAGCTCCTCGCCATGGCCAAGCGCGTCAAGGCCCTGGGCATGGACCTCATGGTCGACTTCCACTACAGCAACTCCTGGGCCGACCCCGCCAAGCAACCCATCCCCAAGGCATGGCTCGGCCACTCCTACGAAGAGATGAAGCACGACCTCCGTGCCCACACCATCGACGTGCTCACCCTCCTCAAGGACAACGGCATCACCCCCCGCTGGGTGCAGGTAGGCAACGAAACCACCAACGGCATGCTCTGGAGCGTCAAGACCAATGAGCGCGGCTGGGAGGTGAAAGACTCGCTCGGCCGCACCACCATCACCCACTCCATGGGCCACATCAAGACCCAGCCCGAGCAGTATGCCGGCTTCATCCGCACCGGCTACGACGCCGTCAAGGAGGTCTTCCCCGAAGCCATCGTCATCGTACACCTCGACCGTGGCCACCGCCAAAGCCTCTACGACTGGCACCTCGACACACTGCTCAAGCATGGAGGCAAGTTCGACATGATAGGCATGTCGCTCTACCCCTACTGGGCCATGCAGGGCAAGCCTGACGTCAAGGCCGACGACATCATCACCGACTGCATCGCCAACATCCGCCACGTCAGCGAGAAGTACGGCTGCGACGTCATGATTGTAGAGACCGGCTACGAGGTAGACGAGCGCCACCCCGAGGTGATGGAAGAGGGTCGCCGCCAGCTCACCCGCGCCATCCACGAGGCACGCACCCAGACCAACGGTCGCTGCCGCGGCATCTTCTACTGGGAGCCCCAGTGCCTCCCCGGAGGCTACAAGCTGGGTGCCTTCAACAGCAATGCCGCCCCCACAGCCATCATGGAAGCCTTCGTGGAGTGAGGCCATATGATAGAGGAATTCCTTTATAGACATCTTCCAATTTTGCAGGATTATAGGATATCAAAAAACTTCTTGGTTAGTAAACACACACGTTAAAACTATTCTAGCGGAGGGTATATTAGTATTAATTATTACCCCGATCGGATGAGCACATTGAGTGCTTGTTACATTCTACAAGAATACGCTTCACTTTTCCTTTTCAAACATCATTTGTCCATAACACGTCGTTATAACGGATTTGTTACACTCCGTTGCAACTTTTTTGAGATTATTATACACACATCTTAATGAAGGCATGAGCGATTAACGTCCGCACCAAAAGACAATAACTTAGAAACTCAAAGTAATGTTTGGCTTATAAGGAAATATTAACTACTTTTGTGGAAAGAAAACTTTGTAAAAAAACGAAAACTTATGATTCCCGAAGAATTTAAGGACATGCGTCCGTTTGAACCAGAAGAGTTGCCCGCAGCGTACGACAGCCTGCTGGCCGACCCCATGTTTCGTGCTGTAGTAGGCATGGTGATGCCGCAGATTCCTGCCGAGGCGTTAGGTCCGATGATGCACGGCTGCAAGACCTGTCAGGAGTTTCAGTACACCTTCATCCGCCCATTACTGGATGGAGTCATCAAGAAGTGTACTCAAGGGCTGACCAACGACTTCAGCCAGCTGGAGTTGTCCAAAGAGAAGGAGAACTACACCTACATATCAAACCATCGCGACATCGTGCTCGACTCGGGCCTGCTCGACATGGTCCTCTTCGTGGAGAAGGGATTCGACACGGTGGAGATTGCCATCGGCGACAATCTGCTCATCTACCCGTGGATAAAGACGCTTGTGCGCATCAACCGCAGCTTCATCGTCACCCGCAAGGGCGGCATACGCGAGATGTTGCAGTCGAGCATCCGACTGTCATCGTACATGCACTACGTCATCGGCGAGAAGAGGTCGCCCATATGGATTGCGCAGCGCGAAGGCCGTTCGAAGGACTCTACCGACCACACTCAGGAGAGTATCCTGAAGATGTTTGCCATGGGTAGCGAGGGCACTCCTGCCGAGCGCCTCATTGCACTCAATATGGCTCCGCTGGCTATCTCCTATGAGTATGACCCGTGTGACTGGCTCAAGGCCATGGAATTCCAGCTCAAACGCGACAATCCCGAGTACAAGAAGTCGCAAGCCGATGACCTGATGAACATGAAGACGGGCATCTTTGGCTACAAAGGCCGCGTACACTATCAGGCTGCCGCGTGCATGAACGACTTCATCGCTGCCCTGCCTGCAGACATGTCGAAGAACGATTTCTATGCTGCCGTAGCGCAGGAGATTGACCGCCGCATCTACGCGAACTATCGCCTCTATCCGGGCAACTACGTGGCCATAGACCTGCTGCAAGGAGGCAACACCTATGCCGACCGCTACACGGCTGAGGAACGCGCCACCTTCGAGCAATACCTTGCCGGACAGTTGCAGAAAATCGACATGCCTGGCAAGGACGAAGCATTCCTGCGTACCAAGATACTGGAAATGTATGCCAACCCAGCGTTGAACCAGTTAAGCGTGAAGTGTGAAGCGTAAGGCATTGAAAGCAATGCGGGCGACACCGCTGTTGTTCCCCATCCTCACCCTGCTCAGCAGCTGTGAGGATGCGACTGATGACGATTACCGCTACCCTTCGGTGCGCACCGACTTTGCTTGCATTGCCACTGACGACAAGGGGAAGATTGAGCATTTGCTGCTTGATGACGGGAGCAGTTATCCCGTACACCTCACTCAGGATTTCCTTGAGGCCTACGACGACGAACCCACCTACAAGCGCGACACGCTGTATCGGCTCCTCAGCGTATACGAACTGGTAAGCACTGGGCAGAACGATACCGTAGCCGACCTCTATGCCTTGGGCAACATCGTCTCGCAGGTGCCGACACTGCTCCGCGAGGACGAAGAGCTGCATCAGGATCCCGTGTATCTGCAGAGCATATGGCTCTCGGGCGATTATCTGAACTTCGTGCTCGAAGTGAAGGCGCTCAACGGAAAGCACAGCATCGGCTTTGTCGACACCACGCCCGAGACGATGCAAGGCAAGGAGTTCACCTTCTATCACCGGGTGATAGATGATGTGGAGTCGTATCGTCAGAAGCTCTACGGATCTATCCCTCTCGCTCCCTTCAAGGAGTCTTTGAGGCAGGGCGACACGCTACGTTTCGTGGTAAACACTTATGATGAGGGGAATACCGTGTATACCTATCCGTTTTAACATCGGTCAAGGTTGACAATACAAAGAAAGGAGGAGCCATAGCCCCTCCTTTTCTATTATTGTCCCAGCAATAGCAGACAGCCTCCTATTTATAGATGGGGCCGTAGGTGGCGCAAGCGCGGTAGTCGGCACCCTCTTTATCCATGCCAAAAGCATTCCATGCGGCAGGACGGAAAATCTGCTCTTCGGGTACATTGTGCATGCATATGGGGATGCGCAGCATAGAGGCCAATGTGATAAGGTCAGCACCGATGTGGCCGTAGCTGATAGCACCATGATTGGCACCCCAGTGGTTCATCACTGAGTAGACATCCTTGAAGGGAGCCTTCGTCTCGTCGAGGCGAGGCACAAACCATGTAGTAGGCCAAGTGGGGTCGGTGCGCATATTGAGGACCTCGTGGATGGCAGGGTCTACATCGGCTGTCCAGCCCTCGGCAATCTGCAGCACAGGGCCGAGACCTTTGATGAGGTTGAGACGGCTCATGGTGACTGGCATACCACCCTTGGAGAGGAAGTTGCTCGAGAAACCGCCGCCACGGAAATAGTCACGGTCGGCAGGAGGCCAACAGGTAGCCTTGAGGCATGCCTCCACATCGGCGTCGGTCATCGCCCAAGAGGGCTTCATGCAAGGTTCTCCAGCCGCATTGCAACTGGCACCGGTGGCGTCGAGCGTGGTAGCGCCAGAATTGATGAGGTGTATCATACCGCCAGCAGCGAGACCCGTGAGTTCCTTGCCAGTGACACGCTTTACGGCCTCGGGACTCCAGTAGGTGCGCACGTCAGAGAACATCTGTCCGCAACCCGTGAGGAGCTTGCCAAAGAGCATAGCCACTCCATTGCAGGCATCGTTCTCGGTGGCGAGGATATAGGCTTCGCGTATACCGTTCCAGTCGAAGGTGCTGCAGAGGAGGGCTTCGGTAAAGTCGCCATTGGGCTTCCAGTCGGTCCATTGGCGCTGTCCTTGGAAGCCGGCAGCGATAGCATTATGCCCGATAGCCTCTTCTTTGAAGCCAAGTTCACGCAAGCGGGGATTGCCCAGCATGAGATCGCGCACGATAAGCGTCATCTTCACTACAAATTCCCAATCGGCATCCTTTCCGGCACGGTCTTTCTGCTTCTCGGGGCGGTTCTTGTCCCAACCCTCGTTGACCTTACAATACTTCTCGGTCCAAGCCATTGCCTTCGCATATTCTTCGTGGTCGTAGATACCCTCGTCCATACGGCGCAGGATCTCGGTCTCGTCGACACTTTCATTGCGCATGCCAAGATACTCCTGGAAGAAGTTTTGATCAACGATACTGCCGGCAATACCCATGCACTGACTACCTACCGAAAGGTAGCTCTTGCCGCGCATGAGAGCTACGGCCTGGGCTGCACGTGCCCAACGGAGTATCTTCTCCGCCACATCGGCGGGGATAGTGTTGTCGTCAAGGTCCTGCACATCGTGCCCATAAATACCAAAGGCAGGAAGTCCCTTCTGTGCGTGACCAGCCAATACAGCAGCCAGATACACCGCACCGGGGCGTTCGGTCCCATTGAAGCCCCATACTGCCTTAGGCCAGTGAGGGTGCATATCCATAGTCTCAGAACCATAGCACCAGCATGAGGTAACGCTTATGGTAGCACCTACGCCCTCGTGTTCAAACTTGGCCTGACAGGCTGCTGTCTCTGCCACACGACCTATAGTGCCATCAGCGATGACACACTCTACGGGCGAACCATCAGGATTTTTTATGTTTGATGAAATCAACTCGGCCACAGCATGGGCCAGATTCATAGTCTTTTCTTCAAGGCTTTCGCGCACGCCACCCTGACGACCGTCAATAGTGGGGCGGATGCCAATTTTAGGATAGTTGTTCATAGTGTTAGATCTGTCTTTAATAGGTTTATAGCTTTGCGGCACCAAATATAATAAGATATTTTGAAACCGACACAGAGATTGGGCAAGAAAAGTAACAAAGGATGCAGCATTACTACAAATCCCCTAGTCGTCTAACCAATGAGTCGCACACTATGCGGAAGGCCGCTTTGTTGCCCTCGCTGATAGGCTTCTTGGGTTGTGACTTGATGGTAAGGGGATTGATAGGCTTACCGTTCTCATACACGCGGAAGTCGAGATGCGGCCCCGTAGAGAGACCTGTGGAGCCCACGTATCCGATGACCTCCTTTTGCGCCACGTGATCACCCACCTTAAGGCCCTTGGCAAAGCGTGATAAGTGCATGTAGGTGGTGGTGTAGGTACTGTTGTGGCGTATCTTGACATAGTTGCCTCCACCGTTAGCCTGATACCCTTTGTCTATTACCTTGCCACTGCCAATAGCATAAACCGGAGTACCCGTGGGAGCAGCGTAGTCTACACCATGGTGGGCGCGGTAACGCTTGAGTACGGGGTGATAGCGGCTATTGGTGAAGCGCGACGATATACGATAGTAGTCGAGCGGAGCCTTCAAGAAAGCACCTTCGAGGCTGTTACCTTTCTCATTATAGTAGAGTTCCTCGTCGTCCTGCACGAAGGGAATGGCATAGTACATGCTGTCGGAAGCGCAGAATGAAGCTGCACGGATGCGGAAGTTATTGAGAGGCAATTCCTCAACATATTCCTGCTCGTAGATAAGACGAAACTCGTCACCCTTTTGAATGCCAAAGAAGTCGATAGTCCATCCGAAAATATGTGAGAGCTGCACGGCAAGCTGAGGCGAGGCATCACCATCAATCATCGCATTCCACAAGGATGACTCTACTACACCACGACTCGTGCGCTCCACCCACGATGAGGGACGCGTACCACGGGTTACCGTATCGTTCACGAGGTCAAACACGGCATACTCCTTGGCATTAATCTCATAAACAAAATAGCGGGGAGTACCCATGCTGTCAAGATCTGAGAGAAGGGTACAAGGCTGCCCTGCACGCACCTTGCGGACATCGAATACTGTGTCGGGGCATTGGGTAAGGTCGTAAATCTTCTGCGCAGAGAGCCCATAATTCATCAGCACCTCGGCAAGAGTTTGTCGTGGCTGTATGGTGTCATTCTTTACCCGGAAATACTCAATGGGGAGTCCGTACTTGTACACCGTGTCTTTCACCACAATGGTGTCGGCATCAAGCTGTGCCCCTGCCGAAGGGCCTCGATGAGCGAACAGGTATGCAGAGATTCCCAATGCCACAAGCAGCACAGCCGCTATGGACGCAATGACTATATAGCGTTTTGGGGATACTCCCTCGCCGTAACGTCTGAATTTTCTTTTTTTCATAACTATCTTCGTTTCAAGACGCGAAGATAGTTCTTTTATGCGAGAATAACAAACAATACGGCTACTCTAACCATCTATGTCAATAACGGATTCGATTGTGCGGAAGTGGCTCCTTCATTCTTTCGAAACTATCAGTTGGAGTGCAGCCTCTTCATCAACAGGCGACACGAGTATGCCTACATAACCACCTATGCCATTGTAGTGTGATGTCACAGCCGACAAAGTGTGATCCTCGAGGATGCAACGGATGTCGTTTGCTTCGAGCAATCCCTTTACAACTTCGGCTTCAAATGCTTCGCCTGAGAAGACCTCTACCCAAGCACTGTTGTTGTTCGTTGTCATGGTTTATCCTCCTTATGAATTGATTAGTGAGACATTACATCGTCTGCAATATTACTCATAAAACATGAAATTAGCAAGAATCGTTCGGATTTTTTTTATTTTTTCTGCTAAGCAAAAAATATTTCGCCAGCCATATACGGATAAAGCAAAAAAGTTGTACTTTTACAGACTAGAATGAAGAAATCCGAGAAATATACCATCGGGCAGTTGCTTGCGTGGATATGGCGTTCCTCGCGTGGGGCTCGCTGTCAGGCACTGTTATGTGCTATGATAGGTGTCTTGTCTGTGGCATGCTCGCTTGGCTTTGTCTTTCTCAGTAAGGAGGCCATCGATATAGCCACGGGAGTGCGCCAGGGAGTATTGATGCACTACGGCATTGGTATGGGAGTGCTGATGCTGGTGGAAATCCTGCTACATGCTGCTGACAATTGGATAGTCAATATCCTCGGAGTGAAGACCCAGAACAGGCTGCGTGCCCGGCTTTTCAATCAGCTGATGCAAGTCGAGTGGCAAGGAAAAGAACGCCACCACTCTGGTGATGTGCTCAATCGTATGGTGCAGGACCTCAATACGATAGTCTCCGTTGTGACCAGTACATTGCCCTTTCTGATTATCACTGCCGTGCAGTTCGTTGCTTCATTTTGTTTCCTATATACGATGGACCATACGCTGGCCATTGTACTGGTGCTTATATTACCCTTCTTTGCGCTACTTAGCAGGCTGTATGTACGGCGTATGCGGCGTATGACCAAGGCCGTACGCGAGAGCGACAGTCGTATACACTCCGTCATGCAAGAGAGCCTGCAGCATAAGACCGTGGTGCAGACCTTGGAGCAAGGAGAAGAGATGGGACGCAAGTTGGGTCAGATGCAGGAGCAGCTTCAAGGTGAGGTGGTGGCGCGAACACGCTTCAGCGTCCTCTCCCGCTCACTTGTGTCGGTCGGCTTTTCCGGAGGCTACCTCACGGCATTCCTTTGGGGAGTTTTCCGTATACAGGCGGGGGGCATTTCGTTTGGTGTGATGACAGCTTTCCTCCAATTGGTAGGCCGTATACAGCGTCCGCTCAGCGATCTCGCCCGACTCGTACCGACGCTCGTAGGAGCCCTGACCTCCGCCGAACGTCTGATGGAGTTAGAGGAGCAGCCGCAGGAGCAGAGGGGTGAGCCTATCGTACTTAATGCCCCGGCAGGTATCCGCATCGATGGTGTAAACTTCTCCTATGCCGATGGGGAAGAAGCCGTCCTGAATGCACTTTCTGCGGACTTCGCCCCAGGGTCCATGACCGCAATCCTTGGAGAGACAGGCGCAGGAAAAACCACCCTCATTCGACTCATTTTGGCCCTCATACGTCCTACAAAGGGGCGTGTGCTCATCTACGACACAGAGCGTGAACTCGAAGTGTCGCCTCTCACACGTGCCAACCTCGTTTACGTACCACAGGGCAACACACTTTTTAGCGGAACCATCCGCGACAACCTCCTAATGGGTTCTCCCGAAGCCTCCGAAGAAGAACTTTGGCAGGCTCTGCATACAGCTTGTGCCGACTTTGTAGAGCAGCTTCCCGAAGGGCTTGATTCACCTTGTGGCGAGCAAGGAGGCGGACTGAGCGAGGGGCAAGCGCAACGTATAGCCATTGCCCGCTCTCTCCTACGTACTGGCTCCATTCTCCTGCTCGATGAAGCCACATCGGCCTTAGATCCCGATACCGAGCAGCGTTTCCTTCACAATCTTGCCACGGAGAAACATGACAAGACTATAATCTTCATCACTCACCGCCCATCAATACTTGATTTCTGCAACCAAGTGCTGAGAATCGAGTAAAAAAGCACGGAAAAGATGAGCTTAACAACTACTAAGACAACTACAGCCCAAAGTCTATCTAGTTCGGAAAATATAAGGACTGTAGCAGAAGTAGCAGAAAGGCCAAATGCATTGACTTTTCTGCAAACAAACATTGATAGGCGCTAACTCACCAAACTATGTTGTTGATGTGCGACGATTGTGTAATTATTCCATAATAGAAACAACATCGACACTTATCATAACGTGAGTTCGATGAAATCAATGCTAAGACCCAACTACTCCTGCTTTGAATATTGGATAGCCCTATTTAAATAATGTAGGAATGGGCGAGTATGACGGAATAGCTCGGCTGTGCGGTGGGCAAGATTGGGGGCACACATAAAGTCCGTACTAGGGGAGTGAACAAGACAGAAGGCCTTGAGGCGCAGATACTCAGCGTACTCGGTCTCATGCTCGAAACCTTTGGGATTACGCTTCAGAGCCCCCTCACAATCGAGAGTAAAGGTGGGTGCTACGGAACGAACTATGGTGTCGAAATCACCTTCACCTCCGGCAATGTCCTCGCGAATAATCTGCAGTGCTTTGGGGTCGTGACAATAGTCGCCCGTAGCAAGCATATGTCCATAGGAATAACCCTCACCGCCTGTACCCAAATGAAAATAGTAACCCGAATAGCCAGATTTCTTACCTCCAGGACAAATGAAAGCACCCATGTGTATCTTATAAGGACTCTTGTCGGCACTGAAACGCACGTCGCGATAGATGCGGTAGGTGCAATCCTTGGCCGTGAGTCCGGCGACAGAGTCATCGAAGCGGGAAATCTCCCCTATAAGCTCATCGACAAAGGCGTTGAACCGCGTCTGCAAAGCGGTATAGCGAGCCTTGTTAGCCATAAACCACTCCCGATTGTTATTTTGCTGTAATTCCTGAAGGAAGGTAATAATATCATTCATAAGGCTGTTATGTTTTCATTAATTATAATGTTGTCTTCGTCATCCCATCACATCTTGCAGCACATCCAGCGAGCGTATAGCAGGGAAAGCGGGAATGTGCAGAGCATAATAGCGGGCAAGGTAGCGAATAATGCGAGCACGGTCGTAACGACTCATGGAAACACTTTCCATTGTGGCGTACGTGACATTATTGAGGCGATAGAGAAGAAAGGCATCGGCACTGCATAGCAGTTCGTCAGAGGGAACTCCCGTCGACGTGAAACGTCCTCGTGCGAGGTCGAACAGCGAACCGTCGCCATACTCCTCGCCATTGGGAGCAAAACCAAGAAAGCGCGCCAGCTTGAGCAAGAAAACGAGATGGAAATTAGCATATCCGTCCGGAGCGGCATCAAACCATTGCACCGAATGCTCTATATAATCATATAGGTCGGGGTTATCAGCTTCATTGCATAGGGAGTGTGCCAAGAACTCAGCTAGAAGCATCGCCACGCTGCGCTTTATCGGATCGTAAGGTATATCTTGCAGAGTAAGCAGCAGGCGCGCTTCCTTCATCCGATACAATGTGGTATTAGGTTTCGCATCCCATTGAAAGGAAAGAAACGACAAGGGCTGGAAGAGGCGCGCACTCATGCCCGAACGCTTACTGCGCGAGGCATTGACCATAAAGGCGACGTGACCATGCGAAGCGGTAAAAAGATGAGCTATAAACGACTTGTCGTCATACCTCACCGTGCGCAAAACAACACCTTTATCGTCAACATACATAATACTTTCACCATTAAAGACACCACAAAGCTACAAAAAATCAAGCATTGGACAAAAAAAAAGTAGAAAACGTTTGTAGATTCAAAAAAAGTGTCTACCTTTGCAACCGCTTTCGAGCAACAAGCCCCGACAACACGGGGCAAACCTAAAAGGATGGCGCTATCGTCTATCGGCTAGGACGAGAGATTTTCATTCTCTAAAGCGGGGTTCGACTCCCCGTAGCGCTACAAAAGTTAAATCAAAAAAAATAGAAGATTAGAAATGGCAAACCACAAATCATCGCTGAAGAGAATCAGACAGACTGAAACCAGAAGATTGCGCAACAGATACTATGCTAAGACCATGCGTAACGCAGTTCGTAAGCTCCGCGCAACCACTGATAAG
>JAZNYG010000098.1:0-5021 GCA_045594245.1 Bacteroidaceae bacterium
TTCCAAACGAAGTGCGGAGAAAAAGCCGCAAATAGACATACTACGCGCTTCGCTTATAACGCCCCCGCCCTACGGGCACCCCCTCTATAAACAGAGGGGGAGTTTGTAAAGCGCAAACAATCAATGATTAACTACCAAGAATCCCGTAAACTTCATAATGCGTTTTCCCTGGTGGATAAAGAGATAAGTGTTTCTACCTGCAAGCAGAAATGTTTCTAATTGCAGGTAGAAACCATTCTATCTGCAAGTAGAAAGTATTCTACCCGCGAATAGAAAGTATTCTACCCGCGAATAGAAAGTATTCTGACCGCGAGTAGAAAATCAGTTGAAACCATAGAAACAGGGAAAACGCATTATAAAATCGCTCTAAAATGATGTCTTAATAATCTATGTCCAATAGGTTCTTCTCTCGCAAATATTTGATTTCACACAGATCTCACAATGCTTGCGCTTGGCTTGTCCAAGAAATCTCACAGAGGCTGCATCGCACAAGGCTCGCAGCTTGTCGGCTTTGCCGAGTGTTTTCAGCCGGATGGCAAACGCGCCGACGCGGTATGAAAGCGTCGGTTGCGACGACGGAGCCTTTAGGGTCCCAAAGGAGTACTAAGCCGAAGGCGAAGTCAACGATGCGTTCTTTGTGAGATTTCTTGGACAAGCCAAGCGCAAGCATTGTGAGATCTGTGTGAGGCAACAAATTGATTATCTGAGAGAAAATAATAGCAGTATGTGATGGGTTTATAATGCGTTTTCCCTGCTTTGTAGAAATACATTTGCAATGCGCCCAATTGGCTGAATCAGAGCCGTCTGACAGAATCGCCAAAGCCTTTTGATGGATTTATTGCAGCCTTTCGTTAGAAAAAACAGAGCCGTCTGTTTGACCAAGGCCGCTTTTGTTTATAACAGCAGCGGCTATGCATGAGGCACCTTAATAATTTAGCCCGAAGGCCCAGATCGGGATTATGTTCTCTTGGGCAAACTCTATGTCATCCTTTACAACAAAGGAGTCGGGTGTGTCGCCCAGTTGCTTCTTTGTCTTATTCTTTCCACCTACTTCGAAGGTATATTTGCCTATCGTAAAGTCCGAAATGCGCGAGCTGATGACTTCATTGTTGACGCGTAGCTGGTTATAGAAGAAGGTTTCGCGTAAGTTGCCGACATTGACATCGCTTGGGTTCAGGACATACATCAGATTGGGATTGTCAAGATACACTTTTTCCACTTTGCCTAATCCTCGTATGCCTTGGGTGTCATCGCGCAGTTGTCCTATCATTTGTGCTTGTTCGAGCAGAATGAGGTAATCGGGGATATTGTTGCGGCTGACGCCGATGCTTGCGGCTAAGGTATCAGCGTTCGGCTTAAAGGGGGCGAGAGAGGCTATGACGGTCAACATCTTTCTTAGTTTACGGGCAGTCGAAGCTTTGAGGTTGGCAAACATGGCGATATCTGTCTCGATTGTCTGTATTATCGTGCTCTGCATACGCCCCTCAAAATTTCCAGCGACGGCGAAGGGGTAGTATCCCGACTTCAGGTATTCCCTAAAATAGGAGAGCGGATGAAGCAGTCCTTCCACATGTGCTTTCCCTGCGAGTATCTCTTCCAGGCTGAAGACAGGCGTTTCTATCTGGCGAAACAGTTGCAGGTACTCACGGAACGACAGTCCCTGCATCGTATACATGAGTGCGCGACGGCTGAGATCGGCTGTTCCCTTTTGTATGTCCAGAATGGATGACCCCGTAAAGATGATTTGCAGGTCGGGGTGCGTGTCGTATATTTGCTTCAGCTCGCGCGACCAGTCTGGATATTTGTGCACCTCGTCTATCACCAACAGCTTGCCATCTTCTTTTGACCATTCGTCGGCAACTTCTATAAGTGTATGCGTGGTGAAATAGGCAATATCTGCCGATACATACAGCGACTTCTTGGCGTCCCGATGTGCATTGATATATTGCAATACCATTGTGGTCTTTCCCACACCGCGCGGACCTATGATTCCTATCATGCGATCGTCCCACGCGATACGATTGTATAGATACCGAAAGAATCTATCGGTCGTAAGAGCCAATTGCAGCTCCATGTAAGCATGTAATTGCTGGTCAATCATACGGATGAATACATTTTTATCGGCACAAAAGTCTATAAAAAAAATGACAAAAGCAAGGAGTCTGTGAAAAAATGCACTTATTGAGTGCAATATTTACGGCATTTATGCACTCATTAGGTGCAATCAAGAGACGATTTGCACCTTTGGAAAGACTATATCTGCCTCTGCGGCATAGTTACACACAACAAAAGCAAATTTACACTTTCTATAGCCTAACACACTGAGCATCATATAAACTAAGCCAAAAAGATGTACACAAACATTTACACTTTATGTACACTTTTGGGATAGTTCATTACATCCGCGGCTATGCCATCACAGCAGTTTGAACCGCACCTTGGCCACCACGTTCATCGGGCGCAGCTGGCATACGTTGCGGTAGATGTTGAGGTTGCTGTAGTTGACCTGCGTGTAGGCCTGCTGGTTGAAGAGTGTCTTGAAGAGTTTATTGCTTTTTCTTCCATCTGAGGCACAAAATTACCAGCAATATCAATGCTACTATGACGGCAATCAGGAGGGCGGTTGCCTTTGTGGATGTGGCATCAGTGGAGAGTTCTTCCTTGTCTTCCTCAAGATATATGCCATCGCGAATCAATTCCAGTGCCTTGTCGTATATTAAGTTGCCCTTGCTGGTTACCTCTTCGTATGTTATGGGGATATTCAGGTGAGGAATAACGCCTCTGCCGTAGGGGAAATCTTCGCAGACAAATTCGTCGCTTACGATACGAGTTATCGGGATATGACACTTGAACATACTATTATGCAGCATGATGTCGGCGAATCTCAAGGCATTCATGCAATGATAGGCTGTCTTGGTCTCGCGTCCTATGACGTAGCCACGTGCATTGCGCTTCATAATGCCTGCAAATGTAGTGGATGCCGAGGCTGAGTTGGCATTGATAAGAATATATATGTGGCCCGTATACAGCGCCTTTGCGGTGTCGCTTGGCGAAGACTCTTTAGGCTCGTTCATCTTGTAATAGCCTTTGCGTCCAGGAATCTCCTTGTAGTCTTCAAACATAACCGTTCCACTAGGATAATTTAGTGTAGAACTCTTGATTGTTTGCGTGTTCACTTTCATATATCCTCCTTTGCTCTTTATCGGCTCGTCCATTACGGCATTCACCAGTTTGTACAGTACACTGGGATTGCCGCCAGGATTGTTGCGAAGGTCTATAATCAGGTTGTTACAGCCTCTTTTTTCTATATGGTCGAGGAATACAAGCATAGAATCCTCTTCGGTCTCCATTAGATTGAAATTTCCTAACCATATATGAGCGGTACTGTCATTGAGGATTTCGCAGCGTACGTTTTCTTTTCTTACAACTCTGTTCAGTGCCGCATGCCAGTTACTCATGATTTTCCCATCGTATTTATACCAAGTCGATGGGACTGCTTTCATCAAAGGTACCGTGAGTTTCTCACCTTCGACAAATGTAAAGGTTGTCTTACCTCCTTTTTGCGCATCTTTGTCCATGCGATAATACAGGAAACTGGGCATGGATACCAACTGATGCTCCAATACGGATTCTACTTGCGCATCATAAATCATGCTTGTATAAGGAAGCAACTCCATGCAC
The DNA here is from genome assembly GCA_045594245.1 of Bacteroidaceae bacterium. Lineage (GTDB taxonomy): Bacteria > Bacteroidota > Bacteroidia > Bacteroidales > Bacteroidaceae > UBA1189. The sequence goes on from JAZNYG010000098.1 coordinate 3,682, forward strand.
AGGGTATCTACGTGCTTGCCGTCGATACGCTCAATCTCGCGTCCTACATACGTCTTGTATTCCTCTGTAGTATTGAGCACTCGCATCTTGCCGCCCACCATTCCGAAGAGTAGTGGCGACCACATTTGGGTTTTATGTGGCGAAAGGTTGATGCCGTAATTAAACCACATGTGCGAATCGTGTATCCTACGGTTGTAATTCATCACCAATCGGGCAAAGTCCACCAATGATATGCTCTCGGGAATCTTGGCAATCTCTCCTTCTACAAAAGCGTCATACTCCTCTTCGGTCATAAAGTCATCGAGCGAGGGATATATCTCCTTGATGCTGCTTGCCAACTGACGGTAATCTGCAATAGCCTCAGATTGTGATAGTACCTTCTTGGGCTCTCTCTTGACGGGAGGAATAAATGTAGTCTTCAGACCAAACGGTGTCAATGGGTCGTCAGGCTTTCCGCCTTTACTTACGCTTATGCGGATGCTGGGCTGATGAATCTTCTTATAAGAATAGTGAACCTTACCCAACACATCACCCTTCTTCACATTTTGTCCGGTTGCAAGAGGGGTGTCGGTGCTCAATCCACCAATATATAGTGTATTGCCATCATTGCTCTTTATATGGATCTGATATGACAAGTATTTGATATCCTGTCCATTCTTCTCCATGCTTTCCCTGTGTTGTTCTACTATTTCATTAAAAGAGCCACTTCTTCCACCTCGGCTGCTGGAAGAATTTAGTGAGTGGAGATAATTCAGTGAAATGTAGGTGACTACTCCGTCGCAGGGGCTCACTACGTTGGTACCCAGTTCTGCTCCAATGAACAATTGGTCAAAGTTATGCTCATTGTCGATATATTCCTGCGGCCGATAAAGAATTCCTTCGCCAGCTTTTGCACCTTCGATGGGCCATTGATAGAGCGCCTCTGCGGTTTGGGCTTGCAGCCCCAACATACTTCCCAATAAAAATAAAAGAGTCAATTTCCATGCTTTCATATTGCTGATGTGTTACGATGAATTTTCTTGTCGTCATGTTTGATGATGTAAAGTTATCCCACCTGCGCTAAAGGGGCAAGAAATCATCCTTGCATTTTGCTTGCAATTGATTTTGGGGAACAAAAGTTCCTTGCAAGAAGAAGGAACAGCTTATATACCAGTAGAATGAACTTAAATATAAGATTTATCAAAAAGCGTTGCGAAGTCGTCTACCTATACGATTGTAGGCATGAACAATCTTACACAAAGCTGTTTTGGGGAGGGATACCTCACGCGAATCTCGCGAATCACGCGAAGTATACATCGCTATCGCTCGTATGTGCCATCCGGCAGGCGAACGCGAGTGTA
>JAZNYG010000099.1:0-3073 GCA_045594245.1 Bacteroidaceae bacterium
CAAGCTCTTCCCCGAAGAGCTGCCTGCCAGCCTGCCCGAGAACCAGCGCATCAATGCCATCGTGGAGGCATGGGACCGTATCATGCTGATAGAGAAGATGACGATGGGCCTGGTGAGCAAGGAGGTGGCCGACTCGATGAATGCGCTCTATCCCCGATGGGACGGCGCCTGGGAAAACAAGGCCGAGATGTATGACTACGAAGGATACTATGACTACTGCGAGGGACGCAACTATGCCGACTACTACAACCATCACGGACTGGCATTCGGTACCGTAACGGGCTACATGTATGGCAGCTGGGACCACTGCGGATACCATATCAACACTACACCGAGCATCATGACCCAGATAGCTACCGAGGCCGGACCCACATGGGGCCCCGCCCACGAAATAGGACACCAGCATCAGGGACTCCTCACCGTGAACGGACTCACCGAGGTGACCAACAACCTGTTCTCAAACATTGCCGTGTGGTATATGGGCATGGGAACCTCTCGCGTGAACGGTACAGACGGCAATCTGCCCCACGTATATGACAACTTCAAGGCCGGGGGCGACTTCTTCGACAACAATATCTGGGCACTCACGCAGATGTATTACCGCCTGTGGCTGTACTATCACCGTGCAGGCAACGACACACAGTTCTACCCCAAACTCTTCGAACTGCTGCGCCACAACCCCATGTCGGGCGGATACTACCAGCAGGGAAAGACCTCCATCCTGCACTTCTATCAGATGTGCTGCGAGGCTGCACAGGAAGACCTCACCGAATTCTTCCGCGCATACGGATTCTTCCGTGTCATGAGCAACCGTCTCGTGGGCGACTACTCCAACTCTGAATATACCCAGTCGCAGGCCGATATCGATGCTGCCATTGCAGCCGTAAAGGCAAAGGGCTATCCCGTAAACAACAAGCCTCTCTTCATCAACGACTGCACACCCGATCCTACATATAGCCACGACGGAAAGACCCAGCGCAGCTACTGGGACGGCAACCAGACCTCGAACGGCACCAATGCCCAGATAGGTTCGTACCTGCTCTTCGTGAACCCCGACACCACCATCACAGGAAAGTATGTATATGCCCTGGTGGACAACAAGGTGACAATGAGCGGTGGCAACGGCGCAGCAGGATTTGCCATATATAATAAGGAGGGCGAGATACTGGCCTTCGCCAACCACCACTCGTTTACGATAAACGATGAGGTGCTCTTACTGGTGCGCTCGGGCGAAGCCTCGATCGTGGCTGTAGCTCCTGTGGGCGATGACGTGGTGGTGAAGTCAAAGGCCGAAGACGGCACCGAAGAGGAGCAGCTGCAGGCACTGAAGACCTCACTCTCGGCAGCTAAGGCTATCCTGAACCTCTCCGATGACAAGGGTGTCAACGTAGGATACTTCAAGGCCGACTACCTGACCGAGCTGCAGGCACTCGTGGAGGCTGCCGAGGCGGCACGCGACAATCAGGACACCTCGATGTGCTCATACGGAGAGTGGGCCATGGCACTGGACCAGATGGTAGTGCAACTCACCGAGATGGCAATAGCCAAGGTGCCGGTATATGAGGATGACTACTATGCACTGGGAAGTGTGCGCCATAAGAACAACTCGCTCGAGTACTCTACGGCCGGACTCAAGGTAACCTTTGCCTCGCCTGCAGAGAATACCAAGAAGCAGTGGGTGCTCGTGCCCACGGGTGTGGAGCACCAGTACTATGTGCAGAATGTGGAGACGGGACTCTACGTATCTATCGTTTCGGAAAACGTGCGCGTCAAAGCCGAAGCCAAGGATAGCAAGGAGGCTGTGGCATTTAACCTGATCGAGGATGAGCCCTCACGATTCTTGCTGCAGAGCGCGAAGAATACAGCCCTGTACCTCTCGAGCGAGAGCAATAAGAATGTGACCGCAGTGAACGGAAGCTCGGCCAATGCACAATGGACACTCTACTCCGTAGTCGACAACCATAGCGAGGCGATGAAGGCCAAGCTGGAAGCACTCATCGGCATGGTGGCTGTAACCCTCAACGAACTGGTGGCCGAGACCGAGCCCGCCCTGAAGTTCCATGATGACATCACCATCCTGGATGATAACCTGTCTGCCTATGTGGCAACTCTGCAGGCTGCCTATGATGCAGCACGCAAGGCTCTGGCCGAAGGCTATGCCTATCTGGAAGACTGCTATGCACCCCTCGACGCTGCCCATCGTGCCGTGAAGGCGGCTTACAAGAAGCCACTGACACTGCCCGAGGCTACTGTCGGCGATGAGGCAATGTGCTATTACCTCCAGTGCCTCGACACCGAAGCCTACGCATATCATTTTGAGGGAGCAGGACGATACAATGGAGCACTGCGCACCAGCGAACTGACCGATGCATCGGACCACAACTACTGGTTCTATCTGCGCCCCGGCGAAGCCGAAGGACAGTATTACATCTACAACCTCTATACAGGCGAGGCCGTAGGCACCAGCGGACGCTACATCTATGCCAACGGTACGGTAGAGGCTACTGCATATACCATGACCGTATCGACAGATGCATATGGCTATACCATCGGCACCGAGGAGGGCGTGTGGAATGTGCAGAGCAGCGACAACGGCTATGTGCAGTTTACCTCCAAAGCTGCTCAGTGGATGTTGGTGCCTATTGGTCGCTTCGATGTCACTGGCATCGATCTGGTGGAGCATGATACTGCTACTGGCGTGTACTATGACCTGATAGGACGACCCGTAGAGCATCCCACATCGGGCATTTACATCCTTGATGGACGAAAGGTGATAATTAAATAATCGTTTTCAAAGAATCCCTATAAAGGGATTCTTTTTTTTAGCCATTTTTAATCTTTTTGTCTATTCCTACTTTTGTGACAAGAATATTATTATATTTTTGGAATAATCTCATAATCCGCTAAGAATAAAAAGTTTATGCGGAAAGTTCAAGAACGAGGTAATGAGTTGGCAACTGTTCTGATTTCTACATACTTGCGTGATTTGCATTGATGTACAACTCATCTTGGAGCAAAGGTACAACTTTTTTATGAACGAGCAAAAAGGTGGTGCGTTTTTCATTATTGCAGT
>JAZNYG010000100.1:0-11362 GCA_045594245.1 Bacteroidaceae bacterium
TCATACATCGCTATCGCTCGTATGTAGCCGTCCGGATGGCAAACGCGAGTGAAATGATGCGTTTTCGCGTGATTTGCGAGATTCGCGTGAGACAAAAAAGCTGCGTGAAACGGGAATATTTTTATAATGCGTTTTCCCTGAAGGGTTGTGTCATAATATGCCGTCACCGCGGTGGCACAAATCCGTCACCGCGGTGGAACTAAAACGCCACCGCGGTGACGCGAATTCATCACCGCGGTGACACGATATTTTCACAATGTATATATATGATTATCAAACTTATCCTATTCTCCTTTTATTGGGTAGTAAAAGACTGATATGCATCTTTTTTGGGGTGCGTGGTGCTACTCCGATATATCCCATGCTTTTAGGTGGCAGCTTTCTGCCAATATAAAGCTCCGCATTAAGATGGCTTGCTTGCTCGGCAATGATTCAACAAGTTTGTCATTGCTCTCGCTACGCTGTGCCATTGACTTAAGCCCCTACGGGCGTCGACCTAACGGTTGCCAACCGATTTATGAACTTTCGCCAATAGGACCAGAGTGCGCAGAATGCAAAAACCGTTCTTGACCTTAAAAAGGAAAACGTTTAGTGACATGTAAATAGCAAACCACTTCAGGTTATTTCTTACACGCCACTAAACGATTGCAACCAGAGGAATTAGAATTGCAGCTTACTCGAACGTCACCAGCTTATAGGTATTCGTGCGTGCCGACTTTGTTGCAGGCATCTGCTCGGGCAAGCGAACTTTGGGACCAGGGATATAGGGACTGTGTTCCAGCACGTAGCGTATACGGGCAGCTTGCTGGGGAGTGAAGCGGTTGGCCTCGGTATAGGCATAGTCCATGATATTCGTTGAACGGAACTCCTCGCCCGTCTCGCAGTCCTCGCGCATCATAAGCAGCTGCTTCTCATTGTCGTCGACACTGCCCCCCGATGTCATGCAGCCCTGCATAAACTTGTCGTAAGCCACCTTATTGTAGGTGGGTGTATCGGTGCAGAAGTCGCTGTCGAGGCAGATGTCGCGGTCGTAGGTCTCGGGATCTTCGGAGAAAGCATGACGAAGGCCGAGGAAATGTCCCAGTTCGTGTGCCAAGGTGTTCACCACATCGGTCATCGTGTAGTAGGCCTCGTGCGAATAGATATATTCGTTGTTGATGCTCACGCACTGCGGCCAAGGCAGCTCGCTCCAGTCGGCATCGTACTCCAGTTCGGTGAGTCCCTCCAGGGAGTGCGGCTTGACGACATAGGGGAAGTGCGAGATGCCGAGTATGCCCTTGTCTTCAAACGTATAGACAAAGATATTGACATAGCGGTTGGGATCCCACATATACTCGCAGTACTTCTTGGGCTCGCGTCCGTAGCCCATGAAAGCGCTGCTGTTGATGGAGGTGAGGTTGATTCTATGGCGGTCAACACCCGGCTCGGCAAGCAGGTTACCCTCAGGGTCTTCAGTTGCCATCACGAACTCCACACCGAGGTAGGCGCCACACTGCGCATAAATCTCATTGACGCCCTCGATGAGCGTAGCCAGATGCCCTTCGATGACATTCTGCTTCTTGTTTCCCTCCTTATTATATAATACGTGAAACACCACGGGGAGTCGATAATAGGTAGTGGAATCGGGTGTGAGACGTTGCTGGACTATCTGCATAGTCTGCACAAGCGTCCCATCGGTGCTACTGAGAGTCAATGTGGCAGAGCGCTCGTCCTGCCCCTCATTGGCCGACAGAGCCACTTGCACTTCGGCGTTACCAGTGCCCTCGGTCATTTGTGGCACACACCACGAAGCGTCAGAGCCAAATGTCCACTCTACGTTGCTCTCTACCGTCAACGTAATCACGGTATCGCGTGGCGAGAGCACGATAGATGAACCTTCACACAAAAGGCTAAGATGAGACTGAGTCTCCTCTGTACGATCGCACGCTACCCCTGCGAAGAGGAGTAGCGTGACAATCATTGATAGAAAATTCTTGCGCATAGCCTGGGGCTACAATTAGTTGTTGTATGCAAACGGCACAGACTCGCCCACGGGGCACTCTATGACGTTATTCACGTAGAACTTTGAGTCGGAGCCTGTTGTTACCAATACGACCACCTTGCAGTTGGCCACATTAGAAATACCTGCGTCAGCGGTCTTGAACTCATGATAAAGCTCCAATGTCTCGCCCTTCTCGCATGATTTCTTTCCGCCCAGCAATTCGCCCTGAATGGGAGACTCGCAGCTAGCAGCACGCAACACGTGGTTATGGTCTATAACACCTGGCGTGAATCCTTCCCAGTAGCTGGATTGATAGGCCGATACTGCATCCTCAACCAACCATACATTAATGCGGTATGAGCCAGCCTTACCCACCTTAACGGCAGCACGTACTGCAATTACGGAGCTATCGGCAGAAGTGGCCGATGTAGCTGTAATGCCTACAAGAGCCTTATCCATTAGCTCCATACCTGCAGCCGAGTTTATATTCTCTGCATTTACCGTGGGATCATTGTTTTCAATGATAGCATCAGGATTCAGATTGAAGAACGATGAGGGGAAACCCTCAACCTTCAAAGCACGCACTACGGCATCTGAAGCAGCACTGCTGATTTCATCGCCACTATGAGTAGCTACAATGACCGTATTGGCAGCATTGGAACCGCTCTCCTGGAACAACTCAATAGCACGGATCATAAAGGGGCAGTAGCCACACCATGTACCAGTAGCCTGAGTCATCAGCACCTTATGATGGAAGCCATCAAACTTATCAGCCTGAGCGTCTTCGGGGAGTTCAAGGTAAAGAGCGGGGTTAGCAGCAATCACGGTAACCGTATTGGAAAGTTTGCCATTGTAGCTGGCATAGAACTTATAATTCTTGGCTGTGGTTGTAGTGAACACATTGCTCTGCATGGGCTTATTATCCACATAGATTGTGGCATCCTCGGTCACATCTGCATCGCCCACCTTAACGGTAATCACCAGTTCGTCCTCACCATCGGCAACAAAGATGTCAGCAGATGTAGAGAGTACGGGAGTACCTTCCAGCAACTTCCCTTCCTCATTACATGATGTGACACCAAGCAATAGAGCGAAGGTAAAAAGTGAATAGATTAACTTTTTCATTTGACTTATACTTAATATATAAAGGTATACTTCCAACCCATCTTGTCATTCTGAGCAAAGCGAAGAATCTCGCAAACATACAATCTTGAGATTCTTCGCTACGCTCTGAATGACAATAGAGAGGGTCGTATCCCCTCTATTGTCCATTAACTAGCTTGCATTACTTGCTCATGCGCTCGTTGTACTTGTTGAACTTCTCCTGAAGCTTCTCAAGTACGGGAACGTAGTTCATCTCTACGGTCTTAGCCTTAGGCATGCCTACCTCAGGCAGAGCGATACGCTTGATGCGGTTATTGCAGTTGCGTACATCAGCCACCTTGTTGAGGTCGAGCTTAGCGGCGCGTGTAACCACGTCACCTTCGTTGTCATTACCCTCAGCACGAGTCAGGACGATGTCCTCGCATGTTGATACGCTATAGAACAACCATCCCCAGTTCCAATAGCCGATGGCAGGGTAGCACATCTGACCACCATTATCAACGCCCTTGATAACGAGTGTGTTCTTGTCGTCAGAGATTTCTACGGGGAAAGCACCGTTGTAAGGATTGTTGATGTCGGCAGGGTTGTTACCCACAACAACAAACTCGGCTCCACCCCATGCAGAAACAGGAGGCAGGCTCATGATGTTGGCATCGCCAAGGAGCTGGAGCGAACCATCCTGCTGTACCTGGAAGAACAACTTAGGACCGTATGCATAGAAGAGTTCCTCTACATCGTAAGCAGTATAGTTGGTAGCGCAGAAGAGATCCCAAGGACTTGCATACTCGTGTGCAGCATCAAAGCCAGTACCAAGGATGTAGTTCTGACCCTTGTACTTGTTCTCGTACTTGGCCACCATAGCCTTATACTCATTAAATTGGTTAGCTACCATCTCTGTTGCATACGCAGCAGCCTCGGCCTCAGAAGCACCATTCTCAATGGCATTGTTGAAGTGGCTGTCATATACGTTAGCATAGTACTCGTGAGAAGCATCAAATGCAGCAGGAGCATTGTCGAAGCTTGTGCCGAGTGAGATACTGGTGTAGAGAGTGTCATAGTAGATTGAGTCAATACCATACCAGTTGCCATCCTCTGCCTCGTACCATACCTGCTCACTCTTCTGCTGAACGATGGTAGCATTCCAGTCGCCCTTCAGGTCGTCAAACAAGGTGCTGTTTACAGGCTCCAGAGCGGGCATCTCAGCCGAGCGGCTAACACCTGCGTAAGCAGTCAAGCCCTCTTCCTCGTTGAAGGCACCGATGAGCAATGTGCTCTCCATATCCTCAAATGAGTATATGCTAAGGGTCAGACCCTCGGCACTGTTGATAGCATTTACATCCTCTTGTGAGAGGTACTCACCGTATGAGTTAATCAAATCTTCATAGGTGTAGCCATCGTTGATCATCTTCTGCACCTCCTTGGTGTAGTTGGCGATGTGCTTGGCGCTAACCACATTCTGCTTTTCAGACTTCACGTTGAACCATACGAGGTTAGGAGTCTCGGCATTCTCAATACCAGTGATAGTTACCTCGGCAGCAGGAAGAGTAGACTTGGTCAGAGTAACGTGGATAGAGTCGTAGCTGAGCACTGAGCCATCTTCCTCATATATACCTACTACACTGATTACATAGGTTGAGTCAAGCAAAATCCACATGTAGTTCTCGTCGAACTCGAAGTCCTGTGTTCCCATCTGTGCCTCAGAGCGATAGTACTCAAGAAGTGTAGAAGCAACAGCCTCCTTACCTACGAGGCCTACAAACTCATTATACTGAGACTCCATCATAGGAGCAACGACATACTGTACATCATCCTCGGTTGTGCAACGTACCTTTATGCGACGCTCGGTCTTGCCTGTCAGCTCTACATTGATCTTGCTGTCAACCATTTCGAGGGCAGCCAAAAGGAACTGGCGTGCAAACTTACCGGTAGCATACTCAGCCTCATCGTAGTTGGGTTCTTCGGTGTATTCACCCATACGAGGAGCAGTAGCAGTACCTGCACGAGTTGCAGGAGCCCAAGGCATCCAAGGATCGTCGTTAACAAAGTCTTCATTAACTTCGTAAAGGATGTTGCCATCTGCATCACACTCGGCCATCAACAAAGTGTAAGCCGAACCCGGATAAATGTACCAGGGTGAATCCCATTCGGGATCGTAGTTCTCATTCCAGTAGTCACCATTATGAATCTCTACAGTCTGAGGACCCTTGAGCATCTTACCGTCCATCAAGAAAGTGATGTCAGTGTGGCCATAGGTCTTCGAAGAGTTGTACCACTCAGTCATAGTGAAGGCATACATGTAGTACATGCTGTCGGGCACATTGAAGTGGAACTTCCAGCCATCCTTAGCAGACTCTACTACAGTGATGAGGCGGTCGTAAGCGGGTGTGGTGAACACCTTTGACTTCATCACAAACTTGCCATCCTTTGCATACACAAAGAATGCAGTGTACTCTGTGTTACCCTCAAGGCTGTACACGGCGATTTTGTTGTCACCGTCAACAACGGGAACCACGCGTCCCTCTTCTCTTGCTGTAGCATAAAGCACGGTTGCGTCATAATCGCTCTCCGATACAGCACCCTTCTCTACATAGTAGGCAACAGAGTCTACATCTGAGGTCTTGAGAGTAAATGTAGCTGAAGTAGAGCGAATCTCTTCGGCCAATTCTTCACTGCCATTTACAGTGATATCCAAGGTAGGGCCTTCATCCTTCTTACAACTAGTAAGACAGGTAGCAAAAGCCATCACACCTACCATGAATAGGTTACGATAGTTTCTTCTCATTTTTTTGTAAATGAATTAGTTATTAAATAAAAATTATCAATAGATTAAATACAATCTTCTTACCAAAAACTTTTTAGGCCGCAAATTTACACATTTTTCACAATTCATTGCAAGATTTAGGCTGAAATTATCAAAATCAGAGAAGAATATTCAAAAATATTTAATGGATTGACACTTTTCTATAACAACCAACAAGGAGGGACTCATATTAACATCGCGTCAATATATTAATATCCAAACGATCCCCACAGTTCCTTTATTTTTTCAGTTCAATGCGGAATATTGTGCCCTTTCCCAGCTCAGAATGCTTAACATAAATACGTCCTTTATGATAGCTCTCTATGATGCGCTTAGCCAGTGATAGACCTAACCCCCACCCCCGTTTCTTAGTTGTAAATCCAGGTGAAAATACACTCTGAAAATGACTTTTTTGAATACCTTTCCCTGTGTCTTCCACATCGACATATACGCGTTCATCAGCCTGTATTACATGAATGGTGATGCAACCCTCACCATTCATAGCATCAATAGCATTCTTACATAAATTCTCAATGACCCATTCGAAAAGGGGACTACACATACGTACCACGACAGGACGCTCTGGTACACTACAGTTGATGGTTATATGTTCAGATGAGCGTCGACCTATATAGTCAGTAACACGGTGCAGGGCCTCTCTCAAGTCCTCAGGTGCAGTCTCGGGCGATGAACCAACTTTTGAGAATCGTTCTGCAATAAGTTCTAGGCGATCAACATCTTTACTCATCTCAGGAATGAGTTCATCATCGGGATAAGTAGAACGGAGAATTTCAGTCCACGCCATAAGTGACGATATAGGCGTACCCAACTGATGAGCGGTTTCTTTAGAAAGCCCAACCCATACACGGTTCTGTTCTGATCGCTTCATACTTAGCAAAGCAAAAAGCGCCACAAGAAGGAAGACTGCAAAAGCACCGAACTGGATATAAGGATAAGCTTCTAAGCGCTTAAGCATAAGCGAATCATCATAGCACACATCATAATAGCGACCAGGCTCGTTCATATCCATACGTATAATATTGCCTGCATCACGCATAGCAACAGCCTTGCGCATAAGGTAGCCCAAAGTATCAGTACCATGAATGCGTACATTACTATAATTCTCGATACCGCCCTTGTCGTCGAGCACAATAACGGGAATAGTATGATTTCCTCGAATAACTGTAAGCACAAGATTCAGATCCGTTTCCTCATCAGCATTATTAAAGGTACGCATAGCTTCAGTCCATGTCTCCATACGAATAGCCTCTTCACGCTCAAGATCTCTCACAAGATAGTTTGAGAATATGAGCGAGGCCACACCAAGTAGTATGGCAATGATAATGAGTGCCACTTTAATGGTACGGGTACGGTTAATCCATTCCATAACATTTACCTATAGTCTTTGTTTCTAACGGAGATTTCATTAAATTAGTATAACGATTAACAAAAAAGGGAATTAAGATTTGGCATTCTCAACTACCTGAACTAATTTTGCATAAAAATCGAATACCTTTATATACAACTAAGCAAATTATTACTGGGAAACATCATATTTTTATCATTTTAATCCTATTTTTTATGAAAGTAAAACACATTCTTTCCGTGGCATTGGCTGCGCTGCTCATGGCTAATGGCCTCAATGCACAATCGCTTTCGCCCTCTACCAAGACTCATTGGGAGAAGGGTACACTCGTAGTGGAAACACCTGAGCGTCCTGCCGGACAGGAACATGTACTCGGGCTCACCGCTCCTAAGTTGGAAACCGTACGCGTTGGTTTCGTAGGTCTCGGCATGCGTGGCCCTGGTGCTGTAACACGCTTTGCCCACATCCCCGGTGTGGAGATAGTAGCCCTCTGCGACTATGAGGAAAACCGCGCTGAGGCTTGTCAGAAGTCACTCCGTGACCAAGGTTTGAAGCCCGCCGACATCTACTTCGGTGAGAAGGGCTATGAGGAGCTTTGCAAGCGCGACGATATCGACCTCGTGTACATTGCTACCGACTGGAATCACCACTTCCCCGTAGCTAAGTTTGCTATGCAAAACGGCAAACACGCTGCCATCGAGGTGCCTTCAGCTATGAACCTCGAACAGTGCTGGGAGCTCATTGATCTCTCCGAGCAGACCCGTCTCCACTGCTTCATCCTCGAGAACTGCTGCTACGACTACTATGAGCTGAACGCTCTCGCTATGGCTCAGGACGGCGTATTCGGCGAGATTATTCGTGCCGAGGGTGCCTACATCCATGGTCTCGAGTGGTTCTGGGATTACTATTGGCAAGATCCTAACGATAACGATAAGGACAACCTCCATTGGCGTATGAAGTACAACATGGAGAACCGTGGCGACGTATATGCTACTCACGGTCTTGGCCCCGTGGCACAGTGTCTCGACATTCACCGTGGCGACCGCTTCACAACACTTATCGCTATGGATACCGAGAGCTTCGTAGGTAAGGAGTGGGTGAAGAACAAAACAGGCAAAGAGCCTAAGGAGTTCCGCAACGGCGACCACACCACTACCCTCATGCGTACAGCCAATGGTAAGGTAGTAGAGATTCAGCACAACGTGATGACTCCCCAGCCCTACAACCGTTTGTTCAAGCTCACCGGCACCAAGGGCTATGCAACCAAGTATCCTACCCCCGAGTATGCATTGTCAGGTGAGGTATTCAAGGGCACAGATGCTCCTCAGGTAGATAACCTCAACGCTCATGGCTTCATCAACGCCGAGCAGAAGAAAGCTCTCGAGAAGAAGTACTATCATCCTATCCTTACCAAGTATGGCGAGAAGGGTCGCGACATGGGTCACGGCGGTATGGACTACATCATGGACGCCCGTCTCGTTTACTGCCTCCAGAATGGTCTGCCCCTCGACATGGACGTATACGATATGGCAGAGTGGTGCTCACTTGCTGAGCTCGGTGCCATCTCTATGGACAACGGTTGCGCCGCAGTGACATTCCCCGACTTTACCCGTGGCCACTGGAACGACGTAGAGGGCTACAAGCATGCTTATGCTCCTGCTGAGGAGGAGGCTATCGCAGAGGCTAAGGCTGAGGCTTACACCGCAGCACAGAAAGCCGCTACCGCAGCCTGCAACCTATGGGCACTCTATGACAACGTAAAGAATGCAGCCGATGCTAAGGCTAAGGCCAAAGCTCAGAAGGCATACGACAAGGCTGTCATCAAGGCTGACCGACAGATAGCCAAGGCTCTGAAAACGAAGAAATAATCCTTTAAAAAATCTTTTGGAAAGGCAGCTACGGCAGCCTTTTTTTATCTCTATTATTCCCAAGAAGATTAGAAAAATAATTAGCACAACAATAAATAGCAACTCACGCGGACTTAGTTCAAAAAGAACAAGTCCGCGTGAGAGCTATAGGCCAATCCACAGGGCGGGATTCTTACTTCTGGCGTATATAGATATTGATGGGAGTACCCGTAAAGTTCCAGCGCTCGCGTATCTTGTTTTCGAGGAAGCGCTTGTAGGGTTCCTTCACATATTGCGGCAGGTTGGCGAAGAACACGAATGAGGGCACTCGCGTGCCGGGCAGCTGCATGCAATACTTGATCTTGATATACTTGCCCTTGTTTGATGGGGGCGGCGTGGCCTCGATGATGGGCAGCATCTCCTCGTTGAGGCGGGCTGTAGGCACCTTGGTGGTGCGGTTGAGGTAGGTCTGCTTGGCCAGCTCGAGCACCTTGAAGATGCGCTGCTTGGTGAGTGCCGAGGCAAACACGATGGGGAAATTGGTGAAGGGGGCAAAGCGCTCGCGGATGGTATCTTCGAAGTACTTCATCGCCTTGGTGCTCTTGTCCTCCACGAGGTCCCACTTGTTTATCACTACCACGAGTCCCTTCTGGTTGCGCTGCACCAGGGAGTAGATGTTGAGGTCCTGGCTCTCGAGCCCGCGGGTGGCGTCGAGCATGAGGATACACACATCGGAGTTCTCGATGGAGCGGATAGAGCGCATCACGGAGTAGAACTCGAGGTCCTCGTTCACCTTGCCCTTCTTGCGTATACCGGCAGTATCCACGAGGTAGAAGTCGAAGCCAAACTTGGTGTAGCGGGTATAGATGGAGTCGCGGGTGGTGCCGGCTATGTCGGTCACGATGTTGCGGTCCTCGCCGATGAAGGCATTCACGATGGAGCTCTTGCCCACATTGGGACGACCCACTACGGCAAAGCGAGGTATCTCCTCTTCTTCCACCTCGGGGGTAGGAGCAGGGAGTTTTTCAATAACCATATCGAGCAAATCGCCCGTACCGCTGCCTGTGAGCGAAGATATACAGAAGGGGTCTCCCAAGCCAAGCGAGTAAAACTCAGCAGCACTGTACTGCAGATCGTAATTGTCTGTCTTGTTGGAAACGAGGATAACGGGTGTCTTGGCACGACGCAGAATGGCAGCTACCTGCTCATCAAGATCAGTGACACCATTCTGTACATCTACCAGGAAGAGCACCACATCGGCCTCCTCAACGGCAATGAGCACTTGCTTTCGTATCTCCTCTTCGAAGATGTCGTCGGAGTTGACAACCCAACCACCTGTATCAACAAGTGAGAACTCACGTCCCGTCCATTCACACTTACCATATTGGCGGTCACGGGTGGTACCGGCCTCATCGGCCACGATGGCGTGGCGAGTCTGCGTGAGGCGGTTAAATAGTGTGGACTTGCCCACATTGGGGCGTCCTACGATAGCTACTAAGTTTCCCATGTTCTATTCAAGGTTATATCCAAAGCTACGCAATTCCTTGTCAGAGTTGCGCCAGTCCTTATCAACTTTCACAAAGGTCTCGAGGAAGATGCGCTTGCCGAAGAATTGTTCCAGCGTGCGTCGGGCCTCGATACCTATTTTCTTCAGGGCCTTGCCCTGGTTGCCGATGATGATGCCCTTCTGCGATTCGCGCTCGACATAGATGACGGCATTGATGTGGATGCTCTTCTCAGTCTCCTTGAACTGTTCCACGCTCACCTCACAGGCGTAGGGTATCTCCTTGTCGTAGTAGAGGAGTATCTTCTCGCGTATGATCTCGGTGACGAAGAATCGGGCAGGCTTGTCGGTGAGCTGGTCCTTGCCAAAGTAGGGAGGACTATCGGGCAACAGCTCCTTGATACGGCGAAGGATAACGTCCACGTTGAAATTGTTCGATGCGGAGATAGGGATAATCTCTGCCGTGGGAAGCAGTGCATGCCACTCCTCCACGAGAGCGGCAAGGTCGTTCTGGTTGCTCAGGTCGATTTTATTGATGAGCAGCAGAATGGGTACATCCATACGCTGCACCTTCTGCAGAAATTCCTGGTTTTTGTCGATTTTCTCCACTACGTCGGTGACGTAGATGAGCACATCGGCATCCTGCAGTGCCGACTCAGAGAACTGCAGCATCGACTCCTGCAGCTTGTAGTTGGGTTTGAGCACACCGGGCGTGTCGGAAAACACGATCTGCATGTCCTCCGTGTTGAGTATGCCCATG
>JAZNYG010000101.1:0-13894 GCA_045594245.1 Bacteroidaceae bacterium
TGTCTCACGCGAATCTCGCAAATCACGCGAAAACGCATCATTTCACTCGCGTTTGCCATCCGGACGGCTACATACGAGCGATAGCGATGTATGATTTTGCGAGATTTGCGAGATTCGCGTGAGATAATCATGTCAAATAGAGGATATTAACAGGATATTTCAATGGGAAGAAATTATAATGCGTTTTCCCTGCACAACCCTTCAGTTAACAGCAATATGGAAAACCGCACAAAAGCATGGCTCTGCTCTCGCTCGCTGTGCCAAAGCCAACCGATTTATGAACTTCCGCCATAAGAGGTGGGTGAGGATAGAATACAAAAACGCCCTTTTCATCGAGTGTTTTCAAATGTAAGTATTTTGTAAGTCAAGAAGCTTGGGCATAAGTGTAATATTCCATACCTTTACAGAAGATTTAATCGTTACGCCTATGAAATATCTATTGTTATGCTTATTGCTTGGCGCCGGAGGCGCAGTCTACGCCGAGCCCGAGGATTCCATCACCGTAGTCGTTTCGGCCGAAGATAGTGATCAGCTGGTTTTACTCGTAGACGTGCCCGACAGCAGCTATGCCGTACCCTACAAGGTGGTATATGAAGAAGCGAAAGGCATCAACACACCCGTGTACTCGTGGGTCAAGGAGATGCCGCGGCTCATTTACGAGGGGGTGGACACAGTTGACCACACGGATGCCTTCGATGAGTATGTCTGCGAATATGGGTTGTATGATCACATTTCGGACACCACCCTCCATGCGACTTATGATGCGGTGATAGAACGTGACGGAAGCGTAAGCAACCTGCAGCGCGTAGGCGGCAACGATACCACGGCATTCCACAACAAAGTGAAGTGTATGCTACTTGACATGCCCCGATGGACCCCTGGGTACCACAAGAATGCCACACAACGTGTATGGGTGCGCCTAAACATTTATCATCCCAATAGTAGCAAGAAGTCGGGAGTCCAATTCATAGGGAAACCAAGAATGACCAAGCAGAAGGTAGAGCAACCGAGGCAGACCACTATCACTCGTATACCTGCAAGGAGAACTGTATTGCGCAGAGGAACGTTAGACAGAAGCATCGCGGGAAGGCGAGTTGTCACCCGTGAGAAACCTGTAACGATGAGTGCATCGTGGCATTTTGGCAGTCACAGCCGCATAGGTTATGAGTGGTACAAGTTGACAGTTGACAACCCTACGGACAAAGATATAACCATATTGCCTGGGTTTACAGTAGATACAGTGATGAATGGGAAACGTGCCATGCTGTTTTACTCACAGACGGATAGCACGGTGACAATCCCACACGGCACAAGCCGCACGTATGATATGAATTTCAAGCGAAACAACAAGTTTCGCGGCGAGCCTATGGAAAGGGAATATATACTATGCCTTGATTATACTGTCGCAGGTGACACTACCCGAAAGGCTTTGGAAGCGAAAATCAAGCGACCTATTGAATGGAGAGAGGGAAGGTACTACTATCATAGTGTGTATACGGTACGTAATGGAAGGGTAGTTATTCTCTATTCCGAGGATTTATACATTTTCCCACGTGAGGATGAAGATGAGTACGAAGATATAGCGCCGACAACGCAAGCTTCCTTCCCTGGTGGTTATAGGGCTTTCAATAGGTTCTTTGAGACAAACGTCAACCCCTCTTTTAGGAAAGGGGGAAAACGTGTTGGGCTATCACTACTATTCAAATTCAATGTTGACCAAGAAGGCAATATCAGTGATGTAGAACTCGATAAAGATTATCTGTTTATGGCTAATGCTAATAGGAAGACAGTCCCTCGGAACTTTATTGATGAGGCTATGCGGATAATCAACCTGATGCCAAAGTGGAGACCGGCCACCGTATGGGGAGAGCCTGTCGAAAGCAGTGCTTCACTGAGGCTTTCCTTCTGAGGGTATAATATCGGTGTTTACCTATCTAATCACGCATGCTATGAACATACGACTATGCTACTTCGGCTTTTGCCTGCTTTTGTTGACAGGATGCACCTCGTGTAAGGAGCAAAAGGAGATACTCATCGGCACTATCGGAAGAATAGACACTTCAAGAGCAACCCCAGTGCTGGATAGGCTCGACAGCCTCAAGCAAGCTGCCGCGCAAACGGTCAATAAGGTACCCTATTTGGACTCTGCATCAAAGAAGATAGCCATCGAGCCGCCCTACATCAGTGCCGACAGCCTGACCATGATACGCGAGTTGTGGGATTCTATCGTCAACGACCCGCTTCTAGGCTATTTCAAGGTTGTATTCGTATCCGAGGACGGAACTGAGACAGAGGGTTATATGCACGAGGACTATGGGGTGATAATTATAAAGACGGTCAATCAGCCTTCAAGAGGAATAGATTACCGTGGTGGCATTTATTGGACAGGAACGGAAACATTGCCTGCCAACTATATGTCTTCGGATAGCACGATGCACTTGTATCAGTTCGTTGACAACATGCCCGAGTTCCCATACAGAGATGACGATCGCAGTTTTGACGATGCGATGAACGCCTTCAAACCACGACTGGGGCTTTCTAAAGGCAGACACACTGTAGTGCGCTTTGTGGTCGAAGCCGACGGCACCGTCAGCAATGCACATATCATCAAAAGCTCCACTCCACGCGAGAACTATTTCGCCCGAGTGATAGCCACTTATCTCCTGCGCTTCACGCCACCTACCCATCGAGGCAGGCCTTGCCGTGTAGTGTATCAGTTGGAATTATAGAAAAAGCCGATTTCATCCGCATCGATGAATTCGGCTTCTTGTATCATGCATTAATGGTGTCCTCGCGGACCGTACTTATTCCACCTTGGCATTGGTCATGACAAGCTTGAAGCTCACGGCATCCTCTTCGTAGCCTTCGTAGTAGGCGGTGATGAGGGCTTCGGCACGATAGATGTCATCCTCGGGTTTGCTGGTGGGTGTGTAGTGGATCTCGAGTGGCAGACGGGTACCGGCAGTGATGGTGCCCGATACGCTGGTAGCATAGCCTGCGTGGGGAAGCGTTATCTGGCAACCTCCGAAGGCGCAAATCTCTACCATAGTCTCGTTGAGCGACTTTACGATGATGTTTACCTTACCATCATTGTCGCCCACGAGGTCGATACCGGGGACAAAGCGGGTCGTACCAAACAAAGTCAGGAGGGTTGTATCAAGTGTTGTTGAGGTGTAGATGCTGCCCTCCTTGATACTCTCTGAACCGCAGAGGAAAGCCAAATTCTTTTCGTCTTTGTCGATGTTCTCGGGTTCGGGTTCACAAGCAGTGAACATTACTGACATAGCTATGCAGAGGAGCATAGCGAAGGGGAGGTTGAATAGCTTTTTCATTGTTGTATAGTATTAATTGTTAGTGTTCAAATGTTGCTCGGCTACCTGCAACACACCATCGGTGTCGTTGTAGACGAAGGCTACCACGGAGAGATTGTCGATGTCCCAGTTGTCGCGCACGTCAACGTAGTGTACGTTGCTGTAAGGGATGCTTACCTCCTCGCCCCATGTATCATTCACCGAGGCACGGTATACGTGGTGGTGGACATAGTGGGTGTCAAGCGTACCGCCATTCTGCTGTACGGTGGTGATGTTGCTCTCAGTAATCCACAGTTGCAGTTTGTTGCCCTCCATAGGGATGTTAGAGACGATTTCAGTGTTGATGCAGAGTCGGGTGCTGTCGTCTGAGACCTTGCAGTCGAGAGCGATATCCACCATTGCCTCTTGACTTAGGGCTTCACGGGCGTATGTGGCCCATTCGGTATGCTTAAGCAGTCCCGAGGTGCGGTTGATGAGTCCTGAGGGGTAGGCTTCTACGCCCCAGTGCGTGGCATAGTCGTTTCCCTCGGGTTGCATGAGTCCGATGATGTTGGGGTTGCTGCCCTCGGCGATACCAAAATGGCCGGCATGGATGGCTACGGCAATCACTGCATCGTCATACTGAGCCTGCAGGTCTCTGATGACCTTATGCGCTTCGGGGCAGTTGGAGCAGAACTGGCCGGTGAAGTCCTCGATAAGGATGCTACGCTTGGCCTCCACGAAGGGCAACTCTTCGTAGCGCTCATCTTCGGGGATAACGTCGCTGCAGCTGAAGAGTAGGGGTAAGCAAAGTGCCAGACTATATATATAAAGGAATATAGGCTTCTTCATAATAGTGTTAGAAATTATAGTTATACGACAGTTGTACGCCACGGCTTGCAGGCACGTAGCGGCAAACGCCTCCGGCACAGTTGAATCCGGCACGGGTGCGGCCATAGCTGAGCATAAAGCGATGGGCCTCGTAGTTGAAGGTGACGGAGCCCATGTAGTAGTGCAGGTTGGTAACGCCGCAGTTCCACATGTCGCTCACGGTAAACATGAGGTAGGGGAGTGCCGACAGTTCTACGAGGGCGTAGCACCAATCGCCCTCGTCCTGACGGGTAGAGAGGTACTGGAGTTCACTACGCAACGTGTATCGGCTGTTTATCTTGTACTGACCCTCAAGCACTGCGATGTGGGAACGTATCATGCCACCCTCACCCTCCACGACGGTTTGGTTGTAGTGCTGGTTCATATACATGGCGTTGAGTTTGAAGTCCTTGGTGATGCGTTTCTCAAGCTGCAGGTTGATGTCCTGGTAGTAAAGTTCCTTGCCCATCTTGAAGAAGGAGCCCGTGTATCCATCGGTGCCCATCAGTGTGCCGTGGCTCATCTCTACCGGGTGCTTGTCGAGAGCGCGTATATGGCTCATGTTGAGCTTTACCTTAGTGCCATACTTGCCGCCGAGGGCAGTCTTGCGCTTGAAGGTGTAGGATGCTTCGCCCTGGAAGGCCCATTCGCCATCGGCATTCTGCGTGGCATAGGGGTAGAGGGCAGGCAGTGCATAGGTGTGCTGATAGGCAAAGGCGGGCATGTGATTGATATAGGCTGCCATGCCTTCGCGTGATCGCTGGCTACGATAAACCATATTGTCGCTACGCTTGGCTTGTAGGAGGATGGCGAGTCCGCGAATGGAGTAGGAGCCCGAGAGCATCAGCGCCTGTCCCTTATGATAGGTGTACCCGTTGTCGAAAGAGGGGTCTTGTCCCTTCCATGCATACTCGGCCAGCAGACTGTAGTTGCCCATCTGGAAGCGGGAGCGCACGTCGAAGGCGCCAATGTTTGTTGGCAGATTGAGGCGCAGGTTGGTACCTGGCACAATGATGTCTTCGTCGGCCTCGTGCTTCAATACGTATGAGCCGCCCACCATCCAGGTGATGCCACGCTCCTGCATGGCTGTGCTGTAATGGTCGATGTTCATCTCTGCATCGGTGCCTGCCACCCAAGCCTTTCGGTTCCAGTTCCAGTAGGTGCGCTGCACACCACCGAGCACCTTCCACTGCACTCCGGGGATGGCTGTGAGGTTAAGTCGGGCACCGCGTAGCGCATTGTCGATACCCAAGCTGCGCTCTTCGTAGGTGCGGAAGATGAGGCCACTGCCAAACTGATCGTACATGTCGCCCACGGTGAGTTCGGCTCCTTGCAGCTTTCCTTTTATATATATATGTGGAACGCCCCAACCCTGAAACTCGGGCTCGAAGCCGGGGAGCGGGAATTGGGTGAACTCGAGTCTTGCCCCTGCATCTACATATCGGCTCATCATATAGAGGTCGGCATACGTGTTGGTCAGTGCCCAATTGTCGTAACTGCCTGTGCCTATACTCTCATCCTCCTGTGGCACGAGGATGTCGCTCTGTATGCTACCATGCAGAGTCACCTTCTGCGACTCATCGCCAAGGTCTTGTGCCGCTGTACATAACGGCAACAGTCCTGCCAAAGCGAGGACTGTCAGTAGTTTGCCATATTTCATTTAAATACCTTTACTTCTTTTTCACCAACTCACGCACCTTCTCGATGAGATGCTCCTCCGAGCCATCGGTGTATCCGCTGCGCGAATCTACAATCTTGCCTTTACCATCAACGACCAGTACGTGTGGTATGGTCTGTACGCCCAAAGCGCGGCGGAAGTCGCTGTTGGGGTCGAGCAGCACCTCATATTCCCAACCATTGCCATCGACCAAGGGCTTTACCTTGTTGATGTTCTGCGCCTGGTCTATCGAAACGATGATAACCTTTACGCCAGTCTCGTCCTGCCAGTCGGGATATACCTCGTGGATGGCGCTGAGCTCACGGTTGCAAGGCTTGCACCAAGTGGCAAAGAAACTGATGATAAAAGGTTTGCCGTCATTGCTCAGTTTGGCCGTGTTGATTGTCTTTCCCTCCAATGTCTTGAGCTGCACTGAAGGGAGTTGGGCTTTGGCAGCCATGCTCGCCATAAGGAAGATGGCGAAAAGAATGAGTTTGTTTGTTTTCATTATTCCTATGATTTGTACTGCAAAAGTACATATTTTTTCTGATTATTCGCTTGTTTTTATTACCTTTGCACGTTATAAATTCACAAAAGACATAATTATATTACTTAAATAGGAATGAAAAGATTGTTTTTTGCAATGATGCTGTGTGTAAGTACGCTCGCGATGTGGGCTGTACCAGCCAAGCGCATCACAATGAAGGTGGAGCAGCCTGATGGCACAGTGCTGACACTGACCCAGCGAGGTGACGAACATTTCCACTGCCTGATGACAGAAGATGGTGTGGTGGTGAAGACCAATGGTAAGGGATACTACTATGCCGATATTGCCGATGGCAAAATCGTGGCGACCAAGCGCTTGGCCCATGCTCGGGAAAGCCGTGGACAGGAGGAAATGCAGTTTGTAAAGGCGCTCCCCAGCGTAAATGATTTGTATGGCGTGGCTATGCAGCGTGAGAGTACGGCTCAGCGTGTGCGTGCAGCCCGTGCTCTTCAGAGAGCAGGTGAGGTGCAGACGACTGGTGATGTTCACATCCCCGTGCTTCTGGTGCAATATTCCGATGTGAAATTTGTGTCATCTGACCCCAAAGCCGCCTTTGAAGGACATATCAATGGTGACGACTATAAAGACGAGGGAGGCTATGGCAGTGTGAAGGAGTACTTCGAAGACCAGTCGGAGGGTAAGTTCATGCCTAAGTTTGAGATCATTGGGCCTGTCACTCTGAGTAATAATATGGAGTACTACGGTGGCAACGATGAGGAAGGCAACGATAAGAATGCCCGCAAGATGGTGGAAGATGCCTGCCGGCAGGCCAACTCGATGACCGATTTTGCCAAGTTTGACAACAATGGAGACGGTTATGTAGATATCGTATATGTTATCTATGCCGGTTATGGCGAGGCCTCAAATGTAGCCGAACTGGAGAATACCATTTGGCCGCACCAGTGGCAGCTGGCAAATGAACTGTCGCTGGACGGAGTGAAGATCAGTAAGTATGCCTGTAACAACGAGCTGGATGGATGGGACGCAAGTATACATAAAACACTGGATGGCATAGGAACCTTCTGCCATGAGTTCTCTCACTGCCTCGGTTTGCCCGACTTCTACCCAACAGACGATTCTAATGGATTTGGTATGGACAGTTGGAGCTTGATGGACTATGGCTGCTACAACAACAATGGACATACTCCCAGTGGATATACGGGCTATGAGAAGGATTTTTTAGGATGGAAAAGTCTTGTGGTATTGGACGAACCTACTGATGTGACACTCACTGCAATGAGCGAGGGTGGTACGGCCTATATGATTGTCAACGATGCCAATGCTAATGAGTATTATATTGTAGAGCATCACAAACGTACAAAATGGGATAGCTCTGCGCCTGCAGAGGGAATGTTGGTGCTTCATGTAGATTATCAGGCTATGGCTTGGCAGAGCAATACGGTAAATAATGTCCCTACACATCAGCGTATGACAATCATACCCGCAGATAATAAGTTGACAAATCATACCTTAGCTGGAGATACCTATCCTGGTACATCGGGCAATACCGAACTGACTGCGACCAGTACTCCCGCTGCTACTGTATATGCCGACGAGTATATGGGCAAAGACATCACAAACATATCTATGGAGGGTGATGTCGTGAAGTTCTCTTTTATGAAGGGAGCACTTCCTGTTCCTACTTTGAACGATGCTACCGATGTTACCGAAAGTGCATTTTCCATCACTTGGGAAGATATCCCAGGTATCAAGGAGTATGAGGTGCAGCTTGACCTGCTTGAGGAAAATCCCTATATGCTCGATGAGGATTTTGATAAGGTAGTAAAAGGTAATTCTGATATAGGGTCCACTCTTGATAGCTATACCAATCAAAGCGGTTGGCTTGGTCAAGGTGTATACGGTCTGGACGGAGCTATTCGCTTGGGTTCAGCAACAGCAGAAGGTGCTGTGATGACTCCTCACATAAGTTGTGACTCAACGGGCTTTACTGTTATTTTTAGTGTGCGCAAAAGTGCTGCGTCGGATAATGATGCCTATATGATTATGGCTGTGGGTGACAATAATTGGGGCAATGAATTGTACGGCTATGGGATTCCTGTTGACGATCATGAGTGGTTACACTATTTCGTTGTGATGGATACGATAGGTGACAACTCGTACATCTATATGGATACTCGTGATGATTCTAAGACTTCGCTAAAGGAGGCTACACGAGTTGATCTCGACTATATCTATGTGCTTCCCGGTGATCGCTCTAAAGAACTTCTCGGAGAGGATGAAGATGAAGAGGGTAACGAAGCTCCGAAGAAAGTTCGTTATCAACAGTTGCAACCTACCAATATAATCACTGCAAGTTGCAAGCGTATGGCACAGGTGAAGAGTAATTCAATACCCACATCGGCAACGCGGAGTACGAGTGAGAAACGCTACTTTGTTACCACCGTACACACTTTGCAGACAAACGAAGACTCTTGCCGTTTCGAAAATCTCGATGGAGGCTTGTATCGTGTCAGTGTTCGTAGTATGAGGGATAGTATATACTCACGTTACTCTAAAGCCGTGGATGTGGAGATTGTTGATACAATGCTCCCGCAACTGGAGGCTGAGGTTAGCAATATAATTCACCACGATAGCATATTCTTCGTTACTAATGACTCGACTTTATCCATATACTACACCTTGGATGGTACTACGCCCACTGCTTATAGCAATCGATATGATGGACCTTTTGCCGTAACTGAAAAAGTGACCATCTCCTATATTCTCCGCAAAGGGGGGTACAGACGCTCTCCCTATTACAGACTCGACAACTGGTTTGAGGCCGATGGCGCCACCTATCGTATCGAGTCTACTGTGACACCGCGTGCTAAGGTGTCGGGAGGCTTTGATGGCAATGATGCCGACTCCTACGTCGGCCATATCACTATAGGCGATGAGGTGACCTATGATTCTGTCACCTATGCTATTAGCGGTATTGATGATAGGGCTTTCTGCGATGCTACTCAGTTGCGTAGCATTAAAGTGGGTGGAACGGCTATTGATAACATTGGTAAAGACCTGTTCCATGGATGTACCTCATTGAATGCAATAATTTGGGATGTTGAGAAGCCCTTTATGGCGGATTTGCTCGATGAGAACTCTTATCAAAATCTCTTGGTTTACTTGAACGAAGCTGTCGAACTGGCTCATCCGCTCATTGAAAAGAAACGCATTACTGTAATTGTTGATGGACAAACCGATTCATTGAAGTTGGTAACAAACTATCCTTTCTATGCGCCACGCTCATTTACTGCCAAGCATGCAAGTTACGAACGCACTTTTACACAGACTACGGGGTTGGGCTCTTCGGCTGGTTGGGAGGCTATCACATTACCCTTTGATGTGCAGCGTTTTGTTCACTCTGTAAAGGCCGATATAGCTCCCTTTGGAGAACCGGCAAACAATCATTTCTGGTTGGCGGAGTATCAAGATGGCAATTTCGTTGCAACCAATCAACTTAAGGCTAATGTCCCTTATATTATTGCCATGCCTAATAACACAGTGTACGGCAGTAATTCTTTGAGCGGCACGGTCTCATTCACAGCTGACAATGCAACCATACAGGCAACGGATAGCTTGGAGGCAATTGTTGGTGCAAACTTTATATTCACACCCAACTACGACGTCATCACTCCGAATGCAGATATATATGTATTGAACGTGGGGGCTAAGTTTGAGTCATATAACGCAGGTAGCGTGTTTGCTCCCAATAAGTTCTCTGCGGCTCCATTCTCAGCTTATGTCGCTTCTACTGCTAATACTCAGGGTGCTCCTCAGTTCCGTATACAGATGCAGGGTGAGGCAGAAGAAATGGTGTACGATCTCTCAGTTACTACCATTGGAGGTGTCGTATATGTAACTCTTCCTGAGGCTCGTAATATTATTGTGTACGATATAGTAGGTCGTCAGATTTCTGTCATAGAAGGCAAGGAGGGCGTGAACGAGATTACACATCTTCCTGAGGGTGTTTATATGATTGAGAAAACGAAAGTTTATGTGAAACGTTAATGCGATAGGACAAGATGAAAAAGATATTATTTCCCATTCTGACTACCATACTGCTGACTATTACCTCGTGTGATACCGAAGTGCCGCCTGTGCTTACAGCCACTATTGCCGACAGCGTCACCGTAGATGCCATATACTGCCATACGACCGTGATTGAGGGTAGTGTGGAGGATTGCGGATTCTATTACGGCACCTCCAAGAACAACGTGAACAATGGCAAAGCAGAGAAGGCATTGGCTACCCATTCCGCCAGTGTCATCAATGGTGTCATCACAGGGCTGAAGCCTAACACTACATACTATATCAAGGGGTATGCCATGAACGAGAAGGGGCAAGGAAGCACAGAGATTGTCACTGTGAAGACACTGGAGCGAAGCCCCGAAGCCGATGACAACGGATATCCAGGCATCACCCAATAAACCGAAGCGATAGATGAAGGAATTTGTAATATCCGAGGCGCAGACCGAACGCGCCGTCCTCGTGGGTCTCATCACGCAGACGCAAAACGAGCAGAAGACACAGGAGTACCTAGACGAGCTGGCCTTCCTGGCCGAGACAGCGGGTGCCGAGGTGGTGAAGTGCTTCACCCAGAAGCTCGACTCGCCCAACTCGGTGACCTACGTGGGCAAGGGCAAGCTGCAGGAGATACGCGAATATATCGAGTTATGTGCCGAGGAGCCCGAGGAGGACGAGTTTGGCAACCTCCCCCCGAGCCGCGAGGTGGGTATGGTCATCTTCGACGATGAGCTCTCGGCCAAGCAGCTCCGCAACATCGAGGCCGAGCTGAAGGTGAAGATCCTCGACCGCACGTCGCTCATCCTCGACATCTTTGCCATGCGTGCCCAGACGGCCAATGCCAAGACGCAGGTCGAGTTGGCACAATATAAGTATATGCTCCCCCGACTCACCCGCCTGTGGACCCACCTTGAGCGTCAGGGCGGTGGCTCTGGTGCTGGTAAGGGCTCGGTAGGTCTGCGTGGACCTGGTGAAACGCAGCTCGAGATGGACCGCCGTATCATCCTTAACCGCATGTCGCTGCTCAAGAAGCAACTCGCCGAGATTGACAAGCAGAAGGCCACCCAGCGCAAGAACCGCGGCCGCCTCATCCGCGTGGCCCTCGTGGGCTATACCAACGTGGGCAAGTCGACCCTCATGAACCTCCTCGCCAAAAGCGAGGTGTTTGCCGAGAACAAACTCTTCGCCACGCTCGACACCACCGTGCGCAAGGTCATCATCGAGAACCTGCCGTTCCTGCTCTCCGACACCGTAGGCTTCATCCGCAAGCTACCGACAGACCTCGTCGACTCCTTCAAGTCGACCCTCGATGAGGTGCGCGAGGCCGACCTCCTGCTCCACGTCGTGGACATCTCGCACCCCGACTTCGAGGACCAGATTAAGGTGGTGGAGAAGACCCTTGCCGACCTTGGATGCAGCGAGAAGCCTCTCATCATCGTCTTCAACAAGACTGATGCCTACACCTTCACCCCGAAGGAGGAGGACGACCTCACACCCAAGACCAAGGAGAACGTGTCGCTCGATGAGCTCATGCAGACCTGGATGGCCAAGATGCACGACAGCTGCATCTTCATCTCGGCCCGCGAGCGTGACAACATAGAGAACCTTAAATCGATGATGTACAACCGTGTGCGTGAGCTTCACGTGCAGAAATACCCCTACAACGACTTCCTGTATCAGACGTACGACGCGGAGTAGAGGAGGGAACCTTCTACATCAACACCAACGAGAGCAGCACCAGGCCGATGGCCCGTGCTGCTCTTTTTGTTCGCCTTGGGGATTGGGCGGGAAGAGCCTTTCCTATAATAAAAAAGCGGTGGATATCTCCACCGCAATGAATCAGTTCTCCCACATGTTCCAATCTATTCCAGATAAGAAAGCCTCAATCTGCTTGCGCACCTCAGGAATACCTACCAAGGCTGTATCATACAATGTACGAGGTTCGACACTTGCATATCCATGCACCAATACATGTCTCATCCCTTGTATGACAGCCCAAGGTACTTCTGGGTGAGCGTCTTTGAAGTCCTTGGTTAGCATATATACGGCTTCTCCTACTATTTCAATGTTTTTCATCACTGCATAGTAGGTGCGTATATCTGCTTTGAACTCGTCATAGGAATATCCCTCAATAAGTTTTTCCACATTCTGGGAATGTTCCAAGATGTCTTCCAAGCGTCCTTTATCTCTAATTTTTTCTCTCATAAATCAGCACCTTGTCTTGTTCCGCGCTTTTTCTTGCATACGGGCGCAATGTTCCCTCTTCTATCAGGTCAACTTCGCGTCCTAACAGTTCTTTCAAATCCATATACATACCTCCCAAAGTGAACAGGGTGAATGGCTTCTCCGAACGATCTGCCACGAAAAGGATATCCACATCACTGTCTGGAGTATCTTCCTTGCGAGCAAACGAGCCAAACACCCAAGCCTTCAATACCGGCTTGGTCTTGAAGTACTCCGCAATAGTATGGTTCACAGCTTGGTAGTTCGTCATGTCACAAAACTTTCTATGGATTATTCTTCCGCAAATATACACCTATCCATTCAATATTCCAAACAATCACAACTTTTTTAAGTTCAACAATACTTACACAGCACCTCGAAGGCTTCTTTCTAATCGCTCATGACTGCGTTCTTAAAGGACTCCTTTAGGGAGATAAAGCCAATGGTGCTAAAGCACACTCCTCTGGGGGAGATAAACCTCCCCTTCGTCGCAATGCTTGCGTTTGGCTTGTCCAAGAACAGGCGCTTTCATGCTGCATCGGCGCCTTGAGAGTTTGGGTTATGGGAGGCTTGGCGAGGCGAAACGCTCGGAAATCCCGTACAAAAATTTTGTAGCATAATGTAAAGCAAACCGCTCGGTTTGATTACATGGTGTTGAAATCGGAAGTATAGACTTCTTCGCTCTCGGGGCAGATTGCCATCGGTTCCCTAATTCCCGTTACTTTTTGAATTTTCCTAATTGCTCATGGCTGCGTTCTTTTTGTCCGCCTTGGGGATTGGGCGGGATGAGGGCAAGGACGAAGCAGTATATAACCTTTGGGATAAGTCCTCAACTCGGTATAAGCAAACCCCACAAAGCCTTCAAGATACGCCTGCGCCTATTTCTTGAAGACTTTGTGGAGCTTTTATTTGTGACATAGCCGCTATAGCATTCAGTTGCGACAAATCTTCATCTGCCGCAACTGAACGAATCAACTGATGCGTGCTTACTTCACCTTCACGCCCGTCACCGTATACTTGGATCCATCGGGAAGGAGGATAAACAGCTCACCATTCTCCATCACCTTCTGCACACGCTGCAGACCCTCGCCACGCAGGAAGTCTATGTCCGTGATGTCGAACTCGCCTACAGCTGTGAAAAGACAAGAGTTACCACCATCGGCCTTACCCCAACCACTGAGAGGCCCCCAGCGGTTGATGATCAGTCCGTCCGTATCATTGGTGTTGATGACGTGCGAAGCGTCAAAGTATACCACGAAGGTATTCTCGTACTCACCCTCCATG
>JAZNYG010000102.1:0-17246 GCA_045594245.1 Bacteroidaceae bacterium
CAGCTGTCCGCGTTGCTGGGGCCTGGGTATGAGGTCCGCAACTTCGGCCATTCGGGAGCCACCCTCCTGCGCCGTGGCCATCGCCCCTACATGCAGCAGCAAGTCTATCACGATGCCATTGCCTTTGCACCCGACAAGGCCATCATCCACCTCGGCCTCAACGATACCGACCCACGCAACTGGCCCAACTATCGCGACGAGTTCATCCCCGACTACCTCGCCCTCATCGACAGCCTGCGCAAGGCCAATCCTCGTGTCGAGGTCTACGTATGCCGCATGACTCCCATCTTCCACGGCCACGCCCGCTTCCAGTCCGGCACACGCGACTGGCATGCCCAGATACAGCACGCCATCGAGGAGGTAGCCCATCTCTCGGGAGCCCACCTCATTGACCTGCACGAGCCGCTCTACCATCGCCCCGACCTCTTTGCCGATGCCCTGCACCCAAATCCCGAGGGAGCAGCCATCATCGCCCACACCGTATACAGCGCCCTCACGGGCGACCATGGCGGCCTCAGCCTCCCGGCCATCTACACCTCCCACATGGTGATACAGCGCCACAAACCCTTCCTCCTTCGCGGCACCGCCAATGCCGGCAGCAAGATTACTGCCCGGTTGGGCAAGGAGAAGCAGCACACCACGACTGCCGAGGATGGCCATTGGAAAGTCAGCTTCAAGCCCCTGGAGGCCAGCCACGAGCCCCTCACGCTCACCGTCACTGATGGCGACACCACCCTCACACTCACCGACCTCCTTGTGGGCGAAGTGTGGCTCTGCTCGGGACAATCCAACATGGTGTTCATGCTGCGCCAGTCCACCGAAGCCAAGCAACACATTACCGCCGCTGCCACCAAGCCCATACGCATCTACGACATGCGTCCCCGCGTATACACCGATGCCGTAGCGTGGGACAGCGCCTCCCTTGCTGCCCTCAACCGTCTTGAGCACTACCTCCCCACCCAGTGGCAAGCCCTCGATGAGCAGAATGCCGCACAGTTCTCGGCCATAGCCTACCATTTCGGTGCCGTGCTGGCCGACTCCCTCGACATCCCCATCGGGCTCATCTGCAATGCCGTAGGTGGAGCACCCATCGAGTCGTTCACCGACCGCCACACCCTGGAGTTCCACCCCACACTCGTGGATATCCTCACCGACTGGCGCCGCAACGACCGCATTCAACCCTGGGTACGCAGCCGTGGCGGACAAAACATACAGCTCAGCACCAATCCCCTGCAGCGCCATCCCTACGAGCCCTGCTACCTCTACGAGAGCGGCATACACCCCATCGCGCCATACCCTCTGCGCGGAGTCATCTGGTATCAGGGAGAGTCGAATGCCCATAACGTAGAACTCTTTGAGACTCAATTCCCAGCCCTCGTGAGCAGTTGGCGCCGTGCCTGGAACGACGACACCCTGCCCTTCCACTTCGTGCAGCTCTCGAGCATCGCACGCCCCTCGTGGCCCCACTTCCGCGATGTACAGCGTCGTTTGGCCGAGGAGCTACCCCATTGCGAGATGGCTGTATCATCCGACCATGGCGACTCCCTCGATGTGCATCCCCGCCACAAGCGTCCCATCGGTGAGCGCCTTGCCCGCATAGCCCTGCACCACGACTACGGCTATAATGCCCTCACCCCCTCGGGTCCTGCCATCCGCAGCGCACACGCTGAGGGGCACACCCTTGTGCTCACCTTCGACCATGCCGAGGGCATGACATCGGCCGACGGCGCAGCACTCCGCACCTTCGAGATAGCCGATGACCACGGCCTCTACTACCCTGCCGACAAGGTAGTGGTCAAGGGCAACACCATCCGCCTGCAATCCAAGCAGGTGAAGCACCCCACCCGTGCCCGCTACGGCTGGCAACCCTTCACACGAGCCAATCTTGTGAACAGCGACGGACTACCTGCCAGCACCTTCGAGGTGAGTGCGGGGAAAGAGTAGTGAGGCATAGATACCCCAAACGTTTCTTATCGCTTCTTCGGCATCACGTTCAGCTTATAGGTCAGGTGCAGCATCACGTAGCTGGGGACGGAGTTGTGCCAAGTCTCTGTGCGGCCTTGGGCGTTGTAGCTGCTGTACACGTTGGAGAGTTGGTGCAGCAGGTCATAACCTTCGAGCTGGAGCAGCACACGGCTTTTGAATAGAGGTTGGGTGAGCGAGGTGTTCCATACGAGGTCATCGGTGTTCATTGAACTGTCGCCGTAGCCGCGGCGCGAAAACATCTTCAGGTCGGTGGCAAGCTGCATGCCGAACGGTAAGCGGTATTCACACGTGAGTCCATAGTTGAAGTCCCAAGTATGGATAGTCTGAAAGTTTTGGCGATGGCTGTCAACGATGCGGTACTGTACGGTACCGTTGGCACCGAGTTTGAAATCTTCCCATTGGAAAGCAAGTCGGGTATATTCCTTCAGCCACCAGTTGTTCACCTTGCTCAGACGTTCGTTGCCTGTGGCGCCTTCGGTGGATGCGATGTCCACGTTGCGGTGGTAGCTGAAGTTGGTACGTGTTTGCCAGTGCCAATGACGCTGTTCGTCAAGGTCGCGGCTAAAGTTAAAGTATCCGCTTGTACTCCAGTTGCCGTTGACATTTTCCGGGCGATAGGTGCGCACACCAGTCTCTGTATTATAGGTATAGCCGTTGGCGATGCTGTTTTGACGTATCCAACTGGTGGTACCCACGGCAAGGTTCTGGTTGTGGTCGCGGTTGCGGATGCTGTAGTCGAGCACAAACTCGTGAGAGATGGCAGGCTTGAGTCCATTGTTTCCTATATATATGTTGAGCGGGTCAAGGTCGTTGCGCACATCCACGAAGTGCCCCAGTCCTGGCAGGTTGTAGCTCATTCCATACTTGGCATAGTAGCGTCGGTCAAAGTTGTGGCTGCGGCGGGTAAACTCCACAAAGGGTGTGGGGATGATGTTGTGGCGACGTACGAGGGTGTCGGTCAAGGGACTTTTATGACGGTAGCTCCGGTTCTCTATGTGCAGGGGCAGGTCTACACAAAACCACGTGGACTCGCCGTCGCCCTCCTTATTATAGAAGATGCGCGTGCCAGGCACATACTTGGTACGGTTGAAGGTGGTCTCCCGTGTGTTGTTCATATCCATCGTCAGCAGTATGGAGTCACGTGCAGAGGGCAATTCGTAGATGTCGTGCTCCGACTCGGCTCCCCATCCATCAAGACGGTCGAGACGGAAGATGCCGGTGTTGTCATAGTTGTATGCGCGGTGCAGTTTCACGTAGCCCTGATAGTTCCAGCGATTGAGAGCATGGATGCTGTATTTGGCTTCTGCATCGATGATGAGGTCACGCTTTCCACCTTCAGTGTACTCGTTGCGGAAGTCACGGCTCGTGGCCATCGTCTCATTGTCGCGGATGTTGCGATTCTTGTAGTTGTTCCAGTTGTATCGGGTGTTGGCATAGATGTCTATGTCATCGCCCCACGGCAACTTC
The DNA here is from genome assembly GCA_045594245.1 of Bacteroidaceae bacterium. Taxonomy (GTDB): domain Bacteria; phylum Bacteroidota; class Bacteroidia; order Bacteroidales; family Bacteroidaceae; genus UBA1189. The sequence goes on from JAZNYG010000102.1 coordinate 3,454, forward strand.
TTGCCGAAGTTGACATCGAATCCGGTTTGATAGTACTCTCCTCCCTCCCAAAGGTTCTTCCTTGAACGGGTGACGAGCATATTGCTAAGTGAGGCCGTGCGTATGGCAGAGTATACCGAGTCGAGAATCTGCGGTGTGGAGCCATAGCTGCCCGGGTTGTCCGAGAATTGTGCGTGGCGTTGCTCTATCCATCCATCGGAATTGGTGTAATGAAATGTCGTCGTTGCACGCAGCCAGAAGGGCTTCTTCCAAGTGAATGTGTTGCCTGCCCCTATTTGGAACGACTGCCGGCGGTCTAACTTGTCGGTGCGACTGAAGATGTTGCCCGTATTCAAGAAACTCTCTTGTGCGCTGTGTGATTGCATTGTCCCGTCAACCAATCCGACCTCCATCATTGCCTGCTCTTGCCACACCTTATCGGGGTGCTCGGCGTGCAGACTCATACCAATCACTTTCAGGTCAATTTCTCCATCGTTGAGCTTCGTGGGGTCCCACTCCCCTTCGTTCCCTGGCGAGCGGGCTTCGTTCACGTTGTTCAGTTTCGCATATAGGGCGAGGCGAGTGTTGGTGGTGAAGCGCAGCCCAAACAAGCGTCCCTTGTAGCGCTCCTCCGTGCCGCCTCCGAGCGAGGCGTTGGCGATGTAGCCGGTAGAGTATTCACGCTTGAGCTTCACATCCATCACCAGTTCCTTCTGCTCCACATCGATGCCCAGCCATTCGCTCTTCTCGGTCGACTTCTCATACACCTCCACGTTCTGCACCATATAGTTGGGCAGGTTGTCGAGCATCACCCGATTGTCGCCCTTGAAGAAGTCCTTGCCATTGAGTGTGAGGTTATCAATCTTGCGTCCGTTGACGAATATCTGTCCGTCGTCCTTCAGCTCCACGCCCGGCAGCTGCTTGATAAGCGCGTCGAGCATACTCCCCTCGGGCATGTTGAAGGCATCGGCATTGAACACCACCGTGTCGCCCTTGTATACGAGCTTCACTTGCGTGGCCTTTACCACTACCTCATCGAGGAAATGCTCAAAGTTGGTCTGCTCCTCTTTTATACGCATATTGTGCCACTCGGCATCGAAATAGGTGTTGCGTCCAATGTACTTCACCTCGTGGTCTACGTAGCAGTCCTCATACTCGGGGTGCTGCGCCAGAATGATATATCGGGCCGGCTCGGCAGGGATGGTGAACTTATACGTAGCATCCACCTTCATTCGGTCGCCATTGTTTCGCCACGTGCGCAGTGTATCTATCACCACGCTGTCGGCAGTCATCAGCGTAATCTTTGCGTCGAGCACGCCTTGCAGGGTGAGCGAGTTGCGCACGTGTCCCCACAGCGAGATGGTGCGTCCCTTCTTGGGCTTCGGGTTGGCCTTGGCCTTCATAGCCGTTTCTACCTCTGTTGTCTCTGTCGGTTCAAACCCTTTGACTGCTCCTGTGCCTAGCACCAATGCTGCAAGCACCGCAATAAACTTAATCTTTGTCATGTTCGTTTCGGTTATTGTTTTCTGCCCTAAATACGAACATGGTTAAGATTTGTTACAGATGGTGAAAGAAAAAACGATTGCGCTACCTCCTCTTCGGATGCTCATGCAGCTTGTAGCTCACCTTCAGCATCACGTAGCGCGGTATACTGTTGGTCCATACCTCGGTGCGGCCTTGTCCGTTCACGCTGTAATTGATGGTGCTGAGATTGCCCAGAATGTCAAAGCCATCGAGGGTGAAGAGCAGGTTGCCCTTCATGGCACTCTTCGTCAGGCGGGCGTTCCATACCAGTTCGCTCGTGTTCATGTTGGCATCGGCATAGCCACGGCGGGTATACATCGTGATGTCGGTGCTCAGTTGCATCTTATAAGGGAGATTCACCAGTCCAGTCAAGCCGTAGTTGAAATTATAAGCATTGATTTCGTTGAAGTCGGCCCTCTCCGATGTGGCATGAGTGGTGCTTGCTCTCACCTTGGCTCCTATGCGGTGTTCGCCCAAGCGGTAGTTGAGCGTCAAGGTTTCGCGTGCCCATAAGTTGTGCACGATACGCTTGGTGGCTACCTCGGCACCGTTGATGCCCACGAGGTCGGCATTGTCCGAGTAGTCTATCTGCATATTGCTCTGTAGGGTCAGCTTACGCTGGCGGTCGAGCGGCAAGGTGTAGTTGCCCGCGAAAGCCAGCTTCCAGTTGCCGTTCACATTATCGGGCGTGGTAGTGCGCACGCCTGTGCTCTTGTCGTAGATATAGCCCATAGCCACGGCATTGCGAACGTGTGTGTATTGCAACGAGGCGTTAAGCATCTTGCCCGTGCCACTGAGCCACTGGTCGGCCTGATACTCGAGTCGGACGCGATGTGTATGTGTATTCTTCAGATTGGGGTTTCCTCTGCGGATATTCAGCGGGTCGGAGTCGAATGTGTGGTCAAGCAGGTTCATCAGCGAAGGGGCAGTGGGATTCATACCATATTCGAAGCGAACTTTATGCTTCATGCTGTCCAATGAGAGCTGGGCGTGCATGCTGGGGTTAAACATCACCTCATTCCGGGTGAGGTTTACCGACTGACTGCCTCCATAGTCCAGGCTGCGTGACTGGATGTTGACACGAGGGAAGAAGGCCACCTCTTCGGTTCGGCTTTGGTTGCCTATACGCTTGGTCCTGCTCCATCGCACTTGCAGCCTGGCAGTATGTATCGTACTCCGTTCGGTGGAGATATAGCTGTTGTCGGTGTCAAGCACACTCATCATAGCATCCTGCATGGAGGGCAATGTACCTAACGGATAGTCTTCGATGGAGGTCCACTCCTCCAGCTGGTCGAGACGATAAAGGTGGTTGGTGGTAGTGGTCGTCTGATGGCTGACCATATACCTGGGGTTGATGAACCACATACCGTCTTGTTCCGATTCGTAGAATTGTATTCTATGATAGTAGTTGGCCTCACCGTTAAAGCCGTATCCCTTGTAGGGCATATCGAAATAGCGGTCGCGCACATCGGCTGTGGCCGTAGGGTATTCGAGGATATATTTGTCGAACTGGCGGTTTTTTCTGTCATTATAGGAGGCGGTCGCCGTGATGTTCACTGCATCATCGGTATGCGGAATCTCGAAATGGAAGAAGCCTTGAAGCTGTCCGTTCAGATTGCTTCCTGTGCTCTTTTGTGCTTGGTTCAAGCGATTGACAAACGGTCGCATAGGACTGACATCACCATTCAGCAGGCTGTCAAGGAGCTCTGGACTCTGCAGATAGTTGTCCAGAAATGCCGCATTGGCATTATTGTACAAGCTGTTGGATTGGCTGTAATTGATACTTGGAGAGACATAGCTGTCAATATAGCTATTATATCTGTTGTCACTACCAGAGAACTGCCACTTGTGCCATGTGCTGATACTGAAGTTCTCGATGTCTTGGCTGTTGCGTCCATAGCCGTAGACATCGCCATCGGGAAGGAACGTGGTAGAGGAGGAGGTGCGGCGAATGTCCTTGTCGGTATGTGTGACGAATACGTTGCCTTGTAGCTTGTGTGACCTCTTCTGACCGTTTACCATATAATCAAGTCCGCCTGTCTGGCTCTCCATCAGTCCGCCCGAAAGGTCCGAGGGTTGCCAGTTACCGTTCTGTCCAGGCTTGCGGTTGTCGTTCAGGTTGTTCAGGTTGGCAAAGGCACTCACGCGTGAGAGGTCGCTGAAGCGCAATGCAAAGGCGCGGCCTGCATAGCGTTCCTTGGTACCTCCACCAAGCTCGGTGTTGGCCAGCCAGCCCACATTGTATTCACGCTTGAGCTTCACGTCCATCACGTAGTTCCCTTCGTCCACCTTATAGCCCAGCCGCCTGCTTTCTTCGCTTTCTTTTTCATATACGTTCAGGCTCTTCACCGTATAGGCCGGTAGGTTCTGTAGCATTATCTCTTGCTTCCCGTTGAAGAACTCCTCCCCATTGAGCAGGAGACTCTCCACGAATCGCCCGTTCACATAGATCTGTCCGTCCTCATTGATTTCCGCTCCAGGCAACTGCTCTATCAGCGCGTCCAGCATAGAGCCTTCGGCTATTTGGAAGGCCGTGGCATCGTAGATGAGGGTATCGCCCTTGTGGTAGAACTGCACTTTGGAGGTGACTATCTCTACTTCGTCCAGCGTAATGCCTTTCTCGGCCATAGTCAGTCGGCGCATAGGTACATTGCCAATCTCAATAGTACGCTCGCGCTTGCGCAATGCCAGTGTCAGATTTTTGTATGTGGTCTCGTAGTCGGGATGTGACAAACGGAGAATATACTCTTTCTGGGTGCCATCGACGATGAAGAAGAACCCAGTACTCCGCTTAACATCCAAGGTATCCACATCGATTACTGTGCTGTCTGGAAGTAAAAGTTCTGTCACCGCTCCGTCAACAAGTGAGAAAGTAAATGAGTTAATGGGAGCTCCCCAGAAGGCCCAACCATTGCGAATGTCAGCGTAACTTGATAGTGCCAATACTCCCAGAATTAGCGTGTAGAGTGTTCTTTTCATAAGTGTTTTTATTATGGTTTGCATTCGTTAGACGTAACTCATCACCTGAAAAGTTGCAGCGAGCAAAAAAAATTCCCCATAGCGCTGGTACAAGCATCAAAACCGCGCTATGGGGTACTTTTGCTCAAGCAACGATTTCTGCGGCAAAGGAACACAAATCGGTGCAGGGTGGCAAATTATTGCTGTGACAAATGCGTGACGGGGTTGTGACAAATGCGTGACAAGGCGTAGCCTCATCCATTCTCCCCGAATATCACTTCGTAGAGGTCGGCAGGAAGCTTCTTGCGGATACGCTCCTTGCGCTTGCGGATAGCCGAGGGAGTGGTGTGCCCGATATAGGCAATGACATTGTTGCCATAGCCGAGGTAGGTGCAGAAGCAGCACACGAGTTCCTGCGCATTGAGGTCGAGCCCCTCGTGCAATGTGCTGCAAGCATCGTTGAAGGATTTGAGCAGTGCACTCTCTACATCGCGTGTGGCCTCGTAGGCCATCTCGAGGAGCTCCTTTTCCTTCAGCTTCATCATATTGAGATCAGCAAAACTGTCTGTTTGCTCAAAGGTACGACGCCCGTCTTCAAGGCTGCGGCGCAGGATGAGCGTTTCGGGTAGGGAGAATCCTCCAGTGTACTTCTCCTTTACTGCAACCTCTGAGGGGTCATAGCTGGGAGGCGGCAATTGCGGCTCTTCGCGGATGACACGCTTGCGGCGATGGCGATTAATAAAGGTGAACACAGCAACCCCGAGGGCAACGAGGATAAGGGTTATAATAAAGGTAGGCCAATGGAAATGGAACTCACTGAACCACGATGGCTCCTTATCCTTCGGGCGGATAGTGACTTTGATGTCGCCGTTCTCTTCCAGGTCATCGAAAGAGACGACATATCTCTGGAATCGATCCTCGAAATTGTCCATCGGTATGGGGTCAAGGCCCTTGGTAAAAATAGATTTTGTGTGAAGTTTCATATATCTGCTAGCCGAGTCGTTCATCTCCCACCTATTATAGATATTAAACAGTATATTGCCAGCTATGTAATCAACTGTACCATGCTTATCGTGGGGCAGTGCGAGTGCCTTGTTGACGTGATATACGGCCGAGTCCCAGGAACCGGAATGCCAGAGGTCATCAGCCTTGTAAACAAGAAAGATGGGGTAGTCGGGGTGATTCTCTATATCAAAGCGCTTGGCGAGTTGGTCGAGATATTGCAGCGATTGTTTATAACTGTGCGCCTTGTATGTGGATATCCAACGCAAGTTTTTCAGCGCATTGACTACCAATGTATCACTGGACTCCTCGTTCTGCACCACTCGGGTGTAGTGATAGGCTGCCTTGTCATACAGCTGCTTGCTTCGTGCTTTCTGATCTCTCTCTTCCGATCTTATTCCCTCCCACCTGCATTCTCTTGCCATGAGATACTCCTCGATGGGAGTGAGCGTTTCCGTACGGTTACATGAGACGAAGCCGAGAGCTGAGATGGTTATCAGTAGAGTATAGACAAATGTTTTCATTGCGTTGGATATGTTTTTAGTGTAGCAAAGGTAATACTTTTCTGACACTCATGCGCTACATAGCGTGTGACAAATGCGTGACAAAGGTGTGACCAAAGTGTGACAAATGCGCGACAGAGCCTTTTGGGACACTTTCTACCGAGTAAAAAGTTCTATTTTGGTCTGGCACGGTGCAGCAGAGCTGCGGTTGATGGATGAGGGTTGAGGGATGAGAGTCCCCACGGCTTCATTTCCTATATGGCGAAAGTTCATAAATCGGTTGGCTTTGGCATAACGCAGCAAAGTACTGCCAACTTTCTCTGCGAGAAAACTCCACCGAAAACTCCGTAAAATCACCAAACATTTGTCCGAAAACGAAGATCTCTGTGTATAAAAACTCAAATATCCACGGATATTTAATGAAATATCCGTGGTTACGTAATGAAATATCCACGGATACGTGATAAAATATCCATGGATATTTAATTTTCTCGATAAATCAATCGGAAGTTTTTGTTTGCTTCTTGCAAACTATTGGGAGGTAGGCAACGACTAAACAGTAGAGGGTATGCCATTACTGACATACCCTCTTCCTCTGCACTGTGCCAGGCCAAAAATAAAACTTTTTTACTCGGTGGATGGAGCTATCTCCACCAATTGTGTTCGAGACAAAGGCCTTTCTTGTCTGCTGCCGTAGCTTTTGTAACGCAGAATACGCCATTTGAGAGAATACCAGAATAGAGACTCAGAATTTCATTCTCATCCATGAAATAGCAAACGACCATTCCATAAGCTTTGCCTACTCGAAACTCCATTACATCATATTTAGGTACATGCTTGTACTGGTCTACAATACGCTTAAACTCCTTGTAGTCGGTGTCATCTGCGGCTGGACGTTGGCTATAAAGCAGATGGGTTGTGAGAGTGTCTCCATCCTTGTAATAAGCATCATTCGGAAGAAATGCATCCCACATATAGTTGGTTGCAGATGGGTACACATGCGTTTCTTGATGGCGTATCGCACGTGGGTCGTTGTATTGTGCCAGAAAGAAATCTTCCATTGGTTTGATACTCTCTGTCGACTCCAGATTTCCTATCTTCCACATTTCTCCTAATCCTCTCACTCCAGGCTTAGTGTCGTGAATGACGCGTTTGTTGGTGCCGGCATTAATGGTAAAGACAAAGGAAATAGAATCCTTCTGATTGTGTGGGCAGGAGCAGGTTGCCCTATTGTATTTAAAGAAGAGGGTAGATGTCTCATCGCCTTCCCTATCAGGACGAACGCTGACAACGTAGCGGCCACTGATTCCCTTGTCGTCATTCTGACGGTCAGAGAAGATGCGATAGCTGTTGATGCTCTCAATCTTCTGGTTGATGCGGGTGACGAGGTCGAGAAACTTGAGCGTGTCATTGTCTTGGTGGCCAGTCGTTGTACCGACTTTTAGAATCAGTATATCAGAAAGACAAGACTCATGTGCCCAAGCTGAGTCAGGGTAAGCGTTGAAAACCTCTTCGACAATCTCCTCCGCGATGTCGATATTGCTTCGTGGCTGCTCGGAAGATGCTTTGGGGGTGCATTGCGTAAAGAGGCTCACGGTGAATAATGCGGCTATAAATGATACTATAGGTTTCATAGTGTATGTTGTTTGAATTCTTTTTAATAATCACACAAAGGAATTTCTCAGGCAAGTGATTGTTGCCTCACACAGATCTCACAAATCTCACAGAAGAACGCATCGTTTCACTCGCGTTTGCCATCCGGATGGCCACATACGAGCGATAGCGATGTATGCTTCTGTGGGATTTGTGAGATCTGTGTGAAACTAAAATCATTTTTTTGGCGTTTATTATTGTACTTGTTAGTTCATCAATTCTTGTTCGAAGAGATCCATCTCGCGCGTCATGCGCTCGAACTCCTGCTCGATGTCCTGCTGCATATCGAGCAACTGCTCGTCGGTGATGCCATAGAAGATGTTGGGCGTTGCTTGCGCGAAGTCGCCCTGCTGAGGAGCCGACGGAGCGGTGGGTGTCGTCTCCTTCACGGTATGCACGATATGTTTCTCTACATACACCGTGTCGGTCTTGACAATGGTCTTTACCTCAGGCGTGGCAGTCGCCATCAACGTGCTGGAGCCGGCAGTAGTCGGGGTGACGTCCGTGGCGCTGAAGCGCATTCCGATGAAGAAGGCCGCGGCCAGCGATGCAGCTATGGCGGTGTAGCGGACGATGAGCGGCACGATGCGGCTGTGGGGCTTCTGCCCAGTAGGGAGAGGCGCGGCCTCGTGGGGTTTCTCCTCGTCTACGGGTTCGGGGGCAGGGAGCTCGAAGGTAGGTGCCAGCTCGCCACTCTCAAACACAAGGAACATGTCCCGATAGTCGGCAAACTCGTCATCGACCTCGTTCGTGCGGAAGTAGTCGGCCAGCGCAGCCTCCTGCTCGAGGCTCGTGGCGCCGTCCATAAACAGCTGCAGCAGTAAGCGCAGCTCCTCACGGTCCGTAATCTTATGTATACTCTCTTTCATTTCTCAAGTCCTCCTTAGTCTTAATTGTTCCATCACTTTGGCGCGTGCCCTTGACAGAATCACTCTTGCCGAAGTCTCCGAGGTGCCTATGATGCGGGCAATCTCGGCAAACTCCATATTCTCTACCTGTCGCATCTGGAGCACTGCACGGTATTTGTCGGGCAGGTTACGGATGGTGGTCTTTATCCAATCCTCATCTTCCTGCTGCTCCAGACGAGTCTGGGCATTGCTCCCGTTGTCGTGGACGATGGTGTCGGTGAGTTCGTCGTGCCGGTGTCGCTGCATCGTTCGCAGCCGGTCGATGCTCAGGTTCTTGGCAATGGTAGTGCCCAGCGCCTCCATGCCTCCCTGGCCTTCGCGGATGGCGTCACGTGCTGTCCATAGTTTCAGCAGCGTGTCCTGCACCACGTCCTCGGCCTCATCATCGTCTGCCAAATAGTAAAGAGCGATTCGTTGCAGCTTCAATCTCAACTCAGGGACGACTCTTTCAAAGTCCTGTCTGTCCATTGCGTATCGAGTGCTTGTTACGTTCTGCAAAAATACGGTTTACTTTCCTTTTTTCAAACATCATTTGCCCCTAATACGTCGATGCAGCGGATTTGTTACACTCCGTTGCAACTTTTTTTCTCTTCTTTTTCAGAATTGCATGCAAACAATAGGAGGTCAGCACCGTTGAGTACCGACCTCCTTCCTTATTGTTCGTATAAGCTACCATTATATCTGCAGTGTCCGCAAGGCACGGATGCCCTGGTGGTTGATGTCGAGCTGCTCTACCTCGGCGAGGTAACGCTCGGCATGTGCCTTGTCGCCCAGACCAGTGTAGCCGAGGGCGAGCATGAAGAGGCAATGGATGCGGTTCTTCTCGTTGAGGTCGCCATCCCAAATCTGCAGATCGGGCAACGAGACGGCGAAGTAGTCCATCACCTGAGGCTCGAAGAGGTGCTGCTTGCCGTAGCCGACGAGCTTGTGGAAACGGCCATGAGCCTCGGCAGTGCGACCGAGTTTGAGGAGGGCCAGTCCCTGATAGAATATCTTCTCGGGCTTGGCATCGTTGTAGTACATGGCTGCGGCTGGCTCGGTGGGTCCGTAGGTGGCCAACTCCCAATGCTCGCGGGCTTGCACATCGTCGCCCAACAGCTCATAGGCACAGCCCAGGAGGTAGTGGAAATCGTTGTCCTGTGCTCCCTGCAGCTTGCCCTCGCCAAGATGGTGGGGATAGAGGAGGCATTGCTTGAGCAAGCTTATGGCTTGCTCAAGCAATGAATTATGAATTATGGATTTTGAATTATGATACTGCGTATCAAGATTCCTTGCTTGCTCGGCATAGTTCAAACAAGTTTGACTTTGCTCTCGCTGCGCTACGGAATTATGAGCATCCGACTCGAGAGTTGCAGTTTCAGTCATAATTCCTAATTCATAATTCTTAATTGAAAAGCCTGCAAGCAGGCTTTTCGCCTTCTCCACACGGGCATACTGGTACTGTGCGGGCACCTTGCCTTCGCCTCCCTCCCAGGGGTGGAAGATGTGGCTGTCGAGCAATGCCATGGCCTCATCGTAGCGCCCGAGGTGGTTGAGCAGGGTAATCTGTTCGAGCAGGAGGTCGTCGCGCTCGGCAATGAGTGCGGGGTACTGCTCCAAGTGGGCGAGGCGCTCGGCGTGGGGACGACCGGTGACCTTGTAGAGTTGATCGAGCTCCATGAGGATGCGGCTGTCGGTGGGGTCGAGGCGGAAGGCACGCTCCATATACTCGAGGGCGAGCTGGCGATTGTGCTCCTTGTTATAATAGTACAGGGCGAGGTTACGCCATACGGTGGGGAACTCGGCATCGCGCTGGGCCGAGAGCTCCCAGTTTTCCTTGGCAAGGTGGTACTGGCGCTTGTCGTAGTAGAGGCATCCGAGGAAATAGGGTGCGCGGGCACCCTGAGGAGGGCAGCGCTTGGCGATGGTGAGCACCTGCACATCTTCGAGGCGGTTGGGGAAGCAGCAGCGTGGGTCGGTATGCTCGGCACGGGCAAAGTGGGCATTGGCCTCATCGATGAGTCCCTGCCCCTGCATGAAGTAGCCGAGGTAGTAGGAAGTGAGGGGTGATGCCTGGGCCAACTGCTCGGCTACGGCGGGGATGGTGAGCACCTGCACGGCCTCATCGAAGAGGCGCGCTTGGGCATAGTCGAGAGCAAGCTCGTGGTAGTTGCACACCTCGCCATGCATGAGGGTGATGAGGCGTTGTAGGGGTTCTTCGCTACCGGTGATGAGGCATTCCTCAAACATGCAGCCGTAGTTGAAGAGGTCTATAGTGTAGGACTCGTGTATCCACGCGAGAGCCTCATCGCTCTTGCCCAGCTTACGCAAGATGGAAGCCTTCAGGGCGCGTGCCTTATGGTTGTGGCTGTTGTGGATGAGGCAACGGTTGACCTCGTCGAGGGCATTGTCGAAGTCACGCATGCCAGTGCTAATGCAAGCGGCCTCAAAGTAGGCGGCATCGGCCCAAGCCTTGTTCCACGTAGCCTTCCAGAAGAGTTCGTGTGCTTCGTAGGGACGGAACTGATACTTGAGGCAAAGGGCGAGGTTGTAGATGGGCTCTCCGTCGTAGGGGTTGGGGTTGCGGCGCTGCAGCACCTTGACAGCAGTGCGCAGGTAGGGCTCGGCCTTGTCGAAGCAGCCACGGCGCAGGTACCACAGACCTACCTGATTGTTGCAACGGTAGTCCATTGGATCACGACGCAGAGCCTCCTCGTAGTAGTCGAGAGCCGACCACGTGGCGTGGCGGTACTGCTCGAGGTGCAGACCAGTGAGGTAGAGTTGGTCGATGGTCTTGATATCCTCGGGGCGCAGAGCGGCCTCGGCAGCATCGGGGATGGGGCGTATATCATCGGGCTCGGCTTGCCAGGTGAGGACGGTATGGGTGCGGTGTGAGGGGTCGGCCACATCGGGGCGCGAGAGATATACGGAGAGTTCGTCAATGCTGTGTCCCTGCAGGTCGATAACCTCATCGAAGAGCACTTCGGGCGAGAGGGTCACGGTCTTGCGCAGCAGATATTGGGCGCGATGGGTGAGCACGGTAATCTCAATCTCTTGCTTGGAGGTGGCATATACCTGGAGGCGACCATTCTCGTGGATATTCATCACGAAGTCCTTGCTGGCCTGCTTCACGATGCCGAGGTCGCGGTAGGGCATGAAGTACTGCACAAACTGCTTCTCCTCGTAGGGCATGAGCCAAGTGAAGTCGGGCTGGTTCTCGGTGTAGACGCCTGCCATGAGTTCTATGTAGGGGCGGAACACACCGGGTGCGCCCTCATAGTCATCGTCGGTGAGGCAGCGGTCCCACGCGCGGCCAAAGTCGCCATTGCCCCAGGTCCATTGTTTCTTGCCGGGACTGAAGTGGTGGCTGGCCACATGGAGCATGCCGCCCTGGGTATCGTTCTCGTAGCCTCCCTCGAAGTCGTACTTGGAGTTGACGGCCATGTAGGAGGTGGGCACGGGGATGTTCTTGTAGTTGGAGATGTCGACACCGGCCGAGTAGTCCATCTTATAATAGGTGCCCGTGGCGATGGGGAATGAGCTCACGGCACGCTTGCCATGATCGAAGACGGCATTCACATCGGGCGGAAACACGCTCTGGTAGTGGTCGCCCACCTCAACGGCGGGGTTGGCCCACCAGAGGAAGGTCTGCGGCAGGGGTGATCGGTTGCTCAGACGACCCTGTATCTCGAGGTAAGCGCAGCCGGGGCGCAGGGTGAAGCCTGCCATGCCTTTCTGGTGGAACATGCGCTCTATCTCGTTGACCCACACGGTGACGCTGCCGTCGGGGTGCTCCTCGATGGTGGCATCGACGGGCATATAGGTGGAGGGGCGATGGTGCTGGGGCCAGTTGAACTCGATACCGCCCGAAATCCATGGACCTGCCAAACCTACGAGGGCGGGCTTGATGACGTGGTTGTAGTATACGAAATGGCGTTGCTTGACCTTGTCGTAGGCCATCTGTACACGGCCGCCCAGCTCGGGCAGGATCATCACCTTGAGGTACTCGTTCTCGATATAGATGGCGTTGTACTCCTTGTCGACACGCTCGTCGCTGATGCGTTCGATGACGGGATAGGGATATACCACACCGCTACTGCCTTGATACACGCGGTTCTCAAGGAATATGGGGTTCTTCTCAGGCGCACCCACCTCGTAGGTGGGGATGGTCACCTGCTCTCTCCATGCTTTTACCATTGTGTTTTGTTTTTTATAGGGGGTCCTAGGCAATCCTAGGAGCTCCTAGGAAACTCTATGCCCCCTAAGTATCATAGATTACTGATCATTTCACTAACTGCTTTTCCAGCTCTTCGAGGCTCTTGCCCTTGGTCTCGGGGCAGCGGTGCAGGAAGTACAGGAAGCCTGCACAGCAGATGGCGCTATAGATCCAGAAGGAACCGCTGCTGCCCAGCGCTGCATTCATCGGGGGGAAGAAGAAGGTGAGCGTGCAGCTGCCCATCCACAGGGCAAAGGTACAGGTGGCCATGGCTATGCCACGTACGCGGTTGGGGAAAATCTCGGCCAACAGCACCCAGGTGACAGGTCCCAAGGTCATGGCATAAGCAGATATAGCCAACACAACGAGTATGACCATACCGAAACCTGTAACATGGAAATGATAGCACGTTCCCAAAATGAGGTAGATGACCGAGAGACTACCTGCACCAAAGAGCATGAGCGAGCGACGTCCCCAGCGGTCGATAGTAAAGAGAGCTACGATAGTAAAGATTACATTGGCCACACCTGTTACGACAATATTAAACAACACATCGCCTACGCTATAGCCTGCAGCTGAGAAAATCTCTTGAGCATAATTGAATATGACATTGGTGCCACACCACTGCTGAAACACGGCGATGATGATACCCAAGGTGAGCACAGTGGCATACTTGCGCGAGAAGAGGGTCTTGAGGCTAGCCTTCTCGGCCGAAGCATCGGCATTGACCGACTGGCGTATGGTATCCATCTCGGTACGGGCATACTCCTCACCACCAATATGGGTGAGTGTAGCTTGGGCTTGCGACTGATAACCACGGAGCACCTGCCAACGCGGACTCTCGGGGATGAAGAAGGCCAGCAGCAGGAAGAGCGATGCGGGCACAGCCTCGGCCCAGAACATCCAGCGCCAACCCATCTGTCCGTTCCACGAAGCCAGAATCTCGGCATCGCCAAAGCCCATAGGCACCTCCTCGGCAATGAGCCAGTTGGCAATCTGCGCCCCAAGAATACCCAGCACGATAGTCATCTGATTGAGCGACACGAGTTTGCCACGGATAGCACTGGGCGA
>JAZNYG010000103.1:0-38205 GCA_045594245.1 Bacteroidaceae bacterium
TGATGGAGCGATGGCAACTGCCATCATACACATCGGAAAAACTATAAGAAGCTGTTTGGATTTTATTTCGGCTTTAGTTGAGAGAACTTTTTGTGTAGGTTTTTTCTCTCGGGGCGCAGCAAATAGTGGTCTATTTGCAAGAATCGAGAGAGAAAAGATGCCAAAAAGGATTTCAAATAAACCGAAAAGCATATCCTTGAACATATCTGCGATAAAATCCAAGACAGCTTCTAAAACTCCACCGTCGGCCTCTGCGCTGCCCGAGGCATAGGTTGGCCTCGACAGCAAATTACATAAACGCTCAATTTCTTCATATACTACTCGTTATTAGAATTTGACACTTCACTCACAGCCTCCACCTTCTTGGGCTCCTCCAAGCGGAACGTTACGGGCACAGTAAATCGCACACGTACAGGCTTTCCACGCAGCTTGCCAGGAATCCACTTAGGCATTGCATTAACTACACGCAGCGCCTCCTTGTCGAAATGCGGGTTGACAGGCTTGATGACCTGCGCATCGGAAATTGTACTGTCGGGATTTACCACAAACTGCACAATGACGCGACCTTGCAGCTGCTGCTCCACACAAATAGCAGGATAGCGAAGACTATCTTGAAGATACTTCATCAGCGCCACATCACCACCAGGGAACTGAGGCCGCTCCTCCACTACTTGAAAAATTCTGTTTGTCACAGGCTCTTTCGCCTCCTTTTCATCTTGTTCTTCCCATAGTTTAAGCAAACTATCCGGAGTACGAACAAAGTCGCTACTCTTCACATTATTCTGAGCTTTCACACCCAACACGCCAGCAATGAGGCTAACCCCAACAAAAAACACTACTCGTTTCATAAGCTAAAAGTTTTTTCGTTCAACAATCATTTTGTCGATGCAAAGGAACGAGGAATCCCGAAGCAAGGCAAGAAAATGAGGTTACAATAAACTTACATTATTCTTACAGGCATTGTAAGTATTGATTTTCCTTACATAATACTTACAAATCCGAGAAATTTGACTAATTTCGCTGCGTAAACCCTGCGCAACAAACACTAATATATAAAAGGTATGAAAAAAATGACATTTCTGATGGCAGCACTCGTGATGCTTGCTGCCTGCAACAACACCAGCAAGAAGAGTGAAGCAACCGCCGCAGCCGAACAGGCTCCCACCCAAGACACCATCGTATACGAACACGAATACCTGGTAAAGGTTGGTGATATGGCTCCCGACTTCACGCTGAAGTACACTGACGGAAACGAGTTTACTCTCTCTGCCCTGCGCGGCAAGGTCGTGATGCTGCAGTTCACCGCCAGCTGGTGTGGTATCTGCCGTGGCGAGATGCCCCATATCGAAAACCGCATTTGGCAGCCCCACAAAGACAACGCCGACTTTGTGCTCGTAGGCGTTGACCGCGAAGAGCCGCGCGAAGTAGTAGAAGAATACACCGCCAAGATAGGCACTACCTATCCGATGCTGCTCGACGAGAAGGGCGACGTATTCGCCAGCTATGCCCTGCGCAAATCAGGTATCACACGCAACGTACTCATCGACCGCGATGGCCGTATCGTCAAGCTCACCCGCCGCTTCGTGGAGCCCGAGTTCAATGACCTAGTCGCTACGATTGACAGCTTACTAAGCTTGTAATCTTATACAATCACTAAAAACAGTCAGGAATAACGCCAATAAAAAATTGGCGTTATTCCTGATTGTTTGCAACAAGATATACAAGTATTACCTTGCAGGAAACAAATCCTTGCAATAATGTACTTTTTTAAAAGAAGTCAAGTACACTTCCCAAGTCCTCAATAATCACATCGGAACACGCCACATCAGAGGACTCATCCGAAGTGCTCCATCCCATTCCCTTAAGCCATACAGTACGGCATCCCAACGAATGGGCCGGCACGATATCCTTACCATACGAGTCGCCTACCACCACAATCTCCTCAGGCTGCAATCCGAGCGCCTCCACGCCGAGCGCGAAGATACGGGGATCGGGCTTGCGAACACCTACTATAGCCGACTCGATTACCTTCATGAAATACCCGTCGAGACCATAGCTACGCAACACCGCGTAGATATTACCGTAGAAATTCGACACCAGCACCATTGGGTAGCGTACCGACAGGGCATCAAGCACCCGGTGCGTCTGCCGCATATTAGCCCGAACCATCGCATCACAATCCACTGCAATACTCTCCACATCGACCGAGGAGGCCGCAGACAATTGCCCTACTTGCAACGCCACCTTCTTGCGTAGCATGGCGAGGAACTCATCACCTGGCTCTATCACTCGATGCGTAGCCAGGTAGCGTTCAGCATACACATAGGCCTCACGCAGTTGATCCTCTGCCATACTTGGCAGATAGCGTGCATATACCTGACGGAAGATATGAAACCAATGTACCCCGTTCGTATCGAGCGTGCCGCCATAGTCGAAGATTAGACCTTTCACATGCTGCATACTTACTAATCTTTAATATGTTTACCCTTGACCCTTATTAAAAGAAGACCGATAACAATCCAGCAGAGTTCACGGATGCGACAGAGGATACCGGTAAAGAGACCATACCCGGCAGTGAGGTGCAGACGGTCGGCCACCAGAGCAATACTTCCCTCACGAGCACCAATCTGCATAGGCATAAAAAACATCAGGTTGCTGAAGAGTGAGGAGAACGCCATTATGAGCACACTATCTACCACCGTCGCCTCAGGAGTCAGTATGCGCATCAGGAAGTATATCTCCAAGCTACTAACGACACGTGCCAGCAGTTCCAATCCCAAGGAGAGATAGAACGTGCGCTTATGTTGGGCATGCAAGGCTGCAATCTGTCCATCAACACGGCGCAACGCCTCGGCATGCTTATCGTAGAAGCGCACCGACCAACGATTCACATAGGGAATATGAGAAAGCAATCGAAAGGTCTTCACCACCAGACCGCGACGATACCCCTTCATAAAGAAATAGATAACGAGCAAGCTCACCGTAGCAATCGTCCCCAGTAATAGCCCCATACCAAGGTCTACGGGGTATACAACTACGAATATCACCACCCCCAGTAACCAGAACCAGAAGTGCGAGAATACGTGCATCATAGAGTACAGGATTACCGAAGAGGCCGCCTTGGCCTGTCCCACCCGAGGAGCCAGCTCCATCACACGGTAAGGTTCGCCACCAAGCAAGCCTAGCGGTGTGACATAGTTGAGCACATAGCCTGAGATAGTAAGCCTATATATAAAAGGAAAAGAGACGTCCACCCGCTTATCGTCACGTATGATGACATACCACGAAGCAGCATTTACCAGATAGATAACTGCCCAAAGAAGTATGTTCACAGGTAACCAATATCCTGCACGACAGATATTGTTCCAAATCTCACTCCACGACAAGTCCAGCGAGAAGAGCATCACCACCAGCAAAAAGAACCCGATGAAAAAAAATAGACGTCTAAACTTATCCTTCATGGGCAAACCACTGCTTATAAAAATCCTTACACATCTTTTCGTGACGCCAGCGCATATAGAAGAGCACGACATTGAGCACTACCATCTCATAAAGGAGGTATATCCACGGCATACCTAGGAGCATAGCTATCACCAGCACAAAGAAACGCGAATTGAAGGTGAGTATATTTGTCATAGGCATTAAAGGTAGGCTAGCAGCACGAAACTCGCGCAGGAATTCCTCAGAGAGTTCTTCCGCATTACGTTCTCCCACAGCACGAAGTAGACGCTGCAACTGCGGAGTCCAGTTCTCCTGTTTACGGGTATAGCTAGCATAGAAGAATAGCCACAACCACTCGAACCACCCACGCCACGAACTGATAGCTTGACGCCTAGCTGTCAGTTCCGACGAACGCACCAACTCCGAGTAATCGCGCTGCGACAAAAAGTGCAAATGTATGTTACGGTAATAATCGGCTATTGTAGACTGCGTAGAGTGGCATATGAGTCCGCAAAATACTACTATAGCCACGCCTAGCCAGCCCCATTCCACCATAGTTCCTGGAATAGGCATAACAAACATACGCAGCAGCATGAACATATAGATAGAAAAGAACCACACATCACCTGCGAAACCGTCGAGCACACGGCCAAGCATTGTATATTGCCGCGTCATACGGGCCAACTGTCCATCAGCACTGTCGAGTGTATTGGCAAAAAAGAGCAAGAACGTTCCTATAAGTACCATACTCACATTACCTGGAAAGAAGAAATAGCCGGATGCTGCACCAAAAATAATAGATATGACGGTGATAACATTAGGATGAATATGCAAGCTACGACATATGCAAGCTTCCACGAAACCGATAGGACGTACCACGTAAATATCCCACGTCTCTTCCGTATCCATAGACTTATAGGTAGAGCGCATTTCTGCCAAAAATCGCTTCCATCGCGTATTTTGCATTTGATTTCTCATCTTATTATATTACGAATCTATCGAAATTTCATCATCTGCACCTAGAAGTGACAAAAGCCCAAACAGATTCTTACTGCAAAGATAATGTTTTTTGTACACATATTGGCAATAGCGACAAAATTTACCTTGCATTTCGTTAGGCTTGTACTATCTTTAGTTCTTGCTACGCAAGCACAGAAATTAGGCGGCGCCTCAGAAATATTCAAATAAATTTGATATTTCGTTCGGCTTGCACTAATTTTGCGAAATATTAAATAAAATGGAATATTATGGCTGAACAGACAGTAAGCGAAAATACAGAAAAGAAGAGTCTGAGCTTCATTGAGCAGATAGTAGTGAACGACCTCGCCGAAGGCAAGAACGGTGGAAAAGTGCAGACACGATTCCCGCCCGAACCCAACGGATACCTCCACATAGGACACGCCAAGGCAATATGCCTCGACTTCGGCATGGCACAGAAGTATGGCGGCGTATGTAACCTGCGCTTCGACGACACCAACCCCACCAAGGAGGATGTGGAGTATGTAGAGGCTATCAAGGAGGACATCCAGTGGCTAGGCTTCCAGTGGGGCAACGAGTACTACGCATCAGACTACTTCCAGCAGCTGTGGGACTTTGCCGTCGACCTCATCAAGCAGGGCAAGGCATACATCGACGAGCAGTCGTCTGAGGAGATTGCCGCACAGAAGGGTACCACCACACAACCCGGTATCGAGAGCCCCTACCGCAACCGACCCGTAGAGGAGAGCCTGGAACTGTTCGAGAAGATGAACCGCGGCGAGATCGAGGAGGGACGTATGGTGCTACGTGCCAAGATCGACATGGCCAGCCCCAACATGCACTTCCGCGACCCCATTATATACCGCGTGGTGAACCATCCACACCACCGCACAGGTACCACATGGAAGGCCTACCCGATGTATGACTTCGCTCACGGACAGAGCGACTACTTCGAGGGTGTCACCCACTCGCTCTGCACACTGGAGTTTGTGCCTCACCGCCCCCTCTACGACCTCTTCGTGGACTGGGTGAAGAATGGCCAGGACCTCGACGACAACCGTCCCCGCCAGTATGAGTTCAACAAGCTCAACCTCAACTACACCCTCATGAGCAAGCGCAACCTCCTCATATTAGTAAAGGAGGGCCTCGTCAACGGCTGGGACGACCCCCGCATGCCGACGATCTGCGGATTCCGTCGCCGCGGCTACTCGCCCGAATCAATCCGCAACTTCGTGGACAAGATTGGCTACACCACCTACGACGCGCTCAACGACTTTGCCCTGCTCGAGAGCGCCGTGCGCGAAGACCTCAACACCCGCGCTACCCGAGTATCGGCCGTCATCAACCCCGTGAAGCTCGTCATCACCAACTATCCCGAGGGACAGGTGGAGGTAATGGAGGCCATCAACAACCCCGAGGACCCCGAAGCAGGCACACACACCATCGAGTTCAGCCGCGAGCTGTGGATAGAGCGTGAAGACTTCATGGAGGATGCCCCGAAGAAATATTTCCGCATGACTCCCGGTCAGGAGGTGCGCCTGATGAATGCCTACATCGTGAAGTGCACCGGCTGCAAGAAGGACGACGAGGGCAACATCGTCGAGGTATACGCCGAGTATGACCCCGACACCAAGACCGGCATGCCCGGCAGCAACCGCAAGGTGAAGGGTACGCTCCACTGGGTGAGCTGCGCCCACTGCCTGAAAGCCGAGGTGCGCCTCTACGACCGCCTGTGGAAGGTAGAGAACCCACGCGACGAGATGGCAGCCATCCGCGAGGCCAAGGGATGCGATGCACTGGAGGCCATGCAGGAGATGATCAACCCTGACTCACTGAAGGTGCTCACCGAATGCTACGTGGAGCGCTACCTGGCCGAGGCCAAGCCGCTCGACTACCTGCAGTTCCGCCGCATCGGCTACTTCAACGTCGACAAGGAGTCTACCGCAGAGCACCTCGTATTCAACCGCACCGTATCGCTCAAGGATACCTGGAGCAAGATGAATAAGTAAAAATTAAACAAACTGTGTTTATATTTGTTACTCCCTATAAGTAAGGAAGTACAGATATAAACACTTTTTCCACATGAAAGAGCAGTACGCATCATATTTCGACAAGCCTCAATTTAAGCGCACACTAGCACATTACGAAAAGATGTTGCTCAGTGGAAGCAATTCCTATTTTGAGGCGGCCGAGCTTACAGATATTGCCGAGTACTATGCCATGATAGGCGACTCGCAACAGGCCGAGACTGCTCTAGACTATGCCCTACGCTTACATCCAGACAATCTCGACGTATTGATATTCAAAGCGCGTGCCCGGCTCATCAACGGACACCTTAACGAAGCCATCAACATTGCAGAAAGTATAACTGACAGCAATGACCGTGAAGTCTTGTTCCTCAAGGCCGAACTTGCATTTGCCAACAATCAGCGGCAACAAGCCAACGACATTCTTCAAGCCCTTATTGAGACCGAGGAGTACGAGGCAGACACATTCGCCGACATCATAGACCTACTCGTCGACAATAAGCAATTCGACCTAGCAAACGAATGGATTGACGATGCAATCACCAGTTATCCCGACCATAAAACGATACTAGAATCGGCAGCCTATAGCTACACCCTACAAGAATCACACGAAGAAGCTATCAGCCTCTACAATCAACTGCTCGACACAGATGCCTACTGCACGATGTATTGGGAGGAGTTGGGCAAGATACATTTCCTGCGCGAAGAGTATGATAAGGCCATCGAAGCATTTGAGTTTGCCATTGCCACCCAAAGTAGCGACAACTACTATCCTATATATGCACTAGCCAACTGCTATTTCAACATCGAAAATTACGAGCGTGCAGAAGAATACTATCAGGCCATACACCTACAGTATCCCCACACCGTAGACCCACTCTTCCACTTAGGCATGTGCCGAGTCAACATGGGCGATGATGACGGCGCATTAGAGTACTTTATCGAGGCCTTAGCTACCAGCCCCGAAGGTAGCGAAGAACAAGGACAAATTTACAGCCAGCTATCGCTTATCTCTAGCCGCAAAGGATATCACAGTAAAGCTATCGCCTATGTAGATGAAGCTCTTAAAATATATCCCAATAACACCGAGCTTATTATCATGAAAGGACATGAACTGTTGACTCAAGGTAATTACGATGATAGCACCGAGCTGTTCCTCGAAGCACTTTCCTTAGAAGCAGAGAATGCCGAACGCTCCCTATTTCTTATTGGTGTATCAATGCTCGAGAACGAACATTACGAAATGGGATACTATATACTCAGACTGCTCAAAGGCAATCCTAAGGTTGAGTCCACCCTACTCTACCCATATCTATGCCTTTGCGAATGGATATTGCATAATCACCAATTTAAGAAGACCTTATCTGAGGCTCTTTCCCAATGCCCCCAAAAGACCTATGAGATATTTTCCCTAGACCCAGCCCAAGGAGAGAGTGCCGATAGCATGATACAAAGACTAGAGAGAAAAGCTGAGAATCATTTATAGGATTAAAAAACAAATAAAACAATCAATCATTAACACATACACAGATATGGAATCCGTACAATTCATCCAATGGTGTTTAGAAAACCTTAATTATTGGACCATTACCTTCCTGATGGCCATCGAAAGCTCATTCATTCCCTTCCCTTCCGAAGTGGTAGTACCACCAGCAGCCTACAAAGCCGCTGCATCTGGTGAACTCAACGTATGGCTTATCATACTCTTCGCTACAGCAGGAGCCATCATCGGCGCACTCATAAACTACTTCCTCGCCCTTTGGCTCGGCAAGCCCATCGTGTATAAATTTGCCAACAGTCGTATAGGTCATATGTGCCTGCTCGACCAAGAGAAGGTAGAAACTGCAGAGAAGTTCTTCCGCAAGCATGGAGCTGTAGCCACCCTTATCGGCCGCCTCGTACCTGCCGTACGCCAACTCATCTCCATTCCCGCAGGTCTGGCCAAGATGGGGATTGCCAAGTTCGTTGCTTTCACAGCCCTTGGTGCAGGTATATGGAATGCCGTACTCGCTGCCCTCGGTTGGTACTTGGAAGCCATTGTTCCTGAAGACCAACTCATCAGCACCGTTACCGAATATAGTCACGAAATAGGCTACGGCATCATCGGCCTTGTGGCTATTGCCCTTGGCTACATTATATACAAAGGTGTAAAGAAATAAACAACCTCTTTATTTTTTCAGCACTTTCTTTGTCCTACGAGGGAACAAATAATCAAAATCGCGTTGGAACAGCAATCCTATACCTTGAGTCGTAAGTGAGGTCTTGGTAAAATAGCGATCATTGGTTTTATTGTATCCCTTTAGGCTAAGATCGTTACGAAGCAAGTAACGTATATCGAAGTCGCCAATAAAATTAGATGCATACAAAGGATTGTCGCGATAACCAAAATTGCCATTAATGAGTAGACGGTTATCGAGCAAGCGACCTTCGAGAATGCCTTGAACCTCCATATTCCCTAGCGCATTGTCGGAGGTGCCGTTCATCATATTTTCGGTACGGATATTGCTTGCAATATTCCAATTATCATTATTGATAATGCTTGACAGCAAGTTGTTGATTTGGCCAGAGATGGTACTACTGAGGAATGACTCCATATTGGCAGCACCATCTGTATTTGGATTCTGAGCAAAATCCATGGTATAAAATTTACCCACACCTAGCAGATAGATAAATTGCATATTCATCTGCTCTTCGGTACTAGTATAACTGCGAAGGATAGTCTTCTCCTCTTCAGTCCCTTGAGGTAGTTCGAGATCGAATGTGAGCAGTGGAGCATCCAATGTACCCTCTATTTTAAGCAGGCAATTGACACGCACATCACCAGTGATATCAGGACTGAGATCTTTGAGGGGCACATTATTGACAGTATGCCCTGCGGTAATGTTTAGACGAGCATTCATCGGATTTCCATCAAAAGTAACGGTACTGCCACTCAGCACTTTAAAATCTTTGTTGATAACATCTTGGAGACTTAAGCGATAGCCTCCGTGCTCTACTGTATATGTTCCATATAGATTAATATCATCACCATGAACTTTTATTTGCAAATCTCCACTTCCTGTTGCACTGATATGGTCATCTGCAGCTTGATTCATGATAAGCTTTAATGTAGCATCAGGTGTTATATTGGCCGTTATATCCAGTTCAAAGTAATCATCCGTATCTGCATCTGCGGGCCTACGACTTCTCCTACGGGCTACATCGTCATCTACAGTCAACGTATTGCGCCTAGAAGTTTTGTCCCTAAAGGTTATAAACTCATCACTGGAGGTAACATCCTGACTGGCAAGGTTAAGAGCAAACAGCGAACCCTTTTCCGGCTGTGCTGTAATATCCACTCTGAGCGGTTTATCGGGTCCTCCACTCACCAACACTTCTCCCGTTCCAAAAATAGTAGTATAGAAACTATCATTTCCTGTATTCGGCAGGTCAATACCCAAGATATTCTGCGCGTCAACGTACAGATCATAGGTATAATCATTCAATTTGTCATGTGTTATCTTACCATTCACAATAGCCTTCTGACCTCGTGTATCATAAGCCTCAACACCGTTGATATAGATATTTCCAGGAGCAAAGAACAGTGTATCTCTAAAATGATAATCGGTATTTGTGGGCGTTAACTTAAATGCTATATCGGCTAACAATGCTCCATCAAGAAGGTCTATAGCATCCATGGGACCTCCTATAATGATATTACCACTAGCATTACCCTTCACATCAGCCATAAAGCTACTCAGCAGACTATTGAGAAAAGAAGCATTGGTACTATCAGCATCAACATCCAGCCAAAGTATATTATCTGCAATATCTGCATAGCCATCTACCTTAGTTATACGACGAGGTGTTTCCGAAACATCAGCAGTAAACTCCAACCTTGTAGAATCTTGATTCCAATAGACATGCGCCAACGCATTGCCCATAGGTCCCTCACAGAATGTAAAATCTTCAGCACGAATCTGCGCATCCACGTATGGCGTCTGTGTATATAGGTCTGCTGCATTTAGATAACCACTCACATTACCACCAAAAGAAATCCCCTGGAGTTTGACAAGTGAAAGTAGATAATTCAGGTCCAAATTGTTAAGTCTCACCTGTAACGTATCAGAAGGGGCATTAGCTATACTTCCGTCAATGCTCAAATATTGGTCACTGCTGTGTTCAAACCTGAAATCATGTATGGTAGTATTACCCGAAGCTATATCTATTCTAAACGGATGCAGCTCCCATTCCGAATGATTGATAGTCGCTTGAGAACTGTCTGCCTCAAGAATAACGGAGAGTTGATCTTGTTCATTGAACGTAAAATGCACGTTACTATAGAAAGCACCGTCGAATAGATTTTGAGGGTCACTCTCCCATAACAATCCTACATTAATCCTATCATGGTTAGCTGCAGCAAGGAGGTTGGCCGTAGTATTCACATTGTCTTCCCCATGCTGAGTTGCACTTATGTGGCAGTTTAATCCATGCTCTACAGGTTCACACACAACACTTACATTGCTAAGATTCAAGTTCTCATAGTGAATCTGAGGAGCTATAGCCTGGATTTCGAAGTCTTCAGTGCGGTCATTAATAAAACCCTCTATTTGAATGGCCTTATCGATACTCACGGGAAGTAAAAGGAACTCTTCCAACGGTCTAGTACTATGTATTTTGAGATTAGCCGTACAAATATTGTCCGTATGCATATGATGATGTCTATGATCACGACAGATAGAGGGCAGGTAGCGATGAAGACGAGCAATAACGCTTTGGGACAACGACTGATAGGTAAATTCTCCTCGCATGGACCCCTCCATAAAGTCAGAGCTCAACGAGAGCATTTTCTGGTCAGGATCTGTACCATATAGCGAAATCTGCTTGATGACATAGTCTTCGGTTGGTTTATGGAGAGTCAGGCTGTCGATACTAATTTGGCCGGTAAAGTGATTGAAGTCAGGACCTTTTATATCAGCATGGAGCCTAGCACTAAACTGATTGCCTTCATGTATGTCCAGCAGTTTCATGGCATACAGATTAAGACTATCGGCACAGAGCTTAAGACTATAGCTTGGCGCTGTGCCCAATGGTTTGTACTCTGCCTGGAGGAAAAGATTACCGTTAGGGTCATGTAGCGTGATGTCGCCACCATAGGCATCGGGTCCATACCATCCATCAAGATAAATGCTCTGGTAGTTGTATCCCAACAGTTGGGTCTGCGTAGCTTTACCCTTGAATGTCCCTCGCAGAGGAAGAGAGTCATTCTGTGCACGATAGTTGTAGATACCTTCAGCCTCAAGGGCCAGATTCGTCTTCGCCAACGGGCTTGATGGGATGATTTGTGCAATATTCAGTCTTTGGCCATCGATGGAGGTAGTATAGTTCCCGTCTTGGTCGATACCGGCATGAGCTTGCAGTTCCCCCACATCAGTAATGGCCGATAACCTAATATCGCTTTGCTGGGAGGCGAGTTTCGCATATCCGTTAACTGAGATAGCTCCTATACGGGGAATCTCGGCTGGTATTAGATTGTAGATATCGGGAAGCCCATTCTCAAGCAGTTCCCAAGCAGCAGCCGTAAGAGTAAACTCCTGCAGATTGATACTTGACGACTGTAGCTTATCATTTAGGAACGAGGCTGTTAGGCTGCTTCTAAATACAACATCATTGTGCCGGGTGTGTATATCCAGCTCTTTTACGTTGAAACGTGATGTGCTACCAATGAAATCAGTAGAAAGATATACCCTTTCTGTCAAATTCGCGGTTTGCGGAATTAGCCATGCCATATCAGCGGGAGTGACATAAGAAGGCAAGGTACGCCCTTTGACAATGAGGCTCTCTTTGATATTGTCAGCCGTAAAACTTGTCCATATCGTGTCCAGTCGAATGGTGCTGTGTGGCAGGTCGAGTCGAAAACTTGCAAGGGTGGCTCCGTGATGATTGCCAACCAGGCGCAAATACAAATTGTCGACAGTGAGCCCTGAATGTTCCTTGAAATTGAGTTGGCGCACCATGAGGCTTATTGAATCGTTGGTAAGCGCCTTGAGTGACAGGTGCGCCGAGAGGTCACTGACGTCAATGTCGCGAATGTCGAGGGGCCGTTTTTGCCTGTTGCCCTTGTTGCCTCTGTTGCCATTTCCGATGCGATGTGTCAGGTTGGCGTGGCGTATGAGCAATGAGTTTACGCGTAGGTTGAGCTTCGAGGGCTTGCGCTTTTCTTTGGTGGAAAAGGCATCAATCAGGAATTGGTAGTTGTATTCGCTGTCTTCAGAGTCCTTGTAGATGAGGATGTCTGGGTTGAACAGGCGGATGTTGCGAATGGATATTTGCCCTTGTTTGATTAGTGGCTTCCATTCTACCTTTGCTGCTATGCGGTCTACAGAGAGCAGGTGCTCTCCCTCCTGGTCATCGATTTCAAGGCTGTCGATGATGATGTCGTTGGGGAAGAGCCAGTGCGCTCCGCCGAGATTGACGCGGGTGCCTATGCGGTTTTCCAGTTCGGTGGCCAGCATGACAGATACTCGCTGCTGCACCCGGGGGGAGTTCAGCAGCATCGTTGTACCTATCACGAGCAATGCGGCAATGCACAACACCAGCTGTATGTACCTTCTCTTCTTTATTTTCACGTCTAAACGTGCAAATTTAATGCAAAAAAATGATTGTACGAAGATAAAGCAGATTTATTTATGATGCGGGTTGCGGTTTTTTGTTACATAACGGCTCTTGATGTTTGAATGGGTTCCCGCCTTGTGGGTTGGGACGAATTCGTCGGGGAGATTATTCTTGTCTGTGGGAGAAATAATTCAGTATATTTTTTCGCTATCCATAAATAATTATTAACTTTGTGCGATTTTTGTATATCCAAAAGTTAATTAACCATTATAAATGTTATGCCAGAAGTAATTAAGTTACGAAAAGGCTTGGACATTAAACTTAAGGGAACAGCCGCTAAGGAGTTGGTTTCTGTAAAAGCATCGAAGCAGTACGCTCTCGTACCCGATGATTTTGTAGGAGTGACTCCTAAAGTTGTTGTTGCTGAAGGTCAGAGTGTCAAGGCCGGGGAGGCCCTCTTTGTAGACAAGAAGCATCCCGAAGTGAAATTCGTCAGCCCCGTTTCCGGCACAGTAGCAGCTGTTAACCGCGGTGCCCGCCGTAAGGTGATGAGCGTTGTCGTTACTGCCAGTGACAAGCAGGAGTCTGTGGATTTCGGTGTGAAGAGTGTTCACTCACTCAATGGTGAACAGGTGAAGCAAGCATTGTTGGAGAGCGGTTTGTTCGCTTTCCTCCGTCAGCGTCCCTACGACGTGGTGGCCAACCCCGAGAGCCGTCCCAAGGCTGTTTTCGTGTCGGCTTTCGACAGCAAGCCCCTCGCTCCCGATTTCGAGTATGTAATCAAGGGCAATGAGGTGGACTTTCAGGCTGGTCTCAGCGCATTGGCCAAGTTGGCTCCTACGTTCCTCGGTGTTAGCAGCAAGCAGTCTGTGCCTGCTATTGCTGATGCCAAGAATGTGGAGATTACCGTGTTTAAGGGCAAGCACCCCGCCGGTAACGTGGGTGTTCAGATCAACCATGTGAAGCCCATCAACAAGGGTGAGGTGGTATGGACCATCGGTGCCGAGGAGGTAATCTTCGTTGGCCGCCTGTTCAACAAGGGTGTCGTTGACCTTACCCGCACCATCGCCGTTGCTGGCTCACAGGTGGAGAACCCGGCCTACAGCAAGGTAATCCTCGGTGCTCAGATTGGCGACATCGTAGGTGGCCGCATCAAGGGTGGTTGCGTCAACCGTATCATCAACGGTAACGTGCTCACCGGTCCCGTAGCAACAGAGGAGAGCTATCTGGGTGCATTTGCCAACATGGTGACCGTGATCCCCGACGGTAGCGACAAGCACGAGCTGCTCGGTTGGGCTATGCCCCGCTTCAAGGAGTTCAGCGTGAGCCGTGCTTACTTCAGCTTCCTCTGCCCCAACAGAGAGTATGTGCTCGACGCACGCCTCAAGGGTGAGGAGCGCCACATGATCAACTCCAACGAGTATGACAAGGTGTTCCCCATGGATATCTTCCCCGAATACCTCATCAAGGCAATCATTGCCGGCGACATCGAGAAGATGGAGGCTGCAGGTATCTACGAGGTGGCTCCCGAGGACTTTGCTTTGTGTGAATTTGTAGATTCGTCGAAACTTGAGTTGCAGCGCATCGTCCGCGAAGGACTGATGAAGCTCCGCTCTGAAATGGAATAAGCTATGGGATTAAGACAATTAGTAGACAAGATTAAGCCGAACTTCGAGAAAGGCGGTAAGTTCCAGGCTTTCCGTTCTGTGTTCGGCGGGTTCGAGACATTCCTCTTCGTGCCCAACCATACGGCTAAGAGTGGCTCAAATATCCATGACTGCTTCGACTCTAAGCGTATGATGATTATGGTGTGCATCGCTTTGGTGCCCGCCCTGCTCTTCGGTATGTACAATGTAGGTTACCAGCACTATATGGCCGCTGGCCTCGACGGCTCTTTCTGGGAGCTGTTTGGCTACGGCTTCCTGGCTGTGTTGCCTAAAATTATCGTTTCTTACCTTGTAGGTCTCGGCATCGAGTTCACCGTGGCCCAGTGGAAGGGCGAGGAGATTCACGAGGGCTTCCTCGTATCGGGTCTTCTCATCCCGATGATTGTGCCCGTAGGCACTCCGCTGTGGGTGCTCGCCGTGGCTACAGCCTTCGCCGTAATCTTCGCCAAGGAGGTATATGGTGGCACGGGTATGAACATCTTCAACGTGGCTCTCGTGACGCGTGCATTCATCTTCTTCGCTTATCCGAGCGTAATCTCCGGTGATGCCGTTTGGGTAGCCGACAGCGCCATCTTCGGTCTGGGTGCCGACATCGACGGTTACACACAGGCTACTGCACTTGGTGTGGCTGCCACATCGGGTGCCGCTCCCGCATGGGATTTGAATATGGTATGGGGCTTCATCCCCGGCTCTATCGGTGAGACCAGCGTAGTGGCTATCGCCCTCGGTGCCCTCATCCTGTTGGGTACAGGCGTAGCTTCTTGGAAGACCATGCTCAGCGTATTCGTTGGTGGTGGTCTGATGGCTTGGGTGTTCAACCAATGGGGCAACCCCGACAATGCAGTGGCTATGATGCCTTGGTATCAGCACCTCGCTCTCGGCGGTTTCTGCTTCGGTGCCGTGTTCATGGCTACCGACCCTGTTACCTCATGCCGTACCGAGTGCGGTAAGTACATCTACGGTTTCCTCATCGGTGTGGTAGCGGTGCTCATCCGCGTGCTCAACCCCGGTTACCCCGAAGGTATGATGCTTGCCATCCTGCTGATGAACCTCTTTGCTCCGCTCATCGACTATTATGTATATCAAGCTAACATCTCGAAGCGTGCCAAGCGTGCTTTGAAGAGCAAGTAATAACCCAATAATCGAATACTGTTATGAATACGAATAAGAATTCCTATACATTTATATATGCTTCGGTTATGGTTATTATCGTAGCATTCCTCTTGGCCTTCGTGTCATCGTTGCTGAAGCCCATGCAGGAGAAGAATATTGAGCTTGACAAGAAAAAGCAGGTACTCGCTGCCCTCAACATCTTCGAGAAGGACGCCGAGGCTGCCTATGCCAAGTATGTGAAGGCCGACCAGCTGCTCGACGCTCAGGGCAACGTAGCTGCCGAGACCGGTGGCTTTGCCGTAGCCAACGCAGCAGTAGGTGAGCAGCTTCCCCTCTACGTATGTGAGGTGGAGGGTGAGACCAAGTATGTAGTACCCCTCTACGGTGCAGGTCTGTGGGGTCCCATCTGGGGCTATGTGGCACTCAATGCCGACAAGCAGACCATCTACGGCACCTATTTCGCTCATGCCAGCGAGACTCCCGGTCTGGGTGCCGAGATTACCAACCGCGACAAGTTCCAGGTTCCCTTCATCGGCAAGAAAGCTGTCGATGGCGAGGGCAACGTGGTCATCAGCGTGGTGAAGTTCGGTAAGGTAAAGGACGAGACTGTTGAGGTCGACGGCATCTCGGGCGGTACCATCACATCGAACGGTGTGGATGCCATGCTCAAGGATGGTCTCGGTCTCTACAAGGCATTCCTCACACAGTGTGACAAGGCCTGCGAGGCTGCTCAGTGCGCTGCCGACTCGGCTTGCGTAGAGTCAGTGCCCGCTGCCAAAATTGAAGTTGTTAACCAATAATCAAAGGAGGAAACAGTTATGTCATTATTTTCAAAGCAGAATATGGAGGCGCTGAAGACTCCTCTGGGTATGAACAACCCTGTTACCGTACAGGTATTGGGTATCTGTTCGGCGCTGGCGGTTACTGCTCAGCTCGAGCCCGCCATCGTGATGGGCCTCTCGGTTACGGTTATCGTGGCCATGGCCAATGTGATCATTTCGCTCTTTCGCAACACCATCCCCAACCGTATCCGTATCATCGTGCAGTTGGTTGTGGTAGCTGCGTTGGTAACCATCGTGAGTGAGTTCCTCAAGGCATTTGCCTACGATGTCAGCGTACAGCTCTCTGTGTATGTAGGTCTTATCATCACCAACTGTATCCTCATGGGTCGCCTCGAAGCGTTTGCCATGGCCAACGGTCCTTGGGCATCGTTCCTCGACGGTATCGGCAATGGCCTCGGCTATGCCAAGATACTCGTCATCGTGGCCTTCTTCCGTGAACTGCTCGGCAGCGGTTGCCTCTTCGGCTACCAGGTTATCCCGCAGTGGTGCTACGACCATGGTTATATCAACAACGGTCTCATGCTGATGCCCCCCGCAGCCCTCATCATCGTGGCTTGCATCATCTGGTACCAGCGTGCCCGTCATACAGAATTGCAGGAAGAACAGAATTAAAGTAGAATGAAGAGTGAAAAGGGAAGAGTGAAGAGTTCGTTCATCCAATCTTTCGTGTCATTCTGAACGTAGTGAAGAATCTCGCGAATGTACAATGAGAGATCCTTCGTTTCACTCAGGATGACAAAAACTCTTACCTCTTAACTCTTACCTCTTAACTAAAAAAGATTTATGGAACATTTTATTAGTCTTTTCGTCCGCTCTATCTTTGTGGACAATATGATATTCGCATTCTTCTTGGGTATGTGTTCTTACCTTGCCGTATCAAAGAATGTGAAGACAGCTCTCGGCCTCGGTGTGGCAGTGACCTTCGTGTTGCTCATCACCCTGCCGGTGAACTATCTGTTGCAAACTGAAGTCCTTGCTGAAAATGGAGCACTAAATCCCGGCGTTGACCTCAGTTTCTTGAGCTTTATCCTCTTTATTGCCGTGATTGCCGGTATCGTGCAGCTGGTAGAGATGGTAGTAGAGCGCTTCAGCCCCTCGCTGTATGCTTCGCTCGGTATCTTCCTCCCCCTTATCGCCGTTAACTGTGCCATCATGGGTGCTTCGCTCTTCATGCAGCAGCGCATCACTATGGACCCCAACAACACACAGGCTATCCTCAACGTGTGGGATTCCGTAGCTTATGCTCTCGGTTCAGGTATCGGTTGGTTGCTCGCTATCGTGGGCCTCGCCGCTATCCGTGAGAAGATGCAGTACTCTGACGTACCCAAGCCCCTGCGTGGTCTCGGTATCACCTTCATCACCGTAGGCTTGATGGCTATGGCATTCATGTGTTTCTCTGGTCTTACAATCTAATAATAGGAGGAATAAGAATATGATTGATATGAAATTGATTATTGCAAGTATCGCAGTATTCCTCGTGATTATACTTGCCTTGGTAGCCATCCTGTTGGTAGCCAAGAGATATTTGGTGGCCTCTGGCCCCGTGAAGCTCACCATCAACGGTGAGAACGAACTCGAGGTGGAGAGCGGCTCAACCCTGCTCAGCACACTCTCAAACAACGGTATCTTTCTCTCCTCTGCCTGTGGCGGTAAGGGCTCATGCGGCCAGTGCAAGTGCCAGGTAGTAGAGGGCGGTGGCGAGATCCTCCCCTCTGAGAAGGGCCACTTCAGCCGCAAGCAGCAGATGGACCACTGGCGTCTCGGCTGTCAGGTAAAAGTGAAGGGCGATATGGCCATCAAGGTCGACGAGTCTGTAATGGGCGTTAAGGAATGGGAGTGCGAGGTTATCTCAAACAAGAACGTGGCTACCTTCATCAAGGAGTACAAGGTGGCATTGCCTCCCGGCGAGCACATGGACTTCGAGCCCGGTTCGTATGCACAGATCAAGATCCCTGCATTCAGCATCGACTACGACAAGGACTTCGACAAGTCACTCATCGGCGACACCTATCTGCCCGCTTGGCAGAACTTTGGCCTCTTCAACCTGAAGTGTACCAACGACACTCCCACCGTGCGTGCCTACTCTATGGCCAACTATCCCGACGAGGGCGACATCATCACCCTGAACGTACGTATCGCTACACCTCCCTTCAAACCCAAAGAGCAGGGCGGTGGCTTCATGGATGTGATGCCCGGTATCGCTTCATCCTACATCTTCAGCTTGAAGCCTGGTGACAAGGTGATGATGAGCGGTCCTTACGGAGAGTTCCGCCCCAACTACGAGTCCGGCCGTGAGATGATTTGGGTAGGTGGTGGTGCCGGTATGGCTCCCTTGCGTGCACAGATTATGCACATGCTCAAGACACGCCAGTGCCGCGACCGTCAGATGCACTACTTCTACGGTGCCCGCGCATTGGAGGAGATCCCCTTCCTCGACGACTTCCTCGCCTTGGAGAAGGAGTTCGACAACTTCCACTTCCACCTCGCGCTCGACCGTCCCGATCCCAAGGCCGACGCAGCAGGCATCAAGTACACCGCAGGCTTCGTAGCTCCTGTGATGGGCGACACCTATCTCAAGCAGCACGAGAATCCCGAAGATTGCGAGTACTACCTCTGTGGTCCTCCCATGATGGCCAAGACCGTTCTCGACCTCCTCGACAGCCTCGGCGTAGAGAAGGATATGATCCACTTCGACGACTTCGGCGGATAAGGGTCAACCGTAAATAAAAAGAACTCCCCCGTGCCTTGTGGCTCGGGGGAGTGTTGTTTTCTTTAGGTAGGTTTAGCTCGCCTTGCACTATCTCTAACCTGCTAAAGCATGCAGAAAATAGGCGGCGGCTCGGAAAAACTCAAGACAAATCTTGTTTTTTCGCTCGCCTTGCACTATTTTTGCCCTTGTAATTGTTTTTAAGTTCCTATTACAGGAACCAACTATTGTAAAACTTAAAATTGCAGCGTTATGAAGATTAACGAAATCATTCAGGACCTCGAGCGCAAGCATCCCAATGAGCCTGAATACATTCAAGCAGTTACCGAGGTGCTACATTCCGTAGAAGAGGTTTACTATCAGCACCCCGAGTTTGAAAAAGCCAAAATCATTGAGCGCATGGTAGAGCCCGACCGCATCCTTACCTTCCGTGTCACATGGGTTGACGACAAGGGCGAGGTGCAGACCAATCTCGGCTATCGTGTGCAATACAACAACGCTATAGGCCCCTACAAGGGCGGTCTCCGTTTCCACGCATCTGTGAACCTGAGCATCCTGAAGTTCCTCGGTTTCGAGCAGACCTTCAAGAATGCCCTTACCTCGCTCCCCATGGGTGGCGGTAAGGGAGGATCGGACTTCTCGCCCCGTGGCAAGAGCCAGAATGAGATTATGCGCTTCTGCCAGGCCTACATGACGGAGTTGTGGCACAACCTTGGCCCCGACACCGACGTGCCTGCAGGTGACATTGGCGTAGGTGGACGTGAAGTGGGCTACCTCATGGGTATGTACAAGAAACTCACTCGCGAGTGTACCGGTGTGATGACGGGTAAGGGCCTCGACTTCGGTGGTTCGCTCATCCGTCCCGAGGCTACCGGCTATGGCGGTCTCTACTTCGTGAACCAGATGCTCGCTACCCGCGGCCTCGACATCAGTGGCAAGACCGTTGCCATCAGCGGCTTCGGAAATGTGGCATGGGGCGCTGCCCTCAAGGCTACCGAGCTGGGTGCCAAGGTGGTGACCATCAGCGGCCCCGACGGCTACGTGTACGACCCCGACGGCATCAGCGGCGAGAAGATAGAATACATGCTCGAACTGCGTGATTCGGGCGACGATATCGTGGAGCCCTATGTAGAGAAATACCCCTCGGCCACCTTCTACCCCGGTCGCCGTCCTTGGGAGCAGAAGGTGGACATCTGCCTCTGCTGCGCTACACAGAACGAGCTCAACGGCGAGGATGCACAGCACATCATCGACAACGGCGTCATCTGCGTGGGCGAAATCTCCAACATGGGATGCACACCCGAAGCCATCGAACTCTTCCTGGAGCACAAGATGCTGTATGCCCCCGGCAAGGCCGTGAATGCAGGTGGTGTGGCTACCAGCGGACTCGAGATGAGCCAGAATGCCTGTCACATCTCATGGAGCGCTGCCGAAGTGGACAAGAAGTTGCAGTACATCATGTACTCCATCCACGAGCAGTGCGTGAAGTATGGCAAGCAACCTGACGGATATATCAACTACGTCAAGGGAGCCAACATCTCCGGCTTCATGAAGGTAGCCAACGCCATGCTCGCTCAGGGCATCTACTAATATCGTCATTAGAGACCGTAAATTAGAGGATGTGTCAGTGTATTTCTGGCACATCCTTTTTTATATACCCACCACACTATCAGCCCACACACCATCGTTAATATTTGTTAAATATAGGGGGGGGTAAAATTTTGGCATTGAGATTTTACTAAAAAGAACTAATTTTGCGAAATTATTGGAACTGTTTCATAAACAATAGGTATCAATGCGTTTTTTCAGGACAATTCTGACCATGCTATGCTTGACCTGCAGCTTGCTACAGCCATGCCATGCCGTGTCGGTTCCTGACAGCATCTCCAACGACCATTATACCCTCTACTACAAGCACGACGACATAGAGATTCACGAGGACTACCTCGACAATACACGGCAAATCGAGCGCATCAAGCGCATCCTACAGATTTCGCCCCGTATCGACAGCATCACCATCTATGCCTACTCATCTCCCGAAGGTAGTCCCTACCGCAATGATTGGTTGGCCAAGAAGCGTGCCGAGGCCGCCCGCGACTTTATCCTGGCCAATCTCCCCAACGACAGCGTGCTCCTACCCGAGAACATACATCTGCGTCCCATGGGTGAGAACTGGGAGGGACTGGCCATAGAACTCGAGGCCAATTACCACTTGATGAACCGCGACCGAGTGATGCGCATCATGCAGGCCAACGTCAATACCGAAACCAAGAAATGGCGTCTGCAGAACCTCGACAATGGCTTCACCTACCGTTGGATTATCCAGCACCACATGCCTACCCTCCGTATGGCTACATGGGCTTGTGTATATGTGCCCACTCCCGAGCTGATGGGCGACACTGTTCCTGAAGTGGTAGAGCCGGAGACACCTGCAATCATCGAAGACACCGCCACCGTGGCTCCTCCTGCCGTAGAAGCCGATACCCTCGTACCTGCTACACGCCGCTCGCTCACCTGGGCCATCAAGAGCAACCTCCTCTACGATGCCGCTCTCGTGCCCAATATCGGTGCCGAGTTCTATCTGGGTCATGGACTGAGCGTAGCAGGCAGCTGGAATTACGCTTGGTGGAACACCCCCACATGGTACTGGTGCTACTACGGTGGCGAGATCGACCTCCGCTACTGGCTGGGCCGTGCTGCCAAGGAGAAACCTCTCACCGGACACCATGTAGGCCTTTATGCCCAGGTCTTCACCTACGACTTCATGCTCTCCGACCACGGATTCATGGGCGGTGAGCCAGGCAAGGACCTCTTCGGTCAGGCCAACTATACCGTAGGTTTCGAGTATGGCTACTCACAGCCCATAGCTCCGCGCCTCAATCTCGACTTCACCATCGGCATAGGCTATCATGGAGGTCTGTACAACGAATACTACTATGTAGACGAGCACTACGTATGGCATGCCCTCAAGCGTCGCCACTTCATGGGCCCCACGAAGGCCGAGGTGTCGCTCGTATGGCTACTGGGCCGCGACAATAAGAACACAATGAAGAAGGGAGGTCGCCAATGAAGCAGCTACGCCTTCTTCTCGGGGCACTCACCTGCCTCACCCTCCTCTCCTGTGAGCACAAGGACCTGTGCTACGACCACGATATGCACACCGAGCGTGTAGAGTTCAAGTTTAACCTCCAGTACGACTGCCAGTGGGAGTACAATGCCGAGGGCTATATGGACTGGGCAGCCGAGTGGCCCAACCGCGCCTTTGGTGTAGAGTATGCCTCTCTCCGCCCCGGCGAGTCGGAGGGTGTGCGCCTCCATGCCTACCACGAGGGCGAGATGGAGACCCAGCGAAACATGACCAAGGAGAAGTCGAGCGTGCGCCTTGAGAACGAAGGCTACTACGACCTTCTCTTCTACAGTAACGACACGGAGTACATCGTGTTTGACGGGCTCAGCTCCTTCAACACCGCCTACGCCACTACGCGTGGCCTCGTGCGTTCGAGCTACCGTGGCAACTCACTCATGACGCGTAGCGATGAGGAGTTTACCGTGAACCCTCCCGACATGCTCTATGCCGCCTATATGGACTCCATACAGGCCACCCGTTCACTGCGTACCGATACGCTCGACGTGCTCCTTCACCCGCTCGTATACACCTATCTCATACGCTTCGAGGTGACGAAGGGAGCCGAGCATGTGGCACAGGCCAAGGGTGCACTGGCCGGTATGGCTCAAGGTGTGAACCTCAGCGATGGCAGCACCACGAAAGATGTGGCCACCGTATTGTTCGACTGCCCCACCATCGGCGACTTCGGTGCCCAAGCCGAGGTGCGCTCGTTTGGTATCCCCGACTATCCCAACATACGCTATACCCGCTCCACACAGCAGTTTGGCTTGTCGCTGGAGCTACGCTTGAAGAACGGTAACTTCCAGCAACACGACTTCGACATCACCGACCAGATGATGATGCAGCCCCACGGCGGTGTGATAGTGATTCATGGCATTGAGATTGACGAAAAGATTAATGAGGAAGGCGGCTTCCAGGTAGGAGTCGATGGCTGGGGCGATGCTATCGACGTGCCGTTACCTTTATAATATGAAGAGAGAGCAAACTGAATATAAACAACTAAAAAACAAGAAACGAAACTAAATTTTTTAATTAACTTTTTTTATTCACTTTTTAATTTTTCTACATTATGAAAAAGAATTTATTGATGCTTGGCGCGGCTATAGTAGCCCTTTCAAGCTGTACCCAAGATGAGGTACTGAACGTAAACGAGAACCGCGTGATCTCATTCGAGAGCCATGTAAACAAGAGCACTCGTGCGGTGACAAACACTACAACTGCAGATCTTGAAAAGTTCTATGTATTTGGCAACCATGGAGCAACAAACGTATTCAACAACGTAGAAGTAACAAAGGGCGTTTCTGGTTGGCAGTACACTAACCCCGTTGCATGGACTGCTAACAATTACAAGTTTGCTGCTTATGCAACAACTAACGAATCCGATCAGCTTACTCCTGGCTATTCTGATGGCGTGTTGACCTTCAGTGATTATGTACCTAATGATGCCAGCGACTTAGTAGCAGCAGTTGCTAGCGTTGACAACACAGGATTGGCAAATGCTCCCGTGAACTTCACCTTCCAGCACCTGCTCTCTAAGGTTCAGTTTGTTTTGAAAAACAATTCAACAGAAGACTACACCATGAAGGTTGGCGCTATCACCTTTAGCGTTTTGAAGCAGGGTGATTGCGTATATAATGGTACTGCCACATGGACACCTGAAGGCTCAGCAACAACATTGACCGTTGCTGGAACAACAACAAACATTACTAAAGGTGCTTCATTTACCTCAGAAGACTACATCGTAATTCCTAACCAAGCTCTTGCTAGTGTAGCAGCAAGCTTCAAGGTTGAATTCTATGATGCATCAGACAATAAAGTATATGAGAAACAATACTCAAATGTTGCTCTTAAGCTGATTGCTGATGACTCACAGAAGTGGACTCCTGGTTATCTCTACCAGTACAATGGTACCATCGCACCTACCACAAGCTACATCACATTCAGTGTAACACATGTTGATGCTTGGACAACAGCTACCCCTGGCGTAGCTCTCTAAGCCAATCCCTCTAATATTAATCTCTTGGGTGGATCGCTCCACCCAAGAGATTATTCCCAAACAACACCTATTATATATTAACCGATAATCAATGAAGCATCTACCGAAGATACTGTTTCTTGCGCTCCTCTGCATAGCTTGCCGCGATGAGCACGATGTGCCTACACATGACTTCACCATTGGCTTCAAGGCCGGTGTAGAGAACACCCGTGCAGTGGTAACAGGCATAGAGCCACTGAAAGATGGCTTCTCCGTTTGGGGAGGCTTTGACGGCACTACGGTATTCGACGGTAGAAAAGTTTATTGGGGTACTGACTCCGAAGGGAACACAGGATGGATGTACGATAATCCTGAGGTATGGGTATGGAACAAGGACTACACCTTTTATGCATTATACCCCGATACATCTAAAAGAGTATACAATGTATACAGTATAAATCAATCGTATTATATAGCTTATAATGTAAAAGAGAAGCAAGAAGACCTTCTTTATGCCAAAACAGCAAATAATAGATACGATGGTATAGGCGAACCACCTGTAGTTGGTTTGAATTTTGAGCACACATTGGTTCAACTGGAGTTTGTAGGAAGCTCCACTGCCGAACAGCAATTTGCTTTTATATCTGGAATCAAGTTGTATGGTGAAGGTCTGCAATCAAACGGTTCATTTGATATTTCTAATGCCCAATGGCTAAGCCTCACAGCTCCAACAACAGAAGAGAATCCATATATATATACAGATAACGCATCACAAGGTTGGCGCTTAAGCCATAGTGGGACTACCGTACTAAGCGAACTACTAGTCTTCCCTAAAGCCAGCGGAACGAATGTTACTGTATCCATATCCTTGGACGGTGAGACACGAACCACAACGTTATCCGATGCATGGGAAGCCGGTAAAAGATATCGTTACACATTCTCAATAGACCCTTACGACTACATAATCTTTAATAAACCCATAGTTACCGAATGGCAAACGGCGACCGCAGGAAGTTTAGTAATTAAATAAATCTTAACGAAGATGAAGAAATTTCTAGTCTATACATTCATGCTTCTTATTGGATGGTCTTGCACCAAGCAAGAGATAGATTATCCAACAGGACGCAAGGCATATATCTCTTTTTCTTCGCCAAAGATGGAGCTAACCAATGTTAGCACTAGAGCACTTGTGGAGGGAGCATCATTCTCCGAGGGTAAATTCGGAGTATTAGGCTACTGTTTGGCACTTAATGACGATAACTCTGGCGCTACCACATGGGAAAACAAAAAGGGCTTTGCCAATCCACATTTATTTTACAAACAAAGCATCGATGCGGTTAGTGGAGCATATACAGCAACTAACACTACAACAAATACAGAAATATCGAACGGCAAAGCACCATGGTATACCGACAACAGTTACCTATATACATTCTTTGCATATTACCCATTTGATGGTTGGGATATATCACCAACAAGTATGACGGCCATCGGTGAGCCACAAGCAACCTATACGATAACACAAGACAAGATAACGAATAACACAATTCCCGACCTGATGGCTGCATCACTTGTCGACAAGAAGAAAGAAGACGGTAGATTGGCCTTCACATTTAAGCATCTGCTATCAGGACTAAACATTAACATCATAAATAACACTGATGCTGATGTCAAGGTAAATAACCTTACCATCAAGGGCAATTTCCACCAGAAGGTAGCAGTTGGATTAAATCTTACCCCTACGATCAGCGGCACCTTAAATAACTGTAATTTCAACTATGGCACTTTCAATGTAGCTAAGAATAAGACCACCACATCTTCTACATTACTATTACCCACAAATGGTACAAGTTTCTCTCCTGGAGGGAACGGTAGCCTAACGATCAGCGGTAACGGAACAGCTGAGATTAGTTATAATTTGAGCAATTTGGCTTCATTTACTCCCCAACCAGGTGTGATATATACCTTAAACATAGTGTTTGCTGGAAGTCAAGTTACATTCTACGCTACATCAGACAACAACACTTGGGAAGACGGTGGAGATAATGGTGAGGTAGTTTTCCAATAATAAAAGAGCTAACGATGAAGCATACAAAAACATATAAGATATTGATTCTGCTAGTAAGTTGCCTATTTGTACTTACAGCTTGCAGACAGGAGGAGGTGTGGGAAAAGCCTACATTGGGAGTTTTCCTCGAAGTGAAGCCCCCACAAATGACAGAGAAGCAAGTTACTACACGCGGTGACGTAAAGAACGAGAAGGAGAGTGAAATCAAGTCACTGTACATCTTTGTCTATGAATCAGAAACGGCCACTCAACCCTTGTATTATAGCAACAAGCTTAATACCACATCTCATACTGTGGATTTGACAAATGACAATGTTGCGGTATATGCCATTGCCAATGTTGAAGATGCCACATTCACAGGTAATGAATCTGCACAAGAATTAGAATCTTTCAAATATATCCCCAAACAAGAACTAATATGCACGGATGTTCCCTCTACTGGCATGCCCATGATATGCAAAAAAACAGGAGTAAACCTTAGCGAAGGTGGTATAGTGGAGCTTCCTATGAAAGCATTGATGGCTCGTGTAGACATGAATCTTAAACTATCCTCCATGATCATGGATGCGGTCAACAATTATCCGCAAATGACTATTACAAAAATGGAGATGGGAAATATCCCTACAGGAGTAGCTTTCAGCTATGGGAACAAAACCGATTTCACAGGGGAAATACAACCTAAAACCATTACATGGAACGTTGATAAGCCACAGACGATTTACAACAACTATGGGGAGATAAACTCTACATTTTATATCTATGAGAATATGCAGGGTACAGCAGATGCAGATACTTATTTTGCACAAGACAGTAATGGTTTGGACAAGGTTGCTGAAAATGCACGGTCTAACTATAAGCCTGAATTGGCCAAAGTAGAAAGCATAGATGATAAGGCATCATATCTCAAATTTACAGGTGAATACATCAACTACCATGGAGTAGTCAATACAGCTTCATTCCTACTCTATTTGGGTGCTAACCATACCGATGACTTTAATGTAGAATGTAACCATCAGTATAAGAATAACATTACCATTACAGGACTTAAAAAGTCTAATTCTTCTGGGCTTGGTGATGTATCGTTTGATGCCCGTGTTGAGATTCAGAAGGGCACTAGTGGATACTTTTTCTACACCAACCTATTGCACGAGCGAGAGTTAGATGCCCATTTCAATGTATTACCGATGGATGTGTATATAGAATCAGATTTTGAGAATCCACATGTAACGGTAACTATTCAAGATGACTGTGAATGGATCCGCATAGAACGTATACCTCAAGCAACTATGGCGGCTTCAGGCTATAAAGCATATACAGGTATACGGGACTGGTTCACTACTGATTTAATGGGCAAGCTACAGAAACAAGCTAGTTGTTATCATCGCGATCGCATATACTTCTATATTGACGAGAATATCAGCACATCAAAACGAAATGCCACAGTTACCCTCACTTATACTGACAATGCAGGTCATACATCTACTCAAAATGTTGTTTTTGAGCAGGTGGGACTACTACCTGTAAATCTCGAATATTCAGGAAAAGCATACACGCTCTATATCGAAAGTACAGAAGAATACCTGAATCATTATGATCCATTGAATGAATACAAAAACGCTCATGTATATGAGGGGTTACCCTGGGGAAGTAATAATAATACGAATAATTATAATAGTGATGATGTTGTATACTATTACGGATTTACTGCAACTAAGAATATTCTAGAGAAAGCAGGACTCTCATATGTTCCTAACAGAAAACTCACAGAAGTACCCACCTTTGCAGCAGAGTATTGTAACAACAAGAACAAAAGAAATCCTAATGGCTCACCTATAACTGAAAGAACAGCAAACACAGGAATTTGGTATCTACCGGCAATTAGAGAGATGGAAACAATTATGAAACAATATTTCCTTGCTATACCAGTATTTCAGAATAGCTTCTATTGGTCAAGTGCAGCTGCAAAAAAAGGATCAGGCTTCCTAGGCTTGGGAACAGCTGAAGAGAATACTCGTGCTCGCGCCACACGCGTAAAAATCACATACAATGGTTCTGATGCTGTATTTAATTATTACCAAAGTGGTTCTAAGAATGATGATCATAATTACAATACCACCACCGATTATAATTACACTATTGCAGGAACTCCGACTATTGGAAATTACAACGGCTATGCTGGTTGTAATGGCAGTGAATTCCGAGGTGGTCGCGCTCTTAGAACAGAGAAATTCCGTGTTCGTGCCGCCTACATGCCTCCTGAAGGGTATATAGTAACTGAAGATGGATTAGAAAAGCAATAAACCAGAGAAAAGTTCACTAAAGGTATATCAGATGAGTAACAGCAACTACCCGATGAGGTTGTTGCTGTTATAATATATAACCTGTAATTACAAATGCCGTCTCCGTAATTACTGTAACAACAAAGAAGTAAGATCACTTCCCTATCTCCACACAAAAAAAACACAAAGCAGCGGCAACGGTAATTACAAAAACCGCGTCAATCACCCGAATAGAAAAATGACGTCACTAGCAAGTGCTGATAGTGTCGCTAGCAAGTGACGCACGCATCACTAGCTAGTGTCGCACTCGTCACTTGCTAGTGACGAGTAGTCTATTTATAGAGAATCCAGGGAATATGCAGGTAGCCTACGAGAAATGAGGGTGCGCATCCATGATGCACACCCTCTGCTTATCAGTAACTGTAGAGCCTGCGCCCTACCCTATTTCCTAGGATTACTCCACACCCTTCTTGATGACGTAGCGGATGAGATCGTAGAACTTCTGCACGGTGGGGATGAGCACGCGCTCGTCGGGTGAGTGGGGCGACATCAGTGTGGGGCCGAAGGAGATCATGTCCATACCCTCGTTCACGGCACCGATGATACCGCACTCGAGGCCTGCGTGGATGACCTTCACCTCGGGCTCACGGCCGAAGAGTTCCTTGTAGGTCTCCTTCATGGCAGCCAGCACATGGGAGTCTACATTGGGCTGCCAGCCGCTATAGCTGCCGCTGAGCTCAACGCGCATACCGGCCATAGAGAAGCAGCTCTCGAGCGAAATGGCCTGATACATTTTCATACTCTCTGACGAACTGCGCACGAGGAGGCTAAACTGGGCCTTGCCCTCGCCAATCTCTACGATGGAGAGGTTGCTCGATGTCTCCACGGTGTCGGGGATGGTGGGGATATAGCGCATCACGCCGTTCTGGCAGGCGAGGATGGCGTCGATGAGGTTGTCGCGAATCTCCTCGGGGGTCTCGCTCTCGGGCATGTCTACCTCCTCTACGGTGAGGGTGATGCCGCTCTCGATGGTGGCAAACTCCTCATTGAAGAGTGCTTCGCAGCGGGCTGCCAGATCCTTGACATCCTCTACGGCATCTTCGGGCAGGGTGAGCACTACGTAGGCATCGCGGGGGATGGCATTGCGCATGTTGCCGCCATGCCACTGAGCCAGCTGGGCATCGCACTCGAGCACTGCCTCGCGCACAAAGCGACCCATCAGTTTGTTGGCATTGCCGCGGCCCTCGCAGATTTCGAGGCCCGAGTGTCCGCCACGCAAGCCCTTGAGGCTTACGCATACAGCCTTGTAGTCCTCTTCGGGTTCTATCTCCATATATTGCAGGGTAGCGGTGACGTCGATACCACCAGCACATCCGATGTAGAGCTCGCCCTCGGCCTCGGAGTCGAGGTTGAGCAGTACCTTGCCCTGTACAGTGCCGGGCTTGAGACCGAATGCGCCGTACATGCCAGTCTCCTCATCGGCCGTGATGAGTCCTTCGATGGGGCCATGCTCCAGAGTGTCGTCCTCCATGATGGCCATGATGGCGGCTACGCCCATACCGTTGTCGGCACCGAGGGTGGTGCCACGTGTGCGTACCCAGTCGCCATCTACATAACATTCGATGGGGTCTTTCTCAAAGTCGTGGGTACTCTCGGCTGTTTTCTGGGGCACCATGTCCATGTGTGCCTGTAGCACAATGCCCTTGCGGCCTTCGAGGCCCGGTGTGGCGGGCTTGCGCATGATGATGTTGCCGGCGTCGTCTTTGAAGGTCTCTACGCCAATCTTCTGCCCGAAGTCGAGCAGGAACTGCTGTACGGGTTCGAGGTATCCCGATGGGCGGGGCACCTGTGTCAACTCATAAAAATGTTTCCACACGCTCTGAGGAGCTAATTCTGCAATTGTACTCATGGTTCTTTTTCTTTTTTAGAATTTTATATATCAGAGTACTCGGGTTTCTCGGAGTACTCGGAATTCTCGTTTCATTTTACTGTCAACTCTCAACCATCATCGATCAACCCTCTTCTTATTCCTCACCTGCAAGGCCACCCATCCATAGGCGCCGAGGCACATCACTCCCAGCGTC
The DNA here is from genome assembly GCA_045594245.1 of Bacteroidaceae bacterium. Taxonomy (GTDB): domain Bacteria; phylum Bacteroidota; class Bacteroidia; order Bacteroidales; family Bacteroidaceae; genus UBA1189. The sequence goes on from JAZNYG010000103.1 coordinate 30,903, forward strand.
TGGAAGGCGTGTACGATAAGGGCAAAGGATGAGGCATCGGTCTGCGACACGCCGTAGAGCGTCATCATGGAGATGACCACAAAGTGCCACGGGCCAGCGCCATTGGGAGTAGGTATAATGATTGCCAAGCTGATGGCAGCAAAGATCACCAGCGCCTGCACCACGCTCAGCTCTGCCGTAAAGGGGAAGCAGAAGAAGGCGAGATAGAACTCGAGGAAGTAGCCTATCCATATACCAATGGTATAGAGTAAGAACAATCCTTTGCGGTGCATAGTTTTGAGCGAGAGCAGTCCGTCGATAAAGCCGCGCACCATCTGCTTTATCTTAGCATAGAACTTGGTCTTCTTCAGTCCCAGCCACAGCAGTGCACATACCGCGATGGCAACAGCTAGTACAATATAGGTCTTAGGGCTGGTGAAGAGTGCTGTGAGTGCACCCTCATTGGTGCCCGTCTGCGCAAAGAGCGATACAAACACATCGAGCTGCGTGAGGAGCATCACACACACGAAGAGCAGCACCAGCAACATATCGACCAGGCGCTCGGCCACCAATGTGCCCAGAGCCTTACTGAAGGGAACCCCATCATACTTGCTCAGCACGGCGCAGCGCGACACCTCGCCCACACGCGGTATCACCACATTGGAGGCGTAGGCGATGAAGATGGAGTCGATGCTGTCGCCCTTCTTGGGCTTGTAGCCCAGCGGCTCAAGGGTGATAAGCCAGCGCAAGCCGCGCATCACATGACTCAGCGTGATGGGCACGAGCGAAGCCAGCATCCACCACACATTCATCTCGTGAAGGAAGATGCGCTTCGCCTCAGAGAAGTCGAAGTCGCGGTACATATAGAAGAGGAGCACTCCTGCGATGAGCAGTGGGAGGGCTATCTTCACGATATTTTTCAAAATCTTTTCCACACTTTTGCCTGTTTTCAAAAGGATTTGCTTACTTTTGTAACAAAATCAAGACAAAGATAGCGCAAACGAGCGAATAAACAACTATCTTTGTGAAAAATTTGAGATAATTAAACAAAGTATGGACGACGGTATAAGTTATAAACGGAATGAAACAGGTAAAGCCCAAGAAATTTCTGGGACAGCACTTTCTGAAAGACCTTTCCATAGCGAAAGCCATAGCAGATACTGTCGACAAGTGTCCCTCGCTGCCCATCCTTGAGGTAGGGCCTGGCATGGGTGTCCTCACCCAATTCCTCATCACCAAAGAGCGTACGGTCAACGTGGTGGAAATCGACTTCGAGTCGGTGGCCTACCTGCGTGCACACTATCCCGAGCTGGAGGAGCATATCATCGAGGACGACTTCCTGAAGATGCATCTGGACCACTTGTTTGACGGCAATCCCTTCGTGCTCACCGGTAACTACCCCTACAATATCTCGAGTCAGATATTCTTCAAGATGCTCGACAACAAAGACCGTATACCCTTGTGCACAGGCATGATACAGCGCGAGGTAGCGCAGCGATTGGCAGCCTCACCGGGCAGTAAGACCTACGGCATCCTGAGTGTGCTGGTGCAGGCGTGGTACGACGTGGAATATCTCTTTACGGTGAACGAGAACGTATTCAATCCGCCACCCAAGGTGAAGAGCGCTGTCATCGCCATGCGCCGCAACGAGGTCACCGACCTGGGGTGCGACGAAGCACTCTTCAAGCGTGTGGTGAAGACCACCTTCAACCAGCGCCGCAAGACCCTGCGCAACTCCATCAAGCCCATCGTGCCGACGGGACACCCCGTACTGACCAATGAGATATTCAACAAACGCCCCGAACAACTCTCGGTGGCCGACTTCGTGGAGCTGACGAAGATGATAGAGAGCATCGCTGATAATAAGACAGTTTGATTTATCAGAGTACTCAGGGCACTCCGAGTTCTCTGAAACAAAGAAAGAGGAACGAATGAAAGATTCCGTAATACTCACCCGCGAATTCATAGAGCTGATAGAGCAGCTCGTAGCCGAGAAGCAGGCCGAAGAGCTGAAGCGCAGGCTCGATGAGATGCACCCTGCCGACATCGCCGAGATGTGCGACGACATGTCCGTTGAGGATGCCCGCTACATCTATCATCTGCTCGATGGCGAGGATGCTGCCGACGTGCTCATCGAGATGGACGAGGATGCCCGTAACGAACTGCTCGAGGAGGTGCCCTCAGAGACCATCGCCAAGAAGTTTATCGACTACATGGACACGGACGATGCTGTAGACATCATCCGCGACATGGACGAGGAGAAGCAGGAAGAGGTGCTTGCCCACATCGAGGACATAGAGCAGGCAGGCGACATTGTAGACCTGCTGAAATATGATGAGGACACCGCCGGTGGTATCATGGGTACCGAGATGGTGATTGTGAACGAGAACTGGTCCATGCCCGACTGCCTGCGCGAGATGCGCCTCCAAGCCGAGGACCGCGACGAGATATACAACGTATACGTGGTCGACGACGAGGAGCGCCTGCAGGGCGTGTTCCCGCTGAAGAAGATGATTACCAACCCCTCGGTGTCGAAGGTGAAGCACGTGATGGACCGCGACCTCATCAGTATCCATGTAGACACTCCCGTGGAGGAGGTGGTGCAGCTCATCGAGAAGTACAACCTCGTGTCGGTACCCGTCATTGACAGTATAGGCCGCCTTGTGGGACAGATTACCGTCGACGACGTCATCGACGAGCTGCGCGAACAGACCGAGCGTGACTACCAGTTGGCATCAGGTCTTTCGCAAGATGTGGAGAGCGATGACAGCATCATCAAGCAGACCCGCGCACGCCTCCCTTGGCTGCTCATCGGTATGGTGGGCGGACTGGGCACTTCGGCCATTCTGGGCCTCTTCGACGGCGTGTTTGCCCAATATCCCGAGATGGCGCTCTTCATTCCCCTTATCGGTGCTACGGGTGGTAACGTAGGTACCCAGTCATCGGCTATCGTGGTGCAGGGCCTTGCCAACAACTCGCTCGACATCAGCAATACGGGCCGCCTGATACTGAAGGAGTCGCTCGTGTCGCTCCTCAATGCCGCCATCATATCGCTCGCCGTGTTCGGCTACAACTGGTGGCGCTATGGTGTAGGGTCGCCAGCCACCTATTCGGTGAGCCTCTCGCTCTTCTGCGTGGTGATGTTTGCCGCCCTCTTCGGCACCTTTGTGCCCATGACACTGGAGAAGCTCAAGATAGACCCCGCCATTGCAACCGGTCCCTTTATCTCCATCACCAACGACGTCATCGGTATGCTCATCTATATGGGCATCACGGTGTGGCTGGCGTAGGGCATTAATAGTCTACAGTCAACGGTCTATATTGTTGGGTATAGGACATTGACATAAAAAAAGCACCCCGCGTGGGGTGCTTTCTGTGTTTATGGGGAAGTGGGGTTCCTTTATTTTCTGGTCTTGTACTCGCTCAGGCCCTCTTCGAGGAAGTTGATGTAGGCGTCGATGTCCTCATCGTATGAGCGCGGTGTGTTCAGCGGGTGGCCCTCATTGTCGAGCAGCACGTAGAAGGGCTGTGCGTTGGCACCGAACTTGGTACGCTGCAGGTAGCTCCACTTGTCGCCGATGCTGCGCAGCACTACCTCCTTGCCGTTCTCGGTGAGGCGGATGGGCTCGGGGAGCGGAGTCTTGTCGTCCACGTAGAGGCTGATGAGCACGTAGTCGTTGTTGATGAGGTCGAGTACCTTGTCATCGGCCAGTACCGACTGCTCCATCTCGCGGCAGTTGACACAGCCGTAACCGCTGAAGTCGAGCATCACGGGCTTCTTCTCCTGACGGGCAATGGCCATGCCCTGGTCATAGTCCATCGACTGCGGATGCAGCTCCTGCTCGTAGAGGTTGAAGTCCTGCGTGCTCATAGGAGGAGCAAAGGCGCTGATGGCCTTGCAGGGAGCGCCCCACAAGCCGGGCACCATATAGATAGCGAAGGCAAATGACACGAGACCGAGCATGAAGCGGGGCACACCCACCTTGCGGTCGTCATCGTCGTCGTGGGGGAACATAATCCACTTCATCAGGTATGCGCCGAGCAGTGCGAAGAGGGCAATCCACAGGGCGAGGAAGGTCTCACGGTCGAGGATATGCCAGCCGTAGGCGAGGTCGGCCACAGAGAGGAACTTGAGCGCGAAGGCCAGCTCCACGAAGGCCAGTACCACCTTCACGGTATTCATCCAGCCGCCGCTCTTGGGGGCAGCCTTGAGCCATGCGGGGAAGATGGCAAACAGGGTGAAGGGCAATGCCAGCGCAATGGCGAAGCCGAGCATTCCGATGGTGGGAGCCAAGATGTTGCCTGAGGTAGAAACCTCTACCAAGAGGAAACCGATAATGGGGCCTGTGCATGAGAACGACACCAGTGTGAGCGTGAAGGCCATGAGGAAGATGCCGAGCAGTCCGCCCGTCTTCTCAGCCTTGCCATCCACAGCGGTAGTCCACTTCTCGGGGAGGGTGAGCTCGAAAGCGCCCATGAACGACATGGCGAATACCACCAGCAGGAGGAAGAAGAAGAGGTTGGGAATGGCAGCCGTAGACAAGGCGTTGAGGGCCGAGGCACCGAACAGCAATGTCACGAGCAAGCCCAGCAGCACGTAGATGATCACAATAGATACACCATATATATAGGCATCGCGACGGCCCTTCTTCTTGTCGCCACTGCGCTTGAGGAAGAAGCTCACGGTCATCGGTATGATAGGCCATACGCAGGGGGTCACGAGAGCCACGAGTCCGCCAGCAAGTCCGAGCAGGAAGATAGCCCAGAGCGACTGGTTGGCCGTGTCGGCTGTGCCCTTCGGCTGGCCCAGCTCATCGATGACGGGCTCCCACAGGGCGCCAAACTGAGAGGCGCTTGCTTTCTCGGCATTGACTGCTTGCTCGGAGGTCTCGGTGGTCTCAGAGGGCTCGGAGTTCTCGGAGGGCTCGGAAGTCTCTGCAGGAGCAACTACCGGGGCAGCGGGGACAGCCTTGACGGGCTTAGTCTCGGTCTGTTGACTGTTGACTGTTGTCTGTTGACTTTTTACCGCTGCAGGCGCGGTATATTTCCCTTCATACTTGAACTCCACGTTGGTAGGCGGCAAGCAGCTCCCGTCGTCGCAGGCACCATAGGTGAAGTAGCCCTGCACGAGGTAGTCGCCTTCGAGGATGAAGCGCTGTACGAAGGTCACCTTGTCCTCAAAGTAGCGCACGTCCATACCGAACATGTCGTCATACTTGGCAATCTCCTTACCGTCGGTGAATCCCAGCTTGCCATCGAGGCGAGCGCCCTTGATGGTCTCTACGGTGAGCGCCGCAGCGGTAGGGCCATCCTCCAGTTCGGTAGAATACACATGCCATCCGGCATCAATCTTGGCAGCAATGCGCAGCTCGGCCACGCCTTCGCCCACCATAGCCCACGAAGCTTCACACTTGATAGGCTCATGAATCTGTGCTTGCATCATCACCGCTACACACAGCAGCGACAGCATCGCACCCATACGTTTAATCATAGATGTCATTAATTAGTTAAATTTCTTGCAAAATTAGTGCAAAATTTCGAATTAGCGAAGACAATACAAGTATACTTGCATTGTTGAGCGTTATAAAGTCTGAAATAAGTGAGCTAAATGTAAGTTCACTTACAATTTATCAGCGAACGGCTCAGACTTCATCGTCAGATAAATTTAGTTTCAGACGAGCGGAGAACAAAATAAATTCATTTATTTTTTTTATTCCAACGACGCGAGGCAAGCTCACGCAAGCGTACTCTTTCACCAGTATTTTTCGTGTGGAGAAATGCACAGAATTAATGTGTAAATATGTACACAAATCCACCCTGCATAACGCGTAAATATAAAGTACCATAATAACCTTACACACAAATTAGTAACTATTGTTTTGTAAATGATTTTCCAAGCAAAAAAAACAATTTTATTGATGAATAACACAAGAATGAAATCATCAGCAATTCGTGTATGAAAATCCAACTGAAAAGATGAATTTCCTTTTCTTCAAAAAGGTTATTACCTGGTACCACTATTGACTATCTACTTTCCCTCATTTTGTACATTGCCGAAAAACGACTATCTTTGCTATCTAAACTACGATTATATTCACATACGATTATACTCACAAAGGTATCTATGAATAGATTCTTCATCATACTCTCCACGTTGCTGGCACTGCTCTCCTCTTGCTCGGGGAAGCAGCAGGGCGAGCAGACGGGACAGCCACAGGACAGCGGAAAGTTTGACATTACGGGAGTTTGGAGATTGGTCAATAGAGTCTCCTCGAAAGGAGCACACTATATGTATGGAGGTAATTCAATCGGTTATAAAATGTATGACGTCGATAGCACCTGCTTTAATTTTAGTTTGGCTGAATCAAATGGTAAATTCTATATTATTCCTCATAATGTAGGGTACTATTCCCTTGACGAAGATACTCTCTATATGGAGAATAATCGTGAGATGCCTCTTAATATTATCAACGACAGCACGATCATTACTGTATGGAAGAATGAGTATACAGAAACTTGGCGTCGTGTAAAATACTTCCCCGAGAATCGCAAGAGTGAGTTTAGGAGTATTTGTCATCAAGCCAAACAAAATAATGAAAAACATGTACCACATGAGTTTAACTTTTCTGTTACTGAGGAAAAATTGGAATATAACAAGTATTATTGGGCAGCGGCTGTATTAGGAATCATTGTACTGTTTATTGTCATCTATACCATTGAAATCACTCGCCGTAAGCAGCGTGTAGAACAGAGCCTTGCAGCTATTAAAAAAGAGCTAGAGCAACGCTCTATACATACATCCGATGCCATCAAGCAGGTGGAGGACGATTTCTTCCAGTCGGACTACTACACTGCGCTGCGCATCCGCATAGCCGAAGGCTCCAATATGACCGATGAGGACTGGCACGAGATGGAGCGTCAGGTGAATGCAATATCGTCGGGCTTTACCCGCAAGCTGCGTTCGCTCTATGACTTCTCCGACGTGGAGTACCAGGTGTGCCTGCTCATCAAGCTGCGCATACCGCACAAGGACATTGCTGCCATCACCCATCGTGCTCCCGATAGTGTGTCGAGCATCCGTAGCCGTCTGCACAAGAAGATTCTTGGCCCCAACGGAGGAGCTAAGGAATGGGATTATTTTGTACTTTCTCTTTGACAAAGCAAATCCTTTCCATCGTAGTTACTTCCAATTGAAATCTAATCTCACGCGAATCTCGCGAATCACGCGAAAACGCATCATTACACTCGCGTTCGCCTGCCGGATGGCACATACGAGCGATAGCGATGTATACTTCGCGTGATTCGCGAGATTCGCGTGAGGTAT